>NZ_JBDZYF010000003.1:0-476927 GCF_040329495.1 Ruegeria sp. SCP10
CCATAGGGCAGCAGATCATCGCTGGATATGCCCAGCTTCGCACCAATTTCCTGAATCGGCTTCTTCCTCGCCTCGCGGGCAATCTCAATGTCGGATTTGTAACTCATTGGGTTTTAGACTCCCTGCAAAAGTAGGCCGAACGAATTCAGACCGGTCCACTTGTACGACCGGGACGGAATCGGTTACTTTCTTTAGGGTAAATAAATATTCCCTTTGGTCAACCTCTGAGTTACAGAGACCTTGACAGAACGATCATCTATCGCGCGATGACACCTGCGGATCACGCGTAGCGCTTGCGCCCTGCGCTGAGCCCTAACAACCAATCCTCGACGATGCGGCGTTCCGGGAATGCTTTTTGCGATGGGCTCTTCAGAAGGTAATATCCCGACTGCGTTCGCACCGATACGTCGTGGATTGGCCTGACCAACGCACCACTTTCGAGCAGCGGGTCAACAAGATGAGCCCAACCCAAAGCGACCCCCAACCCATCGACCGCTGCTTGTATCGAGAGAGGATAGGTGTTGAAGGCCACAGCGCGTTCCATCAAGGAAGTGGAGATTCCATTGCCGGTAAGCCAGGTATGCCATGTCATCCATTCCGCATGGCTGCTGGTCACTTCAATCAAATCCAACTCCGGCAGCGCGGACAGGACTGCCGCCTTCGGATTACTTTTGAGATATTCAGGGCTACACACCGGGAAAACGGTTTCTCCGAACAAAAGCTGAGCATCATATCCCGGCCAATCTCCATCTCCACGCAATATCGTCAGATCCATCGAATCAGACAAGCACTCTGCGTCGCTGTCCGAAGACACCAGCGAAATACGGATGCGCCCATTGGATTTGTTGAATTTACGTAGCTGCGGCATCAACCAGAGCGACGCGACAGAGTTGGTCGCAGAGATCGAAACCGTGTTGGCCTGATGTTTGGCCAACATATCACGGCTGACATCCCGCATCAGATCCAGTGATTTTTCTACGGTTGCCAACAATATGGCACCTTGCTGCGTCAACGAGACCGACCGATGGCCTCTAACAAACAAGGGCACATCATAATGTTGTTCCAACAGACGCACCTTGCGACTGATTGCCGTTTCCGAAATGTTGAGCACCTTGCTGGCCTGCGCAAAGCTCTGGGCCTTAGCGGCCGCTTCAAAAGCCAAAAGGTAGTCGAGCGGTGGAAGGATCTTCCCGGAAACTGGTGCTTTCTTTGGCATCTGGCGGCGGATTCCCAATCTAAAGCGGATTGCGATCAAAGAGCATTTGCCTTCGTCGGCTGAAAACCGATCAGGCAACTGACTGTTAAAATAGTGAAAACCGGGATTAGCCTCAAGATTTTATGGGCAACGCCTCTCAAATTTCTGTTCTGCATCTCGCGCAAATTTAGGCAGAATACGCAAATTCGGGGCCGGAAGAGCCCTCAATCCAAAATTGAACGTCACTCAGGGAGCAAACATGAAACTTTCAAACCTACTTTCTGCTGCAACCTTGGCAGCGGTAGCGGGCACCGGTGCGATCGCAGAAGACAGCAGCGATCCGATCGTCATCCCAATTCACAACTGGTCCAGCCAGATCGTGATGTCTTACGTGGTCGGCCAGTTGTTCGAAGAGATCGGCGATAATGTCGAATACGTCACGACCGACAGTCAGGCGGTCTACGAGTCGGTGCGTCTGGGCGACGTCACGCTTGAGATGGAAGTCTGGGAAGGCGCATTTGGTGCATCCTTCCGCGCGGCTCTGGAAAAGGGCGGTCTGCATGATGCGGGCGATCACGATGCCGTCACCCGCGAGGACTGGTGGTATCCGATGTGGACGAAAGAGTCCTGCCCCGGCCTGCCGGACTGGAAAGCCTTGAACGATTGTGCGCATCTGTTCGCGACAGCCGAAACCGGCGACAAAGGCCGATATCTGGACGGTCCGGTAGACTGGTTGAAGCATGGTAAAGAACGTGCCGAAGCACTTGATCTTAATTTCACCGTAATCAACGCAGGTTCGGCTGCAGCACTGTGGGCCGAGATCGGCGCCGCAGAAGCGGACAAGAAGCCGGTTCTGGTATTCAACTGGACACCCAACTTTGCCGAAGCTGTCTGGCCCGGTGAGTTTGTCGAGTTTCCAGCCTGGGAAGATGGATGCGATAAGGACCCATCCAAAGGTCCGAACCCCGATGCGCTGTATGATTGTGGTAACCCAGCAACCGGTTATCTGAAAAAGGCCGCATGGGATGGTATGAAAGACAAATGGCCCGCTGCCTACTGCGTATTGACTGAAATTTCCTTCACCAATCCGCAGATTGCGGAGATGGCCAAGCTGGTCGACACAGACGAGCTGGAACCGGAAGAGGCCGCCACCGAATGGCTGGATGCTAACCGCGCTGTTGTTGATCCCTGGATCGGCGCCTGCAGCTGATACCCCGGTCATACGCAACGAAATCGGCGCGGCCTTGCTGATCTCAGTGAAGCAAGGCCGCGCTTAACAAGAAAGAAAGGCAGCCATGTCCGCCACAGCGCCTGTAATCTCAGCCCAAAATGTCTGGAAACTATTTGGGCCTTCGCCCGAGAGCTATCTGAAGTCCATGTCGGCTGGCCGTAGCTTCGACGAGATTCGCGCGGACGGCTACATCGCTGGGGTCAAAGACGTCTCGATCGAGGTTGGCCGGGGCGAAATGCTGGTCATCATGGGACTGTCCGGATCAGGCAAATCAACTCTGGTGCGATGCTTTTCGCGCCTGCACGACATAACTGGCGGCACGATCAAGGTTGATGGTCAGGATATCATGGGCCTGAGCGAGCGTGACCTGATCGAATTGCGACGCAACAAGATGGGCATGGTGTTCCAGTCCTTTGGCCTGCTGCCGCACCGTACGGTCTTAGATAACGTGGCCTTCCCGCTGGAAATGCGTGGTCAGGATCGCCATGACCGACGCGAGCGGGCTTTGGAAGTTATCAAGCTAGTCGGCCTTGAGGGTCGTGAAGAGTATTTCCCGCGCGAACTCAGCGGCGGGCAACAGCAACGAGTCGGCATCGCACGGTCTTTGGCGATTGAGCCGGACATTTGGTTTCTGGATGAACCGTTCTCGGCCCTTGATCCATTAATCCGGCGCGAAATGCAGGATGAATTCCTTCGACTGCAAGAGATGCTGGGTAAGACTATTGTCTTTATCACTCACGATTTCGACGAAGCGCTGCGCCTCGCAGATCGGATTGCAATCATGCGCAATGGCGCGGTTGAACAATGTGATACACCCGATCAGATCGTCATGAACCCCGCCACCGAATACGTGGCGAAATTTACCGAAGACATCGACAAGGCCCGTGTCGTGCACGCAAAAGGGCTGGCAAAACCCATTAATGGACATGCTTTGGAAGGCACACCTGTCAATGGCGGCTCGACCATCCACGAATTGGCGCGGGTTCTGGTCAACGACAACCGCATCCTTCTGCCGGTTGCCGATGAAAAGGGTGTTGTCACTGGTGTTCTAGAACGCGACGCCGCGTTGAATGTCCTGCTTGGAACCGAATGATGGCGACGCTGTCCACTGATCTTCTCGAAACCTCGGATAAGCCGTCGGGGCGGACCCGCGTGCTTACGGCATTGCTGGTCGTGGCCTTTGCGCTGATCCTCGCCAAGGCCGCCGGTGTTTTGCCCGAATGGCTGAACCGCATACCCGAAGCGGCCATCCCACCCACCGCGCAGGTTCTGGATGCGATCTTCAACTTCATCCAGAACGACCTTGGCCTGATCTATGTGACTCGCTTCATTGCCGAAGGTCCGCTGGAGTTTTTGTTGGACACATCTGCCAACCTTTTGGAAGGCAAGCGTCGCTGGCCCAACCTGGGACCGATCCCATGGTCTGCGATTGCCGCGGTTGCCGCTGTCGTCGGTTATGCCGTCGGGGGATGGAAATTGGCAGCCCTTGGTGCGGGTACCTTTGTCTGGACGGCGGCGATCGGACAGTGGAAAATCGCTATGCAAACCATGTCCGTGATTGTAGTCGCGGCACCCTTGGCGTTCCTGTTGGGTCTGGTTCTGGGTATCGCCGCGTGGAAATATGGCTGGTTCGAGCGGATGCTGAAGCCCATCTTGTCCATATTGCAGACCCTGCCCTTCTTTACCTATCTGTTGCCGGCTGTGATCTTCTTCAAGGTCGGGCCAACAGCCGGGGCTGTGGCAACGATTACGTTCGCCATCCCGCCGATGATCCTAATGACAACACTGGGACTTAAAAAGGTCAGTCCCGAAGTGATCGAAGCGGGTCAGATGTCGGGTTGCACCCGCTGGCAGATGCTGCGCCACGTCTATGTTCCGGCGGCACGCACCGAAATTCTGGTCGGCGTCAATCAGGTGATCATGCTGTGTCTGGCCATGGTGGTTCTGACAGCGTTCATCGGTATGCCCGGACTTGGTGCCAAGCTGTTGGCAATGATGGGCAGCTTCAAACTGGGCCGTTCCTTCGAGATCGGAGTTACCATCGTTCTTCTGGCCGTGACGCTGGACCGGATGTCAAAGGCTTGGGTGGTCAAGCAACCGGTTCACTTTGAACGCGGCACCCCCTGGTGGAAGCGGCACCAGATCTCGCTGGTCGCACTGGGTTTATTCATCGGGTTTATCTTGCTGTCGCAGCTGTTCCCGATCCTTGCCGAAGTTGGCCGCAAGCAACACTTGAGCCAAGGCAAGGAAATTGACGTGATAATCAAGTCGTTTCTGGCGATTGACGCCATCAAGGGAACAACTGAATGGTTGCGCTGGTTCCTGAACGTCAAGGTTCTGATCCCGTTCCGGAACACGTTGCTGGCGATCCCCACCCCCGCCTTCATCCTGCTGGTCGTTGCCTTTGCCTATTGGGTCGGCGGACGCCGCCCGGGTATCTATGCTGCGGTGTTCTTTACCATCATCGCATTCTCGGGCTGGTGGGACCGGTCGGTGATCACGCTATATACAGTGATCTCGGCTGTTGCGCTGGCCACTCTGATCGGAATACCGCTCGGCGTGATTGCCGCGCGGTCCGAGCGCTGGTCCAAGAGCATCTTGCTGGCCTGCGACACCGCACAGACCTTTCCCAGCTTCATCTATCTCATCCCGGCTATCATGCTTTTCGGCGTCAATGACGTAGCTGTTGTGTTCTCGATCCTGATTTTCGCCGCAGTGCCATTGATCCGATACACCATTATTGGCCTCAGCAGCGTCCCTCCGGAAATGACAGAAGCGGCAGATATGTCCGGGTCCACGCGGCGTCAAAAGCTGATGTCGGTTCAATTCCCGCTGGCGCTGCCAACAATGGCCGTCGGGTTCAATCAGGCAATCATGTTTGCCTTTTTCATGGTCATCATCGCAGCCTTCATCGGCACACAGGACCTTGGACAGGAATTGCAACGCACGCTGGCAGGGACCGAATTGGGCAAGAACTTTGTCCTTGGCCTGAACGTGTCGCTGATGGCGCTGACCTTTGACATGGCCATTAGCAGCTGGGCGGAACAACGCAAAAAGCGATTGGGGCTCGATTGAGATGGAACCGCTTCAGAACAGACGTAGTGTTGCCCGTTTCGACGATACAGGATTTATCCGGATGCGGATGGACGGCCTGCCAGACGAGCAGGTTTGGTGGAAGAACGTCAGCTTTGATGAGAAAACCGGTCAAGGCAGCTATCTTATGAAGATGGCGCCGGGCACACGCTCGAACCCCCACATCCATCACGGACCGGAAGAGTTCTTTGTCCTCGAGGGCGATCTGACCGATCACGATGGGTTTTGCTATCGCAGCGGGGATTTCGTCAGCCTTGCCGCAGGATCCAGCCATTGCTCGCACACTGAAACGGGTTGTCTTTTGGTGGTGACGCACCGCGGCGCAACGGAATCCATTCAGGAAGGTGCATTATGAATGTGAAACCGGTTTTCGAAGTCCCATTCGAACGCAGCGGAGTTCTGGCCCCTGGCCTTCCGATCCTGCCCCACGGGACAGAGCGCCACCCGGTTCCCGGCATGGGGTCGCGCGCAGTTCCGGTGTCCAAAGGCGATACCATCACGTTGCTGGATCGCGATGGCATGCAACCGGCCGAAATGGTCTTTTTTGCTCCAGATCGGAGTTCCGACGCAGCCATGCTGGGCGCGCAGGGGCATGGGCGGCCCCAAGGGTTGATTGCAACGCTGGCAAATGGCTCCGCTTCAGGGAAAAAGGTACTGCGAGCTCTGGAGGTTGCAGGTTTCGACATCGGAAAAGGCGACGCAATTCGCGCATTTACCGATGGGTCTCGCCCCGGCGACATGGCGCATTTCGTGGCGGAAAACGATGGCCTTTTGATCGTCGCCGCACCCGGCAAGGCGATGCGCCCAGAGGACAACAATCCGCCCACGGATATCATCTTGTATATCCAACGCTCTGCACCCGGATTGGAAAAGCCCGATGTAGGCCCGCCTGATCCGCTGGCTGATCCTTTGAAGGACATCAACATTCAGCCCGGCAATGCCAAGTCCTATGAGGTCAAAGCAGGAGAATTCATACAGGTCGTGGATATCCGCGGGCGCGAGTGTTCTGATTTCCAGGCCTTCAGCCGCCGGGCACTGGATCAAGGGATCGAGCGCGAGATCGACCCGACCACAACCCGCAGTCTGATGGGCAGCCTATATCCTCAACCGGGGATTTTCTCGAAATACTGGTCGGTCGATCAAGAACCTTTGGTCGAAATCGTACAGGACACCTGCGGACGGCATGACACGTTCGGCCTTGCCTGTACCGCGCGGTATTACGAAGACCTTGGCTATCCCGGTCACGTGAATTGTTCGGACAATATTAACAAGGATCTGGATCAGTATGGCATCAAACCGCGTGGTGGCTGGCCTGCGATCAATTTCTTCTTCAACACAATGCTGGACGAGACCAACGCCATCGGTATGGATGACCCGTGGTCACGGCCTGGCGATTTTGTCCTGTTGCGTGCACTGACCGATCTGGTCTGTGTCAGCACTGGATGTCCCTGCGACATCGATCCGGCGAATGGCTGGAACCCAACCGACATTCAGGTTCGAACCTACAAGGCGACCGAGGATTTCAAGCGATCCTACGGCTACAGAAAATCTGCGGAGGCGGATGTGGAAGAAACCAAAAAAACCGCGTTTCACGACTGCTTTGCACGGCACACCCGTGATTTCATAGAATACAACGGCTATTGGCTACCCAATACAATGACCAATCACGGTGCGATTGCTGAATACTGGGCCTGTCGGGACAAGGTCGCAGTCATGGACCTGAGCCCCTTGCGGAAATACGAGGTTGTCGGACCTGACGCCGAAGAACTGTTGCAGCTTTGTGTGACTCGCAACATGAAAAAGCTGAGCGTTGGTCAGGTCGTCTACACAGCCATGTGCTATGAACATGGTGGCATGATAGACGATGGCACTGTCTATCGTTTGGGAGAGACCAATTTCCGCTGGATTGGCGGTTATGACACCAGCGGATTGTGGCTGCAGGAACAGGCACTCAAACGCAATATGAATGTCTGGGTGCGCAATTCTACGGACCAGTTACACAACATCGCGGTACAGGGGCGGCACAGCCGCGACATCCTTTCCAAGATATTCTGGACGCCGCCTCAGCAACCGACGATCGAAGAACTGCCATGGTTCCGGCTTACCGTCGCACGTGTGGGCGATGTGCAGGGGACGTCAGTGGTTATTTCCCGGACAGGTTACTCCGGCGAACTTGGATACGAAATCTTCTGCCACCCCAAAGATGCCGTCGAAGTCTTTGATCGCGTCTGGGAAGTCGGTCAGGAACACGGCATCGCACCGCTCGGGCTTGCGGCGCTCGACATGTTGCGGATCGAAGGCGGATTGATCTTTGCCGGGTCGGAATTCGATGATCAGACGGACCCGTTTGAAGCAGGCATCGGCTTTACGGTGCCACTGAAGTCAAAAACCGACGATTTCATCGGACGGGCGGCAATCGAAGAGCGCAAAGCACACCCGCACCGTAAATTGGTCGGTTTCGAAGTCGAAGGGGGCACCGTCCCCTCGCCCGGCGATTGCGTGCGCGTTGGAAAGGCGCAGGTTGGCGAGATTACAAGCGCAATGAAATCACCCGTTCTTGGCAAGGTCATCGCATTGGGCCGGGTTTCAGTTACCCACGCCACCATTGGGGCAGACATTGAAATCGGACAGTTGGACGGGCAGCAAAAGCGATTGAAAGCTAGGATCGTTCCATTCCCGCATTTTGATCCGGCAAAAGATCGCGTGAAAGGGATATACGCAGAAGCGATGGTTCCGGACGCCGCAGAGTAGCCACAAATAGGGTGACGATATTCAAATTCATCATGTCCAATCGTCGCCACGCCTCAAGAATGCACTCGTCGTTCGGCTTTGGAATTGTGCCCAAAACGGGCATTTTCAGACCGCTGCTCCGTCAAATCAACTTGTTCGCATTACTGGCGTTGTATTCGATACCCGTTTTGGCGGACGAATGTGATCGGATTACTATGCTGGAAAGCTACGAAACGTCTGCAGTCTCACCCGATGCCGCAATCTGTGAAACCTTTTTGGGCTTGGCCGGCGCCAAGGGAATTTCATGCTTTTGGTCATTTTCGTATCGAAGCGATAACGCTGAGCTATTTTTTCGCGACGCTTGGCTGGAAGTTATACGCTGTCGCGAAGGTATCAGCCCATCAAATTCCGACCCTGTGAACCACCCCGACAGCTACTACTTGCAGGAACTGATCACAGTGCGAGGTACATACCGCGTGTCAAAGAAGGACAAGAGCCAGAAAAACCAAACTTTAGTTGTAGTGGGTTTTGTAAACCACGAATAAGAAGCTCTTGCGTCTCGCCACCGTCGCGATGGCGAACAAATCAGCTAGGATCATCTGGGCTATTCTGACAAACAAAAGGAGTACCGGCAGACGGTCGCTTGATCCCGCCCAGAGATGCAAGACGCTTGACGTGAAGATGCAAAACGAAATCACCCAAGAGTAAGGGCACTCGGACCAAGATCGCGTCCCTCAGAGGTCGTTTAGCCGAGAGGAATCATACTTGCGGAACTCATCAGGGTTATCGGCAACAGCTTCACAAACAGGCCGGACACACGACTGTGCTAAAAGACCAGCGCAATCATCGAAATCTCTTGCAACGCAAGAGCCATCCACACACGACCTTGGGTAGAGTCTTCGTTTACTGCCGTGGCATCCCGATCTACAGAGATTCACAACAGTTTTGCATGCTCTTCACTGTTCACTGCTTCCGCCAAGCCACGTTCTTGTCGCTTCAAGCCCTTCGCGCAAAACAGAAAACATCTTCTTAATTTCACTTTCGCTAATGATAAGGGGCGGTGAAAGCACACACATATTGATAACAGGCCGAACTAATAACCCACGTTTTTGGCATTCTATATCGATCTGGCCACCAATCTCGTAATCGCGCCCCAGCTCGCTCTGAGGATCACCGTCGACTGAGCACTGAATGCAACCCATTAAACCCATCCCACGCACGTCGGCAACGATGTCGATCTGACGCAACTGCTGCAGCTGATCCTGAAAAGTCGGAGCGACCTTTCGAACGTGTTCGAGAAGTTTTTCCCGCTCAATAATCTCAAGGCTCTTCAAACCCGCAGCCGCGCTGACCGGGTGACCAGAATATGTATAGCCATTTGAAAAGGTAGCATCTTTTCCTGCAACGTCTGCGATTAATCGGTCCGAGATAATCGCGGCACCCATTGGTGCATACCCAGATGTCATTCCTTTGGCACAGGTGATTATGTCTGGCTGAATGCCGAAAACAGCCTCTGACGAAAACCAATGCCCCAATCGCCCGAAAGCTGTGACCACTTCGTCGGAAATGTATAGAACATCATACTTCTTGCAGATGTTCAGGCAGCTTTCGTGATACCCTATGGGCGGCACGATCACGCCGCCAGAGGCAAGAACCGGTTCGGCAATAAAAGCAGCAACATTTTCTGGACCAAGCGCCAAAATGGCGTTTTCAAGATCGGAAACTTTCTCTTTCAGAAGGCTCTCATCGCTTTGACCGGTCGCACGATAAAGCGGATTCACGTCTGGCAAGAAATGTGCGAGGTCATCGGCCTTGTCGAGCCAAAGCCTGTCACGCTCTTTTCCACTGACGCTGGCCGCCAGATAGGTGCTGCCATGATAGGCTTTTTGCCTTGAAATAATCCTCTTTTTCTCGGGCCGACCCAAGAGGTTGTTTCGAAAATGGACAAATCGGATAGCCGTATCCACCGCAGTGGAACCGCCGGTGGTAAAAAAGACATTGTTCAAATCGCCCGGCGTACGTTTGGCGATTTCGCGTGCGAACCGCGCGGCAGTCGAGTTGGCGTTGTTGAAGGGCGAGAAATAGGCAAGGTTCCGCGCTTGCTCAGCCATGGCCTCGGCCATCTCCTCTCGTCCATAACCGATCTGGGTGCACCACATGCCTCCCGGTCCGTCGATCAAGCGTTCGCCTTGTTCGTTCACCACGTGGATGCCGCTGGCACCTTCGATAAATGTCCGGTCGTTTTCGCGCAAAGTTGCCATCCCTTCCCACGGGTGCAGGAAGTGATCATTGTCCCATTGCTTGGCATTAGAGTTATCCACGGGGGGCCATGCTTTCTGCGCTCATCACAATTGGGAATTCTTCGCGCACCTGAGCGTCCGAGGCGCCAAAGTAGTTGGGGAAATGGGTGTCGAGAATAGAATTGGCCTTGTCACGGGCACGGTCCATCAGATCAGTTTTGCCCTCGTTTTCCCATGTATCTGTACGCTCACGATCCATGAGCCGCGGGTAGACAAATTCGGTGTTCATATAGTTCAGCGTGTGTGGGTTTCCGAGGAAATGACCAGGATCAATGGCACACTGGTGGATCACATCCACCGCCATGGTTTCGTCTGTAACCTCTATCCCACGTAACGATCGCAGGATCATACCGCCCGCTTCGTCATCGATAACCATGCTTTCAAAACTGCATCCCATCAGGCTGCCAATCATGCCCCCGAATTCGCAAAGGCGATTGGCACCGGCATGAGCGGCTAGCGTGAAGGTCAGCGCCTTTTCCAACCCGTATTGCGCGTCAGGTAGTTTGGCATCGGTCATGCCTGCGCCAACGGATGTGGGAAGGCCATAGAAATTACCCATCTGAATGGCTGCCGCCCCTATCAGGGCCTGCTCTCCGCTGCCGCCAGTGAACGACCCGCTGCGCAGATCAGTGATGAAGGGCCAGGCGGCAAAACAGACCGGACAACCTGGTGTGATGAGGTTCACGATGGCAACGCAGGCCAGCGTTTCGGCCACGGTTTGCACCAGCGTTCCCGCAAGCGTCGCGGGGGCTGTGGCCCCGGCTTGCGGAGGCACAGCCAGATCGACAGTCAGGCCAAGCTTGGCGGTATCAATCAGAATCTCCATATTTTCCTTGCCGATCCGCAGGGGTGAAACCATGGGGCAGCCGCCAAAAATGACACTTGGTTTTTTCATGAAAGCGCCTTCACCCCCGTGGGCCAAATCAAACATGCGGATGGCATGCGGGATATGACTGCGGTCGCGAAAAGTAAGGCAAGCAGGTTTTTGGCTACCGGCGAGCATTGCATATATGGTGTTCATATCGTGGGCGAAATCATCGGTCACATCGGTGGCCAAAACTGTGTCGCCCAGCATATGGATGTTGTCTAAACGGTCCACTAGACGGGTGAAGTCATAGACATCGCGCAGGACCGAAGGTCGATAAGATTTCGATTGTGAATCGAAGGTGGTGACAGCGGTGCCAGAGTTGGCGAAGTAAACGCTCTCTGCCGAGCAATGCATATCGTCTTTGCCTTCACGCTCTCCGCGGGCATAGACGTAAAACTCCTTGGCGGCACCAGCCAGGATGTCTTCCATCAGGGCGCGGGGGAAGCACAGCCGATTGAGGTCATTCATCACCGCACCCTTGGGCAGCACCAGATCAAGCAGTTCCGGGAAATGGTCGGTAACGCCGGTGTTTTCCAGAACGGTCAAGGCCGCTTGATGGATGTTCTCCATATCTGCTTGTGTCAGCGGTTTATAGCGTCCGCCACTTAGGCCGCCTCGTACAGCCTCATTGCCCGTAGTCGCCTGTTGCACCTTTATGCGCGCGGCGCGCCCGCCGCCGCCGCGACGGCGTGATTTTACCTCAGCCATGACCGGACATCCTTTGTTCTGGTTCCGGGCTGATCATGTTGAAATAGAAGTCATAAAAATCCTGGATCGAGGTTTCCACGTCGCCCAAAGGGCCGGGTTGGAAGTATTGAGAGTTTACGCCGGACTGGTTGTGCCGAATGATGCGTTCGTCATCCAAAGATGTGACATGCCAAAGCCAGGTCAGGTTTTCTTTGTTGTAGTCCTGGCCTTCTTCGGCGTCAGCACGAACCAGCCAGACCACCTGAATGTCGGTTTCCTGTAAGCCTCGTGGAATGAAGCGGTAGCCGACCATGTGATCCGAATAAATCAGGAACCAATTTAGTGGACCAATATCAAAGTCAGTTGCGCCACCGTCGAAGCCTTTCAACGTTCCAAGCAATGGCGCAAGCGCCTCGCCCGATTTGCTGCCGGTTTTGTAGCCCGGATAAAGCGGATAGCGCCGACAATACGCGCTGGTAAATGGGGTCGGCGCAGCGTCGCCGACAAGCGCCAAGTCATCAGGTGACAGCCCAATTTCCACAGCCCTTGCCTTTAGCGGTTCGATCAAGCCAACCATGTCTTGCGGCGATTTCAGACTATGGGAACGAGAATACTCTTTGTGCGCTGGCCCGCAGTGGTAGCACTCAAGATAGTTTTCCACCGCTAGTTTCCAATTCGCTGGAACGGGAAACGACGCCGTATGCGCTACTTTCAGATCGTCAAAGCCATAGGGCTCGACAAGTGGCGAAAGTTGGTTGAGGACAGGATCAAGCGATGGTGTATTTGCATCGGCACAGACAAAGATCAGACCTTTGAAGACACTCACCTGAACAGGAAAGAGCCCGAATTGGGACGGGTCAAAGTGTTCCCCCATGTTGTGACCTGCACGAAGTTTTCCCGATAGCTCATATGTCCAGGCGTGGTAGGGGCAAACAAGAACACGGGCGTTGCCGGACTGTTCGGTGCAAACGCGAGATCCCCGATGGCGACAGACGTTCAAATGAGCGCGAACTTCGCCTTCGCGGTCGCGAACAACGATAATGCTCTCCGGGCCATAGTCGAACAGGAAGTAGTCACCGGGGTTTGGGATTTGGCTGATATGCCCGGCCCAGAGCCAGTTGCGGTTCCAGACCTGGACGATGTCATAATTATAGATGTCTTGCGAGGTATAGAAACCGCGCGGTAAGGCGTGGCCGTACTGGTGCGAGGCTATCAACGCATCCAACTCAAACGGTCGGCTGTTCATCACGTTTCCTCCAAATCGATTATCTCGCGGCGAAACCAATCCTGGTCTGCTTCGGCCTTGGGGCGTTCAAAATCGCGGGCGGCACGGTGGCCTGCGAAGACCGCGTCCACGATCAATCCCGGAGACGCGGCATCGCCAATAAGTTCGAGGGTTTTGAATCCAACCCCGTGCAGGCTGTCATACAGCGCCGTCTCACGCTGGCGTTCGGTGACCAGAATTGTTGAGGCACACGGAATATCCGTTTCACGACCGGTAAAGGCACAACCGATGCGTGCCATGTCACCTTCAGCCGCCGTCAGCACCTGATTGCAGCGAATGTCGATGCCAAGCTCGATCAGGCGGGCCTGAATGCGCGGCTGCTCCAAAGTATTGACGGCGTAAGCTGAGACCAAACTCTCCGGCGTGACAAAGACCACTTGGTATCCGGCGGTCGCCAGTTTTTCGGCGATCACTCCTGCCAGATAGATGTGGTCATCATCATAGATCATCACCGGGCCATCCGGAGGCAGAACGCCGTTCATGATGTCATCAGGCGTCAGCACATTTGCGCTTTGCTCGATCTGAGGCATATTGCGTTGCGTGCTACGGCCCATGCCGTCGTTGCGCCAATGGCTGCCACTGGCTACAAAGACGTGTTCGACACCTAGCTCTGCCACCTGATCGCCATCAAGCCTGCTGTCGGTGAACAATTGGACGTTGCCGCGCTGCTTCAGATCATTCAGGCGATAGTCGACGACGCGGGACCAAGCTGCGAGGCCGGGAAGTTTGCTTTCCTTTGCAACACGTCCACCAAATTCAGCAGCCGCTTCGGCCAAGGTCACCTGATATCCTCGCCTTGCCAATTGCGTGGCGCATTCAAGTCCGGCAGGACCACCGCCAATAACCAAAGTATCCGCGTTGCTCTTCTTCGGCGCGATGATCTCAGGGTGCCAACCGCGGCGCCATTCCTCGCCCATTGTCGGGTTTTGAGTGCAGCGGATCGGGACGCCAAGATTGTCAGAGGAGACGCAGATATTACAGCCGATGCATTCGCGGATTTCGTCGATCCTGCCTTCTGCAATTTTCTTCGGAATGAACGGGTCCGCGATGGAAGGTCGCGCAGCTCCGATCAGGTCGACAATACCCTTTTTGACCATCGACAGCATCATGTCGGGGGACGTTAGGCGACCGACACCAACCACAGGTTTCCGTGTGACCTGTTTGACGTGGGACAGAAACGCGTTCTGATAGCCATCTTCCGGCTGAAAACGGGTCGTGGCACTGTCATTCGACCAATCGGCCACATTCACATCCCATAGGTCAGGAAGATCCGCCAAAAGTTCGACCACGGCGCGGCCTTCTTCAGCGGCCTGCATGCCGTTGGCACCCATCATCTCATCAATGGCAAAGCGGAATGCCACAGCGCAGCTGTCGCCTACAGCTTCGTGGGTGTCTTCCAGAAGCTCGCGGGTTAGACGCACACGGTTTTCAAGTGACCCACCATATTCGTCACTCCGCTGGTTCATATGCGGCAGCATGAAATGTTGCGCCAATGTCATGTTGTGTCCGGCATAAACGTAAACGATGTCAAATCCGGCTTCTTTTGCACGCAAGGCGGCGTCGCGGTGCCAGCGGCGAAATTCCCGAATATCGGACTTATCCATGGCCTGCGCCTGCTTAGGATGCGTCGTGTCAACGGACATCTCGGAAGGTGCAAGAACCGGAGCGCGGGTCAGCAGGTTTTGCGCATGATTGCCATTGTGAACCAGTTGGATGGCCGCCAACGCACCATGTGCATGTACCGCATCCGTCATCAGCCGCAACGCGGGCACATCGCGCCCGTCCCATAGCCGCCCTTCGGCATAAGGAGACAGGTCAGAGGTCGGGTGAATCTCCGTCTCCTGATTGGAAACTACCGCCCACCCGCCTTCTGCTTTCATCCCACGGACGGCAGCATCCGCCCGCGGCCTGAGGTGCCCAAGCCCGGTGCAATGAGGCACCTGATAGAAGCGGTTTTTTGCTGTAACTGGCCCAATCTGAACCGGTTCCAAGAGCAAAGCATATGCGTTCGCGTTCGACATAACCACGCGTTTTCCTGTATTTGGGATCCGGAGCCGAATGGCCCCGGAAATGTGGTTGTATTAGAAGCCGGCTTTGATCCGCTCGAACTCCGCCAGCATTTTTGCTTCAAGCTCAGGATTCACCGCATCAAAGAACAAGCTGCCTTCGAAAAAGCTTTTGGGATCAGAGAAGCCATAGGTCTCAATGCTGGTCTGATCGGCGATTTCGAACGCCTTGGCGTTGGAATGCGGGTAACCCCAATTGTCGATGATGTACTGGCCGCTGGCAGGATCAGTGAGTGCATTCAACAGATCATAAACCTGATCGACCGGTGTTGTAGAAGACTTCAGATGCACATAGCCGCAAGCCCAGGTCGCGATACCTTTGTCAACGTCTCGCATCATTGCCGCAGGCACTTCGTTCCAGATCAGGTTCAGCTCGGACTGGTTCCAGGCCCAACCCATTTCGATCTCACCACTGGTCATAGCTTGATCAAACTGACCCGCATCGGACCAGTAAAAGCGCATGTTCGGGTGGATCGAGCGCAGGAAGTCAGACGCTTCCTTGAACTGCTCATCGCTCAGGTTGGTGTAGTCGTCAGCATTTCCGGTAGCCAACGCCGCCAATGCATATGCAGATGATGCGGCATCCGGGATGGCGATCTTGCCAGCATAGGCCGGATCAGCCAGCAGTTGCAGCGAGATGTCATCGCCTGAGATTTTGTCGGTGCGATAGATAAGGCCAGTATTCCCCCACTCGAACGGCAACATGTAAAGTTGGCCGTCCAGGACGATGGCGTCCACTTCCTTGATCTCGGGCAGCACATCGGCCCAATTGGTCAGCTTGCTTTCGTCCAGCGGCTGTATCAGATCGGCCGCGACCCATTTCCTGACCGCGTCGGAACAAGGATGTGCCAGATCAGCCGTGAAACCCGAGCTTAGTTTCGTAAAGGCTTCCTCCTGACTCCCGAAATAGGAATAGCTTGGCGCCTCATTCCCGTATTTTTCCATGTAGCTGGCGAAGAAGCCCGGGTCTTCATACCCCGACCAGTCAAACACCGTCAGATCGGCGCCACCGGCACTGGCGCTTCCTGTACTTATTGCCGTCGCACATGCGAAGGCCGCAATTCCCTGAAGTTTCATATTATCCTCCCTTTTTTATTCTATGTTTGTACCAAGATCGATCACGCTGGCGCTCTGAAGCCCCAGCCAGACCGCGTCGCCGCGATTGAAATCAACCGTGTGAAAATAGTTCGGAACCGAGACCGAGATCGGCTTGTCGGTCCCCGCAACCTGTATGTGGTAGTGAATGTTTTCACCGTAGAAGGCGACATTGCTGACTGTGCCCTGAACAGTTGATGGGTAGTCCTCGGGTTTTTCAGTGGTGATTTCCAATTGTTCGGGCCGAATGCCGATGTTCATATCTCGGGCGCTGGTCGCGACGTTAGGGTTCCTTTCAATCTCCATTTGGCCAAAGGCCTTGGCGTCGATTGAAAGCGTATCGCCATTTTCTGCCAGCAACTGTGCTGGCAAGATGTTCATCTCACCGATGAAACTGGCAACCTGTTGATCGCAGGGGCGGGCATAAAGCGTGGTTGGTGTATCCACCTGCTTGAGCCGCCCATTGAACATCACACCGATGCGGTCGGACATGGTCATCGCCTCATATTGGTCGTGTGTGACCATCACGAAAGTGATGCCAAGGGATTGCTGCAGGTTACGCATTTCAAACTGCATCTGCTCACGCAGCTTCTTGTCGAGGGCTGACAAGGGCTCATCCAGCAACAACACTTTAGGTCGCATGATCAGCGCACGGGCGAGCGCCACCCTTTGCCGCTGCCCGCCCGACAATTCACTTGCGCCGCGATCCTGAAGACCGCCCAATTCGACCATTTCCAAAGCTTCCGACACGCGCTGGTCAATCTCGACTTTGGGCGCCCTGCCGCGTAGTCCATAGGCCACGTTGTTTCCGACGTTCAGGTGCGGGAAGATGGCGTAGCTTTGAAAAACCATGTTTGTTGGGCGGTTGTTGGCCGGGACACCTTCCATGTCCTGACCGTCGATCAGCACGGTGCCCTTGGTCGGTTCCTGGAAACCCGCGATCATCCGCAATACCGTGGTTTTGCCGCATCCCGATGGGCCGAGAAGCGAGAAAAACTCGCCCTCTTTGAGGTCGAGATTGATACCGCTAGCCGCCAAGAACGTGCCATAGCGTTTCTCGACGCCCCTGAGTTCTATGATATTTCTGACTGTCATCGGACCTCTGATGCGGATGAGCGGCGGCGGAAATACTCGGCCAGCACCAAAAGCAGGACCGATGTAAGCAGCAGGATAGAGCCCAGCGCCAGCACGTTTGGAAGCTTGGCGGGGAAACGGATCTGGCTCCAGATATAGACCGGCAGGGTTGGCTGGTTGCCGGACAGGAAAAAGGCCAGGACGAACTCATCGAAGCTGACCGTAAAAGTGACCAGCATGCTGGCTACGATACCGGGGGAAACGACCGGCAGCGTCACGCGGCGGAAGGTTTCGAACACGCCGACGCCCAGATCGTAAGATGCCTCTTCCAGCGAGGCATCAAAGTCATCAAATGCAGACTTCAGGATCGAGACGGAAAATGGCAGCGCAAGAAACGTATGACCCAGAACGACGGTCAGCAAAGACGGCTTGAGACCAATGAACAGAAACAAAACCAGCATTGAAGAAGCCACGATAATGCCAGGTATAACCAAAGGCAGCATCACCAGACCCTCTGCGGCACGCTGACCGCGAAACCGGTACCGAACAAAGGCGCGGGCGGCGAACAATCCCATGGTGGTAGATAAAAGTGCGACGACGGTGCCGACACCAAGCGAATTCCAAAGGGCCTGGATCAATGTATCCTGCTCGCCCAGCTTCCTATACCAGTCCAGCGTCCAGCCCTTGATCGGAAAAGCGACGATTGTGCCGCTGTTGAATGAAAACAAGGGCAGAAAAAGAACCGGCAGGTACAGAAATACCAGATACAGGAAAGCATAGGCCGTAAGGGTCGAGGGACGTCTCATCTGATCCGCCTCCCTAGCCGAGTCGCGGTAATCACAAACACTATGGCGACAAAACCGACTGACAGCATCGCGATCAGCGACAGTGTGGCGCCGAGTGGCCAGTTATTGGCAGCCCCGAACTGCACCTGAATAAGGTTGGCGATCATCTTCCCGTCCGACCCGCCGACCAGTGCCGGCGTTACATAATCGCCTACGGTCGGGATGAAGATGATCAGGCAAGCAGCAATGATCCCTGGAATGGTCAGCGGCAGCGTCACCCGCATAAAGCGCTGAAAAGAGCTGTTGCCGAGGTCTGTGGCGGCTTCCAGCAGGCTTGGATCGATTTTCTGCAATGAAACATAGATCGGCAGGATCGCAAATGGCGCCCAGGCATGAGCAAGCGTCAGCACGACTGCAAATTCATTGTAGAGCAAGAAGTCGAGCGGTTCGTCGATCAGACCAAGCATCAGCAGTGCAGAATTCATCACCCCGTTGAAACCAAGAATGAGTTTCCAGGCAAACACGCGCAGGAGATAGCTGGACCAGAACGGAATAGTGATGAGCAGAAGCCAGATTGTCTTTTTCCGTGCCTTCATCGCAATGAAGTAGGCGATAGGATAAGCCAGTGCGACGGTTACGACAGTGACCACCGCTGCAATCCAGATCGACCTGAGCATCAAGTGTCGAACCAGCGGGTCGGAAAACGCGTCGCGATAGTTATTCAGCGTCGGGGTCTTGTCGAGCGTCACATAGGTTTGGGTCCAAAACGAATAAGCGATCAGGATCACCAATGGCGCCGCAACCAGAAAGCCCACGTAAGCAGTGGCTGGTGCGCTGAGGGTATAGCCCCGGGACGCTTCGCTACGAAAGATCACCCAACCTCCCTTCTCGGTTTTCACGAGTCACTAATGGACGATCGTCCATTAAATGTTGCGCCAGAACAGCCTTTCGTGTCAATCTCTCTGTGACCTGCACATATGAGAAGACCTCAAACCAATGGAATCATTTGATAAAATGAAAGACCCTAAGGGAAGAAAGCGTAGTTCGAAACGCGATCCTGAGGCCAACAAGCAGCTTCTGATCAAGGCAACTTTGGACACTATCGCGGATATTGGAGTTACCGATACCTCGGTCAGCCGCATCTGCGAGCGTTCTGGATTATCACGCGGAATGATCCATTTGCATTTCGGGGGAAAGGACAATTTGTTGACGGCAGCAGCCCAGCATTTCAGTGCCCAATACTATGCTGAGATGGACAGATTGACCGATCTAGGCTCGGATGCATCGCCCGAAGACCGCGTGATGGCTGTGATCGAGGCGGATCTGTCCGAAGCTCTGCTCAATCCAAGAAGTACAAAAATCTGGCATGCATTCCGAGGCATCGCGAGTTCGCACGCTGGCATCGCCCGTTACAGCAGCACTCAGGATCAAAAACTTGTCGAGACTTTGCGGCTTGCGTTCAAGGAGATAGCGCAAGAAAACAAGCGTGACTCAAACTTGGTGGAGGATGCCACCGCCGGAACGTTGGCTTTGCTGGAAGGTATGTGGGTCAACTACCTAACAGATATGCAGGGCTTTTCACGACGACGTTCTGTTGATCTTGTCAGACGGTTCTTGTGCGGACTTTTCCCCGGAAAATTCAAATTGTGAGATTTTGGAACGCTGAGATTTGACACAGAAAACAGAAACTACTTGGGACACTGATGCAGACTTTTGACTATCGATATGCTTGGGCTTTGCGCGTGAAGGCTGTGTCGCAAACATTGGGCCTGGATTGACGAGTATATAGATTTCTTTTTTTGGTGTCCGCGTAATGTTCTCCAACAGGTTTCAGCATGACTTCCTTGAAAGGCTGTCATTTCCCCAAGGATGCAGTTTTGTATGCCGTTTACTTCTACCTGCGGTACACGGTTTCTTATCGTGATTTGGAAGAGATCATGGCGCATGGACGAAGCCTATATTCGTGTGCGCGGGAAGTGGATGTATCTTTATCGAGCGATCGACAAAGCGGGAAACACCCTCGACTTCATGCTGTCTAAGCGCCGGAACCGTCCAGCAGCAGCCAGGTTCTTCGCCAAAGCGCTGTCGTCAAACGGAATCCCAAACAAAATCGTCATAGACAAGAGTGGTGCAAATGCAGCCAGCATTCGAGAAGAGGACAGGATCCTGAAGCGGTTCGGGCGCTCTGCCAAGGTACAGATAATCAGCTCCAAATATCTGAACAACATGATCGAACAGGATCATCGGTTCATCAAGCGGTGCGTTCGGCACATGTATGGGTTTAAGTCGTTCGAAGCCGCCTCAGCCACATTGGATGACATTGAGCTGGCCAACATGATCCGCAAGCAGCAATTCTCTAGCGCTACGACCTCGGGCTTTCGGATGTTTGCTGTGATCGCAGGATAGATGTGTCCGGCAGCTCGCTGGCGCTGGCCGTTCTAAAAGTCTGTGACAGAACCGGATGCGACAGCTATCAAACCACAAACATCAGAAACGAATCTCAGATCAATCTCGGGCAAATACTCTTCAACTTAGCTCGCCTCACACATATTTTTTAATTCTCTCAGTTTTAACCCGCTAAAATGAAAAAATAAGCTTTCTCACATTTTCAGTAATTTACGCGATTTCCTATCCTCCCAAAAAACTTTTTCGAGAAAATTGCAGTTCTGACGCCCGGATAGGACACTCCTCTCAAAGCGGAGGAAGTGACAATGTCCAATCAGAACCCGGTCTTCATTCCCGGCCCCACAAACATCCCCGACCGGTTGCGCCTGGCGATGCAGGTACAGACCCAGGACCACCGCGCTCCGGATTTCGTTGAGACCTTCGCGCCAGTGCTTGAGGATACCAAGAAGGTCTTCGGCACCACGATCGGACAGATCATTACCTTCCCGGCCAGCGGAACCGGCGGGTGGGAGGCCGCAGTGACCAACACGCTCAGCCCCGGCGATACGGTTCTTGTCGCCCGCTACGGCATGTTCAGCCACCGCTGGATCGACCTGTGCCAACGTCATGGGCTGGACGTTCGGGTCATCGAGTGCGCCTGGGGTAGCGGCGCGCCGGCGGATAAGTTTGCCGAGGCTTTGGCCGCCGATACGGGCCATGAGATCAAGGCCGTTCTGGTCACTCATAACGAAACCGCCACTGGTGTGCGCTCGGATATCGCGGCAGTGCGCAAGGCGATCGATGCCAGCAATCACCCGGCGATGCTGTTTGTGGATTGCGTCAGCTCTCTGGCGTCAATGCCATTCGCGTTTGATGATTGGGGCGTTGATATCGCGGTCTCTGGCTCGCAGAAGGGCTTCATGCTGGCGACCGGCATGGCGATCCTGTGTGTCAGCCCCAAGGCGCTGGCAGCGATGGAAACGGCCAAGCTGCCGCGTACCTTCTTTGACTTCCGCGACATGATGAATGCCAACGCCTCGGGCGGCTTTCCTTATACGCCACCGCTGCAACTGATCTACGGCCTTCGCGAAAGCCTGAAGATGCTGTTCGAAGAAGGGCTCGACAGTGTTTATGCCCGCCATTTCCGCCTGGCCGAAGGCGTGCGCAAGGCGACCTCGGCCTGGGGGTTGGAGCTGGTGGCGCAGTCGCCTGATCTCTACTCGGACACCGTCAGCGCGATCTATGTGCCCGAAGGTTTCGACAGCAATGCGCTGACCGATCATGCCTTCAACGCCTATGGCGTCAGCTTCGGCATCGGTCTGGGTGAGATGAGCGGCAAAGCCTTCCGTATCGGCCATTTAGGCAGTCTGACGGATGTGATGGTGTTGTCCGGCCTCGCGACGATTGAGATGGCGATGGCCGATCTGGATTATCCGATCAAGCTTGGTAGCGGCGTGGCGGCGGCACAGGAATACTTCCGCGCTAGCCATGCCACCCCCATGCAATCCGCAGCGTAAGGAGGCCCTGATGTTGGATTCAATGACCACTGCCGATTGCCTGACCCTCGTCGATATGCGCGAAGCGCATGAGCGGATCAGGCCGCATATCAACCGCACGCCAGTGCTGCGCTCGGCCTATCTGGACGATCTGACCGGCGCGCAGCTGTTCTTCAAATGCGAGAACTTTCAAGAGGCCGGGGCCTTCAAGGTGCGCGGCGCCTGCAACGCGGTCTTTGGCCTGAATGATGAGGCCGCCAAGCGCGGCGTCTGCACGCATTCTTCCGGCAACCACGCGCTCAGCCTGTCGTATGCCGCTGGTCGTCGAGGCATCCCCTGCAACGTGGTGATGCCGCGCACGGCACCGCAGGCCAAGAAGGACGCGGTGCGTCGCTATAGCGGGATCATCACCGAATGCGAACCCTCAACCACCTCGCGCGAGGCGGTATTTGCCAAGGTGCAGGCGCGCACGGGCGGTGAGTTCGTGCATCCTTACAACGATCCTCGCGTGATTGCGGGGCAGGCAACCTGTTCGGCGGAACTACTGGAACAGACCGACGGGCTGGACGCGGTGGTCGCGCCCATCGGCGGCGGCGGCATGATCTCGGGCACTTGCCTGACCTTGTCGAACCTTGCGCCCGAGGTGCAGATTTATGCCTCGGAACCGGAACAAGCCGATGACGCCTATCGCAGCTTTAAGGCCGGTCACATCATCGCCGATGACGCGCCGGTCACCATCGCCGACGGGCTGAAAGTGCCGCTGAAGGAAAACACCTGGCACTTTGTCTCAAACTTCGTCAGCGACATCCACACCGCCAGCGAGGACGAGATCATCGCGGCGATGAAGATCACCTGGAAATATCTGCGCATCGTGATGGAGCCCAGTTGCGCCGTGCCCCTGGCCACCATTCTGAAGCACCCCGAGGTCTTCAAGGGCAAACGCGTCGGCGTGATCATCACCGGCGGCAATGTGGATCTGGACAAACTGCCCTGGGCACAGGGTTGAGGAGGACATCATGAACAAACCCGTAAACATCGAGCAACTCGAAGTCGGCTACGACATTCCCGCTACCATCGGCATGGACGCATCCGAGATCCAGACCCCGGCGCTGGTGCTGGATCTGGACGCGCTGGAACGCAACATCCAAAAGATGGGCGATTACGCCAAGGCCCATGGCATGCGCCACCGGGTGCATGGCAAGATGCATAAATCCGTCGACGTGGCGCGGTTGCAGGTCGAGCTGGGCGGGGCCTGTGGTATCTGCTGCCAAAAGGTGTCCGAGGCCGAAGTCTTTGCCCGTGGCGGTGTCAAGGATGTGCTTGTGTCCAATCAGGTGCGCGACGCGGCCAAGATCGACCGATTGGCACGGATGCCCAAGCTGGGCGCGCGGACAATCTGCTGCGTCGATGATATCGATAACGTGGCCGACCTGTCCGAAGCTGCTCAGCGGCACGCGACCCAGATCGAATGCCTGGTCGAGATCGACTGCGGCGCCGGGCGCTGCGGCGTGACCACAACGCCTGAGGTCATCGCCATCGCCAAGGCAATCGACGCCGCCCCGGGGCTGAAGTTTGCGGGCATTCAGGCCTACCAGGGCGCCATGCAGCACATGGACCTCTACGAGGATCGCAAAGCCAAGATCGACATCGCTGTGGCGCAGGTCAAAGCCGCCGTGGACGGGCTCAAGGCCGAAGGGCTGGAGTGTGACATCGTCGGCGGTGGCGGTACCGGGTCTTATTACTTCGAGAGCACCTCGGGCGTGTATAACGAACTGCAATGCGGCTCCTACGCCTTCATGGATGCCGACTATGGCCGCATCCTCGATGAAAACGGCAACCGCATCGACCGGGGAGAGTGGGAGAACGCCTTCTTCATCCTCACCAGCGTCATGAGCCATGCCAAGGCAGACAAAGCCATCGTGGATGCAGGGCTCAAGGCGCAATCCGTCGACAGCGGCCTGCCGGTGATCTTTGGCCGCTCGGATGTGGAATACATCAAATGCTCGGACGAACATGGGGTCGTGTCGGACCCGGACGGGGTTCTGAAGGTCAATGACAAGCTGCATCTGGTGCCCGGCCACTGTGATCCGACCGCAAATGTGCATGATTGGTATGTAGGCGTGCGGGGCGGCAAGGTCGAAACCCTCTGGCCCGTTTCCGCGCGCGGAAAGGCGTACTGAGGCGAGGGAAGGATCATGAAAGATATGACAGACACACCCTTGTTGATCGTCGGAGAAGACCTTTGCCAGCAACTGGTTGGCCGCGCCGAGGCATTCGATGCGGTTCGG
Source organism: Ruegeria sp. SCP10 (assembly GCF_040329495.1). NCBI lineage: Bacteria > Pseudomonadati > Pseudomonadota > Alphaproteobacteria > Rhodobacterales > Roseobacteraceae > Ruegeria > Ruegeria sp. SCP10. Next base: position 24,579 of record NZ_JBDZYF010000003.1, read on the forward strand.
GACGTCTTCGCCGCCATGGCGCGGGGCGACGCCTATAACTTCCCGGTCATCCGCGAGGCCATTGGTTATGCCGACGCGCTCTATGGCTTCAAATCCGGCTTCGACCGGGCCGGTCAGGTGCTGGGTGTCAAATCCGGCGGCTACTGGCCGGGTAACATGGACAAGGGACTGACCAACCACCAGTCCACCGTCTTCCTGTTCGACCCCGATACCGGACGGATATCGGCTCTTGTCGGTGGCAACTATCTGACCGCGGTGCGCACGGCGGCATCCTCGGCGGTCTCCATCGCCCATCTGGCTCGGAAAGATGCCAAGGTTCTGGGCATGGTCGGCGCAGGCCATCAATCCACCTTCCAGCTGCGCGCCGCTGCCGAACAGCGCGACTTCGAGAAAGTCGTCGCCTGGAACCCGCACCCCGAGATGCTGCCCCGCCTAGGCGCAGTCGCGACCGAGCTGGGTCTGGGTTTCGAGGCGGTCAGTCAAGAAGACCTGGGCGCACAGGCGGATGTCATCATCACCATCACCTCGGCCTTTGAACCACTGCTGATGAAAAACTGGATCAAACCCGGCACGCATCTGGCCTGCATGGGCACCGACACCAAAGGCAAGCAGGAGGTCGATGCTGCGCTGGTGGCTTCGGCCACCGTCTTCACCGACGAGGTCGCACAATCCGTAACCTTGGGCGAGGCGCAACATGCCATCGCAAACGGCACCTTGACCGAGGATCAGATCACCCCCATCGGGGCCGTCATCAACGGCGATCATCCGGGACGCAGCAGCGATGATGAAATCACGCTGTTCGACGGCACCGGCGTCGGCCTGCAAGACCTGGCCGTCGCCTCGGTCGCAGCGCGGATGGCCGACGAGGCCGGGCTGGCGGAACGCGCCATTCTCTAGATACAAGCCTTTTCAAAACCGCCCCAAAGCAGGTTAACCTGTCGGCACCTCTCAGTTCAAAGGTGCCGACTGTGACCATCCGAATGCTGCGCATACTTGTGGCGATTGCAGATACCAAAACCTTCAGCGCGGCGGCAGATGTGGTGCATGTCACCCACGCCGCTGTCAGCCAACAGATGCAAGTGCTTGAGGCTGATCTTGGGGTCACCCTGTTTGATCGCAGCACCCGCACGCCCGAGCTAACCCCGATCGCGCATCAAGTGGTCGAAAAAGCCCGCAAGATCATCGCGGATTACGACAATTTAGTCCCCTCCCTTCATGAACAAGGCGAACTGGCCAGCACCATACGGCTTGGCGTCCTGCGCACCACGCTGACAGGTCTGGCCCCGCAGGCCATGGCCCGACTCAAGGCGCAACATCCTAAACTGGGTCTGCATCTTAAACCCGGCCTCACCGGTACGCTGCTGGCGGAACTCGCGCGCGGTAACTTGGATGCGGCCCTGGTAACTAGACCCACCATGATGCCTCAGGGCGTCATCTTTCGAACGCTGGTCGCGGAACGGATGCAACTGATCACGGCCCGTGAAGAAATCGGGCAAGATCCGATCACCCTGTTAAAAACGAGGCCCTTTATCCGGTTCAACCGAACCGCCGTTGTGGGTGCGCTGATCGACAACTGGATTCTGTCAAAACGCATCCGCGTCAATGAGGCGATGGAGCTTGACGGGTTAGACGCCATCGCCAGCATGGTCCATGCAAATCTGGGTGTTTCCATCGTGCCGCGGCTGGCGGTGCAACCTCTGGACCCTCTGCCTGTCAACCAGTTCAGCCTTGGTGCAGACGCACCCCGCAGAGTGTTGGGTCTGATCTACCCGAAAGCTCAGACCAAGGTGACGGCGATGGATGCGCTTTTCAATGCATTGGATGGTGTGATAGCTGCGTCCAAAAGCACCGGACACACGCCTGCGCATGACATTTGAAACGGTTTCCTATCTGATCCTCGGCGCAGCTGCGGGCGGGTTTATCAACGGGCTCGCGGGCACCGGAACGGCGCTCTTTGCACTTGGGTTCTATCTTGTCGTCCTGCCGCCAGTGACTTCGGTCGCAATCGTTGCGCTCATGTCCGTTCTCGCCGGGTTGCAAGGGCTTTGGATCGTCAGGGCCGACATTCTTGCCCAGCCGCGCAGATTGTTGCGCTTTCTCGTGCCCGGTCTGATCGGCGTGCCGCTTGGGTTGGCTCTTTTGAACCAGATCGACGCTGGCACTTTACGGATCGGGGTGGCGGCGTTTCTGATCCTCTATGGCGGTTACTTTGGCTTTCGCGCGACCCTTCCGGCTTTCGAACGGCGCACACCCTGGCTGGATTCCGGGGTCGGCCTGACCGGCGGCATTCTGGGTGGGGCCGCCGCCGTTTCAGGTGCAATCCCTGCGATGTGGCTGTCATTGCGCCCCTGGACAAAATCCGAGACCCGCGCGGTTCTGCAGCCGTTCAATGTGGTCATCCTCAGCACCACGATCTTTTTGCTGTTTGTGAAGGGCGCGTATGATGGCACCGCCGTGAAAGCACTGCTGGTGACCGTTCCTTGCGGTCTAATCGCGGCGCAAATCGGCATCATGGTGTTTCGGAGGCTTAGCGACACAGGCTTCCGACGGCTTTTGATCTTGTTGACGCTACTAGTCGGACTGGGCGTAATGGCAAGCGAGGTCTTTTAGTCCACCCGCATGACCAACAGGAAGGGCCGACCGGGATGCTCACATTCTACTATTCTAAAGGCTCATCTGCACTTGCCGCGCATATCCTTTTGGTCGAGGCCGGGGCGGATTTCACGGCGGTCGAAATCTCAATCCCCGACGGGGCGCACCGCAGCCAGGATTTCTTGCGCAAAACCCCAAAGGGTCGCATTCCGGTTCTGGAAACGCCCGAGGGGCTTCTGACCGAAAACCCCGCCATTCTGGAATACATTGCAGCCACGCATCCCAAAGCAGGCCTAGTGCCTGATGGCGACTTTGCACAGGCGCAGGCGCGGTCACTCTGCGCCTATCTCTGTTCGACCGTACATGTCGGATTTGCCCATCTCAAACGCGGCAGCCGGTGGGCGGATCAGGACGCCTCGCTGCAAGATATGCGTCGCGTCGCCCCGCGTAATCTTGCCGCCTCAGCGACGCTATTGGAGCAGCAACTGGAGATGACCCCATGGGCGATGGGCGCGCAGTTCAGCTTTTGCGACCCTTATCTGTTCCTGTTGCAGCACTGGATGGCAACAGCCGATCTGTCACTGGACCCTTATCCCAAACTGGCCGCACATAACAAAGCCATGCGCGCCCGACCGGCAACGCAATCTGTTCTGGACTTGTACGGGTCACCATAAAGCGGAGTCAGATCACCTCATCCCGGCGATCATCGCTTTCGCCATACCGTTTCATGACGGCTGGCTTTGTGCCCTCATAGACCTGTTCGATATTGCTGGCGATCTTGGCGTTTTCGCGTTCGAACAAACAATCTCCGTTCAGGTCCGAGGCCACGATGAATGGCCCCATCCGCTTGCACCGGATCACCCACATCGCCTGCGCCAGACCCAGTTCCTCATTCCAATGCACCGCCTCGACGTTTTCCACACCTCGCCCCAGCAACGCCCCGGTTCCGTAGCCGACGGTGGACAGGTAAACCGCGCCATTCGGCACAAAATACTCTTTGTAGTCCTTCGAGGACATACCGCCCTTGCCAACGATCAATCGCGCCCCGGTTTTTGCGATCCACTCCGGCAACCATTTGGCAAACCGGAATGAGGCCGTGGCTGTCACCGCTCCCATGTCAAAGGACCCATCCGCATTGATCCGCGCCGCAGGTGAGCAATGGAAATTGGCGGCACTTTCCGAGGGCAACTCCATCGGAATATTCGACTTATCCTCCAGCGCGCGCATATAGACGCCTTCGCGGGCGGTATACATCAGCCCAGTCAGGTAGACGATATCCCCAAGCCGCAAATCGGCGATGTCTTCGGCACTTGGAGTGGTGGATAGCTCGATCTCGCGCAAACTCATCTGGTCGCCCCATTTTGCATCTCGCGCCATACCCCGCAGGCTGTCTTTAGGGTTTTGCCGGAATTGTCTCTCATCCAGGCCATAAAGTTTCGGTTCATCTTGAAATCATCACCCAAGCGGCTTTTGAAGTAGCGCCTGACGTTCTGAGTGTTGCGGTACTTCGCATCGATGACGGTGTCGTCGCTCAGCTGGGCGGAATGCCAGTCCAAATTGTCACTCATTCCGCCGCCTCCTGCACCGGATCCCAGTCCACCGTTTCGCGACGCTGATAAGGCGTGAACCAATCCGGGTCGGTGCGGTGCTCGACCCGGCCATCGGCATGGATGCGCGCGACGGCCCGGCGCGACGACAGGCAGAACGCGTGGACCGACATGGGCATCCCGCCGGTGTGGCAATAGCCAACCTCGATATTGCAATCGATCACCATGTTCTTTCCCACAAATCCCATGGCCCCCATACCGATGGAGTTGCCCAGTTCCTTGAACTCATCCTCCATCTCGGCAATGCGCGAGTCAGAGTTGCGGCTGCCGACGACCCGAAGGGTCGAGGCACGCTTGCCCAGTGTCATGCAGATGTCCTTGGACCCACCCAGACCGATCCCGATGATTGCAGGCTGGCAGGCCAGACCGCGTTTGCCAAAGGCCATCAGACTGTCGAGGTAAAAGCGCTTGATCCCCTGAATGCCATCCGAGGGGAATAACATCCGGTAGTCAGTGCCAAATAGCCCGCCTTTGTGCACGGTGATCAGATCGATCCACGCGCCTTCGGGCTCGAACCCATATTCAATCTCCGGCGCGCCAATGCCGACATTGTTGTTGTGATCAGTGCGCCACAGCGGGTGCACCCGGTTGGGGCGCAAAGGCACTCCGTTGGTGGCATTTGCGGTCGCACGCCTGAGCGCGGCTTCCAGCGCGACCATGCCGCCCTCAACCTGCGCCTCATTGCCCAGTTTGACAAACCACCGCGGCACGCCGGTGTCACCGCACATGGCCCGGCGATCCTCCTTGGCGGCCTCGTAATTCTCCAGCATCGCTTTCAGGACAAACGATGACAGATCGCCATCCTCAGTCTCGACCGCCGCTTTCAACCCATCAAGGTAATCCTTAGGGATCTCGATGGCGGCCTTATCCATCAAAGTTTCAGCCGTGGATTGGATGAGAGTTATAGGGATCATGTTTTCTTCACCAATCGATGCGTGTTTTTCTTCAGCAATCCCCACCGTTCCAGTTTGTCTGGGTCTTCCCTAAGCGGGTCGTTTGGGTCACGCTCGGACGGGGATTGTTGGAATGCGATGGCACCGGACCGCACAAGCAGTCGGCGCAGCTCGTCATCCTCGAACCCTCGGATATGCGACTTGATGGTGTAAAAGCTTCGCAACTCCCAACCCTGGCGGTCCAGTAGATGAATGATCGCTGCCTCGGTCGAGGTTTCAAGCTTTAGCTCTTCGCGTATTCTGACATGCTCGTGCCGCGATTGGTAATGCGCGGTGAGATAGGCAACGATGATCGAGGCAAGGATCGCGACGAACCACTGATTTTTCGAAAGCCACTCCCAAACCATGTTTAGCAATTCCATGTCTTCACCTTCTGCTACTGGGCCACCAAAGTCTCGGGTTCACCCTTTGGTAAGATCGTTTCTCCTGGCTTCACAATGGTGAATTGCACCGCCTCCTGCGAAACCTCCACAGCTCCATCGATCTGTTTTGCAACCGTGAACGTGCTGCCCTCCATCGCGCCCGGTTCGGGGAAATCTTCACGGTAATGCGCCCCGCGAGAGTTTTCGCGCGCCAGCCCAGCCCGGGTGATGACCTCGGATATATCACAAAGAGAGCGCAGGTTCAGCCAGTCATGCCAGGTCAGATTGAAGGCCAGATTGCTATCGTCCACACCAACATCCATCAGCGCATTAGACACCTGAGCAATCCCCTGCAATCCGCGCGACATACCCGCCTTGGTGCGCATTACGCCCACATCCTCCCACATCAGGTCCTGCAATTGCTTGCGCAGCGGCAGAACAAGCTCGGGCTTACGTGACAAAGGATAGGTGGCACGGTCAATTTCGGCCGCCAGCACAGATTCATCCGGGTCGCGCAGGGACATTGCCCTTACATCCGCGCCCATTACGTCGCCTGCGATGCCGCCATAAACCGTTGAATTGGCCACGCCATTGCCGCCCAGTCGGTTCGACCCATGCGCGCCCCCGGCGTCCTCACCCGCAACATAAAAGCCTTCCATCGCCGTGCGCGTGTCTACATCGACGACAACACCGCCGATGAAGTAATGCGCGGTCGGCACAACCTCGACCTTGCCAGCCGCCAGATCAAAACCACTGTCAGCGCAGCGTTTCACCATGCCTTTGAACTTCTGGCGCACATTCTCGGGCCCCAGATGGGACATCGAGATAAACACCCCCTCTTGCCTCGGATCATTGTTCTTGCGCATCTCGGCGTAGATGCCCCGGCTGACTACATCGCGCGTCGCCCGCTCACCCTTATCATCGTAATCGAACATGAACCTCTGACCCGCGTGATTGAGCAATTGCCCGCCCGCGCCGCGCAATCCTTCCTCCAGCACCGTGCCTGTCATGCGCGTATGATCGCCCGCCAGCAGACCGGTCGGATGGAACTGCACCATCTCCATATCGCGCAGCGGTAATCCTGCCCGCAGCGCCATGGCCAACCCATCCATCGTCTTGTCCCCTGATGGGGTGTGATAGCGGTACATGCTCGGCCCGCCACCGGTGGCCATCAACACGCATTTGGCGCGGACAAAACGGAAGCGACCCGTGCGCATGTCGATCATCAGAACCCCGGACAAGGCACTGCCGTCTTTATTGGGGATCAGACCAATCGCGCGATGCTCCTGCAGCTTTTCGACGCCGCTGGCCAAAACCTTCTCCATCAGCCGGTTGATGATCTCGATCCCGGTCAGATCGCCTTTGTGCACGGTGCGATCTGCGGTCTGACCCGCGAACGCCTTCTGGTGTAACGAGCCGTCGGGATTTCGGTCGAAGAAACACCCGACCTCGTTTTCCAGCTCTCGAATGCGTACCACCGCCTGTTCGCACAAACGCCAGGCCATGTCCTGATTGGGCAACCATTTGCCACCGTGAATGGTATCCATGAAATGGCGCTCGACCGTATCGCCGCCACCTAAAGCGACGTTATAGCCACCCTGCACCATCCGCGTGCAGCCGCATTTGCCGATCAGACCCTTGACGGCGATGGTAATCCTCGTGCCTTCGGGCGCGGTTTGCTGGGCATGCAGCGCCGCGAACAGCCCCGCTCCCCCGCTGCCGAGGATCAGGATATCGGTGTCATGTCGGTCGATCCCGGAAACCCGCATCGCTAAATCGCCCTGAGGAAAAACAGACCTGCAACCAAAAACGAACCCGCTGCCGCCCCGGCCGCCAGCGTTTTCTGCGATGGACGCCATGGCAGCCATTCCAGCGCCATCAGGCGCAACCCGCCGAACATATGCACCGCAAGCAGGAAGACGAGGCCAAATTCGGCCAGCTTAACCGCGCCGGAGTCAGTCATCGCCAAGGCCGTATCCAACCGTGCGGGACCGGTCAGGGCCATCGCCAGAACCCAGAAGTGCAACGGCAGGAACACAGCCAAGGCTATCCCCGAAATGCGGTGCAAGATAAAGGCCAACCACAGCGGGTGAGCGCGCGACACTTTCATGCGCTCGCCCCCACAGCAAAGGTCACGGCCCAGACCGCGCGCGCCCAAAGCAAACAGCGCCAATCCGACGGCCCACATGAAAAGCCCTAGCGCCCTGCCGGTCAGACCGCACCACTCAAAGGCAGTCACACGCAGACCGATGGCGCCGTGAATTGAGACGGCCACGACAAACAACCCGTAGAACAGAAACCAGATCACCGAGCCCTGCGTGCGCCCCAATATCTCGGCTGCACTCAGGCCGCCTTGAATCGCGTAGATCATCACCGCCAGATGACCCAGCACCAGCGGCGCCATCAACAGCGCGGTGATGCGTTGCAGCATATACAGACGCAGGTCCAGCATCAGCGCCCTCGTCGAAACATGGATTTCATGGTCTCGCGCTTCAAACCCGCAATCGCTGACATCGGGTCCAACTCGTTCGGGCAATAGGCCGTGCAAGAGCCCATCGAATGGCAATTGTGGCACCCGCCCTGCCCCGACACCGCCTCCAATATTTCTGTGCGCCCGGCATCCCGGCTGTCATTCACCAAGGTCCAAGCCCGTTGCAACGCGGCGGGTCCTATGTAATCCGGATGCGCTGCCACAGTATCGCAGGCCGCATAGCACACCGCACAGTTGATGCATTCGATCCCGGCATTGGCCTCGACCCGCTCGGCGCTGGTTTCGTCGACCAGAGCAACGGGGTCATCACGTGTCAGGGCACCATGATGCACACCCTCAGCCGCAACCCATTTGTCAAAAAACGGGTCCATGTCGACAATCAGGTCCTTGATCACTGGAAGATTGCGTAACGGGCCGATCGTGACGCTGTCGCCCTCGGCCACTTTCGAAATATGGGTCCGACACGTCCAGCGCGGCACGCCATTGACCATCATCGCGCATGACCCGCACATCCCAACGCGACAAGCGAACCGATAGCTAAGTGTCGGATCGGCGTTTTGTTGAATCCACGACACCACATCCAGAACGGTTTGACTATCATAGGAAGGCACATCGAACACCTCGACGCGCCCTGCGCCCCGTTCGATGCGAACCGTAAGCTGTGCCTTTGAATTCATACCCAAGCGCTTTCAGGTGATGTATTGCTGAAAGAAACCATAACCGACAGCTCACCTTAATGAACGCGAAAATTCCTTAAGGTTTTTGTTAGAATTTGTTGCAAAAGAGGTGCCGTCTTGGCCGATCACATACCGTCCGATCTGAAAACCGCGTTGCGTGCCCGTTTTTCCGATGCGCCAGAGACCATACCAGAAGGTGCGGAGTTGCTGCATTCCATGGCCGCCCGAAGCTCTTGTCGCAGTTTCCGCGATCAGGAGGTTGCGACCAGCCTTTTGGATACGCTCTGTGCCGTAGCCTTGTCAGCGCCCACCAAAAGTGATCTGCAACAGCGCGATATCATCCTGCTGCAGTCAGGCACACAGCGGAAGAAGCTGGCCAATTTGATACCCGGTCAGGACTGGGTGGCCAAAGCCCCGATGGTGCTGATCTTCTGCGGCAACAATCGGCGTCAACGCCTGTTGCACGATTGGACAGGTTTGCCCTTTGCAAACGATCATCTGGATGCCTTCTTCAACGCTGTAACGGATGCCGCTATCGCACTTGGGGCTTTCGTGACAGCAGCAGAGGCATGCGGCCTTGGATGTTGTCCGATCAGCGCGGTGCGGAATGAGGCGAGTGCCGTAAGTGATCTGCTTGGTTTACCACAACACGTGTTTCCACTGGCAGGTCTGGCAGTCGGTTATCCATCGGCACCTCCCTCAATCTCTCGGCGCTTGCCGCTGAATGTAACCTGTCACGCGGATCGCTATCGCGAACCCGCGCTGCGAGACGCGATTGGAATCTATGCGCAGGACCGCGCCGCCGCTCAGCCTTATGTTCGCCAAAGGGACATCGACCAGTTCGGCACCGGCGCAGGTTACACTTGGATTGACGACAAGACGCGGCAATACAGCCATGCGGAACGCGAAACCTTCGGCGATTATATCCGCGCGCAGGGATTCATCCTGACATAAACAAAGACGATGGTTGGCAACGACAAGTCATGCAGCGCAGGCCACGCTCGGCGAGGCATGGCCCCGGCGGGACACACGAAGACAGATCGCCCTAGTGTAACCAACAGGCTTGTGACCTGCAGCCCCCCTGCCCTATCACTTCACCATCGAAGCCCGATACCTGACCCGTGTGGGGCTTGCACATTTTGGGACCCGGCGCGCACCACCTGCGTCATTGTTCAGAACAAGGAATTTGAAATATGCCGATCGTGACACAGCCCTGCACCGCCTTTGCGGGCCAAAAGCCCGGAACCTCGGGACTGCGCAAAAAGACGCGGGTGTTTATGGAACCGGGCTATCTGGAATGCTTTGTCCAGTCGATCTTCAACGCCATTGACGGCGGCGCGGGCAAAACGCTGATCATCGGCGGCGACGGTCGGTTCTTCAATGCCGAGGCCATCCAGATCATCCTGCGTATGGCAGCGGCCAACGGCACCGCCCGCGCTATCGTCGGTCAGAACGGCCTGCTGTCCACGCCCGCAGCCTCCAACCTGATCCGCAAACGAAAGGCTGATGGCGGCTTTATCCTGTCGGCCAGTCACAATCCCGGTGGCATCGACGCGGATTTCGGTCTGAAGTTCAACGGCAGCAATGGCGGCCCGGCGTCGGAAAGCCTGACCGAAAAATTCTATGCGCAGTCGCAGACCATCACCCAGTATCACATGCTGACAACTGATGATGTCGACCTCAGCCAGATTGGTACATCTGAGCTTGAGGGGATGCAGGTCGAAATCGTCGACCCGGTCGCCGATTATGCAGAGCTGATGCGCGAGCTGTTTGATTTTGACGCGATCAGATCGCTTCTGTCCGATGGCTTCTCCTTACGCTTTGACGCGATGCATGCCGTGACGGGACCTTATGCAACTGCGATCCTTGAACAGGAATTGGGCGCGTCAGCAGATTCGGTGCTGAACGCAATACCTTCGGTCGATTTCGGCAAAGGCCATCCCGACCCCAACCCGATCTGGGCCAAACCTCTGGTCGATCTGGTCATGTCGCCTGATGGCCCGGATTTTGCCGCAGCCTCCGACGGCGATGGCGACCGCAACATGATCCTGGGCAAAGGTATCTATGTCACCCCATCGGACAGCCTAGCGGTTCTGGCAGCCAATGCGCACCTCGCTCCGGCCTATGCAAAGGGGTTGTCCGGCGTGGCCCGATCCATGCCCACCAGCACCGCTGTGGACCGCGTGGCCAGCCATCTTGGCCTCGATTGCTATGAAACCCCAACCGGTTGGAAATTCTTCGGCAACCTGCTCGACGCAGGTCGGATCACCTTGTGCGGAGAAGAGAGCGCAGGGACCGGATCAGATCACGTGCGCGAAAAAGACGGATTATGGGCAGTACTCCTGTGGCTGAATATTCTCGCAAAACGCCGGGTTTCCGTCCGCCAGATCATGGAAGACCACTGGCAGACCTATGGGCGCAACTATTACTCGCGCCATGACTACGAAGCGGTGGACAGTGCCAAGGCCGATCAGATGATGTCAGGGCTTATCGCACGGCTCCCAAACCTGCCGGGTACCGGCACAGGAGAGTTTGTGGTCGCGACCGCAGATCAGTTCTCGTATCACGACCCGGTTGATAGATCGGCCAGCCATAATCAGGGCATTCGCATCGTCTTTGAAAACGGCAGCCGCGGTGTGATCCGCCTATCCGGCACCGGAACGGACAATGCCACCATCCGGGTCTATCTGGAAAGTTTCACGCCAAAGGACGGCGACTTGGGTGCTGATCCGCAAAGCGCCCTGAGTGGGGTTGCCAACGCCATCGCCGCGATCACCAAGTTGCAAGAGATTTGCGGGCGGTCTTCTCCAGATGTCATAACCTGATCATCCAACCCTCGCTGCCAAAGACCGCAAGATCAACTAGATCTGCTCAGATTTTAGCACACCCCTCTTGCAGCTCGGATTGCAAGGGGCATGCAGAACCTTTTGAGTATTTTTGATAATCGCCAACCCTAGTGTGGACTATCGTTAACTTACTTTGAACGGCTGCAGATCAAACACACAAGTACACAGAACCGGCACCCGCTCAGAGACGACTCCATTGGTCCTACAGGAGGAACCTCATGACGACGTCACCAATCGGGACACCGGAACAACTTCGAGACCCGAATTACTTTCCTGCCATCTATCGCGCAGTACCCTTGGGTATTCAGCACGTTCTGGCCATGTTTGTCTCAAACGTGACCCCGGCCATCATCGTAGCGGGCGCAGCCGGGTTTGGATTTGGCTCGAACAGTCCTGATTTTCCCGAACTGCTGTATCTGATTCAGATGTCGATGCTGTTTGCGGGTGTGGCCACGCTGTTACAAACCGTCACCCTTGGGCCTGTCGGGGCAGCGCTGCCCATCGTTCAGGGCACGTCGTTTGCGTTTATTCCCATCATGATCCCGCTGGTCGCCGGGAAAGGCGTGGATGGGCTGGCCGCTTTGTTTGGCGGCGTACTCATTGGCGGCCTGTTCCATGCGCTTCTGGGCACGGTGATCGGCCGGATACGCTTTGCTTTGCCGCCGCTGGTGACCGGCCTCGTCGTTACCATGATCGGTCTGGCGCTTGTCAAAGTAGGTATCGAATACGCAGCCGGCGGTGTTCCAGCCAAGGCGTCGGGCGCGGAAAGCTATGGCTCTTTGTCCAGTTGGGCCCCGGCCCTGATCGTGGTCTTTGTCACGCTGGCGCTGAAGTTCTTTGCCCGCGGGATGCTGTCGATCTCTGCGGTTTTGATCGGTATTCTAGTGGGTTACGTCTATTGCATCCTGGTTGGAAAACTGCCACTCGATGCGATTTCTGGCTCGTGGGAACGCTCTGCCGCCTTCGCCTTACCGCAACCTTTCAAATACGGGTTCGAGTTCTCTCTGGCCGCTGTAATCGGCTTCTGCCTCATGGCCTTTGTATCGGCGATCGAGACGGTTGGCGACGTCTCAGGCATCACCAAGGGTGGCGCCGGGCGCGAAGCCACCGACAAAGAGATTCAGGGCGCAACCTATGCTGACGGTTTCGGCACAGCGCTTGCCGGCATCTTTGGAGGCTTTCCCAACACCTCGTTCAGCCAAAACGTGGGCCTGATCGCGATGACCGGCGTAATGAGCCGCCATGTCGTCACCATTGGCGCTATTTTCCTGATCATTTGCGGGCTTGTCCCCAAGGTCGGCGGCCTGATCCGTACCGTCCCGATTGAGGTTTTGGGCGGTGGTGTGATCGTCATGTTCGGCATGGTTGTCGCGGCAGGTGTCTCAATGCTGTCAGACGTGATCTGGAACCGTCGGAATATGGTTATCTTTGCGGTGTCCCTGTCCATAGGTCTGGGTCTTCAGCTTGAAGTCATGAACGTCGCACCGGGCTCAGCCAATGCGCTGCAGCATTTACCGGATACGCTGCGCATCCTGGGGGCCTCGGGGATCTTGCCGGCCGCGCTGATTGCAATTGTTTTGAACCTTATCCTGCCCGAAACACTGGCCGATGAGGCAACCGAAGAAGTCTCAGGCGGTCTGGCAGGACATGGCCGGGGCGAGCTGGTGAAAGACGATCACGTCTAAGCATATCGATGCGGCGGGAGATTGCCGCATCTCTGCCTTCGATCAAGACTACAGAATAGAACTTGATCGAGGGCCCATTCCCCGAGCATCTCTGGACTATTCCGAGGTTTCAAAGCGTAGCCTGCGTATGTCCGGATCAACCCGGCTGTAAGCTGCCAGCAACCGAGCGCTCCATTTCTGGGCAATGTAATCAGCCATAAAGCGCGAGGGGGCGATCAACGTGGCCACGCCCCCTGCCCTTTCGGCCTCGCTTAGATGTTGGAACCAACTTGCCCAAAGCTCAGGGTCCCGGCCATGCAAAATGGCTTGTACTTGCGTCCAGACATCATCTTCGGCCCCGTCAGGGAACGCCGCTTTGACCTTGAATGGCACAATATTAGTAGCCGCTTCGGGTTCATCGGTCATACGCGCCTGGAAATCAGTGCCAATCACAGGCCAGACCTCTGAAGTATCCAACATCAGTTGCTTTAAATCCAGCTCGTATACTGCCACGCGCCCTCGGGCAGCGGGTCGTTTGACCACAACCCAGCCCATCGCGCGAAACTTAGCCATTTCGCGTTTCACCGTGCGTTCATTCACCGACCACAGCCGCGAGATTTCTTCTCGTCCAATCGAAAGCTCATTGCTGCGCCAGTTATACCGCGTGGTGATCAAGGCTACTATACGTAGAATACTGCGCTGACGATGCTTGTCGCCCGACAGAGCATGCACTGTCAGTGCCGATAGAATATCGTACTTGAGGGCCGGTGCATTGCGCCCGACCGGTTTTGCAAGCTGCATCCTCGTTCTCACCGCTCTGGTCTGCCTCATGCGGTTATTACCGCCGTGCCACGCTGTTTGCCAACGCTTTTCATCATCTTGCAGTGATTAGCGTCCAAAGCTTCGATTCTGTCAAGCAGAGTCTCATTTCAGGCCAGTTTGGGCTTGGGTTCAGATCAATTCAATAAAAGAAATTTGGTGAAGTATTGGTGATGGGGGACATCCAAGATGACCCCCTATTGGGCCATTCTGTCCCCCTAAATGGGGTTAGTCGCCTATTGGTGGCCCCCTAAATGTGGGCGGAGCAGCGATGCGCTACCGCGGATTTCAGTACGCTTGACTCCGAATCGCTCAGCGTTGCGCCGGCTCTTGTTTTCTTACCCACGGGTAAGTTTCATCTTCATGATATTTTCTTTTGCGTAAAGTGCAAATCGGGCGTAAATAGAAAAAAGATAACAAATAGCGTCCGAAGGAACGAGAGCTGAGGCATGTATACGCACGAAGATCTAAACGCATTGCGCAATCAATCGCTGAAACTGCAGGGCTGGATACGGCAGCAGACCTTCAGCCCCGAGATGGAGAAGACGCTCCGTCGCTTCTCTAGTTGGGAAGTGTCCGAGCTGATCTTTCGGATCAACCAGTCGACCTTCCGCGGTAAGCTTGCCGCCGACCCTTCGTTGCCGGGTGGTGAGGTCGAGCCAGATGGCCGACAGCGCTGGTTCAGCCTCGAAGAGGTGAACGAGCTGCGCCGCAGGCTCAAGGTGAACCGCAAATCCCTGATGCCGCCCCGCCCCGCCGGCAAACGCGCCATGCGCGCGGCTGTTGCCAATTTCAAAGGGGGTGCCGGGAAGTCGACCGTTGCTTTACATCTGGCGCATGCGGCTGCGCTGGATGGCTATCGTGTACTAGTAGTGGATTTCGACCCGCAGGCGACCCTGAGCCATTCGATGGGCCTGACCGATGTGGCAGAGGATTTCACTGTCTGGGGTATTATGGCGCGTGATCTTATCCGTGAAACAGAGCGGATGAACAACCGCCCTGCCGCTGCGGAATCCGGCACCGCCCTGCCCCGCCGCGAGCTGCCACCCTCGATCACAGGTATGGGTCTGGGTGATCTGCGGGTCGCTGATTTTATTCGGCAGACCTCCTGGTCGACGATCGATGTGATTCCGTCCTGTGCGAACGCCGCTTTTGTTGAATTTGCGTCGGCCCAGTATCGGCACCTGAATCCCGAATGGTCGTTCTTTGCGGCCGTCTCGCGCTACTTGGATCAGATCCCGGATGATGCCTATGACCTGATCCTATTCGATTGCCCGCCCGCGATTGGCTATCAGTCCATGAATGCGGTCTTTGCGGCGGACATGCTCTATATCCCCTCTGGGCCGGGATATTGGGAATACGACTCGACCACCTCTTTCATTGGTCAGCTCGCCGAAGCACTCGAGGATTTGGCATATGGGTTCGACAAGACCTTACCCACGGGTAAGATCGGTCTTCCCAAGACCTTCTGCGAACTTCGTTTCCTGCTGACGCGATACGAGCCGGGCAACGCTCTGCATCTTGCGATGTTCGAGGCGTTCCGCAAAGTCTTCGGCGACAACGTTGCGCGGCACCCGGTGGAGATGACCCGCGCCGTTGAGCAGTCGGGCCGTTTCCTGAGCTCGGTCTACGAGATGGATTACCGAGAGATGACGCGCGAAACGTGGCGGCGCGCACGATCGACCTTTGATAACGTCTATGAGGAATTCCGGGATGTTATGCTGACAGCCTGGGACAAGCTGGAGGATGACGCATGAGCCGTAAACGCAGAATGTTTGACATCGATATGCCGGCAATGGAGGACATCCCCGTCGGTAAGGTTCCGGACAAGGTGCTTGAGAAACGACGTGGTCCGATGGCTGCAGCGATCTCTGAGAACGCAGATGCCCTGCGCGATCAGCAATCAACCGAAGATACGATCCGCGCCGAAAATGACCGATTGGCGCATGAACTGGTGCGGCTGCGGTCTGAGGGTTTGGTGACCGAGCGTGTGGCGCTTTCGAATGTCGTCACAGAAAAGCTGACACGCGATCGGAAGGCTGGTCCGGATGACGAGTTGGATGAATTGAAGGATTCGATCCGCGACATTGGTCTGTCAAACCCAATTCGGTTGGAACGTCGTTCGGATGGTCGATTTGATCTGATTCAGGGTATGCGGCGCTTGTCTGCTTATCGCGCCCTGTATGAGGAAACCGGTGATGAGAATTACGCTGAAATCCCGGCAGGCATTTCGGACGCTGCGGATATCAATGACAGCTACCGGCGCATGGTGGATGAAAACCTCATCCGCAAGGATATCTCATTTGCAGAAATGGGCACCTTGGCGCGCGCCTACGCTGAAGACCCGGCAAATGATTGTGCGGATGTGGATAAAGCAGTGGCAATCCTGTTCAAATCCGCCAGCTACACAAAGCGCAGCTATGTCCGCGCGTTTGCCAGTTTGTTGATGATGTTGGACAAGGTGCTGATGCACCCAAATGACATCCCGCGCAATCTGGGGGTCACGCTCAAACGCAAGCTCGATGCTGATCCTGGTTTGGTACGTCAGGTGAGCACCGCCGTGATGAGCGAACCGGAGCGGGACAGCGCGCGCGAGATGGCGATATTGCGGTCGTTTGTAGAGGTTCAAACGGGAGCCGAAAAGAAACCGGCGCCCAGCAGTTCAGGAAAAACGCGCCGCGCCAAAACGACGTTTCAAGTGTCGGGCAGGGCAGGGGTTGCGCGATGCTCGGCTTCGAACGGGCGCATAGAACTGAAATATGATCTGGATTTCACGCGTGTAGATCGTAGCAAGCTAGAACAGGCTGTTGCGGTGTTGCTTGATGATCTTCAGGAAGAGGATGATCTTACCCACGGGTAAGAAATTGCCATCTTGGACCAGACCAAGCACCGGGCTATCAGCCCGGTGTTTTGCGTATAGAACTAACGCCAACACGATCATCACAAGGCCATCTGCAAGATCTACGCAAACCCGTTGGATCTGTAACTGGATCCAGGCGCTGGTTTGTTTCAACTAGGGCGTGCCCGCTTGCAAGGCGAGCTACTTTGTCCAGCAAGCTCCCGCCAGGATGTGACGCGCTGCTCCAAATCGAAAACGGATGGGCGGGCCAGTGTTTTGCGCAGACTTTGCACGACTGAGACCATTGTTGTCTGACGCTGTTGTTCTCGTTTGAGATGCCGCCGAGGTCGCGAGGGTCGGAGGCAATCAAGTCCAACGCCGTTGCCTTGTTCACGGGCCCAGCGACCCTGGCAGATGCACACAGATCAAAGACCGTTCCACGGCCTGATTGTGAGAGGGGGCAGGGCAGGGAGCTAAGATGTTTGGGCTTAAGACGCCAATTCTGCGTCCAGTTCCTGGAGGAGCTCGTCTTATGCCGAATAGGGATACAGATGGGCGCCGACAGTGGCTTTGAGGAATGTCGATGCAGTGTGCAAAATATCTAAAAAAAGATCATTATGGAGTTACTGTTGAGCCAGTGAGCAAACATATTGGGGGTTCTGTTGCAGAGTTTTTAGATGGCAGAGCAGGTTCTGTCGCAAACTTTGTCCCCACCAGTCAGGCCGCGCGTAGTTCTGGTAACGCGTTCTGGAACATCACAGGAGCAGGCGGTGACGATCTCATCTAAGGGAGCGCATGTTCCAATGGACGTGGTCTTACACGCGTTTTTTCTACCTGCGTTTCGGTGGCTGCTGCCGGCATCTGGAAGAAATCACGGCAGAATGGGGCGTAAATCTGGATCACGCCACGCTGAACCGTTGGGTCCGCCTACATACAGGCCTTGTTGCTGAAACAGTGCGGTATAGAAAGCGTCCCGCAGGCTGTTCGTGGCGAACGGATGAAACCTATGTGAAAGTGAAAGGCGAATGGGTTTATCTTTACCGAGCGATCGACAAACACGGAAGGACCCTGGATTTCATGTTGTCCGAGCGCCGGAACAAAGCCGCTGCGACGAGATTCTTCGCCCGCGCTCTCGAGGTAAACGGAATGCCACGCCAGATCGTCATTGACAAAAGTGGTGCCAACACTGCTGGCATCAAGGCGATCAACAAGATGCTCAAGAGCTTTGGTTGTCCGATCCCGATCGACATGGTCAGGCGGAAATACCTCAATAACATCATTGAACAGGATCACCGTTTCATCAAACGAAGGATCAGACCCATGCTGGGATTCAAATCTTTCGCGTCAGCCGCATCTGTCCTGGCAAGAACAGAGCTGGTCAACACGATCCGCAAAGGCCAATTCACACCCGGATTCCGACCGTTTCAGCAGTTTGTCCAGTTGGCGGGGGAAACTGCTCACCAATTCCACTGATGTATTGCCGTCCAAAAAAGTGTGCGACAGAACCCCTCGCACAGCATTGATCAATTGCGTGCGCTGCCGAACCAACAGCTCGCGAGCCCGAAGAACCATCTCGCGGTCGCCTGGGTCTCTTCACTCTTCACGGCAACAAAGCGCATCGTTGGGCGGCTTGCAACTTCACAGATCGCTTCCGCATCGGCCATATCGTTCTTCTGACGTTTGACGAATGATTTCACGTAGGCCGGATGGATCAGCCTGACTTCGTGACCCAAACGACCGATCTCGCGCCCCCAATAATGCGCACTGGCGCAGGCCTCCATTGCAACTACGCAACGCGGCAATTTGGCAAAGTGCTCAAGGACCTGGCCCTGCGCAGTTTCTTCTGAAGAACAGGGTGACCTGTTCTATCCGCTCCGTGTACCTCGAACACATTCTTCGCCAAATCCAGGCCAATCATGCTAGCCTCTTCCATAGACGCCTCCATTCAGGTTGTTTGCAAACCCACAATGGCACATCGAAGCCAGCGGGGGCGTCTACGCCTTCAAAACCAGTTTAGAAATTCATTGCAAAACCAAGGGCGTCCACACACGATCCCAGATTAGATTGGTTAATTGCGCGCGCTTTCTGGAGGCGTGGCGAGTGGAAGCCGGAACCAAAAAGTAGCCCCAGCTTTTTCATTATTTTCGAAGCCAATTGTGCCGCCAAGCCTTTCGACAATCTTCTTTGCAATGCTCAAGCCCAACCCAGTGCCGCCGCGCAGTCTTGTATCCGATTGTTCAGCCTGGCGAAACGGTTCGAATACTGAATCTACAAACTCGGCTGGGATCCCGATACCCTGATCCACAACGCTGATTTCTGCCATTCTCTTTTGCCGTGTGAGAAAGACATCCACCTTGCCGCCCGGGTGTGAAAATTTGGCGGCGTTCGAAAGTAAGTTGACTATAACTTGTTGGAGCCTTTTCGTATCAACGTATCCGTACAAATCGCGCTCCACATGTGCCAGTTTGAGCGTCACCTCAAACTGGTTAGCGTAGGCCTGGACTGTATCAACTGAATGGATAACAAGATCACTTATCTTCTGCTTTGAGCATTCGATAGAGATTTCTTTCTCTGAGAGCCTCTCTAAGTCGAGGATGTCGTCGATCAGAACATGCAAACGTGCGCCGCTTGTACGTGCCATATTGATCAGACGTTGAATGTTGTCAGGAAGGTCCTCCGGTGAGGTTGCGGCGATCAAGTCAAGTGATCCCAGTACCGAAGTAAGAGGCGTTCGCAACTCATGACTTACTGTTGAGATGAACTCGCTTTTTAGCTGTGCAAGCGCCCTTTGCTCGGTGATGTCTACAATCTGTTTTATGAAATATGAAGGCTCGTCATACTGGTCGCGGATCAATACGACGTTCAGATTTCCCCATAAGACTGTACCATCCGAACGAATGTAGCGCTTTTCCATCTGATAAGCTGATCGGTCGCCTGCCAGAAGCTGATCGGCTTGTTCAAGATCAGCTTTCAGGTCATCGGCATGTGTGAGCGTTTGGAAGTCGGTTTGCAGCAAATCTTCCTTAGAATAACCTAGGAATTTACATACCGCATCGTTTACTCGCAACCATGTGCCATCAAGCCCGACCAGAGCCATACCGATTGGAGCATTGTCTAGCGCAGAACGAAAGCGCATCTCACTCAATTCGATCTCGGATTCTCGCTCTTTTATCTC
Source organism: Ruegeria sp. SCP10 (assembly GCF_040329495.1). Taxonomy (NCBI): domain Bacteria; kingdom Pseudomonadati; phylum Pseudomonadota; class Alphaproteobacteria; order Rhodobacterales; family Roseobacteraceae; genus Ruegeria; species Ruegeria sp. SCP10. The sequence goes on from NZ_JBDZYF010000003.1 coordinate 44,604, forward strand.
GGTGTTGTCGGTTTGCGTCCCAATCAGTCGCAACGCGCGCCCGGTTTCATCTCGTAGTGTAGCAACCGCGTCCGAGCGCATCCATGTCCATCCTGATCCATCAAGCGTTCTCATCCGAAAGTCCGTCAGTGAGCGCTTGGTCTTGCCCTCAATACATGCTTGATCTGCCTTTTGGACGATCTTTAAATCTTCCGGATGGATGCGCGCTTCCCACGCCGCTTGAGCATCAATTTCGGTGTCTTTAGGGTAGCCCATCAAAGTGTACCAACTGGGTGACACAATTGATTTTCCAGTCAAAAGGTTAATTTCGAAAACCCCGATGCGCGCCTGTCGCAGGGCGAGATCAACACGCTGCAGTGTTTCGTTAACCGCTTGATGCGTAGAGATTTTTTGTTGCTCTTGAATTGTCAGCGTATGGCACTGCTCGCCCGATTCGGTGCACCACGGCTGCGCAATCAAGCTCAGTGGGAAAAGCGCTCCGGACTTGTCCTGTGCTTCGACCGCGTTACATTTGCCATTGGCAGAAAATGAAGTTCCCCATTTTCGAATGTCTTCAATACAAACCATCGGAAACAGACTAGATAAGCTGATACCGCTTAGTTCATCTAAGAAATATCCAAATAGCTTACAGGCTTCTGAGTTGGCATGTGCCACGGCGGCTGAATCATTGATCAGGACAATTGGCACAGCCACTGATTCTAAGAAGGAAACTGTTAACTCATCCATATTTTGGTTCAATGAATTTCTAAATTTGTGCGAAGCCCGAAAGCGAATAAGCCAATAGGGGCCAAGCCTCGCCAGATAGAGCAAAGTGTAGCTTGATTGTAAAGCTAAGTTCAGGATTTATAATCAGTAGATTACAGTTGCCGCGAGTGCGATGGCTGAGAGTAAGAGCTTAAGGTATGGGAATAGGTTCAGAGTAATCCGGAAATATCCGACGCCGTGATCTGTGGCGGAGTTTGTGGCTTGTGGCCCTGATTTCCCAGGAGCCGAGCCGCACAGACCGCAGCTTAATTGCGCGTCTGGAGCACGATGGGCCCATGCAGATAGTCTTGGGTACCAATACGAGGAATTGCACGCTCTCGCCCGGCCGATCACGCACCAGACACATGATTACGTTGCACCTGTAAGAGGGTCCGCACCACATCTCGGAATGACTTGCCTTCAATCATACCTATAGCCGCGATGTTGCCAAACGTGCAGCTTAGCACGCACGGTTTGAGGACTTTACCTACGACATCAAATGGTGGCGGAGAACTGAATCGTTGCGTGAAACGGCAACTGCGGGTAGCCCCATTTTTACCAATCGTGCCAACGGGATTTACCCCGCCCTCCCGTGTTATTGACCGGGATCTGCTTTTTCCGGCACCTCGTGAATTCCATTAGTTAAGGACTTTGGCATAAAAGAGCATTCAGTTTCTCGTGCAGTGTAAGAGGATCGAAAGGCTTAGTTATGCAAGCCAATGCATCGCCAAAGTCCGGGGAATTCTGTACCTGACTTTCGGCCTTTGCTGTCATGAATACGGCTGGCGTATCCTTGAACTCAGGTCGTTTGCGAATGTTGGCCAAAAATTCAGGCCCGCTCATCTCAGGCATCATTACATCCAGAAGAAACAGGTCCGGCATAAGATCCGAGATTTGTTCTAGCGCCTCGCAGGCCGATCCGAATTGTACAACTTCAAAATCTCCCACAAGTTCAAGAGCCATGCGAGTGATCGAAAGAATGTTTTCATCGTCATCGACGTGAACAACTTGCTTTTTTTTAATCATGTTGGTCATCTTTTCCTTTCGGATGTTCAAACCGCGGATTCTGAGTTGGCGGGCAAGTTTATTACTTTAGGTTTTAAACCGGGGCATTCTGTATGGGAAAGACGACTTGAAACTTGCTGCCCTGCCCATAAACGCTGGTCACGGAAATGCTACCACCATGCAGCTCAACCAGGTTTTTTGTTATCGCAAGCCCAAGACCCGTACCCGTCTGGCGTTGCGTCTGTACGCCGTCCACCTGAGAAAACCGATCAAAGATTAGATCCAGTTGATCATTTGGGATGCCTTCTCCCGTATCCTCGACAACAACTTTCGCCAAGCCGCTTTCATTCGACAAAGATACCCTGACATATCCCGTCTCGGTGAATTTGATGGCATTATTGATGAGGTTCATAAAAATCTGCCTAAGGCGCAGAGAATCTCCGTCAATCGAAACAGGGTCGGCAAAAACCTCAAGGCGAAGTCCTTTGTCTTCCGCTACCGGCCCAAACTCAACACCCAGATTATTCAGAAGGGTATCCAGTTCTGTGTTCTCCAGGTTCAAAGTCACGTTGTCGGAACTTAACTTGGCCCAATCGAGTACGGAATTTATTAGATCAAGCAGGTGTTTGCCTGAAACCTCAGATATTGTTGCTTGTTTGACTATGACATCCGTGAATTTGTCCAACAAATGGCTAAGTTTGACGTCACTGCCGATTGCCTGCTTCAGAGCCTGATATTCCGGATAAATTTCAACTTTTGCAAGAAATGCGACATATCCAAGAACAACGGACAGTGGTGTACGCAGTTCGTGGTTCATGTTGTTAATGAATTCACTTTTGGATCTCATAGCCATTTCTGCAGTTTGCAGCGCAGTTTTAAGCTCGGTGATGTCAGTCCGGATGCCAACTGTGCTCCCGTTACTGGTCTTGGATTCGGATACTTTGATCCAACTTCCATCTGAAAGTTCAATCTCGGTCTGGCCGTGTGGGTTGGCATGCAACTCGAGCCGCTCCGCGATCCAGTTTTCCTCGCGACCCGCCGCCTTGGGATACAACCCATGTCTAACACCTTCGCGTAAAATATCTTCAAACCGCGCTCCCGGTACGATGAGGTCCCTTGAGGCTTCAAAATAGTCCCGATAGCGTGTGTTGCACATCACCATGCGATCATGTCGATCAAAAATCACAAAACCGTCTTGGACAGATTCAATGGCATTCAGCAAATGGCGTCGAGCCTCCGCACGTTCAATAATCAGACGACGGGCATAGTTAACTCCCAGAAATGCGATTAAAGCTAGAACACCTGTCGTTAGAACCAGAACATACCGGTGGGATTTATCCACTTGCCATCCTCCGGCAGGGATTTTTGCGAGTTCCAGAACTGTATCACCCAAAGAAACGTTGGCACGTACCGGGTCACTATTCCAAACCGACTCCGCACCAAAAATCACATTGCCGCCTGTTCCTTGGTCATTGCTGACACGCGCTGAAGCTTTGAATACCTTGGGTTGAGAACCCATTCCTGCTTCTACAAGAACGCGTTCGAAATCGAGAACGACGTTGCCAACAATGTTATCCTGCCCAGGCTGAGCATTTCTCAAAAGAAGCCCGAACCCGCCTTGCACCAACTCCATGGGGCCGACAATGACTGTTTCTTTTGTATCCAACGCTTGCTGGACAGATTTTAGTTTCTCAGGGTGATCACGATAGTTGTAGCCAAGAAGATGATGGTTCGGTTGTGTGGGGTGAACATCTGTAATGATGAAGTTTTTTGAGCGTGCGATGTTGATCACGCTGGGATTATTATTTCGTAGCAAATAGGCAAGGGTCTGAAATTCTGAAGCAGCCTCAAATGACTGTGCCACCGCTAAGCTGCGAGACATATGGCTGTAACTTTCGATCAACCGTTCCAGCCGAAACTCGATCGTATTAAGTGACCGTTGGATAGCCGACCGCTCGGTTTCAAGTTTCTGTGCAACAATTGCGCGATCCATCAGCATGACGCTCAGCACGCCCAGCAAAACAATCGCCGCATATATCAAAGAAACTGTGCGTCTGTGCCGACGTTTTCGTTGTTTCAAAGTTTCTTGACGGTTTTTCAACCTGTTACCTCGAGCACAATGAAGATGGACATTCGAAGCCCTCAGAAGACACGTTAGAAACAGATTTGCAGAAAGTCTGAGGTCCTCACGGTCATTTCTTGATCCCCTCCAGGCGCTGCAATAGGTCTTTGACCATCGGCTCAATCACCACCCAACCTGCTCGCCCCTCTTTTAGTCGGGTATCGATCACTTCTGCCAAGTTCCCAATCTCAGTAAATCCGATCGAACCAGCCAAACCGGCAAGTTTGTGACACTCTCGCCTAACTTGGGCGAGCGCCTCAGGTTGATCCAACTCAGTTTCCAGTGCGCGCATCGCTTCCAAGAGTGTTTGCGATCTCTCTTGGCATGAAACCACAAATTTGGACCGCACTTGTGTTAACGCATCGTTTAGTTTTGCCTCTTTCGACATTTGGTCCGATTCCCCGATAAACACTATTCGCCTGGCTGGCTCTGAATTTGGGCAATCGCGTCTTCTTCCTGCAATCCGCCTAACGTGGTTATAGGCTTCTTCGTATTGATTAGCGCTTTCTCAAGTATTTCGACGGGTGAGCGCAGTGACACCAACCCGCGGCTGATCGGTGCACCAATTTTGATCCGAACCGGCAACTGACCAAGCTGGGCATACCATCCATTTAGAATTTGCAGTCTTTGCTCGATTTGATCTGCCAACCTTTCAGGACATGTCGCTGAGTGCCTATCGAAAAGCACAACAAAGAAACCTGAGCCTGCATAGGAGGTAATCGGGTTGCCTGACATCGTTGCCTCAACAATGACTTCTGCAATATCGGACATCGTTTCTCGGAATGCAGAATTGTCCAGCGTGAGAAACAGCTCACGAGCATTTGCGACTTGAAAACCTATCGCCACGTGATTGAACATACGCATTGATCCCAGTTTCAGGACATAGTTCTGCAGGGCGAGGTAGTCTATACAGGCATATTCGGCTTCCAGACGGCACGCTTCCTCAAAAGGGAATTGTTCAGTTTTTTTGTTGTTTGCTAAAGTGGTCTTGCGAGCGACTCGTTCCCGAGCCATTGCTGACGCCATAGTCATTCGACCGCGCAAGTCGCGCCGATCAATGGGTTTGGTCAAATAATCAGTGGCACCCGCAGCAAATGCCTTGTCCACACTTTCAACTTCAGAGCGTGCGGTGACCATAACCAGTGGAATGTCAGCTGTTAAGGGCTCGAACCGGAGCAGACGACACAATTCGATCCCGTCAATTCCGGGCATATCTATATCCAGAAGAGCGCAGTCAAACGGAGTCTCCGCCGTTTTGATAGAGCTTATGGCTTCGGCACCCGAGTTGACAGAATGAACGTTGGTATGCCCGCAAGCTGATAGTTCAGCCTTCAGTAGCTCGCAAAATAGTGGCTCGTCATCAACGATCAGGATTTTCAAAAAAGGTTGCCCCTTCGTCGGAAGAAATTTGTTGTGAATACACGCGCCTAAGTTGAATCGCGTCTAGACCCCAATCGAGTTACCGCAATTCTTTAACGGGCTTCAGGACCGCTCATCGTTAGCCTGTCGCCGCCGACCTGCACCCGAGTCCAAAGGAGGGCAATGACTCAAGGGAGCACTACGTGAGCGAGTGGCATCGGCGGCGACAGACACTGATATACTGTTTTCGCTTGTATGCTTGAGGTCTTGGTGACTTGCGATGTTCAGCCTGTAGTTTGATTTGTATCGGCTCCTACTTTCCGATGTTGTGTTTCTATGAGCAAACAACAGTTTTTTCGTCCCTGAACCGGCCATCGGTACCGCCGCATCGCCAGGTATGTGGATCTGAAGATCTCGCTGATGCAGCCGTTGTGTAAGGCAAGACCACAGGCGCATCGTGAGAACTCCAGAGCTATACATAGCTGAAATATTTATGTTTTCTTGTCGATAGCGCTGTTTACGACAGCTGACTTTGATCTATGTCAAGTATTTCTACTCGTGCTCCCTTGCTGTTCCCAGTCTCATCGATGTGAGCCGGGGCATAGCACGTTGGGCTGGTGGTCCGGGAACTGTCGTTTGCGTCGTCAGGCCTAAACTGACAGCAGTGCGGAACAAAACGGCCGCTCGATGAATCTCTGCTAAAATATTCGCTGATCTATGTTAGCCCTTACGCATGGCAACGACAGCTACACAATCTGGACCAGCTATTCCCTATGCGCTAGCGGTTGTTGGCGTACTTTTAGCGTCAATTTGTTTCGGGCTGGTTCCCTACTTCAGCCGTGGGCTGACCGAGCAGGGCGTCGCGCCTTATGCTGTCGCATTCTATCGCTACATCGTCGCGGCAATACTACTGCTGCCCGTTCTCATTTTGCACCGAAAAGCGTGGCGCGAGATTTGTTGGGGGCTTTCGGCCGGAGCGGTGATGGGCCTTGGCTGGATTGGATATGTGATGGCGCTGGAGACATTGCCCGCATCGACAGTGGGCGTACTCTATATGACCTATCCGGTTTTCACGCTGATCATTGCATGGGTTTTTTTCGCCGATGCACCTACGAAGCGAGCCTTGCTTGCCTCGGGCCTTATTACGTTGGCGGCGATCATAGCTGGCTCACCTGCATCCGTGCCCCTACAACAAATACCTACAATTTTGATGTCCTTGGCGGCCCCGTTCGGCTTTGGCTTTGGTATATGTGTTCTGGTCCACAGGCTGTCCCGGATCGCGCCCCTTGCACGCATAGCCTCCGTTTCCTTGGGATCGGTTCTCGGTCTATTGCCGTTGATGGTGAGTGCCGACGTTGCCAAGTTGCTTCCGGAGGGGCAGTCCGACTGGATTTTGATCATCGGAATTGGTCTGGTCACTGCGCTTGTGCCGCAGCTCATATACACGATCTGCTCGCCGTTGATCGGCGCATCTCAAACCGCAGTCGTCGGAAGCATAGAATTACCTACGATGTTTGCAGTTGGTTTTCTGGCTTTTGGCGAAGCGATCACAACGCCCCAGGCCGTCGCCTGCGCCTTAGTTGTGGGTGCGATAGCGGTTACAAGAAGCCGGAAGGCGCGCTCCGTAACAACCGTTATCGCGAAAGAGTCTCAAAAGTAGGTTTGGGCTCAAAGCTGCCCTTATCTGCACGATGCACAAAGGTAAGGTGCAAAGGTTCTGTTGCAAAGTTTTTAGATGGCAGAGCGCCAGTGGAATTGGTGAGCAGCTTATCTTATCTCGAAAACCTTGAGCTGAACCCAGGGTGATCCCCCATTGCCATGCACACTACGATCAGAGGAGCTTTGACAAGTATGGGTGCAGCATCCCGCGCTGCCGTGAACGCGTAAGGGCCGACCTTCTGCGGTGCCATTTTTGCATCGCAGTGATAGAACACTACAACTGGAATCGGGCCAGGCCCAACTGAATCCGGGACCAAATACTGGCGCATGCCCACGTACGACTTCATAGAAAATACCCAAGTGATCGTGCGACCGCGCCTGACGGTTTGCCAACCGAGCCTCTAACACCCCAAAACATATGGTGTCTGACGTCAGCGCAATGGGGCAGTTTAAGGTGATTTGATAAGGGAAGGTTTCTGGCACATCGTGTGAGTGGCAGCTATCCTCGCTGCCGCGCAGCAAAATTTAAAGACTTCCGGTGTGGGCTCACAACAGCCGTTGGTTACTTCGGTGCGAGGTTTCGGAAACTGAATGCGAGACGCAACAATGTCCGGGCCTTATACTCTACCAATCTGGAAAACGTGTCGTGAAATAGCTGGGGAGCCGGACTGCAAGCAGCCGTTTCAGCGTCGATTTTAAGAAAACGCTCAATGTTATTTTTGCGGGGCTTCCGTCCTTTGGAGAGTAGCCAATCGCTTGCCGCGTTTCGGTGATATCCCAGCGCATACCTGGGTTATCTGACATTAGGTTCAGGGCTGCGAAGGAAATATCCTTGGCATCTATTGCGGCGCGCATTCCGCCTAGAAAGTCCCGATCACTCAACCACATTTCCTGACCCCACCGGCCCATCGCCATGTGTGTGCCGGGTTGGTTGCCGTGAGTCCATTGCGTCCAGCCGATGCGCAAGCAGATGACCGACAGTCCGTGATGCTCGGCGAAATAGGTCCCTGTCCGTTCACAGAACAGCTTTGACATGCCGTAGGCGTTTACTGGCCCTGGTGGTGTCGCGCTGTTGAGCACCTGATGCGTGAACCTTTTGTCGCCGTGAACCCAGTTGGAGCTGGCAAGAACCACGCGGCTGACGCCCATGGCTACCGCATGGTGATAGAGAGAAAGCGTTGCATCCATGTTGTGTTTGATCGCGGAGGCCCAAGTGGCGGAGGGCTCTCGGTCTCCGGCAAGATGCACGATAACGTCCACTCCCTTTAGCAAACTGACCCAACTGTTGTCGTCGGACAGGTCTGCTGTGTGAATGTCGGGATGATCAACGGGACGGATGTCGATGCCAGAGACGGTGTAATCGGGGTCGCTTTCTAGCGCGTCGAAAAGTTTGCGGCCTAGATGCCCACCAGCGCCTGTGATCAAGACATGCATGACAGGAATTCCTTGTTGTTTGTGAGGCCCAATGGCATTTGGGGTGCATTCTCGTCTGCCAAAACGTGAAACTTTTGCCGAAAACTCAGCGTTTCATTCGGTGCGAGCTTGCGTGCCGGGGAGTGCCACTCCGCTTCGCAATAGGCATAATCGCCCGAATTAAAGACCTCAAACGGATAGTCGTGTGCAAATTGATCGCCCTTTTGAGGTTCTGGTACCGAGCACATTAGCAACGGGGTATCAGCGCCGCACCGTATCAATGTACGACCGTTGGGGTTCGGTAGTCCGACCTTGAATTCCTGCTGTCTGTTGCAATCCACGACAATGCCGTTGCCGTGCGTAGCTATCATCCCTTCGGCAGAGCCAAAAACAGGATAAAATGCAGGGTTTTCCAATTCGACACCGACCTTGGTGGGGGTGTTAAGCATCATGACTGACCAAATGCCGGTCAGGCGCGAGGAGGTCCCATGGTTGACCACGATGTGTTCTATTTCCCAGCTTTCCGCCGAGGTCAGCGTGATGCGGCGCGACACTGACAAGTGCGAGGTCGGGCAAAATGCGCTGGTCATGTCGATACGAGTGCTGCTTCTTGAAGTGATCTGGTAAGAGCCGCTGTCCAACACGGGAAACGGAGCGCAGTTTACCCAGGATGCATCCGGGGCGATCCACGTCTTCTCGCCGCCCCAGAGTGGAAAACCAAATTGTGGAGAGCGTGTGGGTAGATCAGTAAGCTGTGTGTCATCGACCTCCAACCCGTCGAGATCTGCGTTTTGAAACAGGAGGGAGCGCCCTTGGAAGTTCACATCCCATAAACGGCCCCCGATGCCGGGCAGGAGTGTCAGTTGCAGATCGTTTTGCTGCAGGTGAAGAACGCTCCATCTGTCCGACATGTACCCCCTCCTATCGGGTTCCCGGCGCGATCGAATGCGCCGGGACAATCGCTTAGGTGTGTTTGAACTGGACGACGTTTTCGGCCGTAATCGGCATAACCCCGGTCTCAACGCGCTCCGGCAAAGGGTTGATGCCAGCCGCCTTCCAATCGGGCAAGACCTTCAGCGCATCAGTGTTCTGCCAATGCATCATGTGGAAGGCGAGAAAGATCTCCAGATAGGATTTCTGAGCCACAGCGCCGTGAATTGTGCCGTCTTCGATATAGGGAAGCATATCATCATTTCGGTCCATCGCGACGATCTTGATGTCCTTGCGTCCTGCCTCATTGACGGCAATTGCTGCGCCTTTGCCACTGTCGCCGTCCGTGCCGCCAATGCCAACAATATCCGGGTTCGCCTGAATTGCCTGAAGGTAGGCTGTCGGCGCATAGGAAGGGTCGGCCTTATCGTTGACGACGTCGACGACCTCGATATCCGGGTATTTCTCGGCAAAGATTTGTTTGTACCCTTCGACACGCTCCAATGTGGAAGGGGCAGGGAAAGTGCCGAGGATAACCTTGCCTTTCCCGCCAATCGCTTGCGCCAGCATTTCACCGCCGACACGTCCTGCCTGAACGCCGTTGATACCAAGGAATGTGGACCGGGGACTGTCGGGAATATCGCCAATACAACATGTGACCGGAATGCCCGCCTCGACCGCACGTTCGACGCCGGGAGCCAGAGTGGCCGGATCACCGGGGAAGATAAGGATGCCTGCGGGACGTCTTGCGATCAGTTCATCCAATTGGCGTGCTTGTGCGGCCGTGTCGAAATCCAACGGGCCGGTGAATGTGGCCTTGATGCCCATTAACTCTTCAAGGTCTTCCATCGCATTGCGATAGTCCACCCAGAACGGCACCTGCGTTACGATGGACAGGAACACATACTCTTTGCCGGCCGCTTGTGCCATGGCTTCTTTGGACAGCATGGGCAGTCCAAACGCTGCGGCCAATCCAGCGGTGGTACCCGCTGTCAGCAGCCTGCGCCGATTCACATTCAATTCAGTCATCGTAGTCTCCCTGTTTTGGATCTTTGGTTGTTCTTGGGTTTTGGAAAGCTTATGGATTAGCCCCGTTTGCTTCGTATCAGCATGTCCAAGGCCACCGCTGTAACGAGTACACCGCCGATGACGATCATCTGCCAGTAGATCGATACGGCCAGCATCGTCATGGTGTTGTTGATCAACGCGACAAAAACGACGCCGAGGAAAGCACCGAGAATAGTACCTTCGCCGCCGCGTAGAGATGCGCCACCGATGACCGCAGCCGCCAGAACCTGAAGTTCGATGCCGTTGCCTGCTGTGGGCGTACCGCTCATCAGGCGCGAGGCCAGCAAAACTCCGGCCAAAGCAGCCAGAATACCGGTCAGTGCGTATAGAATGATACGCACGCGTCTGACATGGATGCCTGACAACATCGCGGCCTTTTCATTGGCGCCGATGAAATAGACCTGACGGAAAAAGCGCGTATGGCGGACGGCCAGGTCAAACAGAACGACGAGCAGAATGGTGAACAAGACGATTACCGGAAAGCCGCCTATGTCAGCTTTGCCGATCCAGGCAAATGATGCCGGCAGGCTTGAGACAGAAAAACCTTCGGTCAGGACAAGAGCGATGCCTCGTGCGATCGACATCGTGCCGAGGGTCGCGATAAGCGGATTGATCCCGAGGCCGGTCACGAGCAAACCGTTCACTACCCCGACAATTCCACCCAACACTAATCCGCATACCACAGCGAGCGGAATTGGCATGCCAGTCAAAAGCAGCAGGGCTACGACGGTAGAAGACAAAGCCATAACCGATCCAACGGAAAGATCGAACCCGCCGGATGCAAGCAGGATCGCCATACCGATCACGATGATCGCGGTGGGGGCCATGCCCACGGCCACGGCTCGAAAGTTCGAGAAGCTGAGGAAATAGGGATTAACGTTGGACATCACGATGATGATGGCGGCGATCAGAACGATCAGCGTCAGTTCACGAATATCGACAAAAGCTTGCAAAACACGGCGCAGCAGCGGACGCTTCATGGGCAAGTTGGCTTGAGCGGTCATGGTCACGTCGCGACTCCTGATTGATTGGTTTGGGGCGCGTCCACAATTGGAACGGAATTTCCGGCGGCCATTTGAAGAAGCGTGGTTTCGGTTGCCTCAGCGGCTGCGATGTCTCCCATGAGGCGACCGTCGTGGACGACAAGGATGCGGGTCGAGAGAGAGACAAGTTCGGGAAAATCGGATGACACTACGAGGATGGCCATTCCCTCGGCTGCTCGACGCAAAAGTTCCGTGTGGATTTGGAATTTGGCTCCGACATCGACCCCTTTTGTGGGCTCCTCGATGATCAGAAGAGCTGGCCCACGTTTGAGCCACTTGGCCAACATAATCTTTTGTTGATTGCCGCCTGAGAGATCACCAACAAGCTCGTTAGTCCCGCTGGTTTTGACACTGAAGGCGTCAATGGCCGTTTGGCTGGCTACTTTGATCGAGCCCGAACGCATGAATCCTGCAGACGCGTGATCGGAAAGACTGGCCGCGATCAGGTTGTCGCTGAGTGATTGTTCCAGAAAGAGGCCTTCAGTCTTGCGTTCCTCGGGAACAAACCCGACCCCAGCACGCATCGCTTGCCGCAAGGACGCAAAGTTAACAGGCTTGCCGTGCAGTCTGATCTCCCCGGTCGCGCCATGCATCAGCCCGACAATCGATCGAACAATCTCACTGCGGCGAGCGCCCATCAACCCGGCCATGCCTACAATCTCTCCGGCTTTAATGGAGAAGGAAATGTCTTCGAATTCACCTGGATGGGTTAGGTGTTGGACATGCAAAACCTCTTCGCCGTTAGCCTTACCTGACCGCGTGACATCACCAGGGTGAGCGCCGCCGATCATCTCGGCAACGACTTGTTCCTGAGAAGTTTCCGAAACCGGTAAAGTGCTGATGTGGCGCCCATCTCGCAAAACGGTAATGCGATCCGAGATCTGGAAAATCTCGGCCATATGGTGGCTGACATAGACGATGCCAATCCCTTTCCTTGTCAGGGACTTTAGGACTTCGAATAGTGCGTCTACTTCGTCGGGTGCCAATGCTGATGTCGGTTCATCCAGCAAAAGGACGCGGGAATTCAACGACAGCGCCTTGGCGATTTCAACAATCTGGCGGGAGCTGATCGGCAAGTTTTCCACGGGTGTTGAGACGTCGATATCCAGACCGAATTCCGCCAGCAACGCCTCCGCTCGGCGGCGCAGTTCGGGCCAGTCAACTACGCCGAACCGGGTGGGTACGCGGCCCGCGTAGATGTTTTCCGCGACAGAGAGCGCGCCAGCGAGGCTGAGCTCTTGGAAAACACAGCCGATGCCCAGGGATTGCGCGTGCGATGGGCTTTCGACTCGCTGTTCCTTGCCGTCGCACAGGATACGCCCAGCAGAAGGTTGGTGAAGTCCATAAAACAGGCCGAGACAAGTGGATTTTCCAGCGCCGTTTTCCCCGCACAGCGCGTGAACTTCGCCGGGTCTCAATTCAAAGTCGACGCCATCCAAAACAATGTTCGTGCCGAAGCTTTTGCCAACCCGATCCAGCTGGATCAGTGGCTGTAGCCCCGGTGAATCAGGCTTCATTACTGGCGTCATACAAGCTTCCTCCCGCCTTTTGATTGGCATCTGATATCTCAGATGTCAACTGAAAAAGAAAAGACCGGGAGGTGCCCAAAAGAAAGGGGCGGCGCCGTTTTGGCCCGCCCCCGTCACAACGAAGCTACGTTTTTGCTAGGATGCGGTCGCTCCTTCGAGGACGATGGCGGCGCTTTTGTAGGCTTGTCTGGTGCGGTCAATATGTGCTGTGAGAAGAGATTTGATTTTGGCCATGTCGCCTTCGCGAACGGCAATAGCGATTTTCGAATGCTCATCGAAGGAGAGCTCAGTATGCTGTGGCAGCTTCGCCAAATGGGTTCGCAATGCGGCAATCTTACCGATGTAGCGTGTATAGCTGGCCGTCAGGTAGTCGTTACCGGCATGTTCAAAAATCAACTGATGAAATGTGGTATCCAGTGAAAGGTAGCCCTTTTCGTTACCTTGCCTGCGTTCCTTCTCCATGTCCTTCACAACAAGCTGCATATCGCTGGCAAGACCTTCCGGGTTCCGCAACAACGCAAGTTCAAAGGCGGCAGTTTCGATAGCCTGTCTGAAATCGCAGATCTGAGTCACTTCCGGCTCAGAAAGCGAAAAAACGCGTGCGCCTTTTTGAGGCTCGATACTGACCAACCCTTCGTCACGTAATTGAGCGAGTGCTTCGCGGACCGGCGATTTCGATACGCCCAGCTCTTCGGAGATTTTTCGCTCCGACAAAACCTGACCCATTTTCAGGGAGCCATCGATAATACTATTCCGCAAATGTTCCAGTGCGAGTTCACGCAAAGACTTGGGTCTCTCAAGCGCCATCTGAGGATATCTCCAAAAAAAGGTGTTGCCAGATGCAAGATATCTGATACACCAGATTAGGCAAGCTGGTATATCAGATATCAGAATGTATTTGGGAGATCAAAAAGTGCGCGCAGAGTTGGTCGTCGATTGTAGGAACCAGCACGGGGAAGGGATTTTCTGGAATCCCGCCGATGGTCTTGTCTGGTGGACCGACATTGAAGGTTGTGCGCTTTGGTCATTTGATGCTGCAACGTCAGAAACTGCCTCTCATGAGATGCCGGAGCGTGTGTGTTGCTTCGCGCCGCGCGCGTCTGGCGGTCTGATTGTTGCTTATGCTGATCGAGTTGTCTTGTTCGATTCGCCCAATAGCGAGGAAACCCTCGTGGCACGATTCGAGCCGAACAATCCGGAGACACGGCTGAACGACGGACGAACCGATCGCCAGGGGCGATTGATTGTTGGAGGCATGAACGAAGTTTCTGGTGAGGCCGATTCGTCAGTCATCCTCGTCGATAAAGACTTGAGTGTGCGGACGATTATCGAAGGAGTGTCTTGCGCCAATTCGACTTGCTTTACATCCGACGGTGAGACGATGTTCTTCGCGGATACTCCGGATCGGGAAATCGTCGCATTTGATTACGACACCCGCAGTGGAACCGTTTCGAACCGTCGGCGGCACGCTTCTTTCAATGATGAGCCCGGCTTGCCTGATGGGTCCTGTGTCGATGCCGAAGGGGGCGTCTGGAACGCCGAATGGGAAGGCCATCGCGTTGTTCGCGTCGCACCTGATGGCACGATAGATCGCGTGATCGAGGTGCCGGTCTGGAAGCCCACCTGTTGCGCTTTCGGTGGCCCTGATCTCGACACGCTGTTCATCACGACCTCAAGGCTGATGAGTGACGAAGCAGCTTTAACAAAAGAACCGGAATCCGGCGGCCTCTTTGCTGTGAAACCCGGCGTTCGTGGCGTGATCGACGCGCCATTCAAAGGATAACCAACGAAATTCTGGAGGAGAAAACTATGTTGAAAACGCTTATGACCACTACGCTTGCCGCGGGGTTCGCCACGCTGACAACGGTCGCTCTGGCGGAAAATTATCCAACACCGGTTCCACTTGAAGACGGGGCACAAGCGCCAATCGATGCAATTGAACCCAAGAACGATACGTTCCGGATCGCGTATATGCCGCCGGCGACCGAGTTCAACTATTACATCGCCATCGGTGAAGGCATCAAAGCGGTTGCCGCTCAGGCCGGGGTCGAAGTGTTCATGCTTGCGCCCCAGTCCGGTGCGGACATCAACGGCCAAATGGGCATGATCCAGGATGTGCTGACGCAGGATGTGGATGCGATCATCTTTGGGACACACGATGAATTTGCTGCCGCACCGCTGCTAAAGCAGGCAGTAGACAAGGGCATGGCGGTTCTGATGATCAATTCGGACATCCCGAACTTCCCGACACCAATTCATGGCGTTGTCGGGTACTCCCAGCGCAACGGCACGCATGCTATCGCTGACTGGGCCATTGAGACTTATGGCGATAAACCGTTGAAGGTCGGCATTATCGAAGGGCAGCCTGGCTATCACTCAACCGAGCGTGTGGGTGGCTTCCTCGACGGTATCGAGGGCAACGAAAACTTCGACGTTGTGGTGTCTATCGACGGTAAATGGAACGTTGAGGGCGGCAACACTGCTGGTATGGATATCCTGCAGTCGAACCCCGATCTCGACATGATCTTTGCGGCGAACGACTACATGATCATTGGAGCGTCCTTCGCGGCTAAGGCACTCGGTCGCAATGACATCGTCCTTTTGGGCAATGATGGCGACACGTCCGGCCTTGAAGAAATCGCGGCTGGCAACATCACGGCAACCGTCAACACCTCGCCATTCCTGATGGGTAAGGCGGCTATGCACGCAACCATTGATGCGCTCAACGGGTCCTATCCCGGCGGCTGGATCGAAACGCCCACATCAATTGAAGACAAAGACGGTGCAATCAGCGTGCTGCAAGAGCCAGAAAAGCTCTTCCCGCAGCCGTCCAAAGAGTACTGAGTTTTCTCCCCGCTTCCCGGTGGCGCGTGCGCGTGCTGCCGGGTGGCAAACCAACCGAGTTTCACTTTTGTCGAGGCAATCGCGATGACACCCGCAACGCCCCTTTGGGAGTTTGTCGATATCACCAAGGCTTATCCTGGGGTATTGGCGAATGACAAGGTCTGCATCCGGCTTATGCCCGGTTCCATTCATGGGCTGCTGGGTGAAAACGGCTGTGGCAAATCGACCATGATCAAGACGCTGTCCGGCGTGCAGCAACCCGATAGCGGTCAAATCCTGCATAATGGCAAGCCGGTCACGATCAGCGACCCGCAGGCGGCACGTGAACTGGGCGTCGCAACAGTTTTTCAAGAATTCTCGATCGTGCCCACCTTGTCGGTTGGCGAAAACATCTTCCTTGGCAATATGCCTCGGTCCCGCTTTGGCGTGATCGACTGGGCCAAGGTCCACAACGAAGCCGCTCGGGTTCTGGCGGAAATGGATGTCGATGTTTCACCCGAAACCATAACCGGCTCGCTATCGGTAGGCGAGCAACAACTGGTCGAGATCGCGAAAGCCGTCGCGATGGACGCCCGCATGATCATCCTGGATGAGCCGACAGCGGCATTGGGTGAAGATGAAATTGAGCGCCTGCACCAGCTACTGCGCAATATGCGTGAGCGCGGCACAGCTATTCTCTATGTGTCGCACAGGCTGGATGAGGTTGAACGGATCGTTGATGAAGTGACGATCCTGCGCAACGGCTGTGTTGTGCGAGCGAGTGGCGAGACCAAGATCAATGTCTCTGAGATTGTCAGCGCTATGGTCGGTGAGGACATTGGTGAGCACTATCCCAAGGAGCAGAACGCGACCAAGGATGTTGTGCTGGAAGCGGCAGGTCTGAGCACCAATTCGGGCGTGAAAGATGTATCGTTTTCGTTGCACCAGGGTGAAGTTCTGGGCTTGGGTGGCGTATTGGGCAGTGGCCGCACAGAGATTGCCCGCGCCCTGTTCGGAACAGACGAGCTAACAGGCGGACAGATAAGACTAAATGGCAAACCGGTTCGCTTTCGCCGGGAAATTGATGCGATCCGTGCGGGTTTGGCTCTTGTTCCGGAGAACCGAAAGTTTGACGGGTTGTTCTTCAATTTCCGCGCAAGCGGGAACGTCACCGCAGCGTCCCTTGGCGGGCTAAGCCGGTTCGGGGTGTTGAATCTTAAGGCGGAAGAGCAAGCCACCCATGACCTGATCCGCGATCTGGAAATCTCGACCCAGGCCGAGGAAAAGACGGTCAACTTCTTGTCTGGTGGTAATCAGCAGAAGATCGTGATTGCACGTTGGCTGTTCTCAGCCTCTGACATCCTGATCCTTGATGAACCGACGCAAGGGATCGATATCGGCGCCAAGATCGCTGTTTATAAGTTGATTAACAGGCTCACGCGGGCGGGAAAATCGATCATTCTAATCAGTTCAGACCATGATGAGTTGCTTGCGATGAGCGATCGGATTGCCGTCGTGCAGCACGGAACGATAGTGCGCACGGTCGATGCATCCGACCTTACGCATGACGATCTTGTTCGCGCGTCCGCCGACACCCCCCAATCCAAGCCTAAGGAGGCTTTCGCATGAAGCGGATCTTTGACACCCAGTTGATCGGGCCATTCGCAGCAATGGTGATCGTCGCACTGATCGTGGCACTTACGACGGAACGCTTCCTGAACCCGGGTAACCTTTCAAACCTGTCCCTACAAGTAAGCATCGTGGCCTTGATCGCAATCGGGTCTACTATCGTGATCTTCGCTGCGGGCATCGATCTGAGTTCCGGGTCTATGGTGGCTTTGCTGACCATGATCCTTGCGCAAATGTTGAAATTTGTCGGCATTCCACTGGTTCTGGCGCTGCCCCTCATACTCTTCATGGGCGGATTGCTTGGTCTGTTCATTGGGCTGATAACAGCCTACGGGCGTATCCCGTCGTTTATCACGACATTGGCGGCGTTGATTGCCTTTAGGGGCCTTGCCCTGACCTTCAACAATGGGTCTCCGATCTTCTCGCTGGATCCGGCGTTAGAGCCAATCTTCTACGGCAAGCTGTTCGGCGTTCCGATGCCTTTCTTCTACCTCGTATTCTTCTACGTCCTTGCTGCGTTCACCATGAACTTCACGAAACTTGGGCGTGAGATCTATGCCGTGGGTGGCAACCCTGCCGCTGCCGTTCTGACGGGTATCAACGTACGTAAAGTTCAGACGACGACATTTGTCATCGCGGGTTTTATGACTGCGGTTGGTGCGATCCTGATGTCAGCGCGCCTCAACTCTGGTTCACCCAACTATGGCCAGACGCTAGAACTGCAGGCCATTGCCGCTGCTGTAGTTGGCGGAGCCAGCCTTGCAGGCGGCCGCGGCAACATCCTCGCCACGCTGATGGGGGCGATGACAATCGTTATCGTCCAGAATGGTTTGAACCTGAACGCTGCGCCATCTTCGGTTCAGAACATCGTGCTGGGCCTGATCATTCTGTTGGCCGTCGGCATAGACATGTGGCGCGCGGAGATTTCGGGCTTGATGGGTCGAATGTTCGGCCGCACTTCATCGCAGCAGTCATCTAACGTCAAGAAGGAGGCCTGAGATGGATCTGGGGCTCAAAAATAAGCTGGTCCTGGTGACTGGTTCAGGTTCCGGCATAGGCAAAGCCACTGCGCGGATCTACCTGGAAGAAGGCGCGCGGGTCATCGTGCATGGCCTGACCGAGGCGGAAGTGTTCGACTGCGTCGACGACCTGTCATCATTGGGCAAGGTCGAAGGCATTGCGGCCGACTTAACCAAAACCAATGATGCGGAAACTCTGGCAGAGTTTGCTCGTGCGCGCGGGGCGGTGGATGTTCTTGTGAATAATGTCGGCATCTTCTCGGTTAAACCGTTCGAGGATCTCACGGATGACGACTGGATGCACTACTTCAACATCAATGTCCTGTCCGCCGTTCGGATGAGCCGAATTTTCCTGCCTGACATGCTTGGCCGGGATAAGGGATCTATCATCAACATGGCCAGCGAAGCGGCAGTGAAACCGCTCCCTCAGATGGTGCATTATTCTGTCACTAAAACTGCCATGTTAGGTCTGACACGTGGCATGGCAGAATTGACAAAGGGGACAAAAGTCCGGGTTAACTCGATCCTGCCTGGTCCGACCTGGACCGAAGGTGTCGAGGCCTATTTTGACGGCCTCGCCGATCAAAAGGGTGAGCCGCTCGACACGATCGTCGACAATTACTTCAAATCAGATGAGCCCACATCGCTCATACAGCGCTTTGTCCAACCAGACGAAGTCGCCCGCATGATCGTCACGATCTCTGCAAGCACGGCCTCCAATGGTTCTGCGCATCGGATCGAAGGCGGCATCGTTCGCAATATTCTCTAACTGCTAACTGGAGGAGCCTGCTATGGCCGCTCTCACTTTCTCTCACATCGGCATCACAGTTCCCGACCTGGAAAAAGCCGTGGAGTTTTATTCCAAGGCATTCGGCCTCTACGTGCTGATGGAACCAACTGAAATCCTGCATGACGAAAGCGCCATCGGTCAGATGTGCGACGATGTATTTGGGGAAGGTTGGGGAAGCTTCCGCATCGCGCATTTGTCGATGGGCGACGGTGTTGGCATCGAATTGTTTGAGTTCCCGAAGACCGTCGAAGAAGAACGCCCGTTTGAATATTGGCGGCGTGGCTTGTTTCATTTCTGCGTACAGGACGAGGATCTGGAAGGCCGCGTCAAGGTTATCGAAGACCTGGGCGGGCGCCAGCGCATGAGCCAAGTGCGCAAGTATTACCCAGGTGAAAAGCCCTATCGCATGGTCTATATGGAAGACCCTTTTGGCAACATTTTCGAGCTCTACAGCCACTCGTACGAATTGACCTATTCGGCGGGTGCTTATGACTGATCGCGCCGCCTTTCCCCCCAGAACGGACAAACCCAAGGTCGTGATCACCGATTACGACTTTGGTGATGTTGCCGTTGAGACGGAAATCCTGGAAGCCGCAGGAGCCGAGGTGATTGCGCTTCAGGCCAAGCGTCAGGAAGACCT
Source organism: Ruegeria sp. SCP10 (assembly GCF_040329495.1). NCBI lineage: Bacteria > Pseudomonadati > Pseudomonadota > Alphaproteobacteria > Rhodobacterales > Roseobacteraceae > Ruegeria > Ruegeria sp. SCP10. Next base: position 64,377 of record NZ_JBDZYF010000003.1, read on the forward strand.
GTTCGATGTCGCGCCGCATTGCGCAGCGATGATGAACCAATATGCCCGGATCGGGAAAGAAACGATCACGCGGATGCGAAACTGCGAGGTCATCGCGCGCTATGGCGTAGGCGTGGATATCGTGGATGTCAGCACGGCGACAGAAAAAGGTATCCTCGTCACCAATGTGCAAAACTATTGCACCGAGGAGGTCGCCGATCATGCGATTGCCCTTTGGCTGACCCTGGCGCGCAAGTTGCCTGACTATGATCGGGCCACTCATGCAGGGATCTGGAAATGGCAAAGCGGGCAGCCGGTCTACCGTTTGCGCGGGCGGACGATGGGTGTCGTCTCGCTGGGTAAAATCGGGCAAGCCATCGTGGCGCGGGCGCAGTCTTTCGGGGTTACGGTCATCGCCTACGACCCGTATTTGCCAAGAGAAGTCGCGGCAAAGATTGGGGTCGAGCTGGTGAGCAAGCCCGAATTGCTGGCAAGGTCCGACTATATCCTGATGCAGGCACCGATGACGCCGAACACGCATCACTTTTTGTCGGATGCCGAATTCTCGGTCATGAAACCCGGTGCGATACTCGTGAACACTGGACGTGGACCAACGGTCGACAACAAAGCCCTATTCCGGGCGCTGACCGAAGGCCATCTGGCTGCTGCAGGGCTCGACGACCCCGAGGAAGAGCCGGCGAAGCGCGCCAACTGGACGCCTGATGACAACCCGTTGTTCACACTGCCCAACGTCCTCTTAACGCCACATGCGGCCTATTATTCCGAGGAATCTATACACGCAGCGCGGGTCACCGCGGCCACTCAGGTGGCCAAGGTCCTGACAGGACAAAAACCCGACTACACAGTCAATGCCGACGCATTGGCCGTATCTACCGCATAACAGGAGACAAGAATGCCAGACGTCAGCACGGACCTCAGGGTTTTCAATGATTTTGAAAGAAACCCGGAACTTCTCAAAAAATTCGACAAGGTGTTGGAGGCGTACTCTGCCGCTGCCATTTTTGCGGATGTTCAGTACCGAACAGGTGTGATGGACAGCGCCATCAAGCCCGCTTTCCGCGCCAAGGTGACAGGCCAGGCCGTGACGGTTCAGCTTTCAAAAGGCGATCTGGTCGATCCTTTGAGGGCGCTGGAAATGGGACAACCCGGGGACGTGATCGTTGTGGACGCGGGTGGTGATCGTCAAACGTCAGTCTGCGGCGGTTTAATGGGTGGTCTGGCCAAGAACCGTGGCATTCGGGGTATGATCGTCGATGGCACTGGGCGTGACACAGATGAGTTGGAAGACATCAACTGGCCGATTTGGACGCGCGCGATCACGCCGCGCGGAACGCACACGATGTTTTCAGAACGTAAAGAAGAACTTTCGATCAATGTGCCAATCGCCTGTGGGGGCGTCGTGGTAAACCCCGGAGATTTCATTGTAGCTGATCTAATGGGCGTCGTCGTGGTTCCACAGGAAATTGCCGAAGAAACCGTGCGCCTTGCTCAAGAGCAGGCTGACCGTGAAGAGGAAACCCGTAAATGGGTGGCCCAAGGCAAAACCGTTGAGGATCTGCTGAATGAATTCGGTCGCATCTGAGCCAGCGCTGATCGGCGTAGATTGGGGCACTTCATCGTTTCGTGCATTTCTAATTGGTGCGGAGGGCGAGGTGATCGATGGGGTCTCGTCGCCTGAAGGTATCATGCAGGTTGCGGGACAAACCTTTGAGTCGGTCCTTGATCGTCTCATCGGCCCTTGGGTCGCCAGCGCTAAACTGCCGATCCTGGCATCCGGCATGATCACCAGCCGCAATGGCTGGGTCGAAACGCAGTATGCCGAAATGCCGCTGAGTGCTGGCGGTCTTGCGCGAGCGTTGGTCCCGCACGAAGCGGCCAACGGAGCGCGCATTCATTTTGTGACAGGTGCTTCGACAGAACATGCTGGAGGACCGGACGTAATGCGCGGCGAGGAGACCCAGATCATCGGGGCATCTTCACTAGGATTAAGCGAAGGTATGTTCGTGATGCCAGGAACGCACAGCAAATGGGTTCAGGTTGCGGATGGGAAGATCGTGGATTTCTCGACTTACATGACAGGTGAGATCTTTTCGGCGCTGAAAGAACACACGATCCTTGGCACATTGATGAAGGAGGACGCCTTCAGCGAAGACGCATTCGTGATGGGCGTAAAGGCGGGCCTCAGTGGTGAGTCGAACCTGCTGCACAGCCTGTTTCATGTTCGGACGCTTCCTCTCATGGGCAAAATCCCAAAGGTTGCCACGGCCGACTACTTGTCGGGCTTGTTGATCGGGACCGAGGTTGCTGCCGCGACCGGCGAAGTAAAAGACGTCGGCACGATCACTGTTGTTGGACGCAGCGACTTGTCCGACCGATACGAAATAGCGCTTCGAACTGCTGGTTTCGACAGCCGTCGCGCGCCAGATGATATCGTTGCGAAAGGGCATTTTCTGATTGCTCGCGCTGCGGGGTTGGTTGGATGATTGACCTCACTGCAGCTCTTGCCGAGAACCCGCTGATTGCGATTTTGCGGGGGCTGGCACCAGAAAATGCGCGCCCGGTGTCTGATGTACTCTTCGATGCCGGGTTTCGGATCATCGAAGTGCCGCTCAACTCACCGGACCCGCTGGAATCGATAGGGCAGATCGTCGTGAAACATGGCGCTCAAACCATCGTCGGCGCTGGCACAGTGTTGACTGTGGATCATGTCGCGGCGGTTGCTGATGCAGGCGGGCGGATCATCGTGTCGCCCAATATGAACCCGGACGTCGGGCGCGCCGCTGTCGCGCGGGATCTTTATTGGTGTCCAGGAGTCATGACCCCCTCCGAGGCCTTTACGGCGTTGGATATCGGAGCATCGGTCCTCAAATTCTTTCCGGCGGAAATGGTGCCGCCAGCTGCCATTGCTGCCATGCGCGCCGTATTGCCTGCAGACGCAGTCGTCGCTGCGGTAGGGGGCATAACGCCGGATACGATGGCGCCGTATCATGCCGCGGGTGTAGATGGATATGGGCTGGGCTCCGCACTGTTCAAACCGAGCTATACATTGGATGATATCGGCAGGCGCGCGCGCGCCTTCACCAGTGTATTGGAGGAACTTGGATGAAACAGGCCCTTGTAACGGGCGGAACGCGAGGGATTGGTGCGGGTGTTGCACGGTCGTTGGCAGACGCAGGTTGGTCCGTCATTGCCGCATCCGCCTCCCAATCCGAATTGGATGCATTCGAGCCTCGGGACGGGTTAAAGGTGCAGCTCTTGGATGTCACCGACCAGACGTCCATCAATGATGTATTCGGCGAACTCACGGGTCTCGATGCCTTGGTGAACTGCGCAGGTATTCTTTTGCGTGGCGAAGAATATGACATCGACGTCTTCACCAAGGTGCTCGATGTGAATCTGACAGGCACCATGCGCTGCTGTCTTGCCGCGCATCCATTGTTGGCTGAAGCGAGTGGGGCCATCGTCAACACTGCCTCCATGCTCAGTACCTTTGGTGGGCCTTTGGTTCCGGCGTATTCCGCTTCTAAGGGCGGCGTGGCACAGTTGACCAAGGCGCTCGCAGGTCGCTGGGCCGAAGACGGTATCCGGGTCAATGCCATCGCGCCGGGTTGGATTGAGACAGAGATGACCCAGGGCCTTCAGGAAGACCCTGAACGAACAGCGGGGATCATGGCGCGTACGCCAATGAAGCGCTGGGGGAAACCCGAAGAAGTCGGTGCGCTTGTGCAATGGCTTTTGAGTGAAAACGCCAGTTTCGTGACCGGATCGGTCTATCCGGTCGATGGCGGTTATCTCGCTATGTGAGGAAAATCTATGAATGACGATGACACCGCCCGAATGCCATATCAATTGCCATTCCCCAAGGATGCGCAAGACGAGATCGTGATCCCGAATGCCATGAGCGAAGACGACAGGCTATGGGTTCCGCAGGCAGAGAACGTCTGGTTCCGACCGCTGTGCCTGAACCGCTCGCAAGGTTATTGGATGAACCTTCTCAAAGTGCGCAAAGCTGGTGTTCTTTCGCGGCACCGCCATCCACAGCCAGTCCACGGTTTTGTCCTGAAAGGGCGCTGGCATTATCTGGAACATGATTGGGTTGCGGAAGAGGGGGGATATGTCTTTGAGCCGCCGGGTGAGACACATACTTTGGTCGTTCCCGACGATGTTGAAGAGATGGTCACCTATTTCCAGGTCAATGGCGTGATGTGCTATGTTGATCCGTGGGGCAAGGTCACTGGCTACGAAGATGTCTTTACCAAGATTGATCTGTGCCGAAAACATTTCGGGGAAGTCGGTCTTGGAGAAGATTACGTTGAACAATTCATCCGGTGATGCGCCGCGTTTCGCGCTTGTAGCGCATGATGCGCGAAAGGACGAAATCGTTGAATGGGTGGGTCTGCAATTGGCCCGCCTGTCCAGAGTACAAATCTTTTCGACAGGGACCACTGGTAGTCGCATTAAGCAAGCCTATCCAGAACTGGATGTGACCTGCCTGAAAAGCGGACCACTCGGAGGCGACCAACAGATCGGCGCCATGATCTGCGAAGAGAAACTGGATGCATTGATTTTCTTTGTCGACCCTCTGTCGCCCATGCCACATGATGTCGACGTTAAGGCTCTGACCCGTCTCGCAACAGTGTATGATCTGCCAATGGCATGTTCGCGCTCAACTGCGGATCTGATCGTGAAGGGGCTGATTGACGGGGAAGACAACACGCCTGTCTGATACGCCACGCGCCGCAAGCGCCGATCAGCCAGTTCTCAGAAGGTGCTCTGCCAGACTGCCGAGGTTTTCGCTGCCAAGCTGGCTCATGTTGGCCTCAATGTCAGCTTTCAAGATGTGAACGAGATGGTCGATCCCTCGTGCTCCGAACGCTGCAACGGCATACTGAAAGGCGCGTCCGACCATGACGAAATCTGCACCTTTGGCCAGTGCGCGCATGATGTCCAATCCCCAGGCAACGCCAGAGTCGTAGATCAGTGGCACATCTATTCCGACCGCCTCGCGGATGTTCGGGAGTTGGTCAATCACAGCGGGCCCGGCTTCGAATTGACGCCCTGAGTGGTTTGAGACCCAGATGCAATCCACGCCTTCGGCCACCATTTTTTGCGCGTCCTCCGGCCGCAGGACACCCTTGACGATCAGGTGGCCCTCCCATTCCTGCCGCAGTTCGCGCAGGTAGTCCCAATCAGGAATCCCACGGATCAGAGCGCCTGCATGGGTAAAGCTTTCTCGCCCGCGTGTCGGGACGTAATCGTCAAAGAACCGCATTCTTGGCATGATACCTTCGCGCAGATGCGCAAGGCACCAGGCGGGTCGTGATGCCATTTCAGTCAGCGTGCGCAGGTCAGCTTTTGGAGGCACCGTCAGATTGGCGCGGCGTTGTCGTTCGCGCCGACTCTCTTCTGGAACGTCCACCGTGATAATCAGCGTGTGAAATCCCGCTGCCTTAATCCTCGGCAGCATCGCGCGGCGCAAATCGCTGGAGTTCACCGGGTAATGCTGAAACCATCCATTTTTGCCAATGTAAGGTGCCACATCTTCCGGTGAAGCAACCGCCACGCTCGACAGCGAAAACGGAATGTTGTGAGCAACCGCTGCCTTTGCAAGCATCCGCTCTGCTCCTGCCCACATTAGGCCGGACATGCCTACCGGTGCTATCCCGAATGGCAGATCGTAAGTTTGACCCATCAATGTAGTCTGCAGGTCGGCCTTTGTTCGGCCGCATAGTACACGCGGCATAAATCCGATGGCATCAAGTGCGTCCCGGTTGACCTTCAACCCCAGCTCCCGGCCGGTCGCGCTGTCGAGGTATTCGAAGGCAAACTTCGGAATGCGCTTTTGTGCGGTTTTCCGAAGGTCTTCTATCGACGGGTGGGAAAGGTCCAGATCCATCCGGGTCCTCTGTTCGTTGTCTAACGTTTGAAGCTCCTCAGTCGGTCACCAAAGGGATGGCAGGGCCAAGGAAATTGCGGGCACATAGGTGATGAACATCAACAAGATCAGCATGCCGACAAAGAATGGCAGGATCGCCCGGCTTAGGCTTTCGATGGAAACCTTCGAAATGCTGCTGGCCACGAACAGGTTTACACCCAATGGCGGTGTGCAGAACCCAATGGCCAGGTTGACCGTCAAGATGACACCAAAAACGATCGGATCGACACCCAGCGCGGTTGCAACCGGCAGCAGGATCGGCGTCATGATGATGATCGACGAAATCGTCTCCATGAACATTCCGATCACCAACAACAGCAGATTGATCAGCAACAGGATGATGATTGGGTTGTCGGACAGGCTGGTGATCGTTGTTGCGAGCTCTGTCGGGATTCTTGCGAGCGTGATCAACCTGCCAAAGGCGGTCGCCATGATCACCAATATCAGAATGGTCCCGCTGGTCTTTGCACTGCCCGCCAAAACCTCTGGCAGGTCCTTGAGGGTGATGTCTCCATAGACGAAGATGCCGATGAAAGCGGCATAGACTACGGCCACGGCACCCGCTTCGGTTGGGGTGAAGATGCCGCTGTAGATGCCCCCAAGAATAATCACGGGTACTAGAAGCGCCCAGATAGAAGAGCGGAAGCTCTGCCAGACGCCCGGGCCTGAGAACGTAGTCGTCGATTGCTGAACAACCTCGTCCTTTCGCAGCAGAACACGAGCGACCAACATGAACATGAGGGCAAAAAGGATTCCAGGAACAACGCCTGCAAGAAACAGTTTGCCGATCGAAACCTCGGCAGTAACACCATAGATGATGAAGGGAATACTTGGCGGTATCATAACGCCGATCATTCCTGAGGATGCCGTCAATGCGCCGCTGAACTTGCGTGCATAGCCGACCTTTTCCATCTCGGGGATCATGTTCGACCCGATGGCGGCTACGGTCGCAGGAGATGAGCCGGATATGGCGGCAAAAAACACACAGGCGAGCACGTTCACATAAGCCAGCCCACCCCGGATATGCCCGATCAGTGCATTGGCGAACCCAACCAGTCGACGAGACATTCCGCCGTGCTGCATAAGGTCGCCTGCCAATATGAACAGAGGGACGGCAATTAGAGGAAAGGAGTCCGCGCCTGTTACCACGGACCGTGCCAAAAGAACCATGGGTGGGGTGCCATCTACAAAGACCATCACGATCATAGTGGCCAAGCCCAGACAGATGCCAATAGGCACGCTGAAGAGCAACAGGGCGAAGAGCGTCAAGAAAAGCGTTGTTGCAAGCATGCCGGGTTCCTCACGCTTTGGTTCCTGCGATCAGACGCAGGGTTCGGAACAGATGTTGAGTGACGCGGATCGCGGACAGGCCCGCGCCAATCGGCGCCGAAGCATAAAGGATTGGGATCGGTAGCCCCAAAACGACCGAAGTCTGGCTGGCGACAAAAGGCTGTCGGATCAGCTTGATGCATTCAATTGTCAGAACGATCAGAAATCCAAGGACAAGAAGCGCGATCACAACATCCGCGTAAAGCCTTGCGCGCTCGCTCAGGACATCACGCAGGACCGTGATACGCACATGATCGCCTGTGTGGAATGCATAGCTGACGCCAAGCCAGACAAACCATACAAACAGCCAAAGCGTTAGCTCTTCGCCCCATGAAAGAGAGGCATTCAGAATGTAGCGCATGAACACATTGCCAAAGATCAACAAGACAATCGCGGCCAGAAGTGCACTGGCTAAGACCTTTTCGGCATTCATATCGATCCATTTGATAACCGACACCGTTCACCTCCCCTTGAACGAAAGGGGCACCCGAACCTTAATGGCACGGGTGCCCGTATTGGCTGAGTAGTCCGAGGGTCAGCTTCCGCTCGCTGCGGAAACCGCTGCTACCCAGTCGTCATAGGCTTCGGCGCCAACCTCGTCGCGATACTGCAGACGGACGCTTTCGGTTTTGTCTGCAAAGGCCTGTCGCTGCTCGGCAGTCAGTTCCAGAATCTCGACACCAGCAGCACGGATCTGTTCCAGCTGTTCCGCATCTTCGCTTGCGACCAGTTCCGCCTGATAGTCACGTGCGGCGGCCATCGAGTCCCGGACCAGTTGCTGATGCTCTGCGGACAGCGAGTCAAAGAACGGTTTGGAGATGACGGGCATATAGACCGCAAAGACATGGCCCGTGGTCGAAAGGTATTTCTGCACCTCGTAGAAACGCTGTGAGGTAATGATCGCCAGGGGGTTTTCTTGGCCGTCGATCACGCCTTGCTGGAGAGCAGAATAGACCTCACCAAAGTTCATTGGCGTCGGGTTGGCCCCGAGCGTTTCGAATGTCGCCACATGCGCCGGAACCTTCATGGTACGTAGCTTGACACCCTCGAGATCTGCGGGGGTTGCAACCGGGCGGACATTGTTGGTCACATTGCGTACACCCAATTCAAGCCAGCCAAGACCTACCAATCCCTGGTTTTCGACCCGTGCAAGCATGCCATCACCAGCATCACCATCAAGAACATCAAAGGCGATGTCCTTGGAGGAATACATGTAGGGCAGTTCAATTACTGCAAAAGCCGGATCCCAGCCCGCGAAGAAAGAGGAAGGAGGAATGGCCATTTCCAGAACGCCGGTTTGAACACCTTCGATCATTTCGCGATCAGGGCCCATCTGCGACGAAGGGAATATCTGTACGTCGATCTCACCATTCGAGCCAGCTTCGACCAGTTCTTCAAATTTCAGTAGCGCGCGATGCATATGAAACGCTTCTGCTGCGCCATGCCCAACCTTAATGACTGTTTCAGCGGATGCTGCAAAAGCAAGCCCGGCTGACATGACGAAGCCAAGCGCCAATGTTGATTTCTTGAACAAGGTATCCTCCCACGGATTTAGTTATTTTTGATCTATTATCTGAGATATCAGATATAATATAGAAATCAAGCTTACATGTGCTATTGTGTTAGAGAGACGAAATAGGACGAAGTGAAAATGACCGAGATTTTGCAGATTAAGCGCCCGGATTCGTTGAGTAAAACTGCTGAAGAACATATCCGAAAAGGCATAATCAATGGCACGTTTCAATTGGGTGAATCGTTGCCGGAAGTGAAGTTGTCAAATGCCATGGGCATCAGCAAAACTCCGATTCGCGAAGCTCTATCAGCTTTGAATCTTCAGGGCCTCGTTCAGATCTTTCCTCATCGAGGAGCCTTTGTATTCTCTCTTTCTCAAGAGGACGTGGTGCAGCTTTGCCAGTATCGGCTCATCCTAGAATCCGCAGCTTTGGAGCAGTCGCTTGAAAAGAACCCTTCGGTTCTGATCAATGAGCTGGCTACAATTGTTTCTAAGATGTCAGAAGCGCAGGAAGTGGATGAATTCGAGCAGTACTTGGAACTTGACGCCGAGTTTCACGACGCGTTTTTCAGGTCCTGCGGAAACAGTTACCTGCGGGATGGATATCAAAAAGTCAGTGATATCGTCCAAACAATGCGGACACATCTGTCCAAGCGTTCCAATCGAACGAAGAAATCTTTCAAGGAACATCAAGCGATCACATCGCTATTGGGCGAGGGTAAAGTAAAAGCAGCAACGAACACCCTCAAACGTCAAATCACTCGCGGTGAGCGTTCTTACTCCGATTTGGTTGGTCTAAGGCAAGCATAGGTGCCCACCATTTGGTCACGATGTTCACCAAAAGCGCATCTGGCAGCAAATCTAATGTCGCGTGCGCGGGCAACCTAACGTCAAAATAGCGGAGTTGGGTTGTTCTGAGACATGGGCCGTGGCCAAGATTAGAGGGCGTTTTTTGTGTTGGGTCAGAAATGTTTGACGATTGGGTCAGAAATGAATGACGTGAATGGCCGATTTATTGAGGTTTTGTCTGTCGATTGAGTCAAATATCAGTGACGTTCCACAGTAACTTGTCAGGCGACACATAGTTTTGTCACCAGCGACAGAACCTTGCCATTTTCGCCTCACTTCCTTCATCCAGCACCTAGACCGATTTCAATGATCCTGACTTCCCTTTTGGGAAAATCAGGGCTGATTTGCAGATCAGACGCCGAAGGCGCCGGTTCCTGCTGATCTGCCACGTGGCGAACGCGGATGGGGGCGAGGCAATGCTATTCGACAATAGTGGTGCGGCCCGCAGGCGAAGCCGAGGACACGGTGTTGCCTAATAGGGTTGCCCGAGGGGGAAGGCGGCGCTTTCCCCCTGACGGCCAGAGGCGTTTGGCTCGTCCAAATCCCGCTGGCCCGGAACAAGTGCGGCTGGGTGAGCTAGATCGTCACAAGTAGGGTGCAAACCGGCCTAACTATACAAAAAAATGGGCAGAAAACAGAAGTATGCTACGCGTGTGACTTGCTTGGGGTGTAAGCACCCAAGCTGGCTTTAACGAGATGCTGCACAAGGCCGCAGTGTCTGCTATCAGGCGAGGGTAACCATCCCACAGCTTGAACGCGTCGGCTCTGGCATGGCGGTAGGAGAGAGTGGAAAGGTGATCGCGGCGGGGACGAAAAATCGTTGCGCTTGGCGCGGTGATTTGAACCGACCCATCATTTTTTCCCGCTTTCGCGTCGGCCGGTGTGACCCTTCGATCCGGTTTTTGAGCCCCTTGTGCGCCCGATGGTCGGCGACCGGCGCGATGGCCTTGATCGGCTTGGTACAAGCTGCGCAGCTTGTCCGTGATCGCGACACGCGGTTCGCCATAGGCAGCAACCAGTCGGCCGAAGAAACCCTTTGCGGCCTTGGCATTGCGGCGAGGCTGGATCATAATGTCGAGTACGTCTCCGTTGCCATCAATTGCACGCCACAGCCAATGTTTCACGCCGTTGATCGGGACGACCACTTCGTCCATATGCCATTTGTCGTGCGGCCGGGGCCGGTCGCGACGGAAACAAGCCGCGAACTGAGACCCGAAACGGTTCGCCCAGAGACGAACCGCTTCAGGACTGACGATGACACCACGCTCCGCCAAGAGGTCCTCGACATCCGCGGTGCTGAGAGCAAACCGATGATATGCCCACACCGCATAGGCGATGATTTCGCGAGGAAAACGGAAGCCCTTCAGCCGCGGCAATGAGGTCGGTATGATCATGGTACCGCGCTGTCCGAGAAGGACAACGCGATCAAATTGGCAATGCCTCAACGTCTGGCAACCGCTTTCAGCGGTTCATCCAGCTTACAACTGAGAATTGTTCCCCGGCCTATGTAAGTCTTTGAGTCGATCAAGTGCACTCCAGAGACATAACCAGGCTGGCAGTTGAATTAGGATTAGGTTCGTTGCTGCAATGAGATCGAGAGGCATACCTCTTTGAACAAAGATCCAGGCGTGGAAAAGCGCGTGCAAGATGGGCCAAAGGCTTGCGAATAGAGCGACATGCGGAGCGCGTGCACCATAGATCAGTCCGAGCCCGGACACGAGGTAGATCAAACCGATGTCGCGCACAAAGTGCGAGTTGAACGGGCCCATCATCGTAAGGCCGGGAACGGTCTCGTACCACCACATGGGGGCAAACCACATGGTAAACGCATTCACAACGTAGATGGTGCCAAATGAGCGAAGTATGAATAAATGCACTTAAACGGTCCTTTGATGACATTTTGCAGAACAATTTGATTTATAGTCTGAGGAGTTGCGACTCGACCTCATTGACAGCAGTCTTTTGCGAAGGGCCAGCAGATCTGCGGAAGCGTTTGGTTGGGCGGGGGATAGGATGGGCCGCCAAGGGACAATCCGATGATCGCAGGTTCGTTCTCATCTGACGGATGGTAGTAAGTTCCGAATATATGATCCCAAACAACGAACGCGCGACCAAAGTTGTGCATACCTTCATTATAAGCCGCAGAGTGGTGCCAGCGGTGGACTGTGTTGGTGTTGAACAGATAGCTGAACATCCCGAACTGAAAGCCAACATTGGAATGCTGAAACAGCGTCACCGGCAAGGCGAGAGCCGTATAACCTAATAGTGCTTCTTTCGAAAAGCCAAGAGCCAGGAGCGGAAGGAACATGATCAGATGGTTCAGAATATGGTTCAACGGATGAAACCGAAAGCCATTTAGAGTGTAAAGTCGTTCACTACTGTGATGCATCGCGTGTAGCGCCCAGAGCGGTTTGTATTTGTGATGAGCCCAATGGCTCGCCCAGGCCCCCAGCTCGATTAGCAATGTGGCAGCTGTAATTTGCGCCCAAAGTGGCCAGCCTAAAGTGGTGTTTGTGTTTGGCAACAGTGCAAGGATGACAAAAGGGGATAACCACTTTAGCGCGCTGTCAATGATCCCAAACACAACAACAAAGCTGCCGATGTCGCCGACTGTATCACCCGTGTCAATGTTCCAATCCCGGTGCAATGGGGCCAATCGCTCGATAACAAGCGAGAGGCCAATTAAAAACAGCGATGCGAGCCCTAAGTAGGTTTCTTGCAGCGGGTTGCCCAGCGTCCAAAGGAATATCCCTCCGACAAAGGCTAGAAGACTGAGGAGGAAGAGTTGGGACTTAAATTGAGAGATCACGACGTGAATTCTCCTTCAGATGTATGCTCGATTGTGCAGCAAAGCTGCGTCAGAACAGAGGTGATACCTTTAAGACTAGGCAGATTAAGAGTGGTCAACGTGCACGGCCCGCTTGCATGGCGATGAATAACAGTACTCGTCTCCATCGCGTGTAATTGATGGGACAAGGTCGAGGGCGCGAGGTTCGTTTCCTCAGATAGCTTTCTTGCTGTGAGTCCTGTGGGGTTAGTGCTGTTTCGTTTCTGAAGAGTACGCCATCTAGGCTGGGATGGTTCAAAAAAGACAACCGTTTGAGCCCATCAGAAGTAACTCAACTCATCGCCCAACACTTCAGCATAAGTTTGAGCTGCCATAACGGGTTTGAACTCTGTGATTTCAAACTGGGCCAGCCCGGCAACAACGAGAGGGTCCTTTTGCAACAAGGCGAGCAGATCTGTCTGGTCGCGATGCGTCGACAAAATGAAACCTCCGGTTCTTGGTGACTTTGGTCCGCCAAACATCAGATTACCCTTAGCGTATTCGTCGACCATATGGTCGCGATGAGCTGCGGTTTTCTCGGGTGGGATACTGTTTGGATCGGTGAAAGTCATATCAACGAGGAACATTTTTTCTCCTTCTCATCGCATTAAATGAGCGCTACTATAATCGAAGCATCTAACCGCTACTAAAAGAGAAGCTAAATGGCAACCCCTCTTCCCGGCCTTCCCAGCAGAGGCTCTCATTCTGGTCAGCCGATCATGGCTCTGTTCGATCTTTTGGGGCGCAGATGGACGATGCGCTTGCTTTGGGAACTGCGCTCCGGCCCCAAGAGCTTTCGCGCTTTGCAAAAGGCCTGCGGAGGTGTGTCGCCTTCTGTTATGAACACGCGCTTGAAGGAGCTGCGGGCGAGCTTGCTCGTCGAGAACCAAAACGAAGGATACGTTCTGACATCGCTTGGCGATCATCTGATGAAGACCCTTGATCCATTGCGAGACTGGTCCAGGGATTGGGCGGCCGTTCTGGATGAAGGCGGCTAGCGCTGTGAGGTAGCCGTCAGGATCATCAGTTCTGGTCTGCAGATCTGGAACCAACCCATCTTCTAAGGAGCCTCTACATGCGCGCGACAGGCCTAACAGCCAGCCTGCGAAACATCTCTATCTTTGTGTGTGGGGTCATGACACTTGCAACCCTGGGTGCCTTTTTGATTTTGCAAGGCATAGAGGCTGGTGGTCTGCTCTTTGTGCTTTCCCCCGCACTCATGGCTCTTGGTTTGCGCAGCTTTGGAGGGGATGGTTGGAGCGACAGTGCTATTGCCCCAAATATCCGCGGAAACGGTGGGGAATATTTGCGGCTGATTTTGCTGTTTCCGGTTGCCTATTTCCTTGTGGGTTTGCTCGGCCAAATGTCAGGTGTGTTCAAGTTTGGCCCCGATACTGCTGGCAAGATCCTTGCCGTCGCTGGGGCGCAGGCTATTCCACTATTTCTTTTTGCACTGGCCGAAGAGATCGGCTGGCGTGGATATCTCTATCCAAAGCTGAACGCATTGGGTATTTCTGCGGGTCGCCGTGATCTGATCATCACTTTGGTCTGGGCCAGCTGGCACATCCCTTACTTTGCCTTAGCGCAAAACTTCCATGGCTTACCCGTTTGGCAGTTTGCCGGGTTGTTTGTGCTGAGCATTTATGTGACGACCGTGATCTATGGCTATGTGCAAGAACGCACGCGCAGTATCTGGCCCATGGTCTTTTCTCATACAATCCTAGGTGTTCTTTCCGCACCCTTTGCCGATGCAAAACTGGCAACTGTGTCTCAGCAACCCTTTCTGGCGCTTCGGCCCGAAGCCATTGCAGTTATCTTGATACAGTTACTATTTTTGCTATGGCTTCGCGGCCGCCAACGTAAGTATAAGCGCAGCTAAGCTAGACGTCAGACCCGGCCTATTACAGGGGCTAGAGGCAGAGGTTTCGTTCCAACCAATGTTGGTAAATTAAACCCCTATGCTCAAACAATGGAGCCGCGACCTTCAACAGCACCGTATCTTTGTAGGCAAAAATCTGAGGGCTGTCATGATGTTAAAGATGTAGGCCAGCGCATATGCGGCAAGGATTGCGCCGATGATGCTTTTGCGTCCCTTGCCGAAAGTGATGCCACCCAGAATGACGCCGGCAATCGATGTCATAGCAATGTCAGTTCCAATTTTTACCGACCCCATGCCGATGTAGCCCGCAAGCAGTACGCCACCAAGACCCGCAAACCCGGCAGCCATGACGTGGGTAACAAACAATGTCTTTGCAACCGGAATGCCAGACAGGCCCGCCGCAGTCGTGTTCGAACCTATGACCCGAATGTATCGGCCGTAGATGCTTTTGCGCAGATAAACCTCCAGCATAAGGGCCAGAGCAATCCAGATAATGGCCGCCACCGGGACGACGCCGAATTTTCCGACACCCAGCCATTTGACCAATCACCAGCCGACCCAGGGGGTCTGCCACTGCTGAGGTAGAGCACCACGCCAAGCAAAATTGACCCCATAGCAAGGGTGACGACAACCGAAGAGGACCGCAATACGGCAATGAAGTACCCGTTGATCGCACCGACCATAATCGCAACCATCACGGGCAAGAATAGCGAGAAGATCTCGGGCAGCCCAGAGAACGCCGAGCTGGTTACGAGGCAATTCATCAAGATAAAAACACCGCCAACCGACAGATCAATGGAGTTGGCTCGCATCACCGACAATTGGGCACAAATCACAAGGCCCACCGGGGCGGCTTGTCTTAGAATGACCATCTGAAATGGCAATTTGGTCAGAACAGGCACGATGGCGAATGACACGGCCACAAGACAGGCGATCACATAGACAGAAGGTGGTAACCTCAGGAAGCCGCGCCCGAACGCTTTGATGGCACTTGTGGATTTCGGTGCTTGTTGAGTTGTAGAGGTACTCGTCATGTCAAATTCGGACCGTCTTGCGGCGCGAAAAGCCCACGGCGACCAACAAAAGCAAACCACTCAAGATGGATTGCAGGAATGGGGACACATTCAGTAAGTTCATTCCATTGCTGAGAAACGCCAACGGCATACAGCCCAACAACGTGCCTTTGGCCCCGCCGAGTCCGCCGGTGAACTGTGTCCCGCCTAGGGCCACTGCGGTTATGGCAGTCAGGGTAAAGGGCAACCCAATAAGGGCATCGCCGGACGAGATGCGCACCGCCATGAACAAGCCCGCTGTTGCCGCAAAAAACGAACAGGTGACGTAGGACATGATTGTTACTCGGATGACATTGATGCCGGCCAAGCGCGCGTTCTCTGCCGAGCCACCAATAGCAAAGACATAAAGTCCGAACTTGGTGCGTTCCAACAAATATAGCGCCGCTGCCATCGCAAGCATACACCAGAGCAATTCGCCCGGGATGCCTGCAACGTCATAGCCAACGCTTGCCGCAAGCCAAGCGGGCACCCCGCCGCCAGGCGTTGGCCGGATCGTAAGCGCAATACCTGTGATGACTGTACTTGTCGAAAGGGTCGCAATGATCGGGTGTATATCTAGAATGGCGACCGATGCGCCATTTATGGCGCCCACAATCACAGCAATTCCGATTGCAAGAAATATGGCGACCATCGGATCAATGGGAAGCGTGACGACCACCGCTACCAATCAGCTCATTCATTTCGCGCGATAGAACGACAACGGATTTGCCCTCAGAAACCAGATAGCGCAGCAACGCATAGATTTCAGCCTTTGCCCCGACATCGACACCGCGCGTCGGCTCTTCGATCAAAAACATATGTGCACCCGAGGCCAGCCAGCGACCTAACATGACCTTTTTGTTGATTGCCACCCGACAGGGTCCCAATAATCTGCTGATCACTAGAGGCTGCGATATGCTCGAACGGTAGCAACTAGCGACAAATCTTGGCCAACCTTATCTCAAATAGTCAGTGAAAATCCGCTTGGCTTTTGTGCAAGTACGCCGACAATAACATCCAATCCCTGCAAAAGCCTTTCTTCACTCTGTTCGTGACTAACACAAATACGGATCGCCTCCGGTGCATCATCGCCGTTCATGGCAAAGCTACGGCCCTCACTGACATAAACACCCAGACGGGCGCAATTCGAGCTGAAGACATCAGCTCGCCACCCTTCCGGCAGAGGTAACCAAAGGTGGAAGCCGTCGGGAGCTTGCTTTACTAACTTCGTTCCCAGCTTGTGCTGAACGATCCGCTGGCGGCGATTTGCAGCTCTACGCTGCTGCCGGGCCAGTTGGGCGGCTGTTCCGTCTACAATCAGACGGCTTGCCACTTCAAGAGTCATCGGTGGCGTCATCCAGACACTCATGTTGACGGATTGGTGCAGGGCAGGTGCGATTTTTCTGGGCACATGAAGAAAACCGACGCGCAATCCAGGCGCGACGCTTTTGGATAGGCTGGTCACATAGATTGCCGTCTCGGACGCGGATTGCGCGATAGGCGCAGGTTTGTCGGGTTTTAGCGGCCCAAAGACATCATCCTCGATCACAATTACCCCGTAGCAGTCAGCGATCCGCGCGATCTCAGTCCGCCGTTCCACCGAAAGGGTCACAGTTGTAGGCGCTTGTAACGTTGGTGTCAGATAGAGCGCTTTGGGCTTTGCCTCACGGCACCACGCATCAAAAGCCTCAGGAACCAACCCCTGCGCATCCATCGCAACTGCTCCTGTTTGTAGGTTGAGACGTGACGCCATTGCCAGAACTGGAGTGTATGTCAGCGCTTCGACCAACAACAAGTCACCTGGTTCCAAGAGCGCCATCAGGGTGCACATTATGCCGTGTTGACCGCCAATGACAGGAACAATGCTATCTACCGAGGCTTCTAAGCCGCACTCGGACAACCAGGCCTGGCCTGCCTCGCGGTGGTGCACCAGATCAACATCTGTTTGATAATCAAGAAGCGCGCGCAAGCCTGCGTCACATGCGATCTCTGACATGGCGCGGCGAATGTGAGGTTCGGAAAAGCCGGGAATCGGCAGGTTCTGCGACAGATCGATTGGACCGCTTTTGGCGCGATGCAATGTCTCGGGTTCTGCCGTATCAAGACTGGCATAAGCTGACCGGACGAACGTTCCGCGCCCGACCTCACCTCTGACAAGCGCTCTTTTCACGGCCTCTGCATAGGCACGGCTGGTCGTGTTAGGCGAGATATTCAGTTGGTAGGCGAGTTCACGGTGCGGCGGGAGGCGTGTTCCTGCGGCCAACTTACCCGACGCAATATCTTCCGCCATAGCCTCAAGAATCTGGAGATACTTTGGGCCTTCGCGGTTTGACAGATCAGGTATCCAAATTGCCATCAGATCAATATTTTAATTGCATTGGTATTGTTGTGGGTGCAATTCAAGGCCCCGTCAATACCGTTAATGGGATTTCGGACATAGCTATTTTCTCTCCGTCAGTAAGCAAAGGCATCGCACTTTCTCTGGTCAGCCTCACTCTGCTTGGGGTTATGCCGATCATATCCAACTTGCGCCCGTCCGATGTCGGGGCGCTCAGCTTCGCCTTTGCACTTTCCGTTTGGCAGGTGGTGTTTGCAGCGCCAGTTTTTGGATGGGAACTGCGCAGGGGTACCAAAGGTATCTTCGGAATTGATCTGTCCCGGCGTGAACGCTACCGGATGATCCTCGTCGCGCTCTTCACAGGTGCGCTTTTCGGGCTCTCGACCTATCTCTATGTTCTGGGCGTGGAAAAGGCAGGTGCGACCAACGCCGCCATCGCAATTCAAGCCTATCCCCTCTTCGCCATCCTTTGGGAGTCCCTGTTCCTGAGGCGGCGGAAAACGCCGCTCGAGCTGGCCCTGACTGTCGTTCTGATCGGCACGCTTTACTTCCTCGGAACGGGCGGCACCTTCCTTATGTCGGGCCTATCGCCTTGGTTCCTTGTCTCTCTCGGGGTGCCTCTGCTTTGGAGTATCGCGCATGTCATCATCAAGGAAGAGCTTAGCAATACTCAGGTTACACCTGCACAGGTGACGTTTTTTCGAGTAACAATCTCAACACTGTTTTTACTGGCGGTCCTTGCATTCGCAGTCCCGTCCGGTTTGGTTGCCGGTATCGACGCGGTGTTCAAGGCAATGTCAGCCGTCATGGGGCTGGTCTACTTCCTTGAGCTGATCGTCTGGTTCTATGCTGTCCGTCACATCGACGTTTCGCTTGCAAGTTCGTTCACCACCCCTTGGCCGGCGCTGACCATGGTGCTGGCGGTACCGTTGCTTGGCGAAACTGTGGAGGCTTATCAGATTTTGGCGTTGGTCGTTGTTGTTGCCTGTATATATGGGCTGACACTTTCCGGGTTGCGCAAAGCCACCGTCAAACCTGCTGTCCGGGCAGGAAGGCATTGAAATGCTGAGCATCTATGCCAAGGCTATCTTAACTGCGACACGAATGGATGGACTTGAACGCGCGGAGACACTGAAGGCCTCTGAAAGACCTACGCCACGAGAGCGGGAACGAGCGGGCGCGGTCGAAAAGCATACAGCTCTAAAGCCAAAAAAGCGCTGATTTGATGTTTCCAAGCTGATCAGGGCAAGTCTGCCAATTGGATACTTCTATGTGACCATCGTTTGCCATACAGTCGAAGCGCTCGTCAGCAACATCAGGCGTCACGGGTGATTTTGTTTTTTCGAGGCAGCGATTTACACAGCATCGTTCTAGAGTTAGGAAACGTCGTCGCTCAGGCTCTGTTGAGCTCGGTCACACCGAGGACCGCCGTAAAGTGAGCGTTGCCAGTCCCATCCCGATCAAGATGCTACCGCTGACACGCTTGAACCAAACAATAACAGAAGGACGACGGATCACGTTTCGCATTCGGCTGGCAAGTCGCGCATAGAAATAGGTATTCAACCAGGCAAGGCAGGTGAACGTTGCAATGGCCGCGACAAACTGAGGCAAGAGAGGTGCTGCGGTATTGATAAACTGGGGCACAAACGCAATGAAGAAAGCGATGGGCTTAGGGTTTAATGCTGTCACACCATAACACTGACGGAAAATCCGGTGGGAACTGATGCGCGGTCCAGCTTGTTCGGCCTCCAGGCCGCCGTCTTGGGCTGATCGAATTGTTCGAATACCAAGCCAAATAAGATACGCCGCCCCCACCCATTTAAACACTGTGAAAATCTCTGCCGAAGCCATCATCAACGCACCGAGCCCCGCTAGCGAGACCGTCATTGCCGTCATGTCCCCTAAGGCAACGCCGGACGCAGCAACCGGCGCTATTCTGGGTCCATTTGAAAGTCCGAACGTAATCACAAGAAGGATTGTCGGACCAATTGGGAAGATCAAAAAGACGGAAGAGGCAGCTACGAATGCTAGCCAAGTTTCAAATTCCATTTCTAATTCTCCTAGCCTGGTTATGAGAATTGCGCGTAGATCATTGAAAATGCTCTGTTCCGTCATGCAATCGCCTCATCTAGGACGAGGTGGTTCGGTATTGTCAATGGTTTGACAAACTATGTACCACGGGACCTAACAGCGGGCATTCTTGCAATTGCATCTAAGGACTGGATTGTCCGCGAGGCAGCCTTTCGTACTTGTTCCATTGAACGGTTATCACTCAACCAGAGATCGCTTTACATAAAACCGCTACAAGGATGTTCGCGGTTTGTTGAGGTTAGCACTTTCAAGCTTTGGTTGTTCTAAGCGACCAGTAGGCCGACATTGTATTGGGTGTATCTTGATATCCTCTTGGCACAACAATGCACCAATTCGTCGCCTTCGCTCGAATGACGGCAATTTCGCTAGCACTTGGATTAGAATCGAGCTTTCAGCGTGGGCGCTGAATCTTGCCGGTCATTCTTAAACCATCGCGAATGTTCAATCCCATCATCGTGAGGTTGGCCGCCCCGGCGATCAGCTCAATCACCTGAACAGTGTAGAAGGTGCTGTCGAATTCGCCAGTGGCGGCCTTACCGGCCAGAAACCAGGCGGCTGGTACGAGGATCAGCAAACCATTCAACGCAATGACAGGCATGCGGGTTTTCTTGGCTTTCGTAAGCGCATCTTTGCGTTTCTGGCCCATTGCCATGCCCGATCCGCCAGCAATCGCCATTGCCGGTATGAGGATGAACATTCCCTTCAGGATCAATGCCTTGACGGTTGCGACTGCTTCATGGCTCGCAAAGAGCTCGCTGGTGATCGTTGATGTCCAGAAGAGGAGGATCATCACAAAGCCGATGCCGCCCGCGATGGCGTGAATCTTTGTTTTCATAGCGGTTCACTCAAATTGGCTTTTGGAAAGGATTTCGTCAGGCCGTGCAGCAATTCGGCACCGCAACCCTCTCGAATAGGTGGGGTGCTGTCACAGCGCTTGAGGGATAGTGGCTGAGCTGCTGCTGAAACTCGGGGTTTGAAAACGCCGCGCGGAAGTCCGCAACAGACTCCCAGACCGCGTAGTTCAGGTACATGCTGCCGTCACCAACGGCTTTGTGCAATTGGGTGCTAGTATAACCCGACTGCTTTTTCATCCATTGGGCATCGCTCTTCCAAGCTTCAACCAAGGCGATTTGGTCAACGGGATCGACTGTGAAGAGATTGACGAGAACGACGGATCCAGCGTCGATGTCCAATTGCCGTTCAATGGGAAACTCCGGGTCGAGGGGTTTGAAATTTACCATTTCGGTGCTCCTTGAAAGTAGCTTCATTTTGGTGTCATGTTGTCATATTTAGGAGGCATCAAACACAATGACAACACGTTGTCAAATAAAATGAGGAATCGACATGCCGGATGCGCGAAGGACCGAAGAAGGAGAAGCCGTGACAGCCTTGATACTGGATGTGTTTCGGCTGAACGGTCGATTGCAGCTTGCTGGTGATCGCCTCGTATCAGAACTCGGTCTAACAAGTGCCCGATGGCAGATTCTTGGTGCCATCGCCTATTCTGATCGACCGGAATCCGTTGCCTGGCATGCACGGACGATGGGCGTTCACCGGCAGGGCGTACAACGGATCATAAATGAATTGAGCAAAGAAGGCATGGTGGAGTTTCAGCCGAACCCACACCACAAGCGGGCGCACTTGGTTGTCATGACTCGAAAGGGGCAGGAGTTGTACGAAGCCGCGATTGCGAAGCAAATCCCATGGGCGAATGAACTGTCGGAGGGCCTGTCGCCAGATGAGATTGCCACTGCGCAAAATGTTATTGGTCGTCTCAAAACACGGCTTGAAGAAGCCTCAATACGACAAGGATAGAGCCCGACCCAAAGCTGATGCAAATACAGATCGCAGCATCAATTGAGACTGGCTCATCGCAGTTGGTATCAGCATGCGCTATCAATGGTCGTTATCAGGCGCATTAATTTGCTGGAGCATTTTGACAAGCAGATGAAAAAACCACTGAACCAGATATCGCTTCACATTGTACCGCTTCAAAGATGTTCGCGGTTCGCTATGGTGAGGCATTTCGGCCAAAAGTTGTCTGCGCGTACCTCTGTATCGGGAAACACGCACAGACCATCGAGAATCCTGCCGGGCGTCTAGCCCGGCAGGATGGGCTCCGACGGGTTCGCCGTCCTCCCCATCGCCGCGCTTGATCCGCCCCACAGTGCGGCGTCTCCTGCGGTCCCCGCGCTTGATGGGTCCGGGCCCCAAAAACAACTCCAATCAGCCGTGAGGGTTCAGGAAGTGAAGGCCTCGTTTTCTGTGATCTTTTTAAACGCGGGTAAGAATGCTTCATGGTGCAGCGAAAGGTAGCGTGTGATCTGATCGCTGCGCATCAGTTTCGCGATGTACCCGCGTGTCAGGACCGGATCGAGATGGTCCGCGCCGTAGCTGTCTTCGACAAGGCGGACCTCGCGTTCCAGATTGGCAGACTCGCGCTCCATCAGCTCCAGCTGTTCGCGCAAAATGCCTTTGATCTTTTTTGGCGTTGCCGCTGATACCAACTGGCGCTCGGGCGTCGCGGCCAGAAGCGATCGGGCATAATTGATCGTGGACCTATTTATGGCGACCATCAGTTGCGCCGCTTCAATCTGGCGGATTGGCTTCATCTTTTTCAGAATCTGAAACCCGGTCAAAGCCACTTGTTTGTCTTTCAGCAGTTCCGCTGCCTCATCGCAGATACCATCCAGAAGCTGGCGTTTCTGCTTCAGGGTCTTGATGTTGACATTAAGCGCGCTCGCCAAAGTGACGAAGTTTTCGTCAGTCATCAGGGTCTTGAGCGCTTGTGTCAGAAAGAGCAGTTCGCTACGCGTAGCAGTTGCTTTTCTCAGCAACACCTTCTTTTTCTCGACATCGTTTTCATAAGTTTTGAGCAGACTTTCGACCGACAGGCTTTTACGCGGTCGTTCGCCAGTGGGCGCGCGGCCCTAACCTGAGCCAGGCCCATGTTGAAGATGCCTTAGATAGGGTAACAAAGTGCGTACCGAACTTTGGCCGGGCACATCCAAGCGGCGGCCACGTGGGCGTAGATGGCTATACCTCGAATAGCCGACCTGTCGTTGGATGGTTGCCATCACTGAAGCCTGCATATCTGGCAAGCGGATTTTCCGGACGTGGCTATAAGATCGCTCTACCGATCGCGGCGACCGTCGCTGCGGAGTTGCTCAAAGTAATGGGGATGACCCAGCACGAAATTTTGGATGCTCTAACTCTGGGCAACGACACCTTTTTCCCTCTGGTGTCGCGTCCACGACTTGACGTCGTAGGCGCGTAAATACGTCCTCAGAGGCAAGCACTCTTCCTCCTGCAGCTCTCCCCGTGCTGCATAACTGACCCGGCCTCGCGCCGGGTTCTTTTTTTCATCCATTGTCCTTTTTGTTACAATAGCACAGACCACGTGCACCGGTTCTGTAGCAAAGTTTTTAGATGGCAGTACATCATCCTTACGAAAATGACAGCCTTTCAAGGAAATCATGCTGAAACCTGTTGGAGAACATTACGCGGACACCAAAAAAGAAATCTATATGCTCGTCAATCCAGGCCCAATGTTTGCGACACATCTCGCCAACTCCATTCGGCAAGTCGGGTCACAACCCTGACATTGGCGACCAGCCTTCAGAATTTCGAAGGGCGCTAAAATGCGAGCCTTCAATGTTGCTTCCAAGCGTTTCTATAATGTGGTCGTTATTCGAATTTTTCTGACTTCGCGGTAGCGTCAGCCGAACAATTCAACGACGCGCTATTTGGCAGGTTTTGAGAGAACTTGATCCGCGATCCAGTCAAACACAAGCTTCGGACCTCGACCCGTGTTGGTTTGGCTCCGTGACATGACATAGCCTGCGTCGCTTGAGACCAAGTCGTCCGTAACGGTCACCAGAGAACCCTTGCTGAGCAGTTCGTCGATCAAGCCAATCCAACCCAAGGCTACGCCATCGCCGGACAAAGCGGCTTGGGTCACCATATCATAGTTGTTAAAGCTTATATAATTCCTCTTTCTTTCACCCACTATGCCTAGACTATCAAACCAGCCTTGCCAGGTTTGCCAAGCAGCGGTTGCAGGTTTTGACAAGCTCAGAAGTTGAACATCCAGTAAGTCCGCAGGTGATCGGATTGGTCTAATCTTCTCTAATAGCTGCGGGCTGCATACCGCCGCTACTACCTCTTCCAACAATAGTATTTCGTCGGCTTTGGTTTGGTCTTTGGGTGCAACATGGATCTGAATGTCGCAATCCGTATCATCCAGGCCGGGTGGCACGGTTGAAGCTAGAATCTGAATCTCAATTTCATCCCCAATCTCTTCTCGCAGATAACCCAAGCGAGGCAGAAGCCAGAACGTCGAGAACGCAAAATCAGCTGAAATCCGGACCCTGGGCTTCGATTTGCGCTCAATCAAAGAGCCAACTGCATAGCCCATTTGCCGCATCGCCGGGCTGACTACGTTAAGTAGCCTGAGGCCTTCATTTGTCAGCGAGACACCTCGGTGTTCGCGTTTGAATAAAGCAACACCCAGATCGGCCTCCAGCCCCTTGATCCGCTGCGAGACCGAGGATTGCGTCAGGCCAAGCGCTTCGCCCGCGCTGGTAAAGTTCCCATGTTGAGCGACCATTTCAAAGGCATATAGCGCCACCAGATTTCGGCTGAGATTGGTATTAATCCTGCTAATGTCATCCATAACCACTCAGGTACTGCAAAAAGGACCGGATATGTATCAAAAAATGTTGAAAAGGGGCTCTTAAGCAGCCTCAAAACACAAGGGAGCCCAAAAAATGAACAGCCCTAGCTGTGATCAATCCGTCCATCCTGCGATCGCCATGCATGCCACTGAAGTTGCTGACGGCACCCTCAGTCGTCGCGAGTTTCTGACACGCGCCACTGCGTTGGGTCTTTCAGCTTCGGCGGCCTATTCGATGATTGGATTGTCGCAACCTGTGCAGGCTGCAGCCGACATTCAGCCAGGTGGGAGCATTCGTATTCAGCAGGTTGTGCGCGCTCAACTTGATCCGCCGCTTTACAACTGGCCACAGCTTGGAAACGTAGTGCGTGGTTTTTTGGAGTACCTTGTTCAATACAACGCGGACGGCACGTTCGAGCCCCGGTTGCTTGAGAGCTGGGAAGTTAACGACGATGCGACGGAATATGTTCTGCGTATTCGGCCAGGCGTGAACTGGAACGATGGCCGTGGCACGCTGACAGCAAAGGATGTCGCGTATAACTTCGGTAGATGGTGTGACGGTAGCTGGGAAGGTAACTCCATGGCCGCGCGCATGGGTTCTTTGCAGAACGAAGCCGGAGATGGCCCGGCGGAGGGTGCTTTGGAGGTGGTCGACGATCTGACGTTGAAACTGAAGCTGACGCGCCCTGACATCACCATTATCCCCGCCGTCACAGAGTACCCGGCAGCAATCGTGCCCGATGGTTGGTCTGGTGATCCCGCGAATGACCCGGTTGGTACAGGGCCATACAAACTGGTTGAATATCTAGTTGGTGAAAAAGTCGTTCTAGAGAAAAACACAGATCACGAATGGTGGGGCGAAGGTGCCTATCTAGATCGGATCGAGTTTATCGATTACGGCACCGATGGCGCAGCGCATTTGGCTGCGGCAGAAGCTGAAGAAATCGACATGACCTATGAAACGGTCGGTGAATTTGTCGATATTTACGAAAGCATCGGTTGGAACCAGAGCGAGTCCGTTTCGGCCAACACCATGGTATTGCGAACAAACCGAGATGCTGAAGTGGACGGACTAAAGCCCTATGAAGACGCGCGCGTACGACGCGCGTTAGCAATGGCTTGTGACAACGCCATTTTGCTAGAACTTGGGTACGCCAACCGCGGGACGCTGGGTGAAAACCACCACGTTTGTCCCATACACCCGGAATACGCAGATGTTGGAGCGCCCGAAAAAGATGTCGAGGGCGCGCGGGCATTGCTCGAAGAACTCAACATGCTCGACTTTGAGCATGAGATTTTTTCCATCGATGATGACTGGCGCCGCAACACAACTGATGCATTGGCCGCCCAGCTGCGTGATGCCGGTTTGAATGTCAAACGCACAGTCTTACCGGGGAATACGTTCTGGAACGATTGGAACAAGTACCCGTTCAGCTCTACGGACTGGGGACATCGCCCGCTGGGTGTGCAGGTGCTGACCCTGGCATACAAATCAGGTGTGGCTTGGAACGAAACCGGCCTCGCAAGCGCGGAATTTGACGCGATGTTGGAAGAGGCGTCAGCCATAGCTGATGCGGAAACGCGCCGTGGCCACATGGAGAAAATCGAGCAGTTCTTGCGGGACGATGGCACGATAATCCAGCCCTACTGGCGCTCGCTCTATCGCCATTCCCGTCCCGGAGTAATCGGCGCAGAGAGCCACCCGATCAACGAGATTCATGTGCATAAGTTGGCACTTGAATCCTAAGTGCTTCAAAAGATGAAGAGTTTCTCCCCGAACTGCATGAAGCTGACGAAGCGCACATCGTGCTTCGTCAGCTTCGTGTCTTTTTCGGGCAATAGCGGGCAATCAGTTCAATATCAGCTGGTTTCTCAGACAAACAGATCAACAAAAGGGAGAAGTTGATTATGGCGATAAAGCCACCTCTTTCGGAACTTCCGATTAAGACCGCAGACAACGGTTTTTATCGGGGGTTCAGCGTCAATGTGACAGTGGTCAGTAAGATCATCATCAGTTTGCTGGTCGTGTGGTGCATCGTGTGGCCGACCCAAGCCGGCAGGATTCTTGGCGACTGGAACGCAGCCATTCTGGCACAGTTCGCCGCATGGTACATTTGGGTTGTAACTGGGTTTGTTATCGTCTGTATCGGTTTGGCTATCTGGCCAGCCGCGGGACGCCTGAACCTGGGCGTCGAAGGTGAAAAGCCGGAATTCTCCAACTTTTCATGGTTTTCGATGATGTTCGGCGCTGGCATCGGCGTTGGGATGTTGACATGGGCCGTTGCAGAGCCGGTGGCTCACTTCAAGAACAACCCATCGGTTATTCAAGGCGTCACCACTGCCCTCGATGCGGACAATGTGCGCACCGCCTACGTTTGGTCCTATCTGCATTGGGGGTTGGGCGCTTGGGCGTGCTATGCGATTGCAGGTCTCGCACTGGCGTTCTTTAGCTACCGCCGTGGATTGCCGCTGACGATCCGATCATCCCTTACACCGTTGTTTGGCAAAGCGCTTTCGGGCAACCTTGGTCACATCATTGATATTGTTGCCGTTGTTGCGACGATTCTTGGTGTGGCGCAGACACTTGGCTTTGGTGTCGAGCAGTTTGTGGCAGGTTTGACGCGAATTGGGATCGGAGGCTTGGCAAACGGGGACGGTTCGGCAACGACGCTGGGCATTATCGTCGCATTGCTCGTTATCATGGGGGCCTCGACCTTGTCGGCTTTGTCCGGTGTAGGCAAAGGCATCAAATGGTTGTCGAACATCAACATGGCGCTGTCGATATTCCTGCTGGGTTTCTTCATCTTGTTCGGCGCTACCTTCTTTGGCGCAAAGGCCTTCTTTGTTGGCATTTGGGACTATCTCGTCGCTCTGCCATGGCTCAGCTTCAACGTCTATGCTTCGGACGGTGTCGAAGGGTCCGAGGCCTTCCTATTGGCGCAATGGCAGGGCTGGTGGCCCGTGTTTTATTGGGCATGGTGGATCGCGTTTGCACCCTTCGTCGGGTTGTTCCTGGCGCGCATCTCCCGCGGCCGATCCATCCGTGAGTTTGTGCTGGGTGCGATGATCGTACCTTCACTGATGTGCTTTGTTTGGTTCGCTTGGGCCGGTGGTACTGCTATCGACTTGGAGCTGAACGGCGGCGCAAACGGCGTTATCCTTGATGCGGCCAATGGCGACAAGATCTTTGCCATGACCACTTATATGCTCGCACCGATCGCAGAGTTCCTTGCCTGGGCGATGGCCGTCGTGATCGTGATCCTGCTGATGACGTTCCTTGTCACCTCAGCGGACTCGGCAGTTCTGATCGTCAACACGATCAACGCAGCCGGTGACGAAGGGCCAAAGGCCCGTCCGCACATCATGTTCTGGGGCGCGGCCCTTGCGCTGGTGGTCGGCGGTTTGCTGATCTCGGGCGGAACCGGAGCCATTCAAACAGCTATGGTGATTGGAGCGCTTCCATTCTCCATAGTCATGGCATTGATGTGCATCGCCCTGATCAAGGCGATCTGGAACGACGGACGCCGCGAAGCCGCCGGTGTCGCATCAACAATTGATCCAGAAACATCAACGATGCCAGCTGAATAGCATTGGCGTATCCAACTGTGACCCCAGGACAGAACTGGGGTCACAAATAGGACAAAAGCCTATAGAGAAATCTACTAAAATGAAGGTATTACGACGGATTTGTCACATTGATATCATCCAAGAAAATCTTGGAAGTTTGGCCGTAACTCTGCACAGTATTTGCATACAGTATTGCACGATTTTCCCGAAAAAATGTACATTCGCCGTTCCGGTGTCCAACTACATCCTTCCGAAAGTCTCTTTGAGTTCTGCAACTTGAGCTACATCCAGCAACCGGGTTGGCAGGCCGCGCAAAGCTACTAGCAGCTTGGCTGTTTCTTCTAACTCTTCTGCTGCACAGACCGCTGAGAAGAGATTCTTTTCCGAGACGACAGGACCGTGGTTGGCCAATAGAACAGCACTATATTTGCCGTCCAGTTCGCGGATCAAATCACCAGACTTCGGGTCGCCCGGCTTGACGTATGAGACCAGTTTGACCGTACCTACGCGCATGACCACATACGGCGTCAGCGACGGAATACAGTCATTAGGATCGGTGTCTTCCAGACACGACAGTGCAGTGGCCCAGGTCGAATGCAGATGCACCACTGCACCAGCGTCTGGCCGCGTCTCATAGAAGGCTTGGTGCAGAAAGACTTCCTTGCTCGGCTTGTCGCCGGAGACATGGTTCCCATCCATATCAATCTTGGCGATACGCTCTGGATCGATATCGCCCAAGGTGGAATTGGTTGGTGTCATGAGGATTCCGTCATCAAGACGCGCGGAGACATTGCCCGCAGTGCCGACGGAAAAGCCACGCGCAAACAGCGAGGCGCACAGTTCCGACATCTGCTGTCGCAGCGCCTGTTCTTCAGAACTCATTTGCCGGCCTCCATCATTCTGAGGGCCTTCGCGAAGAAGTCCGGAGCGCCAAAGTTCCCAGACTTTAAAGCCAGCGCTATGGGTTCAGTTTTTCCAACGCTCAAGGCTGGCACGCCCGGGTCAATTTCTGGCCCAATTGACATGGCCGGTGACCCCAGTGCCTCAGAGACGGCCTTGGCAACAGCTCCCGAGGTCTCCCCTCCTGCCACCACCAATCGCTTGTAGCCCTTCTGAACAAGTTCTCGTGCTGTATCTGCAAAAAGACTGTCCAGCTTTTCCGCCACAGCTTCTTGACCAAATTTGCTTTGGATCGCACGCACATCATCCGGACTTCCCGATGAATATGCGAGCGGCGCTTGACCCGGATACGTTTCAAAGAAATCCAGAAGCGTTTGTGTGGTCACTTCCCCGGACATGACGCCTGGAACATCAATGGCGAAGGTCGGATGGGATTTCGCGTGAACATCGATCTGCCCACGGGTTGCACCTGAGCATGACCCAGCAAGGATCGCGGCGGGCCCAGTGATACCTGTGAACACAATGCCACCTTTTTTGGATGAAGCTCTTCTGACGAAGTTTCTGGGTAGACCCAATGCTATCCCGGATCCCCCTGTAATGAGTTTAGCGTCTTTTAGAGACTCACCCCACGCCAACAGATCTTCGTCCGAAATCGCATCACCGATCACAAAGCGTTCGTTTGCGTTCTGCAACGCATCAGCAATCGCCTCTGGCCCTTTCTTCACGGTATCAACTGGCACCAACCCGACCGCTTCTTGGGTCTGATGCTGCAACCACCGCCTGATGTCCGCATCGGTCATCGGAGTAAGAGGGTGATTTTTCATCCCAGACTCGCTCAAAAGCTTGCCGAGCACAAATAGATGACCGTGATAGACGGTGCGCCCCGTTGTCGGAAAGGCCGGGCAGAAAACCACTTTTTGCGCGCCCAGTTCATTGGCCAACGCTTCCGCCACAGGGCCGATGTTTCCCTCCATCGTGGAATCAAAGGTCGAACAATACTTGAAGATGAACTGCTGGCATCCTTGATCCGCGAGCCAGCGCAGGGCCCGCAGGCTGTCCGCAACAGCTTCTTCGACAGGTGCGGTGCGGCTTTTGAGCGAGATCACCCCCGCTTCAATCTCTTCGTCGGCCGGGGTCGTCGGGATACCTGAAAATTGAGCCGTTCGTAGCCCACCTTCTGGCTCAAAGCCCTTCGCTAAGGTGTTCGCAATATCGCTCGCACCGGTAAAATCGTCCGCTATGACACCGATCTTCATAGTTTGATGTCCTTGGTTGGCCCGGGATCCAGCCTATGGATGTGCGGTGCCGCACCGACGGGAAAAAACTCACGCACAAGTGGATCATGGCCGGGCACGATAAGTCGAGGATGCGAGGCCAACCTCTCGAGCGTCTCGAAACCATCCATCATGTCCTGCAAATCGACGACGATAGGAAAGGCTTTGCGCGCCATGAAATTCTCATAGTAATGCGAGGCATCAGAAGCGAGTACCATCCACCCGGCTGCCGTTCTTACGCGAACGCATTGCAACCCGCGCGAATGCCCTCCGATGCAGTGCACCGTGACCCCATCTGCAATCTCGGCTTCTCCATCGTAGAACACGACTTTGCCTGAATAGAGACGCTGTACGACCTCGCAGACATGGCCAGCCGTGAAAGGCGCACGCAGGTCGTCATGGCACATGCAGGGGCCTGTCGCGAAGGCCATTTCCGCCGATTGCATGTGTAACTTCGCGTTGGGGAACATATGCAGCCCCCCTGCGTGGTCATAATGAAGGTGGGTCACGATGACCTCAGTCACCGCATCCGGCGCAATGCCTAGGGGCCGCAACGCCTCGCGAGGGTCCATCGCGATGGGACGACCACGGGCGGCGGCCTCATCGGAATCGTAGCCAGTATCGACCAGAATGACGTTGTCGCCGCGTTTGAGCACCCAAACGAAATAATCCATCGCATGAGGCGCGTTATGATTATCATCGATGATGAAGCTATCAGCGCGCGTCCGGGCATTTCGATCCGCGTATTTCACGGCGTGGATTTCCCAATCGTTCATCGGATGACCTCGGAATACTGGTGAACCACCTTGGTGGCGATCATATCAGCCACTGCCGTATCGAAGGACTGAAAATGCCCGCTTTCTAGGTGGGCAGCGAACGCCGCGCTGTCATCATAAACCTCATAGAGAAAAACTGTCTCGGGATCGTCGCCGAGGCAAACGTCAAACTGCTGGCATCCGGGTTCTTCACGCAAAGAGGTTGAAGCGTTTTCGATCATCAGCGGCAAAAAGGTGTCTCTCGTACCGGGCTTAAGAGTGAAGGTGACAGTAACCGCAAACATCAGGCAGAAAGTCCTTTCAGACGTGAGAAAGCGCGCTTTGCAACAGGCAGTTGGCTGAGGATCAGACCAATGTTGAGCACCAGCAGAATTGCCGCACCAGGTCGTGAAACGAAAATCGAAAGATCCCCGTCCGATAAGAACAGCGACCGGCGGAAGGTTTCATCGAACAGACTGCCCAGAATTACCCCGATCACCAACGGCGCGATTGGATATTTCATCAGGTTCATGAAATAGGCAACGGCGCCGACGCCGAGCATCAGGTAGAGATCATTGATGCCACCCCCGACGCTGAAAGACCCAATCGTTGTCAGCACCATTACGACGGGCAAGAAGATAGTCTGCGGGATGGCAAGTATTTTGATGAATACCCGAGCGGTAAAAAGCCCCATCAGGAACATTGTCAGGGAGGCCAGCACCAGGATCGCAACCACGCGCAGAATGATCTCGGGATCAATCGTCGGACCCGGAATCACGTTGTTGATCTTGAAGGCCCCCATCAAAGCCGCGGCGGGTGGTGAACCGGGTATACCCAACACCAAAAGCGGGATCAGGGCGCCCCCAATGCAGGCGTTGTTTGCGGTCTCAGAGCAAAGTAGACCTTCCAAAGAGCCTTTTCCAAACTTATCGCCCTCGGCAGATACGGTCTTGCCGACTCCGTAGCTTACCCACCCGGCGACATCTTCGCCTACTCCGGGAAGCGCCCCTACCCCTGTCCCGATCACGCCTGACCGGCCAATGGTGGGCAGGTAGCGTCGGATTGAGCGAAGGTTGGGAAGGATACGACCTTTCAGGGCCAGAACCTTCCCAGCCTCAACGTGCCTCAGCCCGTCGATGATCTGGGGGATGGCAAAAGCCCCCATCAAAACTGGAACAACCTGAAATCCGCTCATCAGATAAGACCAGCCGAAGGTATAGCGCGGCTCAGACAATAATGGGTCAAGCCCGACCATGGACATCGCAAGCCCGATCAGACCAGCGATCCATCCCTTAATCACCAGGTAATCGCTCATCAAAGTGCCAGAAAGCAGAATGCCGAAAAGGGCAAGCAGGGCTTTCTCCGGGCTTGCGATGTTCTTTGAAACCAGAAGCAGCGCCCAGACGAAAATCAACAGCGTGATGGTCCCAATAACTGTGCCAATAAAACTCGCCGTTGTGGTCAGCCCAAGTGCTTCGCCCCCTCGACCCGCTTTAGCCAAAGGGTAACCATCCATGGCCGTCGCCGCGCTGGCTGCCGTGCCAGGTATGTTCAGCAAAATAGACGGGTAAGAACCGCCGTAAATCGCGCCAACATAGGCGCCGAGCAATGCGATGAGTGAATAATCCAGTGGGATTTTGTTGCCAAAGAAGCCCGTCAGGATCGTCACTGCCAGAGTTGCCGTAAGGCCAGGCAATGCGCCGAACGTGATGCCCAGGAACACGGATGCGATCAAATACAGATAGGTCAGCGGGTCCACTGCCAGGCCTACGAAGGCAGCCCCGAACCCAGCAAGTTGCGAAAGGATAAAGTCCATCCTGTCAGTCTTTCCATAACGGACGAAGTGTCACGTAATAGTGGTATTCGATTTGCTTGAAGATCAGCCCGCCGCGCGCCGGCACGTTCTGCCGAAAAACAAAGGCCATGGCGCAAACAAGGATGAGCGGGGCAAGTATTGCCACCAACGGAACGAACCGCAAAACGCGTTCCGAAGCCGCTTTGGTCAACACCAAAAGTGTCAACGCGACCCAAACGACCAATGTAAACCAATCATCACCGTGCGCATTCCAGTCCGCCTGCGCAGGAAACACGGCGAATGCAAACAAGCCGGCGATGACAATTACGATACAGGCCACCAAAGCACGCCGCGCATGACCGCCGTAGAAGCCAAAGGTTAACGCCGTGATCAGCAAGCCCGAGCACAAAATAAAATCCACTCTGGGAACCAGCCCAACGACATAGGCCATAAGGATTAAGCCTATTGTTGATGCTCGGTAGGCTTCGGACTTGTCCCACCCGATCCCTACGGCGCTGAGCGCAGTCCGGGCACCTCCCGACCGGATCGAAATGGTCAACAGTACAAAGGCCAAAATAAGCAACCCGCCAAAGATGAACAGTGGAACAATTGCGGCTGAGTTGTACCAATCCGAACCACTTACGCCTGCGCGGTTTTCACCCCAAAGGGGTATATCTGATGTCTTCCAAAGGAAAAAAACTGACACTGCTATCAGGACAATCGACGCCCAGAAATCGCGCGTCCGCATGACCAGTGTTCCGTCGCTCTTGTCCATATGCCGCCTCCCGTTGGACAGGGTGCCGAGGGGGTAGAGGCACCCTGTCCACAAAGCTCCGGATTCAGATCAGGGTTTTTCGATACCCAACGATGCGGGGTCGACTGTGGTAGCACCCAGATCCTGAAGCGTATAGGCAAACGTGGCTTCCAGAGTGGCGAACAACTCTTGCGCTTCGGCACCATGCTGGCCACCGACGTCGTAGTTGTTTGCCGCAGCCCATTCAGCGACGGTTTCAGAAGCAATCGCCTGCTCAAACGCATCGCTCAGAGCGGATTTCACATCATCCCCGGCCGAATTGTGTACGGCAAAACCAATCGCCTGCTTGAGCGGAAGATACTGATCGAGACCGTCATAGATGCCGAAGGCAGACGGGACCGTCGTTCCAGCAATCTGCGCGTCTTCAGGCGTCAGCATCGCAAGCGGCTTCAATTGCCCACCTTCGATCAACGCAGCCTGTTCCGCCAACGAGGTCACAACCAGCGCAACCTCTCCTGCGATAGCAGCTTCCTGCCCAGGTGCTGACCCTTTGTAGGGTACAAACTTGAACTCGGCACCTGAGCCTTTTTCGATCGCCAGAAGGTTCAGGTGATGAATAGACCCTGCACCCGAGGCGGCAGCCGGAATTGTGCCCGGTGCTGCCTTCGCAGCGTCGACTAGCTCTTCTAGAGTATTATAGGGGCTGTCAGCAGGAACCGAGATCAGATCAGGCGAACCGCCGACAATAAACGGGTACCAAAAATCGAATTTTTTATCCCAACCGCCCTGCACAGCAGCGGTAACGTTCGATTCGGACAAACCTACCAATGTGTAGCCATCATCTGGTTGGTTCATGACATAGACCATACCGTTGGAGCCTGCGACGCCGCCTGTTTGATTGATTACATTAATCGAGACCGGAAGGTGCTTTTCCATCTCGGCCATGATCATCCGGTTGATCGTGTCTGTGCCTCCACCGGCTCCCCAAACCACGGCTGTGGTAATATCCCGGTACGGGTAATCCTGCGCAGAAGCAGCCCCTGTGATCCCAGTCGCAATCACGGCTGCGGCCGCCAACTTCACAAGCTTCGATTTCATTTCCAAGTCCTCCCAAAACAACTTCGCGTTTGTTATTGCATTTATTTGCGTATACATTAAAGAATGCATTGTCAACAAACTGTAGTGAAAGCTGCTGTCGCGCTATGAATGCGAAACGGGAAGGAAACGGGCGAAGATGAAAAAGACCTACGATGTCGCAGTGTTCCACGGGGATGGAATTGGTCCTGAAATTATGGCTCCTACGCTTAAAATTCTGCGCCAGATCTCCGACAACAATCCCAGCTATAACCTCGTGTTCACGGACGCGCCGGCAGGCGCTTCTCACTACGCAAAAACTGGGGAATCATTTCCTCCGGGATCGCTTGAAACTGCACGCAATGCTGATGCGATTCTTCTATCTGCAATGGGTTTGCCCGATGTTCGCTATCCTGACGGAACCGAGATTTCACCGCAGATCGACCTGCGAAAACGGCTCGGGCTATTTGCAGGCGTTCGTCCAGTAAAGGTTAGCAATGGGCAAAGGACACCCCTATCACTTCCTGATGGAAAAGAGATTGATTTTGTCCTCATCCGCGAAAGCACCGAAGGGCTGTTTTTTACTCAAGGCTCGGGTGAAGTCACAGAGCACGAAGCGCGTGAAACCCTCCTGATCACCCGCGAGGTATCCGAAAAACTATTCCGTTTCGCTTTTGAACTTGCCCAAAATCGGAAAGCTTCCGGGCGAGGACAGGGGCGGGTTACATGTGTCGACAAAGCCAATGTATTCCGCGCTTTTGCATTCTTCAGATCTATGTTTGATGCTGAAGCCGCTCACCACCCCGATTTGCAAGCTGATCACGCTTATGTTGACGCTACCGCTCTTTGGATGGTCCAAAAGCCGTGGGAGTTCGATGTTCTGGTCACCGAGAACATGTTCGGAGACATCCTTTCCGATCTGGGCGCCGGTCTCATGGGTGGTCTTGGATTGGCGCCATCCGCAGATATTGGGTTGAACCACGCTGTATTCCAACCCTGCCATGGTTCCGCGCCAGACATTGCCGGACGAGATATTGCTAATCCTTTTGCGATGATCTTATCAGCGGCAATGATGCTTGAGTGGTTGGGCTTGACCCACGACCACCCTGAACTGTCCAGCGACGGTGCGCGCCTACGCGAAGCCGTGGAAAAGGTAGCAACAAACGGTCACAACCTGACGCGAGACTTGGGTGGTACAGCTGGGACGAAGGACGCCGCCGCATCGGTCATGGAAGCGTTGCGAGCATGACTACTCAAGAAGTCATCAAAGTTGCATGTGTAGGAGCGGGATACTTTAGCAAGTTCCACTATGAAAGCTGGTCGCGAATGTCTGGAGCAGTTCCGGTTGCATCCTGTAACCGCGATATTAAGAAGGCCAAAGAAACTGGACTGAAGGCTTATAATGATCTGTCGAAAATGCTGGAGCTGGAAAAACCGGACCTCGTAGACATCATTCTTCCACCAGTAGCACAGGCTGACGCGATCCGAACTGCCTTGCGCTTGGGCATCAAGTGGCTCATCTGTCAAAAACCTTTCTGCAAGTCCCTCGATGAAGCCGAGCAGGTCGTTTCAGAGGCTGAAATGGCGGAGGCAACGATTATCATACATGAGAACTTTCGCTTTCAGCCTTGGTATCGTGCGATCAAAGCGGCAATGTCCGAGGGTCGAATTGGAACGCCCCTACAAGCGACTTTCCGACTTCGCCCCGGGGATGGACAAGGGCCAAACGCATATCTTGACCGACAGCCATACTTTCAAGAAATGTCGCGTTTCTTGGTTCACGAAACAGCAGTTCACTGGGTGGACACGTTCAGGTTTTTGTTCGATGCGCCCAGCGCAGTCTACGCAGACTTGCGCCAGGTTAACCCCGCTATCGCGGGCGAGGATGCAGGTTACATTCTGTTTGATCATCCCAATGGTTTGAAAGCTCTTTTCGATGGGAACAGGTGCCTAGACCACCGCGCAGAAAATCTGCGTCAAACAATGGGCGAAGCACTCATTGAAGGCACGGAAGGATCACTGGTTCTTAGTGGCGACGGCTCGGTAGAACTTCGCAATTTTGGCAAACAGGAGCGACAGCAGATTCTACCACCCAGTGTTCATGATGGATTTGGAGGAGATTGCGTCCACGCCTTGCAAAGTCACGTTGTTTCGGGCCTTCTACGGGGCACGCCGCTGGAAAACACGGCCCGAGACTATTTGGACGTGATCCGCATCGAAGAGAAAATTTATCATTCGGCTGCGGAGGGACGAAAGGTAAAGTTGGAGACGCCGTGAAGGATCAGGACACCAAATCTCTTTCCAATACACAGCGCGCTGTAAGGGACCTGCGCCGGATGATCCTGTCCGGCGAGCTTGCAGCCGGGACTGACCACCTAGAGTCGGAACTCGCCGAAACGCTGGGAATGTCCCGCACCCCGATACGGGAAGCTGCGCTGATGTTGGAGAGTAAAGGGCTGCTGGAAATGCGGCCTCGCAAAGGTGTGCGAATACTGCCTGTTTCATCAGACGATATGCGCGAAATCTATGACATTCTCACGGAACTCGAAAGCCTCGCGGCACAGCGCGCTGCAGAAGCGGGGTATTCAGAAAGTCAACTGGCCGTACTTGCTGGGTCAATTGCGAAGATGGACCAAGCTATCGAAGCCGAAGATCTAGAAGCTTGGGCAGAGGCCGACGAGTTGTTTCATCAGGAGCTCGTTCGGTTGGGCGGCAACAAACGGGTCGAAGCCATTGTGGCAATGATGAGCGACCAGGTCCGTCGCGCGCGAGCAACGACGTTGTTCATTAGACCTCTACCCGTTAAATCCAATGAAGATCACCGGATTGTTTTTCAAGCGATTAGCGAAGGCCGTCCAGATGCCGCCCGAGAACGTCATCGAGAACACAGGCTACAAGCACAGGCTATGCTTTGTGGGATACTCGAAAAGCATCGGCTTAACAGCCTCTGATCTACTCGTGTCTGTCCATTAGGTGTCTAATTTAGAGCTTTTGAACATTGTCTTAGTCCCTCACAACTGTACCACTATTTTCGGGCACGGATGGTGTGATTGATGGCCTGGAAACGCTTTTCGGGTGAGGATGCGCTCAAGAATGGCGGAATACCATGACACGTCGTCAGCTGCTGTGTTGCTTAAAAAGTGTACGGGCCGCGCTTATCAAATTCCACATATTGGAGTAGCCTTCTCGGGTAGTGTATCTGGGTTTAAAATCGAATATGGAAAAAGTACTGGGCTTTGGCGGGTTTTTCTTCAGGGCAGACAAGCCCGTCGCCTTGGCAGAATGGTATCGTGACAATTTGGGCATTGACCTCGTACCAAACGATTATGAATCACCGTGTTGGACGCAGGAAGCAGGCGAGACTGTATTCGCCCCGTTCGAAAAAGTGACAGAGTATTTCGGGAACCAAGAAAAGGCATTTATGTTGAATTTTCGTGTTCGCGACATTGAGAAAATGATCGCACAACTCGAGTCTAAGGGTGTTGAAGTCCGCCGCGATCCAGATTCGCCTTATCCAAATGGCAAGTTTGCGTGGCTCAATGATCCGGAAGGAAACCCAATTGAACTTTGGGAACCCGCCTAGCATTCGATTAGCGTCTCGGTGTTACAAGTGGCCATCTTGCGACCTTGCGTCGTGGATCAGTTGTCGGATTTGCATGTCCTCGCGCGTCCTTGCACCATGTGAATGAAGCAAGGAGGCGAGAATGATATACGCAATCACGATTTATGGGGAGCCGGGCGTGTTCGAAGCGCTGCCCAAAGATCGCCAGAACGAAGTGATGTCAGGCCACGGCGCGTTGCAAACGGCGCTATCTGAGCGTGGGGAGTTCGTGTCGATGAAGTTGATGCCGCCGACCTCTGCCGTGATGGTCGAGCCGGCTTCGACCGAGGGCGCAGCGCCATTGATCACCGACGGCCCATTCGCCGAAACCAAGGAGAACTTCCTTGGTTTTTATGCTGCTGAATTCAAAGACCTCGATGAGGCGTTGGAATACGCAAAAATGATCTCATCCCCTGTAGCAAGGCTTGAGGTGCGACCGGTGGCCTGGGCTGGCGGTGTGATCTCGTCGGAATAGGACATGTCGGACTGGCTCGAGGCCACTTTCACTCTGCACCGACCGCGTGCGCTTGCAGCCTTGACCCGTTTGTTTCGGGATATCGATATGGCGGAAGAGGCATTTGCCGACGCCTGTCTAAAGGCTCTGACGGTTTGGCCCAAAGACGGAGCTCCGCGCGACCCGTTGGCGTGGCTACTGACGACGGCGCGCAACGCGGGTCTTGATGATTTGCGCAAATCGCAGCGCCGCGCGGCAATCCTGTCGCGCCACAGTGAGGAGTTTCAGCCAATGCCCGCCGAAACCCCGGACCCGGACGAAATGCGCGACGATGTTTTACGGCTTCTGTTCATCTGCTGCCATCCGGAACTGGAACGTCGAGATCAGATTGCCATTGCCTTGCGGGTCGTCCTGGGGTTGAGCGTGGACGAAATCGCGAGCGGTTTTCTGATCAAGCCCAAGACCATGGAACAGCGGATTACCCGAGCCAAAAAAAAGATCGCGAGCAACCCGGTTGCTTTCGAAACACCCAGCCCAGCAGAACGGGGTGCGCGATTGGGTGAGGTGTCTCTGATGGTTTACTTGATGTTCAATGAAGGGTGGTCGACCTCGGCCGGTCCAAAGCAAATCAAGCTTACCTTGTGTGAAGAGGCTATCCGTTTGGCACGTCTACTTGCGGCACTGTTTCCAGCGATGGGGGAACAGGCCGCCTTGCTGGCATTATTGCTGTTTCAACACGCGCGGCGACATGCGCGCATTGATCCAGGAGGCAAGCTTGTCGCGTTGGACGATCAGGATCGCAGTCTTTGGGATCGCGCGAACATCGCCGAAGCGACGGGTCTTTTGCAAAAGGCCCAGCGGATAGGACATCATGGTGTCTATATCATTCAGACTGCAATCGCAGCGACCCATGCCCATGCGGCCTCGGTTGATGACACAGACTGGTCATCGATTGAAAGTCACTACGCTGCCCTTTACGCATTGCAACCAACGCCTGTCGTCCGACTTAACCAGATAGCAGCGCAGGCCAGGCTGCATGGCCCGCATTATGCGCTGAAGGCGATGGAGCCTCTGAAACAGGATTTGTCTGCGTATCGCTGGTTCCACGCAATGCGCGGTGGCTTGTTGCAAGAAACGGGTGACCACCGCGCGGCGATTTCTGCGTTTGAAACCGTTATTGCACTTGGCCCTACGGCTCTCGAACGTGATGCAATTGCAGAGAAAATTGCAATCAGCCAAGAAAGTTTGCGCAGCGTGTAGGGATCGCGGTGCGTCGTGCGTCCTTGGATCAGACCCGTATGTGGCGGGCGCAACCAAGGGAGAAGCACATGAGTATTCTTGAGATGACCACTGTCGGGAACTCCGGTTGGATCGGACATTCCGGTCCCGACCAGGGCAAAGCCAAAGCCTTCTATCAAGAGGTGCTGGGCTGGACGATCAACGACATGCCCATGCAGGATGGGTCAAGCTATTCCGCCGCCGTCGTGGGAGAAACCGCGATTGGCGGATTTTCCCCGATGCCGGAAGATCACGGCAGTTGGACGATCTTTTTTACGGT
The DNA here is from genome assembly GCF_040329495.1 of Ruegeria sp. SCP10. Taxonomy (NCBI): domain Bacteria; kingdom Pseudomonadati; phylum Pseudomonadota; class Alphaproteobacteria; order Rhodobacterales; family Roseobacteraceae; genus Ruegeria; species Ruegeria sp. SCP10. The sequence goes on from NZ_JBDZYF010000003.1 coordinate 104,597, forward strand.
TGCCGACGTGGAGGCCAGTGTCGCCAAGGCTGAGGCCAAAGGGGCCGTAGTTGTTCAGCCGGCGATGGATATGCCGGGGGTCGGCCGCATGGCCACTCTGACTGACCCGCAAGGGGCTCGGTTTGCGCTCATCACATATGAGAGCATGGCGTCTTAAGCGCGATCAAAGAGGAGGCATCACATGGAACAGTTTCCGCAGATCGCACTGGCCGTTACGGCAGTGTTTGTTTTGATGAGCATTCCGATGGCGATTGCCGTTGGTGTGCGCCGCACCAAGACGGGAATTTCTTTGCTTCACGGTGAGGATGAAAGCCTCCTGCGGCTGATGCGGGCGCATGGAAATTTCATCGAATACGTGCCGCTTGCGCTGCTGGCGCTGGCAGGGGCTGAGATTGCGGGAACTGCATCCTGGCTGGTCGCTGCCTGCGGCGGCGTGCTGCTGCTTGCCCGTCTCATTCACTATCTCAGCCTCAGCACTTCGGTGAATGGTAAGGGGCGCGCGATTGGCGCGGCGCTCACGACTATGGCAATGCTGGTGCTTGCGCTGGCAATCCTCTGGCAGCTTTGGATCGGCATCTGATGCCCGTGGATGAAACACTCAACGCCCGCATGCGAGACGCTCTGGCCGCGCATGTGGGCATTTCCGAAAAACGAATGATGGGTGGTACGTGCTTCTTTTTGAACGGCAACATGCTTTGTGGTGCGCGCCGACATCAGGATGGCGTGGGTCGGTTCATGTTCAGGGTGGGAAAGGTGAACGAGCCCACGGCATTGCAAGACCCCACGGCCTGCGCTGTAATTCACGGAACTCGCAAGCTGGGTGGTTTTGTCCGTGTGGACGAAACAGATTGCGATGACACAGCTTTGCTACGGTGGCTGCACTTGTGCCTTGAACACGCCGCGGCGCTGCCCAAGAAAGACTGAGCGGAGGATTTTATGGTCTATTTCGATTGTTTTACCGCCGAGGCAGTAGACTTCCTGAAAGAACTGAAGGCCAACAACACAAAGGACTGGTTTGCAGCGAACAAGGCGACGTATGAGACCTTCATTAAGGCACCCAGCAAACTGTTCGCCGAAGATATGGCGTTGGCGCTACGCGACCTGACCGGGCAGGATCATAGCAGTAAGATTTTTCGGATTCATCGCGATGTCCGGTTTTCCAAAGACAAGACACCCTATAACGCGCATCTGCACCTTGCGTTCCTACCGACAGGACAGGTGGTTCAGCCGCCAATGTGGTTCTTTGGGCTTTCCCCAGAAAGGCTATCGCTCGGTTGTGGGGTGTTCCAGTACGAAAAAGGGGCTTTGGGCGTTTTCCGCGATGCGATGGCGGGTCCTCTGGGCGCAGAGTTAACCCAGACCACCATAGAGATGCGGAAACAGGGTTTCCGGATCGGTGACCCAGAGTTGAAGCGCATCCCGCCCGGTTTTGACAAAGATCATCCCCATGAGGAAGCGTTGCGGCGCAAAGGCTTTGCGGTTTGGATGGATGCCATGTCCTCTAACTTTGTTCACAAACCAGACCTAACGGAACGAACGACAACCAAGCTGGCTGAACTAATGCCGGTGTTTCAATTGCTTTCCCGGATCAAGTGACCCCACCGTTGCGAACGCAGCATATGGCCGCTTTGACGAGCGCACCGCAACTTGGCCCTGGTTGGATGAACGGCAGGAATGGGCCACCCTTGTTGGTGCGGATGAGTGAACCGCTGCGGAGCCCGCCCCTCGGACCTGCGTCCGTCTTCTAGCTTCACTGGTGCAGCGAAGGTCTCTTTCGACGGGTTGCACCGCAGCGACAATAGTCAAAGTCGAACGACCGCAATGGGCCGGTGCCGATGCCATTCTATTCGTGAGTGCGCGTTTTGCCGGGGTCGTATATCGGGCTGGACACAACAGTTGCATCTGTCGCGACATCATTCCCCGAGACCCTGAGCGTGGTTCCAGCGGCGAGCGCTGTGTGGCGAGAGGCAAGGGCGGATGTGCGACTAAGTCCTGCGGTCATGGGTGTTCCTTTCTAGTACCATTCGTCCGGCAAATGGGCCTTGCGCTCGGATACAAAGTCCTCAAGCGCTGCCTGGATGCCAGGTTTCATTTCGGGTTGTTGGTAGTCGTTCAACATTTGCCGCCACCGTTGCGTGGCGCGTTGGTCTGAGGTAAGTGCGCCGTTTTCTGACCAGCTTTCGAATGACCCGGCATCAGATATCTGCGGCTCAAAATTCGCCGTTGTGTAGTGGCGTAGGGTGTGGCTGGTCGACAGGAAATTCTCGCCCGGACCCGTCTCATAGTATGCATCCCGGCCAAAGGCCTCGTCATCGGTATTGAAGCCTTGCAAGAGTTTCAGCATCGCGCCGCAATGGTCGAGGTCCATGATGAATTTCTCATACGACATCACAAGCCCGCCCTCGAGCCAGCCCGCTGCATGCCAGACCTGATGCGCACCAGAGAGCAGCGTGGACCACATCGCGCCGGTGCTGTCCTGCATGGCTTGCCCGTCCGGCGCGTTGGACGCGGTGATCTGCCCCCCGCCAGAGCGCACCGGCACGCCAAGCCTTCGGCCAAGTTGCGAAAGCGCCATCGTGGTCATGTTCGCCTCGGGCGATCCAAAGGTCAGGGCTCCTGTCCGCAGGTTCATGCTGGAGTGGAACGACCCGAAGACCACCGGACAACCGGGCCGCACCAATTGGGCAAGCGCGATGCCCGCCATCGCTTCGGCCAATGTTTGCGCCGCCACGGCGGCCGGTGAAAGCGGCCCCATAGCACCCGCGAAAATCGCAGGAGAGACGCAGACGCATTGGCCCGCCTCGGCATAAATGCGCAGGGCCGAGGACATGGTGTCATCATAGATCAGCGGCGAGTTGACGTTGATATTGGCCTGCATCACAGCGTGGCGATCCATGACGTCGCGGCCAAAGACGAGGCGTGCCATTTCGATACTGTCCCGCGCGCGGTCGGGCGCCGTCACGGACCCCATGAAAGGCTTGGTCGAGAGGGTCAGATGCGCCAACATCATGTCCAGATGCCGTTTGTTCACCGGTATGTCCGTTGGCTCGACCACCGTACCGCCGGAATGATGCAAGGCGGGCGCGCTGTAGGTCAGCTTTACGAACTTGCGGAAATCCTCCAGCGTCGCATACCGTCGTCCCTTCGCCAGATCGCTTACAAAGGGAGAGCCATATCCCGGCATCAGCACAACGTTGTTGCCGCCAAGCGTTACGGTTTTGGCCGGGTCCCGGCCATGCAACTGAAACTCAGCCGGGGCAGTTGCGCACAGGGCGCGGACGTGACCCGGCTCAAACCGCACGCACGCACCGTCAATGCGGGCGCCAGCCTCAGCAAAGTGATCCAGCGCCGTTCGATCTCCCCGAAACTCGACGCCAATATTTTCCAGAATCCAATCGGCCTGATCCTCGATCCTGGCCAACGCCGTGTCGCTCAGCAGATTGTAGGCAGGTATTTTGCGGCCCGTGAAAGGCACTGCTTCGGATGGTACGTTGTGACGGGCCAAACGGCCCCGACGCACGCGACCCTGATGCCCCGCCAATGTTGATGTATCTGCTGTCGCGTTCAAGGTATCCAACACTACTTTGTCGTTTCAAAAGCCTGGTTCAGAATGAGGGCATGAAAATAAGCCTGAAAATCGAATTTTTCTCTTCGCTGCGTTTAAAAAATTTGTACGATAGCTTATGCCAGCCCGCTTTCATCACCATGACCTGCTCAGGCTATTTGCCGAAATTGCCCGCTATTCCAGCTTTTCGACAGCCGCAGTGGCGCTCAATATGACCAAGGGCGCCATCAGTTATCAAATCAAGACGCTTGAGGCCGATTTGGGGATGGCCCTGTTCCAGCGCACTTCACGGGGCGCCACGCTCACCGGCGATGGTCTAAAGCTCCGCGCAATCTGCCAGACACGATACGAAGAGATCGAAACCGACATTCAGGCGTTGAAGGGAATATCGGCCCGCTCTCTGACCGTCGGCGTCTCGACCTATTTCGCCGCGCGTTGGCTCTCGCCACGCCTAATGTCGTTCATGCAAGACCACCCGGACGTGCAGCTTCGCATCCAACCGATGATCGAGTTTTCGACGCATGAACTGCAAGCGGTGGATCTAACAATCAGATGGGGCAACGGGACTTGGGAAGACGGCGCCGTGACACCTTTCATGCCCATGCCACCATATCCGGTTGGCAATCGGGCGGCGGCCGAACTGGTGAACCGATTGGGGATGGAACAGGCGATTTCGCATATGACCTTGCTCAGAGATCGTGACGACAGCAGCGCCTGGTCCGATTGGCTGAATGCCTCAGGGCTTCCCCCGCAAGCGAGGCGAGATGTGCTGATTGTCCCTGACCCGAATGTCCGAGTGCAGGCGGTGATCGATGGACAAGGGATTGCTTTGATGGATGATCTGGTTCAAAGCGATGTGAAGACCGGACGGTTGTTTCGTTTGTCCAGGATCGAATTGCCAGACTACGGGTATTTTTTGGTTCGACCCCACAGCGCCGCTTCGAGCGAGGCGGTGCAGTTTTTCTCAGACTGGCTTCTGGGCGAAGCCTGACAAAACTCTCCCCTGAGCAGTTCTTGGGCTTTTATTATATGCTGTATAATATTTATTTTGGGAAACCGGGAAGACGACCACTGGGCATATCATGATGGCGATGAGCTTGTCCGCTACGGCCTGTCATGTGGACAAAGTGACTTTTCGTACGGTCAGTGCTGCGTTGTCCCCAAGGTTGGTCGCGCACCTGCGGACGCCGTCCCATCAATCTTTGATTAAGCTACTATTCCACTCGGTGGCATAACGCAAAAACGCATCGTTCAACTGTTTGTCAGCGACTGTAAGCGCAGGTATCTGGTGTTGTTGAGCTTCATTGGGCGCCACAAGCAGAGCTGCTCCCTGACTCGTTCCCGTCGAGCTTTCTGTTGGGACAACAGGAGAGGAGGCTGCCACTCCGAGCATCTTAAGATACGCTGCATTCCGTGCGAACGGTCCTTCAATGATCACAGGGCCTCTATGGCCAATTAAATCAAGACAATGAGACGTCACCAATGCAAGGTAAAACCCGACTGCAGCACTCCGTTGGCCCGACCCTTTCGGCGGTTCCCCACCGACCCAATGCGTTTGGTGTCCGGCGAACGGCCCTGTCTCTGATACTACAGCAGGCAAAAGCATGCTGCAGTTGCTCAACACCTCAAGCATATCAGACGCCTTAGCCTGAACAGCCGGTCCACCAAGGGCAAGATCGTGTTCTCGCCCCCCCATAAAACGTGCTGATGGCACCGCATCGCCAAAGGCGTTGACGTTGACCAGCGTATCAAGCGCAGGATCGAGCGTGACGGGATTACCACCGACGGCCATCGCGATCACCCAGGTGCCGGTCGACACCACGCTGAAGGGAGGCTTGCGGGTGACCAGATGCGACAATAGCGAGGCATTGGAATCGTGGATGCCGCAGAAAACGGGCGTCTCCACACATAACCCCGTTCGCCGGGCGACCTCTGATGTGATGGTCCCAAGAACGTCACCGGGCTTGCGAGGCGGTGCGATCTTTTCAGCGATCCCAAGCGTTTGAGGCAAGGAAGAAAACTGATGCTGAAACGGGTTCCAAAGATCCGTGTGGCACCCCAGAGATGTCACGTCTGTAGCGAGGACGCCCGACAAGCGATGCGCCCAGAATTGCGGGTAGGTCACGATATGGAAAACCCGTTCTCGGAGCGACGGGTCATTCATAAACTGCCAATGAAGTTGCGCACCGAGATTCAAACCCATCGATAATCGGGGTGACCCAGTTTCGGCAAATGGCGGACGGATCGCATTGTACTCGCCCGCAAGATCGTCTGGACCTGTGTGTTCATAGTCAAGGATAGGGGCTGCCAGCGATCCATCCTTGGCAATGAGAGCGCCTGCTGCGCCGTGCGTTGTGATCGTGATTGCTGCGACACCGTGCTCGGTATGGAAGGATGCGAGCCCGTCCAAAATGAACTGCCAATGCCCTTCAACATCGAAATGCGGATAGGGTGGGCCGGGCAGGGCCGCATTTGGCCGCGTGATTACCGAGATCTCGGACTGGTCGGAACGCCGTACCAGCGCCAGCTTGGCATTCGTCTTGCCGATATCGATGACGGCGATGTTCCCACTGGTCATGGCATATGGAACACGGTGGTTAGAGGCACGGCAACGGGCTCGTTATTGTCGTGGGTTTCCATGATATCTGCCATATGCGCCCACCACTGCTTCATGACCTCATGGGATGGAAGATCGTCCATACCGTGGTCATCCCGACGCCAGAGAACGCCGAACAGGATATTCGTCTGCTCGTCGAGGTGGATGGAATAGTCCGTTACACCTGCCTCCTTCAGAAGTGTCACAAGTTCGGGCCATATCTCGTCATGCCGTTTCTTGTATTCGTCTTTCATACCGGGATTGAGGCGCATCTTGAACGCATACTTTTCCATCACGCCCTCCATTTTTCCCAAAGGCGCGGTAGTGCAATGACCCCGATCAGCAGAAGGCCGATAACGATGGACATTACGATGCCCGGCACGTTGAGAAGACCGAGCCCGAAGGTAACGAGGCCCATAACGAATGCCGCGATCACAACACCGGGGATCGAGCCCGAGCCTCCGAGTATGCTCACCCCGCCAAGAACCACCATAGTGACGATCTCGAGCTCCCAGCCGAAGGCGATAGACGGGCGCGTCGAGGCCAGTCTTGAAGTCAGACAAATTGCTGCCACGCCGGACATGAGCCCAGTCAGGAGGAACAGGATGAATTTTATACGAGCGGCGCGAATGCCCGAGAACTCAGCACCGATCGGATTGTTCCCGATGGCATAAACCGCCCGTCCAAAGTTCGTCTTGTGCAGAAGTACAAAGTAGATCAGTGCGATAATCGCGAACAGCACGCATTCGAAAGAAATCACCCAGAACACGTAGCCCTGTCCGAAGAAAGAGAAATCCGGCGGATAACCGCGATAGGCCTGATCCCCGAGAACGATGTAGCTGATCCCGCGAAAGAGGCTCATCGTACCGATGGTCACAACAATGGATGGTAACCTCATTTTTGTCACAAGAAATCCGTTGAACGCCCCGCAGATCAGTCCGACACACAGCCCGATCAGTACAAGCCCCGCAGTACCCACGCCGATCTGCACGGCGGCGCCCATCGCGGTGGAGGCGAGCGCAATGATTGAGGCCACGGAAAGGTCGATCTCGCCTGCTATGATCAAGAGCGCCATCGCGAAGGCGATCATCGCTTTTTCTGTGAAGTTGAACGTCATATCACTCAGGTTCCACGCGTTCAGGAAATAGGGCGATGTAAAGCTGTTCACGATGAAGATCGCGACGGCGACAGCCAGAAGCAGGGTCTCCCAGCTTTTTAGGCGTCGCTCCAGCGGCGATTGAAGACGATCAGGAATGAAGCGTGTGGTGTCGGTCATGTGGCATGCTCTGCGCGTTTGAGTATGATCCGGCCCTTCTCGCGGTTTGCCTGCGCATTGAGAGCAACCGCGATAATGATTGCGCTGCCGGAGATCGCCAGTTGCCAGAAGGGCGAGATATTCACGACCGGCAATGCGTTGCTGATGATGCCCAAAAACAACGCGCCAAGCATTGCTCCAACGACTGTGCCGATCCCGCCCATGATGGCAACTCCGCCAATCACGCAGGCGGCAACGACACTAAGTTCAAACCCCCCAGCGAGGTCGACGAAGGCGACCGCAAAACGCGACACCCACAGGTAACCGGTGAGTCCCGCCAACGCCCCTGATATCGTGAATGCCCAGAACTGAGTGCGACCCACGTCGATGCCGGCGTAAGTTGCCGCATGTGGGTTTCCACCAGCGGCGTAAAATGCCCGGCCAAGTGTGGTTCGCGACATGATGATCGAGAAAACAACAACGGCGGCGATAGCGATCCAGCTCATCAGTGGCAGCCCGAGAAGCACTGTTCGAGGGAACCCCTTGAACGGATCGCTAAACTCATGTGCGTTGATCCACTTCCCCTCGGAAAGCAGGAAGATGGTGCCGCGGAATATCGTCATCGTCCCTAGGGTGACAACGATTGGGGGGATCGCCAGCTTCCAGACAAGAACACCATTCACCATCCCGAGCAGCGCGCCAAAGACAACTGAGATGACTATGATCGCTGGTACCGGTAGCCCAGGCATAGCGACATTGATCATGGACACGACCATACCTGTGAGGGCTAGGTTGGCGGCAACACTTAAATCGATGCACCGCGTCAGGATCACGATCATCTGACCGATGGCCAATAGGATCAAAGGTGCAGTGTCATTAAACACGTTCGCAAGATTCGATGGCGCAATGAAAGCCGGGAACCGAGAGGAGATAATTATGAGAAGAAGAAGTATTGCGCCGGTCAGCAGGACTTCGCGGGACATGAGGATTTGCTTCGACATGCTTGTCCCTCCTAAATTCCCGCTGCGTATCGTACGAGCGTTTCTGGGGTCATCTTGTCGTCTGATAGTTCTGCCGCTATCCGACCTTCGCGCATCACGATAACGCGGTCGGACATGCCCAGGATTTCTGGGATTTCCGAACTGACCATAATGACCGCCAATCCCTGAGCAGCCAGCTCCGCCATGAATTCGTGAACTGCGGCCTTCGAGCCGATGTCGATGCCCTTGGTCGGCTCGTCTAGAATAATAACCTTTGGTTGGGTGGCGAGCCATTTGGCTATGACCACCTTCTGCTGGTTTCCGCCCGAGAGATTGCCAACGTCAGTGTCCAGAGAGGCCGCGCGAAGATCGAGCCTTTCGGTGTATTCGCGAGCCAGTTTGAACTCTTCGGCCAGCCTCAGAAATCCGTTCTTTGAGGTGCGGCCAAGCGAGGGCAGGGTGACGTTCTGGAAAATCGGAAGCGCAGTGATTGCGCCCTGTCGGCCGCGGTCTTCAGGCACGTAGACGATGCCCTTGCCAACGGCGTCGGCAGGCGACCTGATGACCGCGCGTTCGCCGTCGATTGTCACCTTACCTGCTGAGGGGCGAGTTATTCCAAATAGCGATTGCATGAACTCTGAACGTCCCGCGCCAACCAGGCCGTAGAAGCCCAGAATTTCTCCGCGGCGCAGAGTGAAATTGATATCGGCGAATTCGGTCGGATGTTCGTAGCCTTCTACCGCCAGTATCTGATCGCCAGCATTGTGTTCACGGTCGGGAAAGATCTGGCTGACGTCCCGGCCAACCATCAACTTGACCAGCTCTGCCTCGCGCACATCGGCGATAGCGCCGTCGCCCACCAACGCGCCGTCTCGGAAAACCGTGTAGTTGTCGGCAATGCGGAAAATTTCATCGAACTTGTGGCTGATGAAAAGGATAGCCTTGCCTTGCGCTTTCAACCCTTCGACAAGTTCATAAAGTTCTTCGATTTCCTTCTGGCTGAGCGCGGCGGTCGGCTCGTCCATTATCACCACGCGCGCGTCGATCGAAAGCGCACGGGCAATCGCCACGAGATGCTTGTTTGCAATCCCCAGGTCTTTGAGTTTCGTTCTGGGATCGATGTTGGCACCAATGGCTTCCAGGATTTCTCGAGCCTTGTCCATCATCGCAGCCGTATCGATCAGGCCGAAACGCCCGCGTGGTGCGTGGCCCAGAAACACATTTTCTGCCACCGACAATTCGTCGAATAGAACTGTCTCTTGGTGGATCGCGGTGACACCAGCGTTGCCAGCGTCCTGAGCGGTTGGGAACCGAACGGGCGAACCATCGATCTCTATCTGGCCACCATCCGGTTGATAGATGCCGGTCATAATTTTGACGACAGTCGATTTTCCAGCGCCATTCTCTCCGACTAGTGCCGTGACCCTGCCGGGGAAGAGCTCAAGCGAAACCTCAGACAAAGCCGTAACGCCCGGAAACGTCTTAGTTACCCCGTTCAGCGAAAGAACCGGTACGTTGGTTTCAGCCCTGGTGAGCGTGGGCTCGGGATCTGCTTCCATTAACATCAGGTTCGGCTAGCCATATCGGAGTAGTGCCGGCGCAACTATACCGCTGCGCCGATCTGTTTGAGGGATCAGAATATGTCTTTGAACTGATCAATATTCGACGCGTCGTAAGTGAACGGGTCTGACATTGCGGCAGAGTTCGTGTCATCCAGAGTCACCGAGCCCATGCGCCCCGTTGGAATCTCTGCACCTGGCTCGGCCGCTGCAGCACCTGAGGCCAAGGCGTGCGCAATCATCGTCGCCGAGTAGCCAAGGTCGATCGGGTTCCAGATTGCGAAGCTTTCTGTGGCGCCGGATTCGACGCAGCCTGCCATCTCGGATGGTAGCCCCAAGCCGGTAACGTTTATCTCACCGATCTTGCCCGCATCAGACACGGCCTGACAAGACGCAAGAATGCCAACGGTTGTCGGCGCGATGATGGCCTTGAGGTCCGGGTAGGATGCCATCAGGCCTTGTGCTTCGCGATAAGACTTGTCCGAGAGATCATCGCCGTAGACCGTTGCGACCAATTCAATGCCGTCGTAGTTCGGCAGGACCTCTTCTGCAGCAGCAATCCATGCGTTCTGGTTTGTGGCCGTAGCCGATGCCGACAAGATGGCCACCTGGCCGCCATCTGGCATGTGGTCAGCCGCGAGTTTGATGATTGTGTTGCCGATCAGCGGGGTCGAGGACGGGTTCAGATGCATCATCCGACCCTCTTCGTTGACGCCTGAATCCCACGATATGACCGTGATGCCACGCTGCATCGCACGTTGGAGCGCAGGAGATACGGCGTCCGGGTCGTTGGCAGAGATCGCGATGGCGTCGACGCCTTGGGCGATCAGAGAGTTTATGACTTCAATCTGGCCCTCCGCAGTGGTGTCGGTCGGACCGGTATAGATGACCTCGACATTACCGAGCTCTGCCGCTGCCTCCTCAGCACCTTCCGCAGCCGCTTCAAAAAAGCCGATACCCAGCGCCTTTACAACAAGCGCGATGCGCATGTCATCTTGTGCGTGCACAGCACTTCCCGCCAGCATGGTGGCCGCGATTGCTGTGCCACCGAAGAGTCTTCTGGTCATGCTCATGGTTAATCCTCCCTGTCGAGCGATTGTGAATGGTTCGCTTAGGTCGAACCGGTTTCAGCCGCGGCGTTCCTTTCCGCCACGATCAGTTTGATTTCGGCAGCCTCCAGCATCGCCGCAGCCCGGTCGGAGATACCCGCATCTGTAATAACGACGTCGATACGATCCAGCGGGCAAAGCACGAGGCTGGAGCGCGACTCGAATTTGCTGCTATCGACCAAAACGACCAACTCGTCCGCCTGACCCATGAGCTTTTCCTCGGCTTGGATGAGCAGGGGATCGCCCTCCATCAAACCAAGAGGGCCAATGCCCTGAGCCCCCATGAACATGCGGCGCGCGTAGAAATTGCGCGAGACATCATTTTCGAACGGAGACAGGATGATGTTCTGTTCACGGTATATCGCCCCACCGGGCAGCATGACTGTGTTCTTGGAATGCTTCAGCAGGTGCTCTGCAATCGGAAACGAATTGGTAAAGACCTGCATGCGTCGGTTGGCTAGCGGATGCACCATCTGGAACGTCGTGGTGCCCCCGTTAATAATGATCGGATCGCCATCTTCGCACAGCTCGGCTGCGGCCTGAGCAATGGACTGCTTTTCATCAATGCGAATAGCTTCGTTTACGGCAAACGTCCGTCCCGCAAGTCCGACGAATTGAGGTGGTGCGATCGCTTCGGCACCTCCACGAACACGGCGGAGCTTTTTCTCCATGTGAAGCGTAGCAATGTCCCGTCGAATGGTGGCTTCAGAGGCACCGGTCAGCCCACAAAGATCGGTGACGCTGGCGAATGGGCGGTCCTGAACCGCCGACAAGATTACAGTATGACGCTCAGTTTCGTGCAATTGTGCCTCCCTTGGCCCAGCACGATGTCCAGATTCGCATAACCTGTCAATCATTTTCACTCATAATCAATCATGCTGCAATGCAGAATGATTGATTATGATCGTTTTTGATTGACAAAATGACACAACCTCCGCACCCTCGCTTGCAACGCACATCCTGAATTTGGACGCAGCCGGAGGGTCAGATGTTGAAGACCGTTGAAAAACAACCCCTTGAGAATCTCTGGGAAGACAGTGCTGCAGCAAAGATGAGCGAGTCGGAGAAGCTTCTTTATCGCTCCAATCTTCTTGGATCGGACAAACGCATCACCAACTACGGCGGCGGCAATACGTCAGCCAAGGCAATGGAGCGCGATCCATTGACAGGCGAGGATGTCGAAGTCCTTTGGGTCAAAGGCTCGGGCGGCGATATTGGTTCTATCAAAATGGACGGGTTCGCGACGCTCTACATGGAAAAGCTGCTTGCCTTAAAGGGTCTTTACCGCGGCGTTGAGTTTGAGGACGAGATGGTCGGCTATCTCCCACATTGCACGTTCAAACTAAACCCACGCGCGGCCTCCATCGACACCCCGCTCCATGCCTATGTCAAGAAGAAACATGTCGACCACCTCCACCCGGACGCCATCATCGCGATCGCGGCTTCAAAGAACTCGAAAGAGCTAACGCATGAAATTTTCGGCGGCGAGATTGGCTGGCTTCCGTGGAAGCGCCCGGGCTTTGAACTGGGCTTATGGCTTGAGGATTTCTGCAAAAGAAACCCAGAGGCCAAGGGCGTCGTTCTTGAGTCACACGGGCTCTTCACTTGGGCGGACGACGCCAAGGAATGCTATGAGCTTTCGCTTGCGATCATTCAGAAAGCAATGGACTGGTTCGAGGCGAAGACAGCTGATGTCGCGGCTTTTGGCGGAGCTGTTCACGAAAGCCTTTCTCCAGCCAATCGTCGCGCCGTTGTCGCGCGTCTTATGCCAGCGATCCGTGGGATGGTTTCAGGCAAACAGCACATGGTCGGCCATTTCGATGATAGCGACGCCGTCCTCGAATTCGTCAACGCAAAGCACATTCGTCCCCTCGCAGCACTTGGTACGTCTTGCCCGGACCACTTCTTAAGGACAAAAATCCGACCGCTGGTCGTGGATTTCGATCCGGCCAAGAACAATATCGATGCCGTGTTGGAAGGGCTGCCCGGACAGGTTTCTGCATATCGCGAAGACTACGCCGCCTACTATGAGCGCTGTAAACACGACGATAGTCCTGCGATCCGAGACCCAAACGCCGTTGTTTATCTTATCCCCGGCGTCGGCATGATCACATTTGCCAAGGACAAAGCCACCGCGCGCATTTCGGGCGAGTTCTATATCAATGCTATCAACGTGATGCGTGGTGCTTCTTCTGTCAGCGAATATGTTGGCCTGCCTGAACAGGAGGCCTTCGACATCGAATACTGGCTTCTGGAAGAGGCCAAACTTCAGCGTATGCCCAAACCAAAATCGCTTGCCGGGCGCATCGCACTTGTCACTGGTGGCGCTGGCGGAATTGGCGCGGCAACGGCTGAAAGGTACCTTTCAGAAGGCGCGTGCGTAGTGCTGGCCGACATTGATGCGGACGTTCTTGGAGCCGTCGCGGACAACCTGAAATCCCGTTATTCGGATGATGTTGTTCACAGCGTCAGGATGGACGTAACCGATGAGAATGGCGTCTTTGCCGCCTTCGCTGAGACAGCCGTTGAGTTTGGCGGCATCGATATTCTTGTTTCAAACGCGGGTATCGCCTCGTCGGCGCCAGTCGAGGAAACTACGCTCGCGCTGTGGAATAAGAATATGGATGTTTTGTCCACTGGCTACTTCCTCGTCAGTCGCGAAGCGTTCAAGATCCTGCGCACCCAAGGCATTGGAGGTTCGATCGTCTTCGTCGGCTCAAAGAACGGACTTGCAGCCAGCCCCAACGCCTCGGCCTACTGTACGGCCAAGGCATCCGAACTTCACCTCGCCCGATGCCTAGCGCTAGAGGGGGCGGAGGCAGGCATACGCGTCAACGTCGTAAACCCTGATGCGGTCCTTCGTGGGTCTCGCATCTGGGAGGGCGAGTGGCTCGACCAACGCGCATCGACCTATGGAACCGACAAAGACGGCCTTGAAGAAATGTATCGCCAACGTTCGATGCTAAAGCGCTCGGTTTTGCCGGAGGACATCGCTGAGGCCGCCTATTTCTTTGCCTCTGACAAGTCTGCAAAATCGACTGGTAACATAGTCAATGTAGACGCGGGTAACGTTCAGGCCTTCACCCGTTAAGAGAGGAAGCCCATGACCTACGACAGCGCGAAGGCGGTTTTTGCAGAATGGGGCGTTGATACCGAGGCAGCCCTCGATCGACTTGCTACGATTCCAATCTCGATGCACTGCTGGCAAGGTGACGACGTGATGGGCTTTGAAAAACGAAGCGGCACTTCGGGCGGTGGCATTCAAGCGACCGGCAACCATCCGGGCCGCGCTCGAACACCGGATGAACTCCGTGCTGACCTTGAATTCGCCTATCGTCAGATCCCCGGCACACACAGGCTCAACCTGCACGCTATTTACCTCGACACAGACGAGACGCCCGATCGGGACGAAATCGAATACCATCACTTCGCACCATGGATCGATTGGGCCAAGGATCAGGCGATTGGCATCGATTTCAATCCGACTTTTTTTGCGCATGCGAAGGCCGACGACAATCTGACCCTCAGCCACCCTGACAAGGGCATCCGCGATTTCTGGATCGAACACGGCCGCCGTACGCGCGACATCGCAGCAAAGATTGGTGAAAAGCTTGGTTCGTCAGCCGTCAACAACATCTGGGTGCCAGACGGTTACAAAGATACACCAGTGGACCGCATGGCGGCACGCGCACGGCTTGAGGCCTCGCTTGATGCCATGCGTGCCGAAACCCAGGACCCGGCTCAGATGGTCGATGCGGTCGAGAGCAAGCTTTTTGGTATCGGTGTCGAGGCCTGCACCGTTGGCAGCCACGAGTTCTACATGGGTTACGCGATCCGCAAGGGAACGCTTCTGTGCCTCGACATGGGGCATTTCCATCCCACCGAGAGCATCGCCGACAAACTGAGTTCCGTGGCGCTCTCGCTTGACGAAATCCTCCTCCACGTCTCACGCCCCATGCGTTGGGACAGCGATCACGTGATCCTGCTGAATGACGACATTCAGGCGATGGCGAACGAGCTCGTGTTCGCCGACCTGCTTGACAGGACACGCATCGGGCTGGATTTCTTTGATGCTACGATCAGCAGAACGGCCGCTTGGGTGATCGGGACACGGAACATGCAAAAGGCACTCTTGCGATCTCTGCTTATGCCGCTAACAGAACTTAAAAGCGCAGAAGCTACGCTGGACTTCACAAAGCGTCTCATTTTCACCGAAGAGCTTAAAGACCTGCCCTATGGGGTAGTCTGGCAGGAGTTCTGCGAAAGGCATGACGTGCCTTGGGGCCTTGCTCTTTCAGGCTCGCTGGACGCCTATCAGGCGAGCGTGAGCGGACGCGGATAAATCATCTAAGCTTATAGGTGGCTTTGTTCGCATCATGTAACTTCAGCCACCCTATTATTTTGCGCTTGCACTGAGCGGCTGGTTCGACAGGCCGCTACGAGAAGGTCCGTACTCAGAGATTTAGCACCGCGCGATCCATGTCGACACGACGCTCCGCCATAATTTCTTCCAGATCCCGCTAGAAGATAGGGTGCAAGATCACGTTCTTTGGAAAATGGGCGCCTCTGAATGAGATCGTCACGGCCGGTTCCTGTCACGTTTAGTGCGCGTTACCAGAACTGCTTTCGATCTCACAGGTGGTGCAAAGATTGCAACAGAACCTGCGATCCCGATAACCCTGATAAAAGTCACAGCTATGTTGAGAGTTCAACGCAGCATTCTTTCAGCGATTTCTTCGAGTAGGGCATACAGCTCGAAATCTCCGCCTTTCTCTGCAAGCCCTTTGTCACGCAGAATGAAGGATAGCCCGTGCACAAAGCTCCACAATAAGAACCCTCGTCTACGTACCTCGTCAGTGATCCCCGGTTCTCCGAGACATTTTGCAACCTCGGTCAAAAGAATCCCAAAGCTTTGTTGGCCGCTTTCTTCAAGTCGGGGATCTGCGATGCGATCCGTAAAGCCACCAAATTTCAGCCTGAAAATTCCCGGCTCGTTGAGGGCGAAAGCAACATACTCCATCCCAATTGCGGTGATGCGCTCGGTCGATCCTTCAGGAACGCCTTCCAGTGCGGAAAGCATTTTATTGCGGTGACGCACCATGCCTTCAAGAACAGTCGCAACGAGCATTTCTGTCTTGTCTTTGAAGTGCTTGTAAGGGGCCGCCGTCGAAACGCCCGCCCGTCTGCACGCCTCGGATACGGAAAAACTATCCGGACCTTTTTCTTCAACCAGCTGTCGGGTTGCCTCGATCAATGCAGCGCGTAGATCGCCGTGATGATAGGCTTTCTTGCTAACAGCATGACCGGTCGCCTGGCTGATTGAAGGGTGAATTTTTTCTGTGCTGCTCATGATCCAACATGTGCCAGATCACGTATCTCTTGTCAAAGTAAGAACTTCTAACATATGTTAGAGATGCTAACTTGATGAGGTCCCCAAATGCCGAATCCTGCAAATTCATCTACTGAAGCGACCAAACCGAGCCTATTTGCACGTGTGTTCCGCGGCACCGTGCGTTTGGGAGTGACCGTCAGCTTTATGGCCGTTGCAGCGGCTGCAGTTTACTTCGGTGCGTCCGAGCTCACACGCCGGGCAGATGCTGTTCCTTCACCGGACGCTGCGGCAGTGACGCCGGTCTCGGCTACGCCAATCACGTCGGAGAGCGCCTATACAGTCGACCGTGTGTTCATCGGTCAGGTCGAACCACAGCGTTCGGCAGATATTTCATTCGAACTGAATGGGACGCTTGATCAGATTCTGGTGGACGAGGGTGACGAGGTTGCCAAGGGCCAACTTCTGGCGACGCTGGACACTGCTCTGTTGGAGGTCGAACGTGAGCGTCTGACCGCATCACGCGATGCCATTTCAGCCCAGCTCGCGTTTGCCAAGAAAACGGTTGAGCGAAACGCCAAACTCATCGAACAGGGATTTACCAGCCAAGCTCGACTGGACGAAGCAGTTTCCCTGCAAGACGAATTGTTGTCCAGAATTGGTGAACTGGATGCGGCCATGCGTGATGTGACCGTTCGGATCGAGAAATCCAGTATCGAGGCCCCATTTGCCGGTCAAATAACCGCGCGACACGTGGACGGAGGTGAAACTCTGCGATCGGGTGAGCTGGTTCTGGGAATGGTCGAGGTCGTGTCCCCGCAGGTTCGGATCGGTATCCCTCTCGATGTTGATCCGGAGCTGTTGACTGATGTTGAGATCGAAATAGCAGGTCAAAGCTATCGCGCCGAGCTTGCAACTTTGCGGCCCGACATTGACCCGGTGACCCGAACCCGAACCGCGCTGTTCGATCTGAAGAACGCGCCAGACGTTGCTTTCGGACAAACCGCACGTGTTCATGTACTGGATCCCGTCCAGAGTGCGGGGACCTGGGTGCCCACGACATCGTTGAAGGAAGGTACGCGTGGGCAATGGACACTTCTGGTTGCTGACGCACAGAAGATTGTACGCCTGGCAACGGTCGAAGTTCTGCACGCTGAAGATGACCGCGTTTTCGTACGCGGCGCGTTTCCAGAAGGCACTGTTCTGATCGACCAAGGGCCACAGCGCGTTACCGTTGGCCAGCGCGTCGCCTTCAACACGGGCGAGTAACGGAGCGATTTGATGGAAACCCTTACTTTTCGCCAACCCCGACTGGTTGCTCTTATCATTTTGGTGCTTGTGTCTGCAGGCCTGTCTTCGTTCTTATCGTTGGGCCGGCAGGAAGACCCAACGATTACCAACCTCTTCGCAACCGTGACGACGCAGTTCCCGGGTGCAGACCCGGAGCGGGTCGAGGCGCTGGTTACCGCAGAAATCGAGGAAGAACTGCGGAAAATCTCCGAAGTGGATGAGATCAGTTCTGTCTCACGCTCGGGCGTGTCGGTTGTTTCGGTCGAGTTGTTGGAAACGCTGGATGAAGCCACCATTGAGCAGGTTTGGGCCGAGGCTCGGGATGCCGTTGAAGATGCGCGCCAGAACTTTCCGGCAGGAGTATTGCCGCCAGAGTTTGATGCCGAGGGTATTGCTGCCTATTCCGCTGTCATTGCAGTTGCGGCCGAGGACCCCGACTTTCCGTTAACTTTGCTGTCTCGTCATGCCGAAGCATTGGGTGACAGATTGCGCGCGATACCTGCGACACGAGCAGTGGACTATTTCGGGCAGCCGGATGAAGAGGTGCTTGTAAGCGTCGATATGGATAAGGCTGCTGCGCTTGGGCTTAGCGCGGCCGAGATATCCCAGCGGATCGCAGAAGCAGATGGCAAGGTTCAGTCTGGGCGGTTGCAGTCCGATGTCGACCTGACCATCGGCATCAGCGGGGAGATTGAGACTTTGGACCGCATTCGAAGCATCGTCCTGCGTGAAAACGCAGACGGTGCCGTGGTGCAGCTTGGAGATATTGCCAGCGTAGACCGGGGTGGGCGCGAACCGCAGTCCTCAATCGCGTTTGCCAACGGAAAACCTTCGGTTCTGGTGGGGGTTCTGGCGCAGGATGGCGTGCAGATCGACCGCTGGACTGGTTTTCTTCGGGATGAGCTTGCGGCAGGCGCCGCATCGGTACCTCTGGGCATACAGGAAATACTTCTGTTTGATCAAAGCCAGTATACGACGGATCGTTTGTCAGAGGTCGGGATTAACATGGCAATTGGCGTGGCGCTGGTGGTGTCTGTTTTGTTCATAACCTTGGGGGTTCGGGCCGCTGCGATTGTGGCGTTGGTACTGCCTGTCGTCTCATTGGCAACTCTGGCGACGATGAACATGATTGGATTGCCCATTCATCAGATGTCCGTGACGGGCCTGATTGTTGCACTCGGTCTGCTCGTTGACGCAGCCATCGTAATGACCGATGAGATTCGACGCCGTCTGCAGGATGGGATGGAGCGACTTGCAGCCGTGCGAGACGCTGTTCGCCGGTTGGCCGCGCCGTTACTGGCATCGACTGTCACAACGGCGCTCGCCTTCACGCCGATGATCTTGCTGCCGGGGCCCGCAGGCGACTTTGTCGGTGCCATCGCGATCGCTGTGGTGCTTATGCTTGTCTGGTCCCTAGTCGTGGCCTTGACGGTGACTCCGGCGATTGCGGGCTGGGTACTGTCCGATCGCCCAGATGCAGGAATGCTGAGCCGTGGTATCAGCATTCCGCCGCTTGCCCGTATGTTCGAGGCCTCAATCCGATTGTCCGTTGCCAACCCAGTGCGATCCATCGCGTTGGCGTTGGTCTTGCCCGTGCTTGGCTTTGCGGCCTTTCCAACGCTGACCGCGCAATTCTTCCCGGGCGTCGACCGAAACCAATTCTATATTGAAGTTGACATGCCGGGTGGAACATCAATTGCCACCACCGAAGCAACCGCCCGTCAGATCGATGAAATGCTGCTGGCTGATGACGGCGTTAAAAGTGTCTACTGGACGGTCGGAGAATCCGGCCCTGCATTCTACTACAATATCGTTGGCAACCGTTCACGCGAACCCGGGTTTGCACAGGCCATGATCACGACCGACACGGCTGACGACGCAGCCCGCCTTGTCGGAGCCCTGCAGGGTCGTCTGGATACCGACTTTCCTGACGCGCAGATTATAGTTCGCAATCTTGTGCAGGGCCCTCCGGTTGCGGCACCGGTTGAGGTCAAAATTCAGGGGCAGGACATCACGGTTCTGCGTAATCTGGGCGACGAGGTGAGGTCAGTTATGGCCAATCTCGATTTGGTGACGCAAGCACGCGCCAGTGTGAACGGTGGCAACCCTCAAATCCGGTTCGAGATTGATGAGGTCAAAGCCCGTCTGCTGGGATTGGACGTGGCAGATATAGCGGGTCAGTTGGACACGGCGCTTGTTGGCATAACCGGCGGATCACTGATCGAAGGGACCGAGCAGTTGCCGGTGCGTGTTCGTTTGGGTGACGAGGTGCGATCAGACCTAAGCGCCATTGTCAGTATGCCCATTCTCCTGCCGAACGCTGCCGCCATATCCGCGACCGGGGTGTTCCCCGCTGTACCTTTGTCGGAACTCGCCAGACCGGTTATCGAACCTGCAGAGAGCGTCATAACCCGCACGGATGGCGTACGCGAGAACACCATACAGGCGTTTATCGTGCCCGGTGTTTTACCCGAAGAGGCTTTGCAGGACGTTCTAGTAGCGCTTGATGCATCGGGGTTTGCGTTGCCGCAAGGGTATTCGATGTCCTTGGGCGGCGACAGCGATGCCCGATCCAACACTGTGGGGAATTTGCTTGCCTCTGTCGGGTTGATTGTCACGCTCTCCATCGCGACCATTGTTCTGACCTTCAACTCGTTCCGGCTGACCCTTGTGACTTTGGTTGTGTGCGTGTTGTCTGCCGGCCTTTCAATGCTGTCACTGGCCGTCATGCAATTCCCGTTTGGTATAACTGCAATTATCGGAGTCATCGGTTCAATTGGGGTTTCGATCAACGCGGCGATCATTATCCTAACCGGGTTGCAACAAGACGATCAGGCCAGCCAGGGTGATCGGGCGGCGATGGCGCGCGTTGTTACTGGTTCCAGCCGACACATCATCTCGACAACAATCACGACTTTCGGTGGCTTCCTGCCCCTTATCTTAGGAGGAGGAGCTTTTTGGCCTCCGTTTGCAGTGGCGATCGCCGGTGGTGTTCTGTTGTCGACAGTAGTGTCGTTCTACTTCACCCCGCCTGTATTCGCGTTGGTGTATCGTGGCAAATTCAAAAATCGGCGGGTAGCCAACCAACAACCCTCTGACCCCAACAATCCAGTTGTTGCGCTCGCGGCGGAATGAGGGTCCTCTTTTCCCCTAGCAATCGAGCCATTCTTTCGGGGTCAAACTGTTCCAATTTAAAATTTCAAGCTTGAAATAAAAATGAGTTGCCCACAGACTTAGTTCAAGAATCGGGGCAAGGAGAGGGATTGTATGCGTATCGCCTGTCTTGGTGGCGGCCCGGCAGGGCTTTATTGCGCGATCTCGATGAAGCTGCGCGACCCGACCCATGAGGTTGTTGTTGTGGAGCGAAACAAGAGGGACGACACCTTTGGTTGGGGCGTCGTGCTCTCTGATGAAACGCTCGACAACCTCGCGTCAAATGACAGCATAAGCGCCGCGGCAATCCGTGCAAACTTTGCCTATTGGGATGACGTGGCTTTGCGCTTCAAAGGTGAACGACTGGTATCGTCGGGCCATGGGTTCTGCGGTATCGGTCGCAAGACACTGCTTCTTTTGCTTCAGGACCGGGCGCGAGAGCTGGGCGTCGAGTTGCGTTTTGAAACCGAGATCGGAAGCGTCGAAACCTATGCGGCCGAGTTCGATCTTGTCGTGGCCAGCGATGGGCTGAATTCAAAAACGCGCGCGCATTATGCAGATGTATTCAAACCCGAGATCGACGAACGGCTTTGTCAGTTCGTTTGGCTGGGGACGCATCAGCGTTTTGATGACGCTTTTACCTTCATCTTTGAGGAAACCGACAAAGGGTGGGTCTGGGCCCATGCCTATCAATTCGATGATGAGACCGCGACATTCATTGTCGAATGTTCGCAATCCACTTTCGACGCGTATCGCTTTGGCGAGATGAGCCAAGACGAAAGCATCGCCGTCTGCCAGCACATCTTCAAAGATCACCTGGGCGGGCATGCTTTGATGACGAATGCCAATCATATCCGTGGCTCCGCCTGGCTACGGTTTCCGCGTGTGCTTTGCGAACAATGGCATCATGAGAATGTCGTATTGATGGGCGATGCCGCAGCCTCGGCGCATTTTTCGATCGGCTCTGGCACGAAGCTGGCGTTGGAGTCGGCGATTGCCTTGGCCGACTTGCTGCATAGCGAGGAGGATACAGGCGCCGCGCTTGCGCGCTATCAAGAGGACCGCAGGCTTGAAGTGTTGCGTTTGCAATCAGCGGCGCGCAACTCGCTGGAGTGGTTTGAAACTGTGGAGCGCTACTTCGATCTGGATCCGGTGCAGCTCAACTATTCCATGTTGACCCGGAGCCAGCGGATCAGCCACGAAAACCTGCGCGAACGCGACAAGGATTGGTTGGAAAGCGCCGAGCGTTGGTTCATGACGCGTTCAGGTATGCCAGAGGACGCACCCCTGCGCTCTCCAATGTTCACGCCGTTTAAGCTGCGAGAGATGACACTCAAGAACCGGATCGTTGTGTCGCCCATGGCGCAGTATAAGGCTGTAGACGGCGCACCGACGGATTGGCATTTGGCGCATTATGGAGAGCGGGCCAAAGGCGGGGCCGGGCTGGTCTACACTGAAATGACTTGCGTCAGCTCAGAGGGCCGGATCACACCCGGCTGTCCGGGGCTTTACGCACCAGAACACGAGGCCGCCTGGCGGCGGCTGACTGGATTTGCGCACGAACACACCGATGCAAAGATTTGCTGTCAGATCGGGCATTCAGGGCGCAAGGGTTCGACTCAGTTGGGTTGGGAGGTCATGGACGCGCCGCTTGCGGAAGGGAATTGGGACCTGGTCAGTGCTTCTGCCCTTCCTTGGTCGCCAAACAACGCAACACCTCGCGAAATCACCCGAGCGGAGATGAATGAGATCAAGGACCAGTTTGCGGAAAGCGTGCGTATGGCTGATCGGGCCGAATTCGACATGATCGAGCTGCACGCGGCGCACGGGTATCTTGTTTCGTCCTTTATCTCGCCCATGTCGAACGCACGCACCGATGAATACGGTGGCGCACTAGAAAACCGCCTGCGATGGCCGTTGGAGGTATTTGCCGCCATGCGTGCAGCCTGGCCAGAGACCAAGCCGATATCGGTTCGGATCTCGGCGAATGACTGGGTTGGAGATGCGGGTGTAACACCTGAAGAAGCCGTGTTGATCGCAAAAGCCTTCCATTCGGCGGGGGCGGACTTGATTGACGTGTCGGCGGGGCAAACCACAGTTGAGGCTCAGCCGGTCTATGGCCGCATGTTCCAGACGCCGTTTAGTGACCGTATTCGCAACGACGCGGGCATTCCCACGATGGCAGTCGGCAACATCTATGAAGCTGATCACGCGAATTCGATCCTCATGGCTGGGCGCGCCGATCTTGTTGCGGTTGGGCGTCCAAATCTGGCGGATCCATACTGGACTTTGCACGAGGCCGCACGCATCGGCGACAGGGCGGCTCCTGATTGGCCACTTCCCTATCTGGCAGGGCGGGATCAGGCGTGGCGTTTGGCAGATCGCGAAGCGGAGATGCTTAAAGTATGAGACGGGTCTTGGTCACGGGCGGAGGTACAGGTATCGGGCGTGCGATTGCCCATGCCTTTGCTGACGCGGGCGATGCTGTCACGATTACAGGCCGAAGAAGCGATATGCTTGAAGACGCCAGCGCGGGGCGTTCAATCATTTGGCAGACCGCTGACGTCACAAAAGAGCCAGAGGTCGAAGCGCTTTTTGACGCGCCCTACGACGTGGTGATTGCAAATGCTGGGGGCGGTTCCTCTGGTAAGGTTTTAAAGACGTCGCTTGCGTCCTGGGAAAAGACTCTGTCGGTCAATTTGACAGGCACATTTCTGACCTTTCGCGCGGCCTTGAACACGATGGGCGCTGGCGGGCGCCTGATTGCAATTGCGTCGACTGCCGCCCTGAAAGGGAACGCATCGGTTCCCGCTTATTCTGCCGCCAAACATGGTGTCGTCGGGCTGGTTCGATCCATCGCTTTGGATGTTGCGAAGTCGGGGATCACGTGCAACGCGATCTGTCCCGGCTTTACGGATACTGCGCTGGCGGATGAGGCTATATCCGGGCTTATGAAACGGTTTGATATGAACCGTGCTGAGGCGACGACAATGGTTGCGTCGGGCAACCCCCAGGCACGACTCATTGACCCGAGCGAAGTGGCCGCAACCGCGTTGTTCTTGGCGTCTAAGCAAGCCGCCGCGATCAACGGTCATGCATTGTCAATGTCGGGAGGTGAGATATGAATCCGCAACCGCAACCCGACCAGGAACCGCTGTCAAAGGAGCGGCTGCGTCTTTGGCTCAGGATTTTGAAGCTTTCGTCTTCGGTTCAGGCAGAACTGCGCCGTAGGCTCCGAGATAATCATGATACGACGCTTCCGCGATTTGATGTGATGGCAGCCCTATCGCGCTATCCTGACGGCTTAAAAATGAGCGAGCTCTCCGACTATCTGAAAGTCTCCAACGGTAACATTACTGGAATTATCGACCGCCTGGCGGAAGAAGGCCTTGCGCTTCGTGTTGCGGTGCCCGGAGACCGGCGTGCCATGATCGCGCGCTTAACACCCAAGGGCACCAAAGCATTTGCGGATTTGGCGCAGCACCATGAAGAATGGATAGACGATAGGTTGGGCAACCTGACACGTGAGGACGCGAAAACCCTGACCCGTCTTTTGAACAAAGCCCTGGATGATCGGAACACGTGATGAATCTGCCCCAGCCAAAGCACTTTCGCTGCAAAATCGTCGACGGCATTGCCCGTATTGCCCATGATCGACCAGATCGAAAAAATCCGTTTACGTTCGACAGCTATGCAGAAATGCGCGATTGGTTCCGTGCCCTTGCCTATTCGGACGATGTCCACGCGGTTGTGATCTTGCCAAACGGTGGCAATTTCAGTTCGGGCGGAGACGTGCATGACATCATCGGGCCGCTCACCCGGATGACCATGAAAGAGCTTCTGGCCTTCACGCGTATGACCGGAGATTTGGTCAAGGCGATGATCCATTGCGGCAAGCCGATCATCGCGGCCGTAGACGGGGTTTGCGCGGGTGCAGGCGCGATTATGGCCATGGCGTCTGATCTGCGCATTTCCGGACCGGACACAAAAGTTGCGTTTCTGTTCAACAAGGTGGGGCTTGCAGGCTGCGATATGGGGGCTTGCGCGATGCTGCCTCGGATCATCGGGCAGGGGCGCGCTGCGGAATTGCTTTATACCGGGCGCAACATGCGCGCAGAAGAGGGCGAGCGTTGGGGGTTTTTCAATTCTGTGACCTCCGCTGAAGAGCTTGAGGCGGCGGCGATTGCCCTTGCCGAACGGATTGCCACCGGGCCGACCTTTGCCAATGCGATGACCAAGACGATGCTAGCGCAGGAATGGAATATGAGCCTGGATCAGGCGATCGAGGCCGAGGCGCAGGCACAGGCCATCTGTATGCAGGGCCAGGATTTCAAGCGTGCCTATGAAGCCTTTATTGCCAAAGAAAAACCAGTGTTCGAGGGCGATTGATGGCGGATCAAACCTTTCTTCACTGGCCCTTCTTTGATGCCGAACACCGCGACTGGGCGGCCTATGTGGAAGAGATTGCCCAAGGGCTGGATATAGATCACGGCGATACGGACACGGCCTGCCGGGCGCTGGTTGCGGAGCTGGGAAAGGCAGGTGTTCTTGCGCCCACGTCCAATGACGACGGCGTGTTCGACGTCCGGAAGCTGTGCCTGTCGCGTGAAATTCTGGCTCGCCATGACGGGTTGGCCGATTTCGCCTTTGCCATGCAGGGGCTGGGAACTGGAGCGATCACGCTGTTTGGAACGCCCGAACAGAAAGCCGCTTGGCTTCCAAAGACGCGCGCCGGGCAGGCGATTTCCGCCTTTGCCCTTACCGAGCCCGGCTCGGGTTCAGATGTTGCGGCCAACACCATGACGGCGACGCGCGATGGCGAACACTTCATCCTTAATGGCGAGAAAACCTGGATCTCGAATGGCGGGATTGCTGATGTCTACACGGTCTTCGCGAACACGGGTGAAGCGCCGGGTACCAAGGGCATGTCGGCCTTTATCGTCACGCCAGACTTGCCGGGTTTTAATGTTGCAGAGCGTCTTGATACCATCGCGCCACATCCTTTGGCGAGTTTGCGGTTTATGGAATGCCGTGTTCCCGCGAGCGGTATGATTGGGAATCCGGGGCAAGGCTTCAAAATCGCAATGTCTGTCTTGGATGTGTTTCGTGCCAGCGTGGCGGCGGCGGCTTTGGGCTTTGCGCGCCGCGCGCTGGATGAAGCACTTGGGCGCGTCTCCTCCCGGCACGTGCAAGGGTCTCCGTTGTTTGATTTACAACTGGTTCAGGGGCATATCGCTGACATGGCTTTGGATGTCGATGCGGCGGCTTTGTTGATTTACCGCGCTGCATGGATGCGCGACAGGGGTGCCCCGCGCATTACCCGCGAGGCGGCGATGGCAAAGCTGTTTGCCACGGATCAGGCGCAACATGTGATAGACAAGGCGGTTCAGCTTTTTGGTGGAGACGGCGTAAGATCTGGGTCTTCAGTGGAAACGCTCTATCGCGAAATCCGGGCGCTGCGCATCTATGAAGGTGCGAGCGATGTTCAGAAAATCATCATCGCGCGCCAGACCATGACCGTGTTCGAGGAGGGTGCCTGATGCTTGGACCGACGGCGCATAGTGATGGTTTCGCGCGGGACAACCTGCCCAGGCAGGACAGTTGGCCTGATTTCTTGACGGCTGGATTTGAGTACCCAGAATATCTGAATGCCGGTGTGGAACTGACTGATGCGATGGTGGCCAAAGGGTTCGGAGATCACACGGCCCTGATCGGAAATGGTCGGCAGCGGACTTACAAAGAACTGACGGATTGGACAAACAGACTGGCACATGCGCTGGTTGACGACCTGGGGGTAAAACCAGGAAATCGTGTTTTGATACGCTCGGCCAACAATCCGGCCATGGTGGCCTGCTGGCTTGCTGCTACGAAAGCAGGCGCTGTGGTGGTCAACACAATGCCGATGTTGCGCGCGGTCGAATTGCAAAAATATGTCGAACTGGCCGAGATCACACATGCGCTATGCGACACCCGACTGATGGATGAATTGGACCTTTGCGCAAAGGACTGTCCTTCTCTGCGCGTTGTGGCATTTGACGGGACAATGAACCATGATGCCGAGCTTGACGGGCTGGCGCTGGAAAAACCGGTGACTTTCGATGCGGTTCAGACGGGTCGTGACGATGTCGCCTTGTTGGGTTTTACCTCCGGCTCCACCGGTGCGCCCAAGGCAACAATGCATTTCCACCGCGACCTTCTGATGATTGCGGATGGTTATGCGCGGGAGGTGCTTAAGGTGGTGCCCGAAGATGTCTTTGTCGGTTCACCGCCATTGGCGTTTACATTCGGCTTGGGAGGACTAGCGATCTTCCCCCTCAGGTTCGGTGCAACAGCAACGCTGCTAGAAGACGCAACACCGCCGAATATGATCGACATTATCCAGAAATATAAGGCGACAGTATCTTTCACAGCACCAACCGCCTATCGCGTGATGCTCTGCGCAATGGAAGAGGGGGCTGACCTTTCCAGTCTTCGGGCTGCCGTGTCCGCAGGAGAGACCCTGCCTGCCCCGGTTTACGAGGAGTGGATCGCAAAAACCGGCAAACCGATGCTGGACGGGATTGGGGCGACTGAGATGCTGCACATCTTTATCTCGAACCGTTTTGACGATCACCGTGCAGGTTGTACTGGCAAGCCTGTGACGGGGTACGAAGCCAAAATTCTGGCGCCTGACGGCAGCGAAGCGCCAATTGGCGAGGTGGGGCGGCTTGCTGTGCGCGGCCCGACAGGGTGCCGATATCTGCGGGGCGACCGTCAGGACACCTATGTTCAGGATGGATGGAATGTCACGGGTGACAGTTTTCGCCGTGATGAGGATGGCTATTTCTATTTCGTAGCCCGCAATGACGACATGATAGTCTCCTCTGGTTACAATATCGCCGGGCCCGAGGTTGAAGCGGCCCTTCTGGGGCACGAAGCCGTTGCTGAATGTGGCGTCATCGGTGCGCCAGACGAGGCGCGGGGATCAATTGTTCAAGCCCATATTGTTCTTGCTGAGAATGTCGAACCATCCGACGAGCTGATCCAAGCGCTTCAGGACCATGTGAAAGCGACCGTTGCGCCCTTCAAGTATCCACGTTCTATCCTTTTTCGGGATGAGCTGCCAAAAACCCCAACAGGAAAGATTCAACGCTTCAGACTGAAAGAGGCGATTCCAGAACAAGGGTCGACATGAGCTTTATCGGAAAATTGTCCCCTCGATTTGGGCGGGATCGAGAGGACAAAGCCACGCTTACGGTGGAAACAAGCTAACCGTACCGAAACGAAACAGGGAAAGGAAAAACCAATGAAAAAAATACTTGCGATGACAACAGCGCTTGCGCTTGCCGCTACTGGAGCGGTGGCAGAGACCAAGATCGGCATGATCACGACACTTTCAGGAGGAGGTGCCGGGCTGGGGATTGATGTGCGCGATGGCTTCATGCTGGCAATCAAACAATCCGGCCGCGATGATGTAGAAGTTGTGATTGAAGACGATCAGCGCAAGCCGGATATCGCGGTTCAGCTGTCAGACAAGATGATCCAGTCCGAGAAAGTTGACATTATGACTGGAATCATCTGGTCAAACTTGGCCATGGCTGTCGTCCCATCTGCTGTAAACCAAGACGTTTTCTATCTGTCGCCGAATGCGGGACCTTCGGCATTGGCCGGCAAAGGCTGCCACAAAAACTACTTCAACGTTGCCTGGCAGAACGACAATCTTCACGAGGCTGCTGGCGCATATGCAAACGGTGCGGGCTACGCCAACAGCTTTATCCTTGCCCCCAATTACCCGGCAGGGAAAGATGCTTTGACCGGATATAAGCGTTTCTTTGAAGGTGAGCTGGCCGGCGAGCTTTACACCGAACTTGGCCAAACAGACTATGCGGCAGAGATCGCGCAGATCCGTGCCTCGGGCGCAGATAGCGTGTTTTTCTTCTTGCCCGGCGGAATGGGAATTTCCTTCTTGAAGCAATATGCAGATAGCGGTGTTGATCTGCCTGTGGTCGGTCCGGCGTTCAGTTTTGACCAAGGTATCCTGCAAGCGGTGGGTGGCGCCGCCTTGGGCGTGGTGAACACGTCGCAGTGGAACAAGGATATCGACAATCCGACAAATGCAGCCTTCGTCGAGAGCTTTCAGGCCGAATACGGGCGTCTTCCGTCGCTGTATGCAAGCCAGGGGTTCGATACGGCAAACCTGATCCTATCGGCCCTGAACACCACGAGTGTTGACGACGCCGACGCGTTCCGCGCGGCTCTGAAAGCCGCCGAGTTTGACAGCACGCGCGGCGACTTTGCCTTTGGCGACAACCATCACCCGGTGCAAACGATCTATGCCCGTGAGGTGATCCAGGAAGGTGACGTTTTCACCAACAAAATTCTTGGTGCTGCTCTCGAAAACCACGCTGACGCCTACGCGGGTGATTGCAAGATGTAGTGACGATGGCAGGCCTGCCGCGCGTGGTGTGCACGGCAGGCCTGTTTGTTTCCGAGGCGATTGAATGTCAGCTATTCTCATTTTTGAGCAGGTTCTGAACGGGCTTCAGTTTGGTGTTATGCTATTTCTGATGGCAGCAGGCCTGACCCTGATCTTCGGCGTTATGGGGTTGATTAATCTGGCCCATGGCTCGCTGTACATGGTTGGGGCCTTCGCGGCCGCAGCCGTTGCCGGATACACAGGCTCTTTCGTTCTGGCGCTTGTGGCGGCGCTGGCTGCCGCGGCCTGTGCTGGCGCGATTGTTGAAATGACCGTTATCCGACGGCTTTATCATGCTCCGCATTTGGATCAGGTATTGGCGACATTTGCCCTGATTTTGATCTTTTCCGAAGGTACGAGATGGGTTTTTGGGTCTTTCCCTCTGTTTCTTGACATCCCCGATTACCTGTCTGGCCCGATCACATTGCCGGGCGGTATTGAATATCCCTTTTATCGTTTGACCCTTATTGGCGTGGGTATTGTGGTAGCCCTTGGGCTATGGTGGCTTACCGCCCGTACCCGGATCGGTATCCAAATCCGCGCAGGAGAAAATGACCGCGAGATGATCGCAGCGCTTGGCGTCGATATCTCGAAACTCTACACGATCGTCTTTGCCCTGGGCGCGGCGCTAGCCGGGTTTGCAGGTGCCTTAGTGGGCGCGATCCAATCGGTGCAGGTGGGGATGGGAGAACCTGTGTTGATCCTTGCCTTTGTGGTGATCGTGATCGGTGGGATCGGCTCGATCAAAGGGGCGTTCATCGGAGCTGTCCTCGTCGGATTGACCGATACACTGGGCGGAATATTCCTGCCGGAAGTTTTCAAACTGTTCATGGAAGCAGGCGCTGCGACGCAAACCGGCTCTGCCTTGGCGTCGATGGCTGTCTATATCCTTATGAGCATCGTTTTGATCTGGCGCCCGACTGGTTTGTTTGGGGTGCGGGCATGATCAAGGAACATTATGTCAATTGGGTCGTGCTGGCCGGGCTTTCGGTCGTGCCGCTTTGGGCTCTTGCGGTTGATGAACCATTCACGATCACATTGGCCACAAGGGCCGTTATTCTGGCGCTGGCCGCGGTGGGGTTGAACATCGCGCTTGGGATTGGCGGCTTGGTGAGCCTTGGACATGCGGTGTTTTTTGGCCTTGGTGGCTATGCGATGGGCATTCTCGCCCATCATGCCCAGACATATACCGCGCTGGAGCTTGGACCATTTAGCATCGAGGGCACAAAATCCATGCCGGTGATATGGTTGACGGCGAGTGTCACTTCCGCCCTGGCGGCGTTGTTGATCGGGCTACTGTCTCTGCGCACAACGGGTGTCTATTTCATCATGATCACGCTCGCGTTTGGTCAGATGTTCTTTTTCTTCTCCATTTCCTGGAGCGCCTATGGCGGCGAAGATGGTCTGTCGATTTACGTGCGCAACGGATTTCCAGGCATGAACACACTTGTCCCGTTCCAGTTCTTTGGCCTGTGTTTCGCGGCGCTGTGCGCCGCGCTGCTGCTCCACTGGCGGCTTCGTGCATCTCCTTTCGGATTGGCTTTGAACGCAGCACGACAGGTGCCGCAACGCGTGGAAACGGTCGGGTTGAACCCGATGCGCCTGAAGCTTTTGGCCTTTGTCATCTCCGGCGCGGTGACCGGATTAGCGGGTGCTCTTTTTGCTGATCTGAATCGCTTCGTGAGCCCAACGATGTTCAGTTGGCAATTGTCGGGCGAGTTGATTGTTCTGATTATCATTGGTGGTGTTGGGCGTTTGATGGGTCCTGTCATTGGGGCCGCACTATTTGTGATGCTCGAGCATTTATTGGGCGGTTTGACCGATTTCTGGCACGTTTGGCTTGGAGTGATCCTGCTTCTGATTGTGCTGTTCGCCCGCGGTGGCCTGTTGGGCATTTTGACCGGCAAAGAGGGGCCCCATGTCTGACGTTGTGTTGTCCACGCGGAACCTCAAAAAAAGCTTTGGCGCGCTCAAGGCCACGCAAGACGTTTCGATTGATTTGAGGGCTGGGGAAATCCACGCCATCATCGGTCCGAACGGCGCGGGCAAGTCAACGCTGATTGGGCAAATCTGTGGAGGCTTGAGGTCCGATTCCGGCCGCGTCTACTTGAACAATCAGGACATCTCGTCCAAATCGACGCAGGAACGTGCCAGGGCCGGTTTAGGGCGAACCTTCCAAATCTCTGCTCTTGCGATGGAAGACACCGTGCTTGAAAATGCGCTGCTGGGTGCGCTTGGACATTCCGGAAATCCTTGGCGTTTTTGGGGCGCAGCAAGCCGGGACACAGACTTGCGCGACAGGGCTATAGAGGCGCTTGTCCGCGTCGGCTTAGACGGTGCCGCAGGTCAAACCACTGCCAATCTCAGCCATGGGCAACGTAGGCAATTGGAAGTCGCCGTTGCCTTAACCCTGTCCCCTAAGGCCTTTGTCATGGATGAACCGATGGCGGGATTGGGTGCGGAGGGGTCGAAGGAGATGACCGGTTTCCTGGACAAACTGCGCCACGAGGCACCGATCCTGCTGGTTGAACATGACATGGATGCGGTTTTCTCGCTGGCCGATAGGATCAGCGTTCTCGTCTATGGCCAGGTGATCGCGTCCGGAACAGTAGACGAAATTCGATCATCGCCCGAGGTCCGAGAGGCCTATTTGGGGGAGGAGGCATGAGCTTGCTCAAGGTTGAAAACCTGACAGCATCCTACGGTCGTACGCCTGCTTTGTTCGGAGTTGATCTGACCCTGAACGCAGGCGAGGTCTGTGCATTGATGGGGCGGAATGGTATGGGAAAATCCACCACAGTCAAAGCGATCTGCCGAATGATCGACGCGTCCGGCAACCTGACATTTAGTGGCAAAAACCTGCATAAGCTGGCGAGCCATAACGTGGCTCGGCTGGGTGTTGGATTGGTGCCAGAGGGGCGTCGTTGCTTTCGGGACCTGACGGTCGAAGAGAACCTCATTGCTGCGGCGCGCTCTGGCGCTTGGGATTTAAAAGCCATTGCCCGGCTTTTTCCCCGACTTGAAGAACGCAAAGGCCAACGCGCGGCCTCGCTTTCGGGTGGAGAGCAACAGATGCTCGCAATTGGGCGGGCATTGATGACCAATCCTCAGCTTTTGGTGTTGGACGAGGCAACTGAGGGCCTGGCCCCGATTGTTCGCCAAGAAATTTGGGCAGCGATCACGCAGATTAAGCGTGAGACCGGAATGTCGATCCTGTTGATCGATAAATCCCTGCGCGAGCTGTCCTCGGTTGCCGACAACGCCGTCATCTTGGCGCGGGGCAAGACGGTTTGGGCTGGCAAAATGGACGCTTTGACGCCCGAATTGACCGCGCAATATGTAGGTGTGTGATGAGCTTTGAACTTACCCAAAAAGTCATGTTCAAACACTGCGACCCTGCCGGGATTGTCTTCTACCCACGCTATTTCGAGATGATAAACGACTGTGTTGAGTGTTTTTTCGCGGACGTGCTGGATTGGCCGTTCGAAGACATTCATGGCCAGAGCGGCGTGCCGACGGCACAGATCAACACGAGGTTTGCCGCCCCAAGCCGGCACGGGGACAAGCTGGTATTGCGCTTGAAGATTTCTGCCATCAGCCGCCGATCAATGACGTTTCGCCTGACTGCGCATTGTGAAGAAGAGCTTAGATTCGCAACCGAGGCAACCTTGGTTCACATCAACGCGACAGGACGTGCAGCGCCTTGGCCGGAACGGATCGCACAACGACTGCAAGACTTGAAGGAGCCCACTGATGCCGCATGACGTAATACACCCCGAAGGTTGGCTGCCGGCGCTGGGCTATGCAAATGGAATACTGGCGAAAGATGGCACGCTTCATATTGGTGGCCAGATTGGATGGGATGCAAACAAAGAGTTCGTGAGTGACGATTTCATCGGTCAAATGCGTCAGGCGCTACTCAACATCCGCACAATTGTCGAAACGGCCGGTGGCAAAGTCGAGGATGTGATGCGCCTGACGTGGTTTGTCACGGACAAGGCTGAATACTTGGCCGCCCAACGCGAAGTTGGCCAGGCCTATCGGGAGATTTTTGGTCGACACTTCCCGGCCATGTCGATGGTGGTTGTTGCCGGCCTTGTCGAAGACGCGG
Organism: Ruegeria sp. SCP10; assembly: GCF_040329495.1. Taxonomy (NCBI): domain Bacteria; kingdom Pseudomonadati; phylum Pseudomonadota; class Alphaproteobacteria; order Rhodobacterales; family Roseobacteraceae; genus Ruegeria; species Ruegeria sp. SCP10. The sequence continues at coordinate 137,999 of NZ_JBDZYF010000003.1, forward strand.
CAAAGGTCGAAATCGAAGCAACGGCCCAATTGTGATGTCGGTGCAAGCCGTTTTCTTCTGCAATATGTAACGAAGGCCGTTCGATCGGTATGGCGACACACTGCCTTCGATCCGTGCTGACTATCTTGCGAGTTCACTGACCAGGCCTTGATGGAACGTAGTTTCATCGATTGGAGCACTTCGGGCGATGTTATCCAGAGCGCGGCGAACCAATCCTGTGAAGACAACCACTGATGCGATGGAGTTCTGAGCCTTGTAAAGGCATCGCTCAACTACAATTTATGTAAGGTCTGCTCACTGGTAAATCTCGCTTAGCAAAGGATATCGCATATGCCCCTGATGACATCTCCAATCGACGGTTCGCCCATGCGTGAGGTGGAACGTTATGGTGTAAAGATGGATATCTGTCCTTCTTCGGGGGGCATCTGGTTGGATCGTGGAGAGTTAGAAAAGATCATCATGGCCATCCGCGAAGAAGCGCTCATCGATAGCGGCGTCTCCGCTGACGATGCATATTCTGATGTGCATTATCACGAAAGCCCTCAGCGCACGCCGCAGGGTTACCCAAAACGCCGCAAGCGCGGCGGCATGTTCGACAATTTGCTAGAGATTTTCGACTAGGCACGTCACGCTCCTCGTGATCTCAACCGCCCTGCGTGCATGTATGACCGCTTGCCGGTCCTATTGTGTGACTGCCGGGCAAGTCCGGATTGAGGACTTGGCCTAGGCCTTCAAGCGCTGCCACGCAGCTTTGCAAGACCGGGCTTTCGCCACAGCTGCAGCGTCTAGGCATTCGGTCGGGTGTCCCGTTTGGGCCGGCTGCCTGCCCTGATCGCCTGAAAATGAGGGATCGCCTAAGCTCATAGCAACACGCGCTGCGGTGTGCGTCAAAGACTGGTTTGGCGTCTATGCAGACGGCGATTTCAGATCGGAAGAGGTTGCGCCCTGACTGCTAGCGCAATAAGCAGAGCGCTTTGCTCACATCCGAAGCGTTACCTCACAGGCCAAGCCACCCAGGCGCTCCGATGTTCTAAGTTCCAGCTTCCCAACATAGGCAGCCAGTAGATCAACGGAAATAGACAGACCTAAACCAGTTCCTCTTACTGAGGTGTCCAGCCGACTGCCGGACCGAAGCGCTTCGTCTCGGGCGCCTTCCGGAATGCCGGGTGCGTCATCTTCGATACAAAGTTCGATACCGCTTTCAGTACGCCTTGCGGTGACCTGGAATGTTGTTTGGCTCAAGAATTGGGCACAAGTGGCGTTACGTTGTGATCGCTATTCCAGGTCTTCCTTCCCTCAGTCGCCTTCGTAACGACCATTATCTACTGGTTGTGAATCCTGACCCGAGATCGCCGCGCCAGTGTCTCTTCGGATTCTGGAATTATAGGCGTCTTCCAGGAACCAAGTTTGTTTGACGCCAGAGGTTCAGGCGGCAGAAGTTCTACAAATCTGTTGCCGAAACCGGTTTCGGCATCGAAAATCGAAAAGATGGGAGCGAATCTTACAAATCGGTTGGATGTATCTGTTGCTGAAAATCAGCAGATTTCTGGCCGTGTTAAGATCCATGATCTTGCAGCCCGGCTTGGTCTTTCGAAAAGCACGGTTTCGCGCGCGCTGAACGGATATCCCGATATTTCCGAAACCACGCGCAAGCGTGTTGAAACCATGGCACGTAAGTTGGGGTACCGTCCCCTTAGCCATGCACAAGCTATTCGAACCGGGCGTGTTCGCGCCATTGCGATGGTGCTCAACGCTGACGAGCCGGATGGCCACAACCCATTTCTGCAGGAATTCCTAGCCGGAGCTTGCGAGGCCGCCAGCGGATTTGACTGGACGATGACGATATCAACCGCAAGATCTGAGCAGGACACGCTTAAGGTTCTTGCCCGTCTTGTGGAAGAGCACAAGGCCGATGGGTTTATCCTGCCTCGAACTGCGGTCAACGACGCGCGTATTCGATTTTTACGGCATCTGGATGTACCGTTCATTCTTTATGGCCGCACTGGATATGGATGCGCCACTCCGCCTGCAAATACATCGTGGTTCGATATCTCGGGCGAGACAGCCATCCGCAAGGCGGTGCTTCGGCTGGCAGGTCACAATCATACCCGCATCGGGTATGTCGGCAGCGATCTAAAATTCAACTACAGCCATCTCCGCCGGGATGGTTATGTTGAAGGGCTGGGTATCGCTGGGTTGCCCTTCGATCCAGAGCTTGTGCGGAACGGCGCCCGAACGCGCGAAGAAGGGGCCGCTGAAAGCCGGGCCCTTTTGGGTCTGGATCGGCCACCCACCGCGATCGTTTTTGCCACCGACCTGGCGGCCTTGGGATGTTACGGGGTCGCAACCGATCTGGGGCTGAAGATCGGACAGGATATTTCGATCATCGGCTATGACGGTATCCCTGAATGCCACTACGCCCGTCCAGGCCTGACAACGTTCAATGTTGATAGCCACGCTGCGGGGGCTCGCCTCGCAACACTGCTAATCCGCCAAATCCGGGGAGAAGCCCCTGACACTTTGCGCGAGCTTGGCGAGGCATCTTTGACCGAACGGGCCTCTGACGGCCCGCCATCGCTGACCTCGGAGGAGTTGGCGGAAAAGATCACGAAATCTAATGAACACATCTCGGGAGGAACCAATCAATGAAACTCACGCCCAAAGCGGCCAAGCTTATGCTAGGCTCGTCGCTTGCACTCGCGCTGACTGCGCTATCCGTGCAGGCGGACACGATCCGTTTCTGGACAACCGAAGAACAACCAGAGCGTCTGGCCAGACAGCAGGAGATGGCTGATAAGTTCAAGGCCCAGACCGGCACAACAGTTGAGGTGATCCCGGTTACCGAAAGCGATCTTGGCACCCGCGCCACCGCCGCCTTTGCTGCCGGCGATCTGCCGGACGTGGTTTATCACCCGCTGCAATATGCCCTTCCCTGGGCTGAAGCAGGTATTCTGGACACCGGGGCTGCAAGTGAAGTGATCGAGGATCTGGGCGCGGATACCTTTGCCCCGGGCCCTCTGTCCATGGCCGCCTTTGATGATGAAACTGCATCGGTTCCGGTCGACGGCTGGACGCAGATGGTGGTCTATCGCAAGGATCTGTTTGATGAGGCGGGTCTGGAAGCGCCGAACAGCTTTGCCGACATTCAGGCAGCGCTGGATGCACTGCATAACCCACCTGAAATGTACGGGTTTGTTTCGGCCACCAAGGTTGATGAAAACTTCATGAGTCAGGTGTTGGAGCATGTCTTCCTAGCCAATGGCGTCAGCCCTGTGGGTTCCGAGGGCTTCCAGCCATTGGACGAAGCCAAGACCACCGAGGTTCTGGATTTCTATAAAGCGATCTCTCAGGCCTCGCCTCCGGGTGAATTGTACTGGAAGCAATCGCGTGAACTGTATTTCGACGGCAAAGCCGCGATGATCATCTGGTCCCCATTCATTCTGGACGAGCTGGCTGGTCTGCGCGACAGTGCGCCGCCAACCATCAACGACGATCCGACCTCGCGCGATCTGGCCAGCAAGACCGGTATCGTGACCAAGCTGTCCGGCCCCTCGAACCCCGATGGAGCTGCTTGGGGTGATGTGCGTTACTTCGGTATTACCAGCGATGCGGATACCGATGCGGCGATCGACTTTGTGAAGTTTGCTATGGATGACGGATACACCCAAACTCTGGCTATCGCACCAGAGGGCAAGTTCCCTGTCCGTCGTGGAAATGCCGATAACCCGACTGCCTTTGCGGAAGCATGGGCTGAACTGCCGGTTGGTGTTGATCGCAAAGCCCCGCTCGGGGATCTCTATGAACAGGCCATGATCGATGAAATCGTTGGTGGTCTGGACGTTGCCCAGCGCTGGGGCGTGGCCGAAGGTCAGCTGGCACTGGCGTCGAAGATGATCAACAGCCAGGCGATCAATCGGGTCGTCCGTCAATATATTGATGGCGAAATTGACGCTGCAACTGCGGTTGCCGCCATGAATGACGAACTCGCCAAGGTCGAATAACGCGACCTCTCTTTGGCATCTGCAGCGGCGTTCGCGCCGTTGCACCCAACCCCTCGAGGTACCTCATGACTTCGGCCACCCCACCGACCGGAACCGGGGCCCTAGCCAAACGCGAGGCGCGTCTGGCCTGGGCGCTGCTGGCCCCAACCATCATCAGCGTGTCGCTGGTTGTGATCTTGCCATTGCTGGCAATCATCTGGATCAGCTTCAAACCCTTCTCGCTGTCGGATCTGCGTCCACCTGCGCCCGTCGTACGCGAGAGCCTGCGAGGGTCGGGTGACGATCTGCGTATCGAATACCGACTGCGCAACTCTAGTCAGGAAATCGCTGTCGAAGGTGTGACGCTTAGCGATGTTTTGCCTGATGGTGTCACCGCGGGTGAGGTCGCCACCCCCTGCATTCTGAATGGACAAGACCTATTCTGCGATTTCGGCACGTTGGAAGGTGGTCAACGTGAACGCATTCGCATTCCGGTCACCCTGGATGGTGATAAGGACGCATTTGAAGATTTGTTGGAAGGATCCGAACCGGGCATTACTGGCAAAGGACCAAACGTTCTGACCAATCCGGAGTTCAGTCTGGAAAACTTCGCTCGTGTCTTTGACGGATCAGAATTCTGGGGCGTTCTCTGGGTCACCTTGTTTTACACCGTCTTCGGTACAATTGGTGCCTTGGTCATGGGCCTGTTTGCTGCGCTGTTGCTGAACAAAAGCTTCAGAGGTCAGGGCTTCATCCGAGGTTTGTATCTATTCCCGTATGTCGCCCCCGTGATTGCCGTGGCCTTCACATGGGTTACACTGTTTGACCCCTTCTCTGGCTCGGCCAATGCATTGCTGGTGCAAATGGGGCTTAGTAACGATCCGATCAACTTTTTCGGCGAACGACCTCTGGCACTGATCATGGTCACGGTGTTCGAAATCTGGCGTTACTTCCCGCTGTCCTTCCTGTTCATTCTGGCGCGGATGCAGTCCATCGACTCCAGCATGTACGAAGCTGCCGATATGGATGGGGCCTCACCATTCCAAAAGTTCTGGCTGCTGAGCATTCCGCAATTGCTGGGCATCCTGTCGGTGCTGTTCCTGCTGCGTTTTATTTGGACGTTCAATAAGTTCGACGACATCTTCTTGCTGACCGGCGGCAATGCGGGGACCCGCACATTGACCGTGAACGTCTATGAGCAAGCCTTTGCGATCTCGAATATCGGTGCAGGCGCTGCCGTTGCTGTTGTGATCCTGATGTGCCTGATCACCTTCAGCTTCGTCTTCTTCCGCTTCATCAGCCGTGAGGAGGGTTTGTGATGCGCAATGGATTTATCACAGGACCTGTTTTGGGTGCACTGTGGCTGGTGGTCATTTCCACAACCGTCGCGGTGACTATGTCTTTCGCGACGGGCGCGGCCTTTCGCCCGCAAGTTCTGATGAGCCTGATCTGGGGGGCGGTGGTTGGTCTAACCTACGCTCGCTTTCCGGCGCGCCTTGCCCCGGCACGCCTGGGTGTGACGGCCCTGTTGGGCCTGTCCTGCGTGACAGGTTTTGGTCCGGTTCTGGTCGGGTCAGACACGACGCTGCAGGCCACGATGATCACCGTCATCGCCATGGCTTTGGTGATGCATCTTTCAATGGCAGAAATCTTGAAGGAACTTCCTTTCGGTGAGCTAACCCGCCATGAGTTCGAGGATGCGGTGATCCGCTTCTGCACCGGATTCGGCTATATCTTCTTTACCGCCATCGTCGTCATTCCCTTCTATGTGATGGTAATGACCAGCCTGAAATCGCAACAGGCGCTGTTACAAAATCCGCTGGATTTCTCGGTGGACCTTTCGCAGGGTTGGGCGCTGTTTCGCAGCTATACGGAACTGTTCCGCGATTTTAACTTCGGCACCTATCTTTGGACCTCTCTTTATGTCTCGGTCCTGACAGTTTTCATCACACTGGCGTTTAGCGTTCCAGGTGCCTATGCCGTCGCGCGTTTCCGGTTTCAGGGGCAAAAGGCGTTCTCTCGCTCGATCCTACTGATCTACATGGTGCCGATGATCGTTCTGGCGCTGCCGATCTATATTGCGTTCTCGCTGACTGGTCTGCGCAACTCGATCCTGGGCATCGTGATGATCTATCCGGTCACGACGATTCCCGTCGCGCTGTACATGCTGCAGGGGTATTTCCGTGGTCTCCCGACCGAGGTGGAGGAGGCCGGTCTGATGGACGGGCTTTCGAGGTTGGCAGTAATCTGGAAGATCACACTGCCACTTAGCCTGCCAGCCCTGGCCTCGGTCTCACTCTATGTCTTCATGATTGCCTGGAACGAGTTCCTGCTGGCCTTCATGCTGCTGGACGATCCGTCGAAATTCACTCTGACCCGAGGCGTCACCATGCTGAACTCCTCGGAAATTCCCCGACAGCACCTTATGGCCGGCGCGGTGATCGCCACTGTTCCGATCATGGCGCTGTTCCTGGGGCTTGAACGTTTCATGACCAAAGGCCTGACGGCAGGGTCTGTCAAAGGATGACCGAGATGAACCAACATACAAACCCCGACCGCGAGGCACGCAACATTCTGATTGCCAACGATCGCGGCGGTTACACCATCCCAACCGAGGGGCTGTACCCCTATCAATGGAACTGGGACAGTGCCATTGCTGCGCTGGGCTTTGCCGAGTTCGACATCGACCGCGCATGGGTCGAAATCGAGACATTGTTTTCAGGCCAATGGGATGACGGTATGGTGCCACATATCCTGTTTCATAAGCAGGATGAGGGTTATTTCCCGGGCCCTGACGTCTGGGGCTGCAACGGGCCAATTCCGTCCTCAGGTATTATCCAGCCACCGATTGCCGCAACGATGGCGCGCAAGATCTGGGAAAAAGACCCCGAAGCCGGTGAGGTGCGGATGCGTTCATTGTTCCCGGCGCTGCTGGCCTGGCACCGGTGGATCATGACGTGGCGCCTTGATGACCATGGTGCAGTTTGCACCACCCATCCATGGGAGGCCGGCCGGGACAATGCGCCGGATTGGGATAACACAATGGTGCGGATGGATGCCTCGGACGTGGGCGAATATCAGCGTCGTGACACAAAGCACGTGAACAGCGATGACCGCCCGACCAAATACGACTACGACCGCTATATAAAGCTGGTCCAGATCGGGCGGAACGTGCATTGGGATCAGCGTAAGCTGCTCGATGACAATCCATTCCGGGTTGCCGATCCGACCATGTCGTTCACCACTTTGCGCGCTGCACGGGATCTATTGATCGTCAGCGAAGCCCTGGGTTTACCCGCTGACGGTTTGACCGAGGACATCGCTAAATTGGAAGCCGGGGCGCAATCGCTTTGGAATGATGAACTTGGGTCCTTTGATTCTCGCGATGCGCACACTGGCGAGTGGTCCGGTAGCGTTTCAAACGCATCTTACCTTTGCTGGTATGCAGGTGTGGATTCTAAAGGAATGCTGCAGCGCGCACGGTCGGTATTGGAAACCGTACCATACCCCTTCCCAAGCTATGACCCGTCAATGCCGGGCTTCGATCCTCGCCGATATTGGAGAGGACCGAGTTGGGCGATCATGAACATGCTTGCCGGTTTTGGTCTGGACGAAATGGGCTACAAAAAAGAGGCAGAGTTGTTGCGCAGTAAAACAGCGGACCTGATCTCAACCTTTGGCTTTGCAGAATATTTTGACCCAATGACGGGCAGCCCCGCAGGCGGCAAGGCATTTACCTGGACAGCCGCTGTCTGGCTGCATTGGGCTGGGAGGAACTGATGGGCAGTATAGAACTCAAAGGCGTCGAAAAATGGTTCGGCAGCGCACAGGTCATCAAGGGCGTCGATCTTAAGATCGAAGAAGGTGAATTTGTTGTCTTCGTCGGCCCGTCGGGCTGTGGGAAATCCACACTTCTTCGCATGATTGGCGGGTTGGAAGATATCTCGCGCGGTGCGCTTCTGATTAATGACGGCGATGTCACCGACCACCCGCCATCCAAGCGCGGGCTCACCATGGTCTTCCAGTCCTATGCGCTCTATCCGCATTTGACCGTGGGCGAAAACATGGGCTTTTCACTCAAGGTGGCGGGCGTGCCCAAGGCTGAGATTCAGGAACAGGTTGCAAAAGCCGCCGACGTGTTGAAGTTAGAGCCGTTTCTGGAACGCCGACCAAAGGATCTATCCGGGGGACAACGTCAGCGTGTTGCCATCGGACGCTCGATCGTCCGCGATCCCACGGCTTTTCTGTTCGATGAGCCTCTTTCGAACCTCGATGCCGCCCTGCGGGTCGAAATGCGGTACGAGATTGCGAAACTGCACCAGAACCTAAAGCGCACGATGATCTATGTGACCCATGATCAGGTTGAGGCCATGACGCTTGCGGATCGGATCGTCGTACTGGAATACGGCAAGATCGCTCAGGTGGGGGCACCACGCGAGTTGTATGAACGCCCGGCCAATCTGTTTGTTGCTCAGTTCATCGGAAGCCCAAAGATGAACATCCTGCCATGTACGACGCGGGATGGCGCATATCATCTGGACAATGGCGGTTCGGGCGGGTTTCCCCTGACCAGCGAAGCAACCAAAGTCGGAATACGCCCCGAGCATATCGAGATCGCAGATCCCGGTGCTGGTCAATCGGACGGTACAATCGAGGTGGTCGAGTATCTGGGGGCAGACTCGTTTCTGATTGTTGATTGCGGCAGCGATGAACGTGTCACGGTGCGTCTGAACGGGGATACTGATCTAAGAAGCGGCGCAAGAATTGGCATGGTTTTTCCACCTGACAAAACACACTTCTTTGATGCCGACGGACAATCTATGACCGAGTAAGCTGCAAAGACATGATCGGTCTTTCGCGTGCTTTTCAGGCCAGATGAAATGGAGCGGTCGGTGCACTAAAGCCGATTTTGGGCCGTCAAAGTCAGATCCGATGATCCAGTTCATTCCATGGAAGTTCGTTTGACGAATTCGGACGATGCTTTACAAAAATGGCCATGTCAGGTGCCCAGCTTGAGATCATCGTTTTTGTGACGCCGCATTTTAATGTCTCGGCGACTTCTGCATTTATCGATCCGTTCCGCATTGCGAATTATCTGAGCGGAGCGTCGAAGTTCAATTGGGTTTTCGTATCCAAAGACGGTGGCGAAGTTGAAGCCAGCAATGGGATGGTCGTTTGCACGAGGCCGTTGAAAGAGGTCGAACGATCCGAGCCCTGGATGATGCTGGTCAGTTCCAGTTGGACACCCGAACGGCACGCGTCGCGCCAACTGCGCACATTGCTTCAACGATGGGCTGGATCGGGTGTTATCATTGGTGGGTTGGACACTGGCGCGATCATTTTGGCAATGGCGGGGTTGCTTAAGGGTAAGACCGCTACGGTTCACTATGAGCACATTGATGCATTCATCGAAATTGCAACCAACACCACGGTTTCTGAGAACATGTTTGTAATGGATGGTCGCATGTTCACCTGTTGCGGTGGAACAGCTTCGACGGATATGGGGCTGAAACTCATACACAAAGTTTCGGGTGAAAGCGCCGCCAACGCGACAGCACGCTACCTTTTTCATCACAACGTCAGAGGTGAAGATCAGTCACAAAACCCGAAGGTTGTTGAACCGATGGGCTATGTAACATCTGGCATCGTCCGCGCGGCCATTGATTTGATGGAAGCCCATCTGGAAAACACCCTGTCGATCCCCGAGATTGCGGAGCGTTTGCAAACCTCACAGCGGCAACTCAGCCGCCTGTTTAAGCAATATGTACATAGCTCGCCCGTGGCTTACTACCGTGATATCCGGCTGGATCGGGCACGTGGTTTGGTCACACAGACTGAGTTGAAGCTAAGTGAGATTGCGGCGGCCTCTGGCTTCAACAGCCAAGTGCACTTTAGTCGGGCCTATCATCAACGTTTCGGCCTAGCACCAAGCGCGGATCGGGTGGCTGGGCGGGTGCCGTTCGAGTTCCGCGCCTGGCCCATGTACCAGCCTGACGTCAAGAGCGAAGGTGCCGGGTCGCTGTCTGCAACGCAGTGAGCATTCGATCTCGTTGAGCAGATAGGTCTGTCGGGCTTTGGCCCTTGGATTGTGACGAAACTCCATCGACCAAAAGATCGATAACATCGTCATTGAGTCTGGGATCCCCAAGATCATCCCACCAGCCGTTGAACGTGTCCTTGAAATGCGCGCAAAAGGCCCTGAGCCCACCTTCGCCCGCCCCTAGATGAAAGAGCGTTGTCGGGCCCATTGCAGCCCAACGCAAACCTGGTCCAGCCCACATGGCTTTGTCGATGTCTTCGACGCTGGCGACGCCTTCGATGGCCATATGTACTGCCTCGCGCCATACAGCGGCCTGCAAGCGGTTCGCAACGTGGCCCGGAAGACCTTTGCGAATTCGTATCGTGACTTTGCCGATATCCTCATAGAACGCTTCTGTTCGGTCCAAGACATCCGCTTTCGTTGCGGTGTTAGCAGTGAGTTCGACCAATGGGATCAGATGGGGCGGGTTGAACGGGTGGCCAAGGATCAGGGGGCTCGGATCTTGCCAGCCTTCCTGCAATGCTTCGAGCGTCAAACCAGAGGTGGAACTGGATACGATCACATCTGGTGCGAGCGCGGCTTCGATTTCTTTGTAGGTCGCGTGTTTGATTGGCAGTCGTTCCGGGACATTTTCCTGAATGAATTGCGCGTCGCGCACAGCCTCGTTTACGCTCGCAACAAAGCGAATGGCATCGGGTGTTGCGCGCGTCGTCAATCCAAGCTCTTCAAGGGCGGGCCATGCTTTTTCGATATAGTCGCGCACGTCAGATTCAACGGTTGGGCTGGGGTCAAAGACAGTGACACTACGACCCGCAGCAAGGAAGAGTGCGGCCCAACTTGCACCGATGACGCCAGCCCCAAGGACGGCGGTATGATTAATCTCTGTCATCAGAATAATCCCGGATTAAGGGGCGAGGCTGCGGTCATGCCGCCATCAACAGTGAACAGCTGCCCGGTTGCGAAGCCCGCCTCATCAGAGGCGAGCCAAACAGCCATAGCAGCGATATCCGCCGGTTTGCCAAAGCGTCTGACCGCATGCCGGGCGAGCGCGTCTTGTTTGGCTCGTGCTGGATCATCTGCCAAATCAAAACCGGCGTCCAGCATGCCCGTTTCGATCCAGCCGGGGCAGATGGCGTTGCAGCGAATGTCGGGGCCATGATCGACAGCGATTGAGCGGGTCAGCCCATGCACAAAGGCCTTGGACGCATTGTAAAGTGCCATTGATGGATCCGCGACAGTTCCAGAAATCGAACCGATGTTGATAATCGCCGATCCCGAAGGCATGTGTGGGATGAAGGCCCGACAACAGTTGAACACGCCGCGCGCATTGACGCCCATCACCAGGTTCCAATCTTCGTCTGTGCTGTCGACCACGGTCTTTTCGACCTGCACGCCCGCGTTGTTGACCAGGATATCGGTGCCGCCGATTGTCCAGACGATTTTTGCAACTGCGTCAGGGTCGGACACATCCAGAGTGTGCCAAATTGCGTTTTCTGGCAGATCATCTGGTTGAGGGCCGCGCCCGCAGGTCGTAACAGCAGCCCCTTCAGCCAGGAAAGCCTCAACAATTCCGCGGCCAATCCCTTGTTTGCCGCCCGTAACAAAAGCGCGTTTGCCAGCCAGCCGCATTAGTGCGCCACCATCACATGGCGGATCGCGGTGTATGCGTCCAGCGCATAAACAGACATGTCGCTTCCAGTGCCGGACCCTTTCATCGCGGCCCAAGGCATCTCCGGGGTCGCAACCCCATGCGTATTCACCCAAGTGAAGCCATAGCGCAGTTTTGACGTCATTTGCATGGCCCGGCCGACATCACGCGTCCAGACCGAGGATGCGAGACCGTAGGAACCGCTGTTTGCAATACTCAGAGCATCGTCCGCATCTGAGAACCGCGAAACTGTCACAACTGGACCAAATACCTCCTTGCAGGCGACCTCGGCATTGTTGTCGACATTTGCGATGACGGTTGGTTGGTAGAAAAAGCCTTGTCCGTCACCCTCGGCACCACCGGTCACGATTTCAGCAGCCCCGCGCGCACGTTCGACGAAGCCTGCAACGCGATCCCTTTGCGCCAAGGAGACCAACGGCCCCATTTCGGTGCCTTCCGCCTTTGGAGCGCCGATCTGAATTTGGCTGACCTGGCCTTCAATGGCTGAGACGAGCTTGTCATAAGCTTTGGCAGCGACCATTACCCGACAGGGTTGGGCACAGTCCTGACCGGCGTTGAAATAGCTGCCAAAGCGAATAGCCTCGGCTACGGCCTCAAGATCAGCGTCATTAAAGACAATCACAGGTGCCTTTCCGCCCAGTTCAAGGTGGACATGCCGGATTTGCTGCGAAGCTGCCCGCATCGCCGCCATGCCCGTTGCGGGGGAACCTGTGACGCTGATGGCTTCCATTTGGGGGCTGTTGATGAGGGCGTCGCCAACAGTTGGGCCGCGCCCGTGGATCACATTCAACACCCCTTTGGGAAGGACGTCTTGCAGCAGCTCCGCCATGCGAAGGGTAGACAGAGGTGTTATCTCGGATGGTTTCAGTACGACTGGGCAACCGGCGGCGATAGGGGCCGCCAGTTTCCAGGAGGCCATCATCAAAGGATAGTTCCACGGTGCGATGGCGGCGACCGGACCCACGGGATCACGACGGATCATCGATGTATGCCCGGCCACGTACTCTCCGGCGGCTGAGCCCGTCATTGCGCGCGCGGCACCGGCAAAGAAGCGAAAGACATCGATGGTTAGCGGCATTTCGTCATCAAGGGCCGAGGGCCATGGTTTGCCGACGTCAAGGCTTTCCAGTTCTGCTAGTTCCTGACTGTGTTCTTCAAGGATATCAGCGATCTGCAGCAAAATGGCTGCGCGATCAGCAGGAGGCATGCCTGCGAAGCTGTCGAAGGCTTCGGCAGAGCTGCGCACAGCCGCTTCGATCTGTTCTGACCCGGCTTCATTCACGGCCCCGATGACCTCACCCGTTGCGGGGTTCATGACATCAAGCGCTTCGCCCGTACCGTCCACCATTTCACCATTGATCAGAATTTTCGTTTGCATGTTGTTCTCCCTAGAACCCGACCTGATCGCCACCTTTGAGGGCAAGCCGTGCGCGCGCTTCTGCAGGGGATGCAACTGTGAGGCCAAGGCTTTCAACTATCGTGCGGATCCGTGCCACCTGTTCGGCATTCGATTTGGCCAGTTCGCCTCTACCAATAAAAAGGCTGTCCTCTAGCCCGACACGTAGGTTGCCGCCACGCATGGCGCTTTGCGTCGCAAATGGCATCTGATGGCGGCCAGCGGCCAGCACGGACCATTCGTAGTTTTCTGATCCGAACAGCTTGTCTGCTGTGTTGTGCATGTGGACCAAATGGTCGGGGTCAGTCCCGACGCCGCCCAGAATTCCAAACACCATCTGAATGAAGAATGGCGGTTTGATGATCCCCTGATCGACAAACCATTTAACGTTGTAGAGATGGCCAAGATCGTAGCATTCAAACTCGAACTTCGTGCCATGATCTCCGCCGAGTTTTTCGATAGCGTAGCGGATCGTCTTGAACGTGTTGGGAAAGATGAAGTCTTCGGTCATCTTAAGGAATGGACGTTCCCAATCATGCTGGAATTCGGTGTATTTCTGAAGCATCGGGAAGATCCCGAAATTCATTGAACCCATGTTCAGGCTGGCCATTTCTGGGCTCGCAGACGTGGCAGCCAACAGCCGTTCGTCGATAGACATTCCCAACCCGCCGCCGGTTGAAACGTTGATGACAGCGTCGGTCGATTGCTTGATGACGGGCAGGAACTGGCCAAACAGCTCTGGTCGCGGATCTGGCTTGCCTGTCTCCGGATGACGCGCGTGCAAGTGGATAATCGACGCGCCGGCCGCCGCCGCCTCAATGCTTGCTGTTGCGATCTGAGCTGGCGTGATGGGCAGGTGAGGCGACATCGACGGCGTGTGAATGCCACCAGTCGGTGCGCAGGTGATGATAACGGGCCTGGGCATCAGAGCTTCATCTGTTGGACTTGCGCCGACAGACCTCCGTCCAGCACCCATAGTTGGCCTGACGCATAGCGCGCCTCGTCCGAGGCGAGCCAGTTCACCAGATTGGCGATATCCGTCGGTGTGCCGTAGGTGCGCATCGGGTGCACGTCGCGCACTGCTTTTTGCAGGGTTTCGATATTGCCACCGCCACCGCCCGAGCCATCCCCGTTGAAGAAACTCTGCAACATGGGTGTATCGATGTAACCAGGGCAAACCGCATTGACCCGAATGCCTTCAGGGCCGTGATCGCAGGCCATGGCGCGCGTAAGCGCGTGGACCGCCCCTTTCGTCGCGCAATAGGCAGCCAGTCCCGGGTCAGCGATGAACCCGTCATAGGAGCCAAAATTGATTAGGCTGGCGCTGCTACCAGACTTTGCTGCTGCTCGCATCAAAGGCAGCGCATGTTTCGAGGTGAGGAATGTACCCGTAGAATTCACCGCGAAACTTTGGTTCCATTCCTCAAGCGTGGTTTCTTCGACCGTCTTTTCGATCTCGATACCCGCCGCGTTTACTAGGATGTCCAACTTGCCATGGGCCGTGCCGACGATGTCCATTGCGGCTATGGCGTCGGCTTCCTGAGTGACATTGAGTTTCACAAAGTGACTGCCGTCGTCGTCGTGCTTTTCCAATGACCCTTGGGGCGTCAGGTCAGCCGCGTAGACCGTCGCACCCTCTTTCAAAAACCGCGCTACAATCGCGCGGCCAATTCCACCGCGAGCACCCGTCACCAGTGCGATTTTTCCATTTAACATCATTGATCTTGATCCTGCGGGGGTGGGAAGCGATACCTGCTGGCCGCAAATGTCCAATCCATGTGATTGCGCACATATTGCTGGCTGGCGTCAGCGGGCGGGTTGTAGTCCCAAGCCTCGCAAGCTCCGGCTTCCATTGCAGCATGCAGAGCCCGACGTGACCTTTGCGTCGCTATGATCTGCTTTCGAAGCGTTTCGCCATCCCATCGATCAGCGACCTCCTTGGCAAAGCCAGCTGCGGCATCTGTGTAACCCGGGTCTGCGGCGACATTTCGCGTTTCCTTGGGATCGGGGCCAAGGTCGTAGAGCTGAGGGGGATCACTGTCGCAGTGGATGTACTTGAGCGGCCCACGCCGGATCATGATGACGGGGTAGCCGGTCATTTCGGCGCAATATTCGCCAATCGCCTCGTCTACAGGATCGTCTTCTCCCTTCATCAAGGGGATCAAACTGCGCCCATCAATCGGCTCTCCCAACATTGAAAGATCGCCACCTGCGATGTCGATGAAGGTGGGGAGGAGGTCTACAAGCGAGACCGCGTTCTGAGCGGTCCCAATCACTACGCCAGGGCCTGCCATCACAAGCGGCACGCGCGCGGAATGCTCAAAGAAGTTCATCTTGTACCAAAGACCGCGTTCACCCAGCATATCGCCGTGATCTGCGGTCACGATAATGATCGTATTGTCGAGTTCCCCTATTTCTTGAAGAGTTTGAACAAGCTCTCCTATCTTGCTGTCAAAGTAGCTGATATTGGCCAAGTAAGCGCGTCTCGCGCGGATCACTTCCTCATCCGTCAGTGGTACATATGACGCCTCGATCCCATCCAACAGCCTGCGTGAAAACGGGTCTTGTTCTTCCAACGCGGGCACAAAGTCCGGCATCTCGATATCGTCGTCGGAATATAGGTTCCACCACTCGGGCCGGGCAACATAAGGGTCATGCGGGTGAATGAAACTGGCCACCATCGCAAAGGGTGCAGCGTTGCCCGCCGCCTTGTCGCGCGCTGCATCAAAGAGCCACCGTTTGGCGGCAAAGGCGACCTCATCGTCGTAGTCGATCTGAAATGTTGCATGTGCCAGGCCGCTTTCCTTGACGGTCTGCATATTGTGATACCATTTGTCGATCCGCTCATCGGGTGCTTCCCAGTCCGGGGTCCAGGCAAAATCGGCCGGGTAGATATCGGTGGTCACGCGATCTTCAAACCCGTGCATCTGGTCAGGGCCAATAAAATGCATTTTGCCTGACAGGCAGGTCCGATATCCCAACATTTTCAGATAGTGGGCGAAGGTCGGGATGGATGCCTTGAATTCTGACGCGTTATCATAGGCCGCAATACGGCTGATATGCTGACCTGACATAAAGGCAAAGCGCGAGGGCGCACAAAGAGGCGAATTACAATAGGCCGCATCAAACCGTATACCACGCGTGGCGAGCGCATCGAGATGCGGCGTTTTAGCGGTTTTGTGCCCGTAAGCTCCTGTGAAGTGTGGCGCCAGTTGGTCTGCCATGATCACGAGTATGTTGGGCTGTGTCACGCTGCACCTTTGGTGTAGGCATCCAGAACCAGCCCGTGAAAGTGATGCACAGCATGTTCGGATTTTCCCGATCCATCAGGGTCATGCACGATGCGCCCTTGGGTAAAGGCAGGCGTGCTCATACCGCGCTGCACACTTTCGACCAGACTGATGTCTTCGACCTGAAGAACCTCATCCAGATATCGGATCGCATCAAGCTCCATTGCGTCAGGCTCGGGCGTTTCCAGAAAGAAATCGTAGGTTTCCAAAGTCCGATCCGGCCCAACTGGAATGATATTAAGGACGATCATACTGGACCGCCCCGGATATCGCATCAGGCAGGTCGTTGGATAGAGCCACCACACCGCGTGGGTTTTGACCGTGGCATTGGCAACGTCATACGCTGAATTTGCGTGTTGACCTGCGTCAGCCATGTGGCTGGAGTAGATGGAATGCGTTGTTACCTTATAGGTATCCATGTCCACCAGATCGCAGAAATCCTTATGCGCGGTGGGGCAATGGTAACATTCCAGGAAGTTATCGACGACATTCTTCCAGTTCGATTTGATGTCGTACGTCAGACGGTGGCCAAAGGTCAGTTGATCCACATCCGGGGCCCAATGGCGCACTTCGATCTCAAGATTGCCGGACTGCTCTGCCAACGGGATGGCTTTTGGGTCTAGGTTGACGAAAACGAAGCCACAGAACTCTTCAACCTGCACCTCGTCCAAGCAAATTTCGTTCACGTCGAAATCGACGAGATTTTCGGTATGTGGCGCACGTACCAACCGCCCATCCAGTTTGTAGACCCACGCATGATAAGGGCACATAATCCGTGTTGTGGTGCCCTCGCCTGAAAGGAGTTCATGAGCACGGTGTTTGCAGACGTTGTAAAACCCGCGTAGCACGCCATTTTTGTCTCGGACAACGGCAATTGGCTGGCCTGCGATCTCAACTGTGACATAGGCCCCCGGATCACGTGTTTTTTCAACGTGGCAGATCCATTGCCAAGTCTTTCCGATCACGGACTTTAGGTCAGTGTCGAACCATCTTGGCTCGGTATAGGCTTCTGCCCTCAATGATTTCGAGCGTGCTGGATTGTCGTCATAGCCATGTGAAATTGCCGCGATGTCCATCTTTTCACCCTCCCGGATTTGAAAAAACGATATTGAAGCGGAGGAACGAAACTTAGCATTTTTCGCCAAGTTAGTTACAAAAATAGCCATTCAACGAAGGAAGAGTCTGTGAATTAGGATCAATCACAATGGGCTTTGTTTAAGAGGAGTCTGAGAAATACAGTTGCCAAGATCTTAATGATCGTCATGAAACATCGTGTTGTGGTCTAGACCATTGGCGCTGGGTGCCTCATCTTTTGTCAGCAATCATTCTATTCAAGCATGACGAGTTATCTTTGCACTATGATCTTTGTACCGCTGCCTTTTGTTGTCACAATCTTACTGGCACTGCTTTTTGTCAGCATCGCCCGGCGGGAGAATGATCAACCCAAGAACTCCGCATTTATGCTGTTGATCATATGTGCGGCTTTGCAGTCCATGTTGATCGGATTGCGTTTCGGGTATGGTGTTGAATGGGTCCGCTTCCTGTCGCCGCCGCTGGCGGCCGTAATGGCCCCATTGGTTTATTTCGGCTCGTTGCAACTGGTCGGCCCACGGCGGGTTGGGAAACTCCATCTGATTGCGCCGCACAGTATTCCACTTTTGATGGTCCTGCTTTCGATGGCTTTCTGGCCCGCTGCGCTGGACGTGATTATTATCGTCACGTTCCTTGTCTATGCAGCTCTAATACTTTTTCTGCTCCGATCCGGGGCAGATGCACTTCGGGTGACGGCGCTGGAATCTGCGGGATTGGTTCACCGTGCTTTGGTTTTTGCGGCACTTGTCTTGATATTTTCTGCAGTGGTTGACACGCTTATCACAGTTGACATCGCGGTCATGAATGCCCGGCATTTGCCGCAGCTCGTCTCGGTTGGCAATGTCGCAACTCTGCTCTTTCTTTCAATGGCCACCGCAGTGGCCAGTCGTGGTCGAGCCACGGGTGAAAGCTCAACACACGCCCCAACAACTGCGCCATCGTCGCTCTCTGGTTCCGCTGATGATCAAGAAATCATGGCAAACATCGAGAGTTTGATGAGCAAAACACATATCTATCGGGACGCCGATCTAAACCTTGCGCGCCTCGCCCGCCGGGCGGTTATCCCGTCGAGGCAAATCTCGGGGGCAATCAACCGGATGACGGGAAGCAATGTCTCACAATACGTCAACGGATACCGTATCGCTGAGGCTTGCGAACTGCTGGAGAACAGCACACGTTCGGTAACGGAGATCATGTTCGAAGTTGGTTTTGAGACAAAATCTAATTTCAACAGAGAGTTTCGACGTGTGACAGGCGTAACGCCGCTTGAATGGCGCAAATCAAAAGGGCCAACGTCAAAAGTGGCGCGCTGACCTCGCTTGGAATTGACTGAATCGCGATTTCGAACGTCCTAGATCGCGTTAGAGGTCGCGGGTTCGCGGGATGCGACAAATTCTGGTGACATGAAAACAGTCACCGATCAAAACAGTAAGATGTCCGAGACGCTGAGAGAGCTCTCAGCGTATCCTGCACCAGTTACAGCGGGTAGGTCGTCGCGGCGCTTTTCCAAGGTGTCTCTGGCAAGCTTAATTTCTTTGTTGTTGTTTGCGGCCGGTCTGGGATTTGCTCTTCTGCCTGATGGCGCGCAGCGCACTCTGTTGCCGCCTGACGTGCCGAATACATCAGTTGGAGCTGCGCCGCAGCGTGTCGTCTTGGACTCATCTGCTCCTTCTTCAGCACCCATGATCCGAGAAATCACTGGTTCCGGCTACGTCGCCGCACAATCCTCAGCCGTTGTTTATGCAGAGCATAGTGGGCTGATAGCGAATATTCTTGTTGAACCCGGAGACACGGTTCGCTTGGGCCAACCGGTACTTGTTATCGAGGACAAAGACGCCAGGTTCGCGTTGGAAAGCGCGCAGCTTTCACTTTATGTCGCCAAACTGGCGCTTTCTGCTGCGCGTATTTCCTGGGCACAGATTGATGCGACACTGCAGAGACAGGCCGAGCTCAGCCGAAGGGGTGCCGTTCCAAGTAGTCGCTTGGAAGATGCACAGACGGCTGCGCGCATGGCGGCCAACCAGGTCGAACACGCCAAAGCCGAGTTTAATAGGGCTGAGTTCGCTGTACGCGTCGCAGAAGAACGCGTTGCCGATCTGACCGTGCGTGCGCCGATCGCGGGAACTGTGACACATCTTTCCGCTCATGTAGGCGATGCCGTTCTGGACCGTATCGATGCGATACATGACGGAATCGGTTTGATGACAATTGCTGATCTGGGCCAGTTGGTCATCGATGCTGATGTGACAGAAAAAGCGATTACTGACCTAAGCGATGATCTCATCGGTGAGGCGGTTCTGGACGCCTTTCCCAATCAACCCTTCTCCTTCGCGCTTCAACGCATTGCGCCATTGGTGAATGCCGCCAAAGGAACCGTTGAGCTGCGCCTCAAACCGATCGATCCGCCAGCCGGGCTGCGGCCAGGCATGGCAGCGCGCGTCAACATCACGTTGCCTCCATCATCGATGCAAACCCAAATAGAACCGGGAGCTAACCCATGAGTGCCAATTTAGAAACCAACAAATCTTTCATCACGCTGCACGGTATCGGCAAGACCTTTCAAACCAGTGGCACGAGTGTTCCAATATTCGAAAACCTCGATCTCACCATCCAAAAAGGCGAATTTGTTGCTGTGATGGGGCCATCGGGTTCCGGGAAATCAACGCTCCTCAACCTGCTGGCCGGCCTTGACGGGCCAGATACTGGTGAGATCTGGATCGCAGGCCAAAGGCTGGACCATATGGGCGAGGCCGCCCGTTCAGCGTGGCGTGCGCACCATCTTGGGATCGTGTTCCAATTCTACAACCTTCTGCCGATGCTAACGGCCGAAGAAAACGTGGAACTTCCGCTGCTGCTGAAACCGATCCCTGCTTCTATGCGGCGCGAGCGGGTTGAGAAAATACTTGATCTCGTGGGTTTGGCGGGGCGTGGACGGCAAAACCCTGCGCGCATGTCCGGCGGGCAGCAACAGCGCGTCGGAATCGCGCGCGCAATCGTGTCTGATCCAACTCTTTTACTTTGTGACGAGCCGACCGGGGATTTGGATCGCGCATCCGCCGATGAAGTACTGACCATGTTAGGATACCTGAACCGCGAGCTTGGCAAGACCATCGTGATGGTCACCCATGACCCCGAAGCGGCCGAGGTCGCGGGCCGTACGCTACATCTTGATAAAGGCGTGTTTATCGAGCGTGAGCGGGTGATGGCATGACATTCTTTGGTCTCACTCGCAAAAGCGCGCTACGCAAACCACTGCGTTCCATATTGCTGGTCATTTCCGTCGTTGCTGCTTTTTTCATCTACGGGCTGACCGCCAGTTTCATCGCCGGATCACAGGGCACGGCCGCCGCCAGCGACGATTTGCTTGGTGTAATGCACTCAGCCGGTCGCAGTCAGCCCTTGCCCGTGGCCTATCTACCGCGCATCGCTGCGGTACCTGGTGTTGCAGAAGTCAGCCCAATCACACGGTTGCGCGGCAGCGTTCGCGATGAGCGCAATGTGGTCGCGGTCAGCGCAGGTCAGCCCGACAAGTTGCTGGCCGTCAGCGGTAGGGACCTCGGACTGAGCCAGTCTATGATCGATGCGCTGGGCGCCGGGCGGGATAGGGTCCTGGTTGGGCGCGCCCTTGCCGAGGCTCAAGGCTGGAAGGTCGGAGACCGACTGACGGTTTCGGCCTTCCGCACCAAAAGACGTGATGGAAGCCGTGACTGGCCGTTTGAGATTGCCGCAATCTTTGATGGCAAAAGTGCCAGCACAGATACCTATTTTATCCTCGCCCAGTATCGCTACATCAACGAAGGCCGCGCACGGGGCAAAGATACCGTGTCCACCTTCGCACTTCGTCCAGAACCAGGAGTTACACCGGAGGAATTGGCACCGCGTATAGATGCGTTGTTCGCCAACTCTGCGGCACCCACACGCACCTTGTCAGAAAAGCAATTTCTCAGTGCGTTCCTCAGCCAATATGCAGACATCAAACATGTTGTAACGCTGGTTGTCGGCGCTTCCTTTGTGACGCTTTTGTTGATCGTGATCAACACAATGGTCTTCGCCTTGCGCGAGCGTCGTTTTGAGGTCGGTGTACTGAAAACCCTGGGGTTTTCGCCATCCCGTATCCTGCTGATGGTTTTGGCTGAGGCCCTTTTCATATTCCTGCTCGGCGGCACCATCGGTATGGGACTTGCGAGGCTTGCCAGCCTGGCCTTGCCGCCCGCTCTGGGGCTGGTTTTTGATCCGGGTGTGATGTTGCGCGCAGTCGCACTTGTTTTCCTGCTTGGTCTCGTCGCCGGGGCGCTGCCCGCGCTGACCGCCATGCGAACACCAATCCTTTCCGCTTTCAGAACGAGGTAAGCCCCATGCCTTCATCCTTTCGACAAATCATTGCAATGAGCCGTGCAACGCTTCTCAGTCTCCCCCGCAGGCTTGCCATTTCCTTGTCTATGGTCGGGTCAATCACGCTTGTGGTCTGCGTTTTAAGTGGCTTTCTTGCCATGGCGCGGGGGTTCGAGATCACGTTGCAAAGCGCGGGATCATCAGACGTGGCTGTTATCCTTGGCGGCGGCACACGACAGGAAGGCAACTCTGATATCCCAAATGAAGTTGTGCGGGCACTTCTGGCAACGCGCGGCGATTTGGGCGTCCTGCGCGACGATCGGAATGTGCCCGTCCTGTCTCGCGAGCTTGTAGTTCCCGTCGAGTTTCGAGACAGTCCCGACGCGGTACCCGAAACACTGGCACTACGCGGTATGGATGAAACTGGTCCGGGCATCCGCGCCGGTGTCACACTCGCTTCCGGCCGCTCGATAAAAACTGGCACGCGTGAGATCATGTTAGGTGAGCAACTGGCCGCCCGCTATCCTGGCTTGAACGTCGGTGATCGGGTTCGGCTCGGTCCGGTTGATTGGACGATTGTCGGACACTTCTCCAACCAAGGAAGTGCTTTGGAATCAGAGATTTGGGGCGACATTGATGCTGTGGCAGCCGCGTTCGACCGTTTGGGTGAGGTGCAAAGTCTTCGGCTTTCTCTCACGGAGGCCAACAAGCTTGAAGGGCTAATCCGCGCCACCTCTGAATTCAATACAGCTCAACTTTTGGTTCTGACCGAGGCTCAGCTCTACGCTGGGCAGGCCGAGGGAACGGCGCGGCTCGTCCGGTATTTTGGATGGCCAGTGGCGATCTTGATGGCGATTGGCGCAACCGCTGGGGCGCTGAATACCATGATGAGCTCGGTATCGGATCGAACCGTCGAAATCGCTACCGTCCGGGCATTGGGGTTTAGCCGCTTATCGGCTTGTATAGCGACCTGGTTGGAGGCTGTATTGCTTTCAACCTTAGGCATTGGTTTGGGCCTTGCCGCATCATGGCTGGCGATAAACGGCTGGCAGGCAAGTACGATCGGCGCAAATGGCACAAAGCTGGCCTTCCATCTCGTGGTTGGTCGAGATGTTATGGTTGAGGCCGCATTGGTTGGTCTTGCCATCGGAGTCATAGGTGGTGTCGTGCCCGCAATTGCTGCAGCTCGGCTGCCTATTGCTGTGGCATTGAGAGGGCGTCGTTAGATGGTTTCTTCTGTTCTGTGATCATCAAGTATACCGCTGCTTGATGTCGATGACATAACCTCTCGCTGGTTCGTTGGTCTCGTGCATCCTGAAACAAGATTGCCCGTGAAGCCGTGTTTCGAAACCGCCTTAAGTGATAATCGTTGGGTGCTTCTAACTGTGCTCAGCGAGCACCTGGGTCAGAGCTGAATTATCTGAATGAGCACGTTTCGTAGGGCATTTTCCACAAGAAAAGGTATTGAATTTGCGTTAGAACGCTCATTGAAGCCAATCTGGTCAGACATTCAATACACAGGAATTTCGTTGCCAAGTGGACTAGCCCCTGCCGAACTGATCGCCATCTTAACGGCGGTAACGGATGATCAGCCGCGGGTCATGACCCTACGGGGAGGCGAGGCCTTGCCTTCCGGGCCTTTCGAATCCTCTCATCGCAGTTTGCAAAGCGGATTGCGCGATTGGATCGAAGCACAGACCGGCCATCCAGTAGGCTATCTCGAACAACTCTATACCTTCGCAGACAAGGACCGTGATCCACGATCTGAGGAGGTCACCAGCTCGCAGCGTATTTCGATCAGCTATCTTGGGCTGGTGCGTGAGCAGGATGCACCGGGGGCCAGACGCCCGACATGGCGCAGCTGGTATCGGTACTTTCCCTGGGAGGATCATCGCGGTGACCACAGCCCCAAGGAACTTCCGCTTATCACTGGCCGCCTCGCAGCCTGGGCAAAGGGGGATGCACTAAAGATCCAGCGTGTCGATTATCTGTTCGGTCTAAATGGAAAACCGTGGAACGAAGAGCTTGTTCTGCAACGCTATGAATTGATGTACGAGGCCGGGCTGGTCGATACGCCAGAATTCGGAGCACCCATGGCAGGCGACAACCGTCGCATCCTCGCGACAGGCATTTCGCGCCTGCGGGCCAAGATCAAATACTCTCCGGTGGTATTTGAACTTTTGCCCGAAAGCTTCACTCTGCTTCAATTGCAGCGCACGGTCGAAGCGTTGTCCGGTCTGCACCTGCACAAACCCAATTTCCGCCGCCAGATTGACCAGCAGGAACTGGTTGAAGAAACCGGGGAAATGTCCAGCGGCACCAGCGGCCGTCCGGCGCGGCTGTTCCGATATCGCCCGGCCATTCTTGAGGCCAGAATGCTGTCGGGTGTCAGATTGCCGCTCTCCAGACCCTGACAATCTGTTGACATAATCTCGAAACGAGAATAACTAGGTCTAAAATGTACTCGATTCGAGTATAAATGGAGAGTCCAATGAAAGATTTTCGCCTTCCCGAGCTCTATGATCGGGTTAAGCAGGTCATCCCACCTCCGGAGTGGATGCTGTTCGAAGAGGATCTGGAAGCCATCCTCGAACTGAAGCGCAAGAAGAACGCGGTCATTCTGGCACATAACTATCAGACGCCAGAAATTTTCCACGGCGTTGCCGACATTGTGGGTGACAGCCTGGCTTTGGCGCGCGAAGCCGTTAAGGTCGATGCTGACGTCATCGTTTTGGCGGGTGTGCATTTCATGGCCGAAACCGCCAAGCTGTTAAACCCTGAGAAAACCGTACTAATTCCGGATTTGGGGGCAGGGTGTTCGCTGGCTGATTCCATCACCCCCGAGGACATCGCTTTGCTGCGCCAAGCCCACCCTGGGGTTCCGGTGATCACCTATGTCAACACGTCGGCAGCGGTGAAGGCGGCATCGGATGTCTGCTGCACGTCGGGCAACGCAGTTAAGGTAGTGGAGTCCCTCGGAGTGCCGCGCGTTCTGATGATACCTGATGAGTATCTGGCAAAGAATGTTGCTAAAGAAACAGATGTCGAACTGATCGCCTGGCGCGGGCACTGTGAGGTGCACGAGCTGTTCACACCTGACGACGTGCGTGCCATGCGCGAAGCGTGGCCGGGCGTGACGGTACTGGCCCACCCGGAATGCCCACCAGAGGTGGTTGCTGAGGCGGATTTTTCGGGCTCTACCGCCGTGATGTCGGATTTCGTAAGCGCCAACAAGCCGGCGCGGGTCTGCCTGCTCACGGAATGCTCTATGAGTGACAATGTGGCGCTTAACCATCCGGACGTCGAGTTCGTACGTCCTTGTAACCTGTGCCCGCACATGAAGCGCATTAGTCTGCGCAATATCCGCGAAGCGCTAGAACATGATCGCTATGAAGTCACGGTCGACCCGGCCATCGCCGATGATGCGCGCCGCTCAGTGGAGCGGATGTTGGCAGTAAAATGATCCAGCTCGACGGTCTTCATGGCCAGGTTGCAATAGTCGGAAGTGGCATTGCCGGGTTGATCGCTGCGCTGGAATTGGCTCCGCAACCGGTGGTGCTGATCACCCGTGCAGGGCTGGGGCAGGAAAGTTCCAGCGCTTGGGCGCAAGGCGGTATTGCCGCCGCGTTGGGCGCGGATGACGATCCGGCGCAACATTTGGCCGATACATTGCAAGCTGGCGACGGGTTATGCGACGGGTCTGTCGCGTCGGACATTCTGGCCGACGCGCACGAGGCGATCACCATGCTGGAAAGCTATGGTGTTTGCTTCGATATGATTGCTGATGGCGCATATGCCTTTGGGCGCGAGGCTGCACATTCCCATCGTCGCATACTGCACGTGGGTGGCGACCGCACTGGCGCCGAGATCATATCGGCCTTGACACGTGCAGTCCTGCAATGCCCGTCGATCACCTGCCTGACAGATGTCGAGGCTCGGCGGCTGACAACGACTAACGGGCGTGTCACCGGCATTCACGTTCAACATGGCCGTCAGGCAGAGGTGTTGCGCACGTCTCAGGTTGTCATGGCGACTGGTGGCTGCGGCGGCTTATTCGACGCCAGCACCAATCCGTCAGGCAACTATGGGCAAGGTGTCATGATGGCTACGCGCGCTGGGGCAGCACTGCGTGATATGGAATTCGTGCAGTTTCATCCCACCGCCTTGGATACTCCGCAGACGCCCCTGTATCTGGTCAGCGAAGCCGTGCGGGGTGAAGGAGCCATCCTTGTCGATCAAAACGGCAAGCGTTTCATGGCGCATATGCCGGGTGCTGAACTGGCCCCGCGCGATGTGGTTGCTCGCGCTGTGCATCAAGTCATCGCTGATGGTGGCCGCGTATTTCTGGATGCCCGCACAACACTTGGGTCCAGTTTTGCGCAGCATTTTCCCAGTATTTATGGGATATGTAATGCCCATGGTATTGATCCGGTTCGCGAACCGATACCAGTACGCCCGGCGGCGCATTATCACATGGGCGGTATCGCGGTTGATAGGAACGCCCGAACTACCCTGACTGGCCTTTGGGCCATTGGTGAATGCGCAGCCACAGGTCTGCATGGCGCAAACCGGCTTGCAAGTAACTCGTTGCTAGAGGCTGTGGTGATGGGACGTCGCGCTGCCCACAGTATTGCCGGGTGTAAGATTCAAATTCCTCGGACCGCGCTTGAGCCTGAATGGCTACCTCATCCCGATCTTGGTTTGGTCAGGTCGTTGGTTTCAAGACATCTAGGCGTGATCCGCGATGAGGCCGGGCTGCGCTCTGCCATTTCAAACCTGTTGCCCATGGTTGAATCCGCTGGGTGTGCCTCTGATCCGGCGCTTGTGGCGCTATCTGTCGCGATCTTTGCGTATCTTCGTTGTGAATCGCGCGGCGGACACTATCGCAGCGATTTCCCAAATTCGGAATCCATGACGCGTGCCAATCAGATGACACTGACCGAAATTCTCACCCATGCAGGTTCGATCTGCCAGGAACCCCTTCTGAGGACTGCTTGAACTATGACCGACACACCCCTAGACCCGTTGCCCCGGATTATGCTGCAGCCCCTAGTCCGTCGCGCCCTGGAGGAAGACTTGGGTCTTGCCGGCGATGTAACCTCAACGGCTATCATTTCAGGGAATCACAGTTCTGAAGTTGTGGCTCGCGCGCGTCAATCTGGATGTATTGCCGGATTGGATTGCGCGGAACTGGCCTGTGCAATGGTCGATCCCGCAATCAAAGTGACGCGTCATGTAAACGACGGTGATTTCGTCGCGCCCGGCGCGGTCATCGCAACGTTCCAAGGCCCCTCTCGCAGCCTTTTGATAGCTGAACGCACCGCGCTCAATTTTTTGGGGTATCTTTCTGGCATCGCCAGCGTGACGGCAGATCTGGTGCGTCGGGTCAAAGATACAGGTGCGGCGATCACTTGCACCCGCAAAACCACACCCGGTTTACGTGCGCTCGAAAAATATGCAGTGCGTGCAGGTGGTGGAATGAACCATCGCTATTCCTTGAGTGATGCTGTGCTGATCAAGGATAACCACATTGCAATAGCAGGTGGTGTTGGCAAGGCGCTTACCAAAGCAAAACAGAGTGTCGGCCATATGGTCAAAATTGAGATTGAGGTCGACACCCTCGAACAGCTTGCGCAAGTTCTCGAGATCGGTGTCGATGCTGTGCTGCTTGACAATATGGATCCACAGACCCTTCGCAAAGCGATTGCAATGATCGATGGACGGGCGATCGCCGAAGCCTCGGGCGGGATTACCCCGGATAGTGTGCGAGCCGTTGCGGAAACCGGTGTCGATCTGATTTCTATGGGCTGGATCACCCACAGTGCGCCTTGTCTGGACATCGGGCTGGATTTTGTCGCTACGGTTAATTCTTCACCCGAGCCCCCGCCGAACAACTGATCTTTGTCTTTTACTATTCTGCTGCGGCACACCGATGTTCCGTCAGGGTTATCCAGGCCTCGTTTTGTGACAGAAAGACTTGCCCGTTTAAGTCCTCAATCAGGTGCGAGCGACTTAACCGATCCATTACAGGTCCTTTCACTTCAGAGAAATGCAGCCCAACACCCATGTCTTTTAGACGTGCGTTCACCGCTTCAAGACTTTCGAGCGCGGAGTAATCCACTTCGTTCACCGCAGAGAACATCAGGACGACATGGGCAATGTTGCAGCCTTCGGTAACGCGAGATTGTATCAAATCCTCTAAAAAGCGAGCGTTGACGAAGTAGAGGCTCTCATCAATGCGCAGGCTCAACACGCGCGGGTCGGTTTCGACTTTGTGGCGCAGGATATTGCGAAAGTGTTCGCTGCCGGAAACTCGGCCCACCTCGGCCACGTGCGGCTTTGAGGTTTTATAAAGGTGCAACAGCACAGAGATGATCACACCCGAAGCAACCCCGACCTCGACCCCCAGCGACAAGGTCAAAACAATGGTTGCTGTAACAGCGACGAAATCGGCGCGGCTATAGCTCCAGGTTTTTTTTAGGATCGATAGATCGACCAAAGACAGCACCGCTACAATGATTGTCGCTGCAAGCGTTGCCTTCGGTAGGTAATGGACCAGCGGCGTCAGGGCAGTGGCCGCGATGGCGAGACCGATGGCGGTGAACGCCCCCGCAGCAGGAGTTTCCGCGCCAGCGTCGAAGTTCACAACAGAGCGCGAGAAGCCACCTGTAACGGGATAGCCGCCGGTGAACGCAGCACCAAGATTGGCCGCGCCCAGCCCAATCAATTCCTGATCCGGGTCAATCCGTTGGCGTTTCTTGGCCGCAAGAGTTTGAGCAACGGAGACAGATTCAACAAATCCAATGATCGAAAGCAAGATCGCTGGCACAAGAAGGGCTTGGATGAGGTCCGGGGAAAAACTTGGCATGGTCAGCGGCGGAAGGCTTTGCGGGACAGCCCCCACGACCTTTACGCCTTCGTCTGTAAGATTGAGCGCCCAAACCGCAACAGTGGTGCCTATAACGGCGACAACGGGACCGGCCTTGGTGGCAAGCTCTGCAACAAACGCCGAAGCCCCAAGACGGCTTAACATCAACTTCAAGCCCTTCCGCACCCAAAACAGGAACGCCGTCGCAGTCGTTCCGATGACAAGCGTGATCCAATTCAATTCATTCAGATGAGATACTGTCGCCACAAGCAATTCGGGCAGAGTATGTCCTTGGGCGGGAACACCAAGAATGTGTTTGATCTGGCTGGCCGCAATCAGAATGCCTGACGCTGTGATGAACCCGGCGATCACCGGGTGGCTGAGGAAATTGGCCAGAAATCCCAGCCGGAGCAGCCCCAAAAGAAACAAAAATCCACCTGACAAGAAGGCGAGCGTTAGTGCCGCGACCGCATAGCCTGCTGTGCCCTGTTCTGCAACCTGTCCAACTGCCGAGGCTGTCAGGAGTGAGACCACCGCAACTGGCCCTACGGCCAGAGCACGGCTTGTCCCGAACAAAGCATAAAGCAAGATTGGCACGATCGACGCATAAATACCCGCCTCTGGTGGGAGACCTGCCAGCAGCGCGTAGGCAAGGCTTTGCGGGATCAACATAATCGTGACGATCAGAGCCGCGATCATATCGTTCGAAAGAGCGCTGCGATCGTAGCTGTATCCCCAGTCCAGTACTGGCAGGTAGCGGCGTAGAAGTTGGGTCATGGCCCCGTCCAGAAGAAAGAAGATGGGCTCGGCGGTTCACGCATGAGCCAACCTTTTTACGATGCGCATCTAGGAAAAGGTTCCGCCGCGCTGGTTATCAGCCGCTTATTCGGCAGCTACCTTGAGTTTTTCGGGCTTGGCCATCCATTCCTTGCCCTTCAGCATGGCTTTCCAGTAGATCGGCGGCAGCATCTTTTCCTTGAGAAACCATGCCAAGCGTGTGGGCTTGGTGCCGTCCAGTAGTGCAGGTGGGAAGCTGGGCTTTAACACGCCACCATAGCCGAACTCGGCCAGAACGATTTTTCCGCGTTCAACTGTCAAAGGGCATGACCCATAGCCATCATAGGCTGCAGTCGGTGAGCGACCCGCGATATCAGCCACGACGTTTTCGGCCACTGTTGGAGCCTGCTTGCGTGCTGCCGCTGCAGTTTTCGCATTGGGGGCGTTCATGACATCGCCAAGGCTCCAGATGTTTTCGTAGCTCTTGTGGCGGAGGGTACTCTGATCGACGTCAACCCAACCCGCGGCATCGGCCAAAGGAGAGACACGGACAAAGTCAGGGGCCACCTGAGGGGGGCAGACATGCATCATGTCAAAATCCACTGTGACTGTTTCCGGCTCAGTCTCGGGTTTGGCGACCTTGAATGTTGCCGTCTTTGCTGGGCCATCGACAGACACCAGATTGTGGAAGTAGTTCAGCGTCGCACCGTACTTAGCCACGTAGTGTTCCAAAGCGGGTACATAGTCTTTCACCCCGAACAGGACCCCACCCGCGTTCATGAACTGAATGTCGATGTCTTTCAGGCGACCGTTTCGGAACCAGGCATCGCCTGACAGATACATTGCCTTTTGAGGCGCACCTGCGCATTTGATGGGCATCGGTGGCTGCGTAAAAAGGGCGCGCCCCTCTTTCAGGTCTTGGACCAACTGCCAAGTGTAGGGCGCCAAATCATAGCGGTAGTTCGAGGTTACGCCATTGCGGCCGAGCGTTTCTTCGAGCCCCTCAACTGCTTCCCAATCCAGCTTCAGGCCGGGGCAAACAACCAATCGCTCGTATTTCACAACACGACACCCATCCAGGATCACCGCATCGTTTTCGGGTTCAAAAGCGGCAACCGCTGCCTTGATCCATTTGACTCCATTCGGGATGAGCGATCCCATAGTTTTTGCGGTTTCGCTGGCCTCGAAGATACCACCGCCGACCATGGTCCATCCTGGCTGGTAGTAGTGAATATCCGCCGGATCAATGATCGCAATCGAAAGGTTCGATTGGCGGGATTGCAGGCTGGCAGCGACAGAAACACCACCGGCACCCGCACCGACAATCACAACGTCAAAATTTGCATCACCCGTATCCGTTGGGGTCTTACCCCCGTTTGCTATGCGTCTCGCGACACCGTTCATATCGTATCCCGCAGCTTTCGTCGCTGCGAGTATTTCGGGCATTGGACGTTTCTTGCTTTCGTGGAACGACCAAAGGGTGGCTGACCGCGTTCCGGTTCGGCAATAGGCAAGGACAGGGCGTGGCAGCTGGGCTAAGGCGTCACCAAATGCCTCGACATCTGCATCTTTTACGATCCCGGATCGAATTGGAACATAAGTTGCCTTAAGCGCGGCCAGTTCTGCTGCACCCTCGATTTCATCGAAACTGGGCTGGTCTGCGCCTTCACCATCGGGACGGTTACAGATTATCGCTCGGAAGCCGGCATCCTTGATTGCGGTTATATCGTCGACCGTGATTTGCGGGCTTACCGAGATTTTGTCAGTGATTTTCTTGATATCCATTTCAACCTCCTCAGAGTGCGTTCACGGGCACTTTGAGCATCGGATTGCCGTCAACGTCTTTTGGCACTTCTCCGGCGCGCATGTTCACTTGCAGTGAAGGAATGATGAGTTTTGGCATGGCAAGCTGTGCATCGCGTTCGGTGCGGAACTTGACGAACTCTTCCTTCGTTTTGCCCCCGCCAACATGAATATTGTGCGCTTTTTCGTCACCAACAGAGGTCTCCCACTGTATTTCACGGCCGTTTGGACCGTAGTCGTGACACATGAAAAGCCTCATCTCGTTTGGCAGCGACAGCACTTTCTGAATGCTGTCGTAGAGAACGCCGGAATCGCCGCCCGGAAAGTCCGCTCGGGCCGAACCTCCGTCAGGCATGAATAGGGTGTCGCCTACAAACGCAGCATTCCCCATTACATGCACCATACAGGCAGGTGTATGACCCGGCGTATACATGGCAAAGGCTTGCATATTGCCGATCATGTAGGTGTCGCCGTCTTCGAACAGCGCATCGAACTGAGATCCATCGCGCTGGAATTCGGTACCTTCGTTGAAGACCTTTCCGAACGTGTCCTGCACCACCATGATTTTCGATCCGATACCGATCTTGCCGCCCAGCTTCGACTGAATGTAGGGGGCCGCGCTGAGGTGATCGGCATGAACATGCGTCTCGATGATCCACTCAAGTTTTAGCGCTTGTTCTTCAATTCGGTGGATCAGTTGATCTGCATGTTCATAGGTGATGCGCCCTGCGGCATAGTCGATATCCATGACGCTATCGACAATCGCGCAGGCATTCGATGACGGGTCCTTTACGATGTAGCTGATTGTATTTGTGGCTTCGTCGAAAAAGGCCTGAACATCCGGTTTGATGCCCATGCAAACGGGGTAAGTCATATCGTGTCCTCCGAAGGGATTGTCAGGTGGTCGATTTGGCCGGCATAGGGCTGATCAGACGGCGCAAATAGAATCCGCCAATGACTGACGCGAGGAACAGCGCGACTTCCCAGCGGCCTGTTCCCAATGCAGGGATGGCAGCGCCTGGACAGAAGCCGGCAATTCCCCAGCCAACGCCAAATGGGGCAGCGCCCCCGATGAGTTTGTTATCGATCTGTGTGGAAACAGGCAGCTGGAAGCCGTGTTCAAACACGGGGGCAGGGCGATGCCAAACAAGCCGATACCCAATAAACGTCACGACCAAAGCACCGCCCATGACGAAAATCAAACTTGGATCCCATGTTCCAGCAACGTCAAAGAAGTTTAGAACCTTTGCCGGGTCCATCATCCCAGAGATCGCAATTCCTGCTCCAAAGACAAGTCCGGTCACTAGGGCAAAAAGATGTTTCATTTCAGCCTCCAGCAACATGGCGGATTAGGAATACGGTTAGTGCTGCTGTCGCCATGAAAACCGGCACCGCCACGAACGAACGGATTGATAAGCGCGACAAGCCACAAATTCCGTGACCAGATGTGCAACCAGACCCCAGGCTTGCGCCGAGCCCGACAATCACACCACCAATGACAATCATGGCTGGGCTGACGGGTACGGTGAGCACGGGCATGGAGCCCGTCACCACATAGATGAACCCCGGAGCAAGTATCATTCCCGCAATCAAAGCAAGCCGCCACATCAGCTCTTCCCGGTTCTGGACGAAGACTGTGCCAGACAGAACCCCGGTCGCACCAAGTACCCGCCCCAGGCCAAGCATAAGCAGCACTGCACTAAGGCCGATCAGCAAGCCACCACCAAAAGAGGTGAAAGGAGTAAACGAAGTTTCCATTGCTTCAGGACCGACAGGTCTTAAAGCCGAAGATAGAGTAGATCGGACAAACACGCGTTGCCGAGACAATCAGCATAACCATACCGACGGCTGCCGCGCCGAATTTCAGAACGTTCCCGTCAAACAAAGGCAAGTCGCTGAAAAGGGCAAGATAAAGCAATCCAAGGCCAAGCGCAGCGCGCAGGATGCGGTCAATGGTTCCAACGTTCGTGTTCATGGTGTTCTCCATCGTCATAACTTGGAGAACGGATATAGTTTTGACTTCAGGGGTTCAGTGACATTGTCACTTAACATGCAAAAATTTGAATTAGTTGGATGCAGCGCGTTCTCGTAGCGCTTGTTTGTCCAGCAATAAAATGTGGCCACGTGATTGAGCAATCATCTCACGCTTCTGAAAATCCTGCAGAATTCGGCTGACAACCTCTCGCGCTGTGCCCAGTTCACTCGCCAACTGTTGGTGGGTGGTCGAGATCTCCTTAAACTCGCCTGCCAATGTCAGAAGCCGCTCAGCCAAACGCACATCCATATGTCCAAAGGCAACGTCATCCACGACACGCAGGAGGTCGATCAGTCGCCTTGAATAGGCCGCGAAGACGAATTTCCGAAATTCTTCTTCTTCTGCGACCAACCTGTCGAAGGCAAGCTTTGGAAGAACGATGGCGGTTATGTCAGTCTCTGCCATACCTTCGGCGTTGTAAGCCTCTTCCGCCAGCATGCAGGCGGTCGTCAGAACGCAGCTTTCCCCGGCATCTACGCGATAGAGGACGATATCCCGACCCGTGTCCGAACTTTGCGAGACACGGATGCGTCCATCATAAAGAAAGAAGAGGCTATCTGGCACATTCGCAGGCCCAAAAACCTGCGCGCCTTTAGGCATTTCGACGATCCGCGCTTCCTTAAGCAGGCGGTCGCGCACCGAGCGCGGCAAGGCCGCAGTTCCCTGAAAGCGCTCTGTCCAATCAGCGATCATCGTGCCATGCGCATCGGTGCCACGATACCCTCTTCAATTGTCGCAATGCGAGAGAACAAAAGATTTGCCCAATTGAACACCACCATTGTGCCTTCGTCGGGTGACCACATACCCCACGAGGCCCAGTTCATGCACGATCTTTTTGATATGCGCTCGTGCAAATCCATGGACCTGCACAACGTCATCGACCCGGATCAATTCAATCGCCTTGAGAGCCGCGCACTGCGTTTTGGCCTGACTAAATTGATGCAGGTGTCAGCTTCATTCTATGACCTCGCCTTGAACAATGATCCATGTCATCAGACGTGACTCAATTCGCGCTGATGCCAACCAAACCTGTACCGATGATTAAAAGCGACCGAAACGAAACCTTCAGAGTCTCAACGAAAGACAGGACATCCCCCCATCCAACTTTGCGCAGTCGGTGTTGTCGATCTCTACGACCTGGTATCCCTCGCGATCCAGCATCTCTGCAGTGCGTGGGAAGCCCGCGGCCATCAGGACCAGATTGTTAAAACGGATTGCGTTGGCAGAGGCTTCTTCGCCGTCGGCGACATGCAATACACGGTATCCTTCAAAGCAACCCGATGCATCCAGTCGACGGGTCGACAGGATTGTCTCGGCATCCATCAATGAACAATCTGTCTTGAAGTGCAGAACGCCTTCGGGCGTGAACACCTCCCGCAGTTCGTGGCCCCAGTTGGAGGCGATTTTTTCCAACTCGGCGACACCTTCAGCATCCGTCCGCTCGGACCTGCCCACCAAGATCTCGCGTCCGGTGACAAGGATATCTCCCCCCTCGACATGACCGGGGCCTTTGATCTCAAGAACTGTTTCGTAGCAGTTTCGAAGTGTCGGGGCCATTTGATCCACTTCTCCCATCCGCGACGGTGCACCTGGCCGCATCAGTATGGCTCCTTGCGGCAGGCACAGGGCCGTATCCTCGACAAATTGCGCGTCAGGGAATGCGTCGAGGGAATCAAGCTCGATCACCTCCGCTCCGGTACTTTTTAGTGCTGCAACGTAAGCCTTATGCGCCGCTATCATCCCGTCAAAATCTGGGTTTCCGATATCTTCTGCACGTAGCCCTCCGGCTATGGTCGGAGCGGGTCG
Source organism: Ruegeria sp. SCP10 (assembly GCF_040329495.1). Taxonomy (NCBI): domain Bacteria; kingdom Pseudomonadati; phylum Pseudomonadota; class Alphaproteobacteria; order Rhodobacterales; family Roseobacteraceae; genus Ruegeria; species Ruegeria sp. SCP10. The sequence continues at coordinate 173,087 of NZ_JBDZYF010000003.1, forward strand.
TCGGGTGATGGCACGGGAAAACTCAAAGGTAGGGTCTGACATGTTTCAATCTTTCTGAGGTTCGAATTTCAGAGCGGTGACTTCGATCATGACCGGTCCATCTGTGGCGGCTGTTTCGCGCAAGGCCTGCGCGACAGCGCAGGGTTCAGCTGGAATCGAACTGAATGGAATGCCAAATGACTTGGCAGTGGCGGCGAAATCTGGGGGCGAGGGGTCACACCCTATGACGGTCACGCCCACATCCTGCATTGACGTGGCGATTTCCCGATATCCGTGATTGTTCCAGATCACGAATGTGATGGGCAGGTTTTCATCGACTGCTGCCATAATTTCGGGCAATGAAAACTGAGCGCCGCCATCGCCGGCAATGCAGATCACTCGGGCTGTTGGATCGGCGATTGATGCACCGATCGCAGCAGGTATCCCGTAGCCGAGCGCACCATACCCCGTCGCTGCATTGAACCAGCCACCAGCCCGGTCGTGATCGTAGAAAAGATTACCGGCATAAATTGGTTGGGTAGAGTCCCCGACCATCAGCGCATTTGGGGCCGCCGCGCGCATCGCATTCAGGATTTCCACCTGATGGCGATAATCGGGGCCAATTTCTTCCCAGGCGGCGTCGCGTGCGTTGCTGGCACGTTCTGCACCATCGCATTGCTTTGCGTCCAGAGGCAGAGCCTCAAGCAGCTGCGGAATAACCACGTCAACGTCACCTTGAATGGTAAGGGTTGCCTCGTGTCGGGCCAGTTGATCGCTACACCGATCAACCCGGATCAGGCCTGACAGTTTTGCGAACTCACCCGTGTCGTACATATCGTAGTCCGTTGGCCCCAGCTCAGTTCCCAAAGCAAGCACACAATCGGCGCTTTCTATCAGTGCGCGGACCGCGTTCAGGCTCGGGCTTGCTGGAACGGTCAGAGGATGCCCATGCATCAGGCCGCGCGCGTTGACAGTTTGGACCACCGGGGCATCCAGCGCTTCGGCCAAAGCTTGCAGTCCGACCCCAACACGTTTCGCGCCGCCACCTGCCAAAATGACAGTTTGCTTCGCTTCGGCCAGTTGCTTTGCGGCTTGTGTGATCAGAACCGGGTTGACCTGCGGCTCTGGATCGAGCGTCGCGAGAGGCGTTTCCTGATATTCAGCCGCCGCGATATCCAACGGAACCTCGATATGCACCGGTCCGGGGCGGCCGTTTGCGAGGCTGTGAAAAACGCGGCTCAGTGTTGGGTCCAGTGACTTGGTTTCGGAGACTTGTTCCGAAACCAGTGCAACTGTTTTGGATAGAGCCAGTTGATCCGGCAATTCATGCAGATGCCCCAAGCCCTTGCCGAGCGATGCGGTTCTGTTCACGCCAGACACCACCAACATTGGCACTGAATCGGCGCGCGCCTGTGCCATCGGCGTCAGCGTATTGGTCAATCCCGGGCCGGTAATAACAAAGGCCACGCCCGGTTTGCCCGACACGCGGGCATAGCCATCGGCCATGAAACCCGCACCCTGTTCGTGCCGAGGCGTAACATGACGAATGCCCGAGGCCGCAAGCCCGCGGTACAGCTCAACCGTGTGAACTCCTGGAATTCCGAAAACGCAGGTCACATTTCTTTGGCGAAGTTTCGAAACCAGAGCTTCGCCGATTGTCATTTTGCTCATGCAACCTCGCGTGATTTACTGTTGGCGTGATCGATGATGCGAGAGATTGCGGTGGCAAAATCTGTGTCGTTGATCGTCAGCGCGACGCGCACCCAGGTCTTCAAGCTGTCCCCAAAGGCGGAACCCGGCATCACAGCGACCCCGGCTTGCAACAGATCCCAGGCATAAGCTTCGCCGTCCAGCCCGGTGGCAGACACGTTGATGAGCGCAAACATTCCTGCCTCGGGGCGGTGAACAGTCAGATCCGTTTCCGCTTCAAGGCGATCAGCCAGCAAGGTGGCGCGCCCTGAGAAACGGGCGGCCATACCGGGGGCAACATCGGACCCGTCGCGGATCGCTTTTTCGGTCATATCCGCGATGAAGGGCTGATTGCCAAAGAGCATGGTCTCGGAATACGGCAGCAGTGCGTCGCAAAACGCTGCGGGCCCCACGCACCAGCCGCTGCGAAACCCCGGGGCAGCATGTGATTTCGAGATGGATGAGACGCCTATGACGCGATCCGCCAGTTCTGGTTGAGCCAATGGCGAAACAAAACGGGCCCCGTCAAAAATCAATTCTTCATAGACCTCATCCGAGATGATCCACAAATCATTGGCAATCGCGAGTTTTCCGATTTCGGCGATCTCCGTAGCAGTCAGGATCGCACCCGTTGGGTTATGTGGCGTTGTCAGAAGGATGGCACGGCTGCGGGGCGTGATCCGCGCAGCGATGTCTTTGGCCTGCATGCGAAAGCCGTGCTCCGGATGCAGCGGAACGGGCACCATTTCCGCACCCGAAGCGCGTATGACCCCTTCGTAGGTTGCATACATCGGATCGCCGACCAGAACTTCGTCACCGGCCTCGGCAACCCCAGCCATCGCTGTGAACAGGGCGGTTTGTGTCCCGGGAAAGCAAAGAAAGTTCTCGGGCCCGAAAACCCGCCCACGAGAGGCTGAATAGCGCGTGGCAAGCGCGTCAAGAAGTCCAGCTTCACCGCGTCCGTTGGAATATCCTGTCCGCTGCGCACGTAGCGAGGTCACTGTGGCTTCGACCAAAGCTTCGGACACGGGAACATCCGGTTCGCCGATCGTCATCTCAACGATATCCGTACCGGCTTTGATAAGTTCGCGCGCTTTTAGGTGAACGCCCCATTTGGCACCACCCAAACCTGCCAATCGTTTGGTTACGGTCGTGGTCTTCATTGTTGTTCCACTTCTTTGTTCAATGGAATCCCGACGATGGCGCTGACAGAATCCAACCCGATTTGCGCCAGTTGGCCTTCGGAAAATGCATCCGGAAGCGCACCCCCTTCCAGCCAGAGGCCGTCGATCACCGCGTTACAGGCAATGGCCAGTTGCTTTGCCTCCGACGCTGCGACCGAGCGCCCGGTTTCTTGCAATGCGGCGACAATCAATTTCTCGAGGTGATCCCGGAAATAGTTATAGGTTTGCTGGTGGATGCGCTGCATTTTTGGATCATGCTGCACCTTGTTCAGGAAACCGGCCCATAAGGCCACAGCGCTCGTATTAACGATTGGTGGCCGCAACGAGGCGTCAACAAAGTTGGTTAACCGAGAGACTGCGCTGCCTTGACCCGATGAAGCAGCTGTCTGATCGGTCAGCGTGTTCATGTGGTGCTCATATGCAGCCTGAACCAACTCTTCTTTCGATGAGAAGTAATGACGGATCAACCCTTGAGTCACATTGGCGCGGGCAGCGATCTCACGCACTGTGGCGCCCCGAACGCCCATTTCGGCGATCAGATCTAAAGTCGCCAGGATCAGCGCCTCGCGCCGAACCTCAGCAGACTCACGTGTAAATTTTCGGCTGTCGTCCTGCACGTCCGGGTCATCCATGGCATGGCACTATTATACACTTGCATAATTGCGAGATTCGGGGCTTACTGCAAGTCGAAATCAGAAGATTCTTGGATATGGACACAGCCAGAGCAACATCATCCACACTCGAAGCAACCGCGTCGAACGAGGCAATAAAGGTTGAAGACCTCCACAAATCTTTCGGCACGCTGGAGGTTTTGAAAGGTGTGTCGCTAACAGCCAACAAGGGGGATGTCGTTGCCATCATCGGGGGGTCAGGTTCTGGTAAATCCACTATGCTGCGCTGCATCAATTTCTTGGAAACGCCGAGTTCGGGAAAGATCACCATAGGTGGTGAACTGGTTGAGATGCACACCGATGGCAGCCCGTCCAACCGCCGCCAGATCGAACGTATCCGAACGCGGTTGGCGATGGTGTTTCAGCAGTTCAATCTGTGGACACATCGCACGCTTTTAGAGAACGTGATCGAAGTGCCTGTGCATGTGCTAAAGGTACCAAAGTCAGAGGCCATTGCTCGGGCGCATGAACTGCTGGAAAGGGTGGGGCTCGGCGACAAGGCCGACACCTATCCAGCCTATCTGTCAGGTGGTCAGCAACAGCGCGCTGCCATTGCACGCGCGCTTGCGGTCGATCCGTCTGTCATGCTGTTTGACGAGCCCACCTCGGCGCTTGATCCCGAACTGGTCGGCGAGGTTTTGACCGTGATCCGTGATCTGGCCGCCGAAGGGCGCACCATGCTGCTTGTCACCCATGAAATGAAATTTGCGCGCGAGGTCGCAAACCACGTTGTCTATCTTTTCGAAGGCCGCATTGAAGAGCAGGGGCAACCTGCCGAGGTCTTTGGGAACCCAAAATCAGAACGGTTGAAGCAATTCCTCAGCTCGGTCGCCTGATCCAGTCAAAACAAACGAATGAATCAACAGGGAGTAACAAAATGAACGTCAAGAAACTGCTCGCATCCGGGCTTGCCGCTGCCATCCTTTCGGCTGGTGCCGCCAGTGCCGAAGAGGTCAAGATCGGCATCGCAGCTGAGCCTTACCCGCCATTCGCGTCGCTCGATAGCTCAGGCAATTGGGTCGGCTGGGAGATTGATGTCATCAACGCTGTCTGTGCTGCAGCCGAACTTGACTGTGTTATCACACCCGTCGCTTGGGATGGCATTATCCCGTCGCTGACCGGTCAGCAGATCGATGCGATCATGGCCTCGATGTCAATCACCGAGGAACGCTTGAAGACCATTGATTTCAGCGATCCTTATTACAACACACCCGCCGTCATCGTCGCGGATAAATCGATGGATGTTGAAGCAACCCCCGAGTCGCTGGCAGGTAAAGTTGTTGGCATTCAGGCTTCGACCATCCACCAGGCCTATGCGCAGGAATACTTCAAGGATTCCGAACTGCGCGTCTACCAAACCCAGGATGAGGCTAATCAGGATCTGTTCGCAGGCCGCATTGATGCTACGCAGGCTGATAGCATTGCGATGGCTGACTTTGTGAACTCGGATGCCGGCGCCTGCTGTGAAATCAAAGGTGCCGTTGCAGACGATCCGGCCATTCTGGGCCGCGGTGTGGGTGCTGGTGTCCGCAAGGGTCAAGATGACCTGCTTGCGGCGTTGAATAAGGGCATCGCGGCAATTCTGGCCGATGGCACGCACGAGGAAATCACGTCGAACTATTTCTCGGCCAGTATCTACTAAGCTGCCGCTGTGACCGAACTGTTGGACTCACTTGGATTGGCGCAGAGCGCAGAGCTTCTTTCGCTGTCGCCACCGGGGTGGGGGGGCAATCTGCTGCGCGGATTGTCCCACTCATTGCAGATCGCTTTTGGTGCGTATGCGCTGGGCCTCGTGATCGGATTGTTCGGAGCTTATGGCAAACTTTATGGTGGGAAGGTCACGCGCGATCTTCTTGCCATTTATACGACTGTGATCCGGGCCGTACCGGAACTGGTTCTGATCCTGATCCTGTATTACGTGGGATCGGATATCATCAACAAAATCTCTGCCGCCATGGGCGGTGGCCGGGTCGAGGTTAGCGGCGTTGGCGCGGGCATATGGGTGCTGGGCGTTGTTCAGGGCGCATATGCAACCGAAATTCTGCGCGGTGCCATTCAGGCGGTTCCACCCGGTCAGATCGAAGCTGCCAAATCCTACGGGATGCCTGCCTTCATGACCATGCGGCGTGTGACAATCCCTGCGATGATGAGCTTCGCCGTGCCCGGTTTGGCCAACCTGTGGCTGATTGCGACCAAAGACACGGCACTGCTTGCTGTTGTGGGTTTCAACGAGTTGACGCTGGAGACCCGACAAGCTGCCAGCAGCACGCGCGCCTATTTCACCTTCTTTCTGGCGGCGGGTTTTCTCTATCTCATGGTTACCCTGTTCTCCGGCGGTATCTTCGCCCGGATTGAGAAATGGGCGCGTCGTGGCCAACCCTCTCTGACGGGAGGGAGCAGATGATCGATTTCAGATCGCTGATGCAACCACACCGTATCGTGATGATGCTAGTCTTCGTCGGGATCGTCATATGGTGCGCCGTATCGCTGCAATGGGACTGGATTCCGAAATACGCCCCACTGGCCCTTCAGGGTATTTGGACGACAATCTGGTTGTTGGTTGTCACCGTTGTTCTTGGTTTCCTGATTGCGGTTCCGCTTGGGTTGGCGCAGGCGGTTGGACCCTGGTATCTTGCCGCCCCTGCCAAGGCATTTTGTACCATCATCCGCGGTACTCCGCTGCTGTTGCAGCTTTGGTTATTGTACTATGGGTTGGGCTCGCTCTTCCCGCAGTTTCCGTGGATACGGTCTTCAGAACTATGGCCCTATCTGCGGCAGGCATGGCCTTATGCAGTGCTGGCGTTGACGTTGTCTTATGCCGGTTATGAAGGTGAAGTTATGCGTGGCGCGTTCAAGGGCGTTGCCAAGGGGCAGCTTGAGGCCGCCAAGTCTTTTGGTATGCCGCGGTTTACCATGTTCCGCCGCATCTGGTTGCCACAGGCGATCCGCAATGTTCTTCCGACATTGGGTGGCGAAACCATCCTTCAGTTGAAAGCAACCCCCTTGGTCGCCACTATCACCGTTGTCGATATCTACGCCGTCTCTTCACGTGTGCGTTCCGATACTTTCATTATCTATGAGCCGCTCCTTCTATTGGCTGTATTCTATATTCTGGTGGCGGGTGTGATTGCTTTGGCGTTCCACTGGTTGGAGGTCCGAGTTTTGGGAACTGGAAAGCGAAGTACGTCTTGATTTTGAACTAGCGGAGGATAGTGGACGGTTCGTATCAGTTCTTGCTGCGGCCTGTTGGCCCTGCCTATCTGTCAGCTCCTGTACTGAACGGGTGGCGAATTGTTGAACGTCACATGTGTCAGCCATCGCGTTTGCAAAAGACTTGGATCAAAAGGTTTCGCAGAATTTCTTTGGTGGTCGTCTGTCCAGAGTTCATGGTGCACGCGGTCCTATCGACCAGATGCCAGAGCCCGCTTTGGTATCAAGATCAGCGAGCGGTGAGAGGCATGGCGCCATCGTGCGAAACCTTCGTCGGAATGGTACATCTACCGTCGACCCGCTTGCCAAACAGGTCGGAGCCTCGCGCCGAACAGTAATGCGCGATATCTCTGCTCTGCGGGATGAAGGCCAAATAATCTACTCTGATGTAGGGCGGGGTGGGTGGCTGCAGCTTGATCCACGCTCTATGCAGACAACAGCAAAGCTATCGGTGTCCGAGATTATTGCGTTGTTAATCAGCGTCGCAGCAACACGTGCCGCTGGAAACTTACCCTTTTACGCTCTTGCCGATGCGGGTCTTGCGAAAATTGAAAAGGCGCTACCGGCAGAAAAAGTGAAAGACCTACGCACGTTTTGGACTGTCTCCATATTGGCCAGATTTCACCGTTGCCGGACTTGTCGGATGTGAGAGTAACAAAGTCTTAGCTTCTTCCTGCAGTCGAAACCGCGTTTCTTCAGCGACAGTTCATTCGGTTTGTTTATTGTGACGCCAGAGGTCAAAAAACGCAGCGCGAAGTCGAACCCAAAGCAATGCTCATACTACAGCCATTGTGGTATCTGGTGGGCTGGGACCCGTTGCGCAAAGACCTTCGCCACTTCAGGATGGACCGGATTGCTGATCCTACGGTCGTTCCCGATACTCAATTCCGCCGGCGCCATGTTCCGTTTGAGGATTATGTTTGTCCTTACAGTGAAATGATTAGCTGAACTAAGATCCGCTTCGCGAAATGGGCTTCAGGCTCGCAGATGTTATGTTTTTGTCAATGCATAAGCTCCGTCCCATTCCTTAATACCTACCCAAAATTCATGGTTGGCACGAACTTGACGTTTGGCAGCGCTAAAACTTCGCAATTTGATGTTTCCCATAGTGAACAACGGCGTACGATGTGCGCAAATCGGATGAAGTTGAAACGAGACAGATAGACCATGAGCGAACTTGAAGCGCAGCGCAAAATCTCCATCGAAGCGACACAGAGCGGACCTCCGCCTCGGACGATCAACCCGTTCTTTGGCGTCGGGCCCATCACGGACGTCATGCAGGATGAGGCTGAAGGGCGTAAAAACCGTTTCGACTTTGACCGTTGGTTGGAATCCACCTATCGCAAGCTTGACGACAACGGCAACGATCTGGGGCCGTTCACCACCGCAGAGATCGGCCGTTCGATGCATCGTGGCTATCCAGCGGATGCAATCTTGCGGGACATGATGTTCCATATCCATCGGTATTTTGGCTTCCCAAAATCAAACCCGATGGCTGTAGGCCTTGGTGGCGGCCATAGTGGTTTTACCGTCGCCATCATGCACTTGATGAACCCGAATCTGGACGGTCAGAAACTTTTCGTCGACACGCCGCGCCCGGAATCGGGCGAAGCCAACAAGGGTGGGTTCTTTCGCCAAAGCTGGGGCACACAGATCCTGGAATTGCAGCAGTTTGCCGCCAATGGGCACGAAGACAAGGTCGTCTTCGCGGGCGCTGAAGGCACGATCCCGTCAGCGGACGAGTTGGAGGCCATGGGCATCACCCTGTTTGTTGGCGTTGGGCACGAAACCACCGGGGCCACGACCTACACCACTGAAGAAGTCACCTCGCTTCTGGAATGGTTGGACCGCGACCCGGCAAACCGCCACGCGATGATTGATGCAACGTCGATGCTGGGCGGGATGCCCTGGCCGCAGGATGTGGTCGAGGCCTTCATGGCCAAATGCAACATTTTCACCCCGTTCCAGAAAGCAATCGGTGGGATTTCGGGTTACTTCCTGGCGTCGTTCACCCCAGCAGCAATGCAGCTGATCGAAGACAACCAAAAGAACCCGGCCTGGGCGATTGCGCGCCAGCTGAAGCTGGTTGTTCCGACCGATGCCAAAAAGCCGCTGACCGGTAAAAAGTCTGTGGGTCTTGGCCCGTTCTATGATGCTACGGCGGACAAGATGACCGGGGGAGTAATCAATACATTCTCGTCGCTGGCTTTCGCTGAAACGACCTATGGCCTGTTGCGTGTCGAAAAGATGTTTGGCTCGGTTGGCGTGATGAACCAGCGCTCGGCCGCCAACCGGGCGCAGATCGATACATGGCTGGCCGGTCAGGATCTGCTGGTTGCTGGTGTTAGCGATGCTCAGAAACGGGGCGCGGCGGTGACCCTGCTGGCGGTGAATGATCCGGGCATCACCGATCCTGCCATTCACGCGCGCATCATCGCGCGGTCGAAGCAACTCTTGGGTTACGAAGGGCTGACGCATCCCAATGGCGATTATGAGCCGGGCCTGGATGCAGCTCGCTATGTCAACGCGTTCCCTGGTACCCCTGGTGACTATCGCGCCTGGATCGGTGGCATTCGTGAGCCCGAGGATATCGTGCGTCTGCTGGACAACATCTCTTACGCCTATCACCGTGCCAAAGTCGTGGTGCTGGAAGAGGAGTTGGCCGCGCAAGGGACCACTTTCGACGCCTCGGCAACAGGCGGGGCGGACCTGCGTCAGGACGACCCAAACCGCGCCTATCGCATTCTGGTCGCGGATCTGGTCGGCCTGAAGTTTGGTGCCGATGGGCAACCGGATGCTTCGGCGGTCAAGGCCTATGTCGAGGAACAGGGCGCAACCTTCACTTATGGCGGCTGGGATGGGTCCGATCTGCCTGCTGGCCAGCATTTCTTCTATCTGCCGGATCTGTCCACGCATGAGGAACTGACGGCGGCGTGCTGTGGCAACCAGTATGACGCGGTCATCGCGGCGGCGACCTTCTTTCCCGAGAATGCAACCTTTCCCGAAGGCGGCGTGCGTATTGGTGCAGGAACCGGCAACATGGCCTGTGCCTGCTGGGGTGGCGGCGACGGCGTGGGCGGTTCTGCCCCGCTGATGAACACCCCCAGCTTCAACAGCCGCGCAACGGCGCAGACAGCGATGAAGGCTCTGCTGCGTGTTTTGCCTGATCTGAAGGTTGATGAGATGCACAAGCGTGTTGTTGACGGCGACTTTGACACCGGCAAGCACCTGCGCGATTACCCGACTGAAAAGCTGGAAGGCAAAAGACTGGGCGTGATCGGCTACGGCAATATCGGCCGCGAAGTGGCCAAGCTGGGCAAAGCCTTTGGAATGACCGTCGCCATCTACGCCCGCGAGGGCCATCGCCAATGGATTGAAAGCGAAGGTTTCATCTACGCTGCAACTCCGGAAGAGGCCGCCGCAGGCGCGGATGTGTTGTCGCCTCATACCGGCCTTGGTGCCAAGGGTGCGGATGGTGTCTTTGCCAATGCGGGGCTTGTTGGCGCGTCGGTTCTGAATGCCCTGAATGATGGCGCGGTTCTGGTCAACTACGACCGTGGCGAGGTTGTCGATGCAGACGCGCTGAATGACGCGATGGCCTTGGGCAAAGTGGCCTATGCCGCGATCGATGCTGATCTGTTCATTGCAGAGGATGGCAGCCTGTTTGGCCCAATGGTGCCTTACCGTCCGCTGGTCGACGCCTATCCGGGGCGATTGGAGCTGCTCCCCCATGCGGCAGCGGATACCGAGCATACCTCACGCGTTGAAGGGGCCAAGCAAGCGGTCGATCAGATCCTGTCGGCTATTCGCTATCGCAAAGTGATCAACTGCAAAGGTGATATCCCCGAGGGTTATATCAGCGGCGGCGCACATACTGTCGCCGGAGTCGGCAAAGTATCCGCCTCTGCGATTGCGTCGGCAGCAGCAGATGCCGATACGTTGGTCCGTCTGCGCGACGCGGCTGAAACACTGGCTGCGATCTGGGGCGCCATTGAAACAACCCGCGACCCGGCCCGCCGGGCGGAATTGATCGAACGTCACGGAGAAGCGTTGACGCTGGCGTCGAACACGCTGCACCGAGACTTTGACGCCTGGGGCCTGGTCGGCGGTTACGACTGATTTGGCTCGGAAAGTCGACAGGCTGTGCGCAATGCAATAGCCGCGGATCTATTGAAACGTGTCAAGCAAACCATCCAGTGGGTGGTTTGCTTCCTGGAGCAGGATGATCTTTCAGGTGAAATGCCATTCTGCGCGTCCGGACATGGGGCAGTATGTGTCCAGCACCTATCCACTGTTGGCTTTTTGGGCCGCAAGCAATGCGGCCTCTAGTATCGACTGATCGCCAATGTGATTGGCCAGGATCAGGATCAATCGGGCGTTCAGCGCGTGGACCCCTGTTTCGGTTAGCCCATCATGGGCGTTCAGTAGTGCCTCATAGAAATCGTCGCCATTGTCGAAGTTTGGGGTCAGGATCAGGTCTGACATGGTTCAGGTCCTTCCGCAGGCTGTGTACATTGCCGCCTCGATGACCTTTGGGTCAAAGCTTGGCCAGCGACCGGCCACATGCTGATCGGGACGGATTAACAAAACGGCTGATTGCGCCTCGCCCAAATAGCGTTCAGCCAAATGGCCTGTGACGTTCTGCAGCGTAAAACAATCCAGCGCCTGCTCAGCCACTTCTAGCTGCTTAGGCAGATTGCAGTTCAGAGCGAGAATCGAGAATGCACCAGTGTTGAGACGATCCAGCAGATACCCGTTTTCCAAAGGCGCATCAGGTAGTGGACTGCCGGGTCGTGTGCAAGCTGGCCCATCGGGCATCCCGTCGTCACTATTTAGCGGCGAAAGATCATAGGTGCACGGCACCGACAGGCGACCCGAATTCACCAAAGGGCGCGCGAAATCAAAATCGGTGACCAGATCGAGCACCGCATCGCGGAACAGCGCATGTGCAGGGTTCCGAGGCGTCAAAAAATCAGCGCTGCGGCTGGAATTTTTGATGTTCTCCAACGCGCCGTGCTTGCGTTCGGTATGGTAACTGTCGAGCAGCGCATCTGGCGCATGGCCTTGGATCACTGCGGCCAGTTTCCAGCCTAGATTGTCGATATCCTGAATGCCGCCATTGCAACCTCGGGCGCCAAAGGGGCTGACCTGATGCGCGCTGTCGCCTGCAAAGAATATCCGACCATGGCGATACTCTTTCATCGTGCAGCAGCGGAACGTGTAGATTGATGACCATACCGGCTCGAACTCTACGTTTTCTCCGATCATCGCTGATACGCGGGAGGCCACCTTATCAGGGTCCAGTTCGGCCTTGCGATCAATGTCCCATCCAAGCTGGAAATCAAGTCTCCAGACATTATCAGGCTGCTTGTGCATCAGGGCGGTTTCACCGCGATTGAACGGCGGATCGAACCAGAACCGACGCTCGACCGGGAAATCCGCCTTCATCTTGATATCCGCGATCAGGAAGTTGTCTTCGAACACGCGACCTTCGAAACCAAGCCCCAGCATCTCGCGCATGGGCGAGCTCGCGCCGTCACAGGCTACAAGGTAGTCGGCTTCGATCTGATAGGGGCCGTCTGGCGTATCGACATCCAAAAGTGTGTAGTCTTCGTTTTGTGTCAGCGCTGTGAGCTGGTTCTGCCCGCGAATCTCAATCGGTGCGCCCAAATCTTGCTGACGGCGAATTTCCTCGACGATGAATTGTTCGAAATAGGGTTGTTGCAGGTTGATGAAGGCCGGGCGTTTGTGGCCTTCTTCTGGCAACAGGTTGAACGAGTAAATCTCTTCCGTGTCACGGTAGACCCGGCCCAGATTCCAGACCACGCCTTTCTCGACCATGGGTTCCCCGCAGCCTAAACGGTCGCAAATTTCCAATGTGCGTTTGGAAAAGCAAATCGCGCGGCTACCCATGCCCACGCCGTCATGGTCATCCAGCACAAGGCACCCAACGCCTTTCTTACCAAGATCCAGTGCAAGCCCCATGCCAACGGGACCACCACCCACGATCACAACCGGAAAGCGGCTGGGTCTGGGTGCATCCTGATCGGGGACCCTTTCGTAGGGATAAAGCTGAAAGGCCGTTTGATATCGTGCTGCAACCATGCCGACTTACCCCTGCAGGGCCTCCCACATGTCCAGATCGCGCTGGGCGGTCCAGATCCGGGGTGTGTCGATGCCGCGGGCCTCGTCATAGGCGCGTGCGACATTGAAGGGCAGGCAGTGTTCATAGATGGCGTAGTCTTTGAACTTCGGATCACATTCTGCGCGGACTGCATCCCATGCGGCTTTGAGGGAGCCGCCCTTGGCGGCAACGGGTTTTACAGCGTTATAGGTGCTATCCACAAAATCACGCGTATTAGCCAAGGCCGCGTCGACCATCTGACGCCCAACAAGCGCGTCCCCACGTCCGGGCGCGATGCTTTGCGGATCGTAGGATTTGACCGCATCCAGTGTTGCGCCCCAATCTTCGAAATGGCCATCACCGCAGTAGCAGGCCGAGTGATATTCGACGATGTCACCAGTGAACATCGTTTGGCTATCGGGCACCCAGATGATGCTATCACCCGCCGTATGCGCGCGCCCGATCTGCTTGATCACAACCTTGCGGTTGCCCAGATAGACGGTCATCTGATCGTTGAAGGTTGTTGTAGGCCAGGTCAATCCGGGGATGCTTTCATGCCCTTCAAACAGGCGTGGAAAACGCTGAAACTCGCTGTCCCAGTCTTCCTGCCCGCGCTCCACCACCATGGCGCGCGCCGCATCGGACATGATGATCTGATCTGCGCCAAAGGCCGACGCACCCAACACACGTACAGCATGATAATGGGTCAGAACCACATGAGAGATTGGCTTGTCGGTAACGCCGCGCACGCAGTCGATCACCTTTTGCGCAAGGCGCGGGGTGGCTTGGGCCTCTATGATCATGACACTGTCGTCACCGATGATCACACCCGAGTTCGGATCGCCCTCAGCAGTGAAAGCATAAAGTCCGTCGCCGATCTCGGTAAATGAGATATTCTTTTCAGACATATCCCCTTGGCTTGCGAATGCTTTGGCCATGATCGGCTTCTCCCTGATACGGCCGCCCGATTGCATGCGAAGCGACAGTTTGTTTCATCTGCAACGAGTTGTTTGTCTTTGCAAATGAGGCAAAAGTCAATATCGTTTTAGATGCAACGATCGTGGATTTTGCCGAAATGCCAGACAAATTTAACCTGTCTTCCTTCTTACCATACCGGCTTGCGATACTGTCCGAACGGGTCAGCCGCCGCTTGTCGGTCGAATACGACCGGACGCATGGGCTGGCCGCTGCAGAATGGCGGGTGCTGGTGCATCTTCAGCGCTGTGGAACCGCATCGGTCCGCGATATCCGAACTTATGTGAACCTTGAAAAGCCACGGGTCAGTCGTGCGGTTTCCAAACTCGAGGCTGACGGGCTGGTCACGAAGGTGCCCGGTGATACTGATGCGCGGCTTGTTTCGATTTCGCTGACCGATGCCGGGCACCAGGCGCTGGCCGAGATATTGCCCGCCGCCCGAGAGATCGAAGACCGTTTGCTTGCGGTTGCAAGCCCCGAAGATTTGGCAACATTCTACACAGTCATGGAGCGCATGCATCATGTGCTGGACAAGGACCCGCTGGCCAAGCCGCGCTCGGCCATGGATCTGGACGGTGTTGAGAGCTGAAGCCAAGCCTCCAGTTTTTTTAGGAAGGTGCCGACATTCCCAGCGTTTTCAGGGTCTCAGCCATCGTCTTGTGCCAACGGTCACGCAACGAAGCACTTGTGTTCCGCCGCAGCCCAAGTGATTTCAGAAGCGCGAACCGCTTATCATCGTCACCACCGAATGAGCCAGCAACGCGAGGCCACCAATAGGTGACTGAGGCTTGCATAAGCTCAGCCTCGCCTTGTTCGATCAGTTTGATCGCCCCCTCCTTCGCCAATTCACCATGATGCGCTTCGATAGGAGCAATTGCGCGGAAAGCTTCGGCGAGCGGCTGATATGAAATTGTTGAGTATTCGGCCAGTTGTTCGGCCACAGCACCGCTCATGAGCAGGTTCATGATCACTGCGTCCGACCAGCCCGAAAACGGATAGTTGAACACGGCCAGACGCATGTCATGTTCGGACCGGGTGGCCCCGATATCAGCATCCCGGTTCAGCCGCGCCGTCCAGGGATGATGGTTGGCATAACGGTCCGTATCGACGCCGAACTCGCCCATGATGTTCAAAACGCGGTCTGCATGATCCGTTTTTTCAAGCACGATTTTTGACGCGGCGATGCGTTCCTTGATACCCGGTCCAAGGTTGATCACATCTGCAAAACCTGCTGCCCCTGCCAGCTCGCTGTCGACAAATGTTGCCATCAGTTTCAACAGTTCCGCGCGATAGCGTGGCGGAACGTTTGACAGGTTGGTCAGCACACCGCCCGAGGCAAGATAGGTGTCGAGGGTCATGGCGTCGTTCATATCGGGTTCCTCGCTACTGATCGTAATCCACGACCACGCGGTCTGTCAGCGGATAGGCCTGACAGCTAAGCACGTAGCCCTTCGCAACCTCGTAATCCTCAAGCGCATGGTTGGCGAGCATCTCAACCTCACCTTCCAGCACCTTGCAACGACAGGTCGAACACACACCGGCCTTGCAGGCGTAAGGGGCATCCATCGCGTTTTCCAGGGCGGCATCAAGCAAAGACATGTCCTTGGGAATGGTCAGAGTCTGGGTCGAGCCGTCCAGAGTAATGGACGCACTGGTCTGATTGTCCGTCCGGCTGGCATCCGCCGCGCTTGCCTTGCGCTTTGCACGACCGGGCTGCGCGCTGGCGAACAACTCGAACTTGATCTGGCTGTCATCCAACCCGTGATCGCGCAGGGCAGCGGCAATGCCCAGCATCATCGGTTCTGGCCCACAGATAAATGCGGTATCGACGTTTTCGATGTCGACCCAGTGCTTGAACAGGTCCGCGCATTTTTCCTGTGTCACCAACCCGGTGAAGAGGTCGATTTCCTGAGAATCCGTTTCCAGAATATGGATCACATTCAAACGGCCCATATAGAGGTTCTTGAGGTCCTCCAATTCCTCGCGGAACATGATCGTATTGATGCCTTTGTTGGCATAGATCAGCGTAAACTGCGATTGGGGTTCGCGGGCGAGGGTGGTTTTGAGGATCGACAAAACCGGTGTCACGCCAGACCCACCGGCAAAGCCGAGATACTGCTTTTCAGCATTTTCATTGATCGGAGCATGGAAGCTGCCCATGGGCGGCATGGCCTGCACAATGTCACCGACACTCAGCTCGGCGTTGGCCCAGTTTGAGAACGCACCGCCATCGACACGCTTGATGCCAACCTGCAAAATGCCATCGTCTTTCCCTGCGCAGATTGAGTAGGATCGACGCAGTTCTTCACCCTCAAAATCACGACGGAATGTCAGGTACTGACCGGCGATAAAGTCGAACTCCTTCACTGCGCCGTTCATCGGTTCGAGCGTTACAACCACCGCATCGCGGATTGTTTTGTGGATATCGGTGACCTTCAGGTCGTGAAAACGTGCCATCGCGTGCTTCTCCTCAGATGCACTTGAAATAATCGAAGGGTTCGAGACAGTCGGTGCAACGCCAATGCGCCTTGCACGGGGTCGAGCCAAACTGGCTGACTTTTTCAACTGCCTTGCTGCCGCAATGCGGGCAACGCTCGGGTCCGCCCGCCGGTTGCGGCGGGGCGATCCCGTATTCTTCCAGCCGGGCGCGGCCCTTGTCACTCAGCCAATCGGTGGTCCAGGCGGGTGCGATGGTGGTTTCGATCCTCAGATCCTTGATCCCGTGATCCCGTAGCGCCGTTTCGATGTCCATGCTGATGACTGAGGTCGCAGGGCAACCGGAATAGGTTGGGGTAACCGTCACAGTCAGTGTGCCCGCATCCCAGTGCACATCGCGCACGATCCCAAGATCGACCACTGAAATCACAGGGATTTCAGGGTCAGGAACAGCATCCAGCCATTCCCAAATCTGGTCCGTTGGCACCCGGTTCATATCGGTTTACCACCTGGCGCCGGGGTAGGCGCGTTGCAGCCATTGCATCTGAGTCAGAAGGTGCCCCAGGTGCTCGGTATGCATCTGCCCGGTACGCCCGCCCTTGTGCGCAAATGTGCTGTCGGGGATGGTCAGCGTCGCATCCGCCAGAACACGTTGGACCAATGTGTCATATTCGGCGCGCAGATGGGCAGGGTTGGGCGCGATACCCGCTGCCACCATCTCGGAGTCCACCTCATCGCTGGCGAACATCTCACCCACATAAGGCCACAGATAGTCCAGCGCCGCCTGCATCCGGTCATGGCTTTCCGCCGTTCCGTCGCCCAACCCAACAACTGTGTCGCTTGAGCGTTCCAGGTGATAGGCGACCTCTTTGCTGGCCTTGGTCGCAATGGCCGCGACACGGTCGTCTGACGATTTGATCAGGCGCCCCAGCATGATCGAATGCCATGCATCAAACAGGAATTGGCGCATCAACGTCCGGCCAAAGTCTTCGTTTGGAACCTCGACCAGCAGAACGTTGCGAAAATCCCAAACGTCGCGCAGGAACGCCAAGTCATCCGCGCTTTTGCCGCCCTCCACTTCGCCCGCAAGCCCCAGCCACATCTGGGTTTGGCCGATCAGATCCAGCGCCGTGTTGGCCAGCGCGATATCTTCTTCCAAAACCGGCGCATGGCCGCACCACTCGCTGACGCGATGGCCGAGGATCAGGGTATTGTCCCCCATTCTCAACAGAAATTGCAGGAAGGCTTCGTCGCGGCTCATTACATCGCCCCCACTTCATTGGGAATGTCGAAGAATGTCGGGTGACGGTAGACCTTGCTTTCGCTGGGCTCATATAGCGGGCCCTTGTCACTGGGGGATGAGGCCGAAATGTTGTTCGCTTCGACCACCCAGATCGACACGCCTTCGTTGCGGCGCGTATAGACATCGCGTGCGTTCTTGATCGCCATTTCAGCGTCAGCCGCGTGCAGCGAGCCGACATGACGGTGGCTCATACCGTGCTGACCGCGGATAAAGACTTCCCAAAGGGGCCATTCGTTTTTCATCGGGTTTCCTCCTCAGGTCAGGTCTATTCAGCCGCCACTTGACGGGCGCGTTTCTTTTTTGCGTGGGCCAGTAGGCCGTCCCGCACCCATTGCCCGTCGTCCCAGGCTTTGTTCCGCGCGGCCAGACGATCTGTGTTGCAAGGCCCGTTGCCTTTGATGACGTCGAAGAACTCGGACCAGTCGGGTTCCGAGAAATCGTAGTGGCCGCGTTCTTCGTTCCATTTCAGGTTTGGATCGGGGATGGTCAGGCCTAGGAATTCGGCCTGCGGCACGGTCTGATCGACGAATTTCTGACGCAGCTCGTCATTGGTGTTCATCTTGATCTTCCAGGCCATCGATTGGGTCGAATGCACCGAATCCTTATCCGATGGCCCGAACATCATCAGCGACGGGTACCAAAATCGGTTCAGGGCATCTTGTGCCATTTTCTTCTGTTCGGGCGTGCCTTCGGCCATCTTGCGAATGGCATCATAGCCCTGACGCTGGTGGAAGCTTTCTTCCTTGCAGATCCGGATCATGGCCCGCGAATAGGGGCCATAAGACGTGCGCTGCAGCGGCACCTGGTTCATGATCGCGGCACCATCAACCAGCCAGCCTACCGCGCCGATATCGGCCCAGTTCAGCGTGGGATAGTTGAAGATCGATGAGTATTTCATGCGGCCGTCCAGCAGCATTTCGGTCAACTCGTCCCGGCTGACGCCCAGTGTTTCTGCCGCGCAATACAGGTACAGCCCGTGCCCGGCCTCGTCCTGAACCTTTGCCAGCAGGATTGCCTTGCGCTCCAATGTGGGCGCGCGCGTGATCCAGTTGCCTTCGGGCAGTTGTCCAACGATCTCAGAGTGGGCGTGCTGACCGATCTGGCGGATCAGCGTTTTGCGATAGCCTTGCGGCATCCAATCCTTCGGCTCGATCTTGATGTCCGCGTCGATCTTTGCCTGAAATTCCGCAAGCTTTTCGGGGTCATCATTTGTGGCCTCGGATCTAACCATTTGTGCGTACATCTTGCCTCCTCCGTTCGGGTTGACCCAGACTTGAACCGGTCGGCACGGCTCGTTCTGTGATCTGCCCGTCAAACCCGTTCCAAAATCAAAGCGGCACCCTGTCCGACGCCCACGCACATAGTGCATAGCGCGTAACGACCGCCTGTCCGGCGCAGTTGATACGCAGCCGTTAGCACCAATCGCGCGCCGGACATGCCAAGCGGGTGGCCCAAGGCAATTGCGCCTCCATTTGGGTTCACATGCGCTGCGTCGTCGGGCAGGCCCAACTCTCTGAGCGTTGCCAATCCCTGAGAGGCAAAGGCCTCGTTCAACTCTATCACATCCATCTGTTCGATGGTGAGCCCGGCCCGGGCCAGCACTTTGCGACTGGCCGGTACTGGGCCAATCCCCATGATGCGCGGTTCAACCCCGGCAACGGACATGCCCACAATGCGCGCGATCGGAGTGAGGCCATTCTTTGCGGCCGCCCCTTCATTCGCCATCAGTATCGCTGCCGCGCCGTCGTTGACGCCCGATGCATTGCCCGCCGTAACTGTATTGTCTGGTGCATTCACCCCTTTAAGGCCCGACAGTTTTTCTGCCGTTGTGCCCGGGCGCGGGTGTTCATCGGTGTCGATCACAACCGGATCGCCTTTGCGCTGTGGAACCGAGACCGGGGTGATCTCATCCGCGAATAGACCTGCTTTGTGTGCGGCGGCCCACCGGGCCTGACTGCGCGCGGCGAAACTGTCCTGATCCGCGCGGCTGATACCGTAGTCTGCGGCCACGTTATCAGCGGTTTGTGGCATTGAATCAATGCCATAGGCCTGCTGCATCTTGGGGTTCACAAAGCGCCAGCCAATCGTTGTGTCATAAACCGCATTGCTGCGCGTGAACGCGGATGTCGCTTTGGGCATCACAAAAGGCGCGCGGGACATGCTTTCGACCCCGCCCGCGATTGCCAGGTCATAGTCTCCTGCCTTGATCCCGCGAGCCACCATCCCAACCGCATCCATCCCGCTGGCGCACAGACGGTTCACTGTGGTTCCTGGTACCTCAACCGGCAATCCGGCCAACAAGGCAGCCATCCGCGCCACGTTCCGGTTGCTTTCACCTGCCTGATTGGCATCCCCATAGATGACGTCATCCACGCTGGACCAGTCCACTTGCGGGTTCCGCTCTTTCAAAGCGGCCAGCGGAATGGCCGCCAGATCATCCGTGCGGATCGAGGACAACGCACCTCCATATCGCCCGATCGGAGTGCGCGTCGCATCGCAAATGAATGCATCCATCCGTGAAGTCTCCTAGGTGTTCACGTTATTCATAGACCGTATGGTCGGTTTATAGGGTTTCTACCGATTCGAGGCAAGTATTATGTTACCAAAAAATAGCGGTTGCGGAAATATCGGTAACATATCGAATCGTCACCACCGATGCTTGGCACGAGTTGGCCGTGATCCAGCTTAGCTGCTCAATTCAGCTTCCAGCGCAGAGAGCTTTGGCCGGGGCAACCGGTCCAGAAGATCAGAAACGGCCGCTCGGCATTCAGGCCCTTTCCAATCGGCGGGAAGGAAATCTGCTGGCAACACCGGGTGGCGCAATACGATGCGGCGCCAATTGTGTACGATGAGAACGCGTAACATCGCGGTTTCCATCGGATCATCCGCACCGGTTCTAGGTAGAAGGCCATCGACGATACGAACAGATTCTAGGAAATCAGCATATGCGGTTTTCAACGGCTGCGGCCCGAACAGGTCTTGCAACCAGTCAGGAACAGAAATGGCGCTGGTCTCATAGCCCAGCAAATCCTCCAGATCATCCGGCATCGGCCCCGGCGCCATAGCTGTTGCCGGGTTGAGTGACACATAATCCCCGGTCAACAATAGGTCAGCCAGTTCTTTACGGGATGTGTCGGAGTTGTTTGCAATCAGCACGTGCCAGATATCCGGCATGCTGACTTCACGTCCATAAATGCGCGGTGCTGCTGCAGCACTTTGATTGCGCCCATAGTCCGTGAGGTGATGGGTGCTTGCGCGCCCGATGCGGGTGCTTTCGATCCACCCGTCTTTGCGCAACCGATGCAAGGCAACCCTTGTTGCCTCAGCCTTGATGCCAACGCGACCCGTCAACGCCGTAATAAGTGAGCCGCTGATCTGGTCCGATTTGTTTTGCGCAAGATCGCCAAAAATCGTCACCAAAACTGACCACACCCGCAGGGAGTCGGTGGATGTCAGTCGACTGACACAGGAGTCAAACCAGTCGTTGGGCGCGTCTTTCATGACCGCAGTATAGGCGGGCCAGATTGAATTGCCATCCGGCCCGAAGCCTTTAGTAGGCCACCATGGTCAGCAGTTCGTATTCAGCGACAAGTTCATCATCCTGCTGGGTCAGCGTGACGTGCCAGCGTATCTCGCCATACTGATCATTGCGTTTCGTCTTCGACTTTACAGTCAGGCGCACCTTGATGGTGTCCCCCGGCACAACCGGTTTCATAAAGCGCAACCCATCAAGGCCAGTATTGGCCAGGACAGGGCCCTCGTTCGGTTCGACAAACAACCCGGCGGCGAAGGACAACAGCAGGTATCCGTGCGCGACGCGACCGGGGAAGAACGGGTTCCTCTCCGCCGCGGCCTGATTCATGTGCGCATAGAACGTATCGCCCGTGAATCCGGCGAAGTGTTCGATATTATCCATCGTTACAACGCGCGGCGCCGTGACGAGTGTCTCGCCGATTTCAAGATCGTTGTAGCGTCGGGTAAAGGGGTGGGCGGGGCCTTTGATTTCGGTTGCGCCCGGAACCCATTTGGACCCGATCGCGGCCAGGATGTCCGGAGACCCCTGAATGGCCGTGCGCTGCATATAGTGTTTCACGCCCCGCACGCCACCCATTTCCTCTCCGCCACCTGCGCGACCGGGGCCGCCATGAACCATATGGGGCAGGGGTGAGCCATGGCCGGTGGATTCTTTCATCGAGTCGCGGTTGTTGAAGTAAAGCCGCCCGTGATAGGCCCCCGCGCCCATGGCGAATTTGCAAGCGACATCCGTGTCATGGGTGATGACCGATGCAACCAACGAGCCCTGTCCCTTATTCGCCAGCTCAATCGCGTGATCGGTATCTCGGTATCCCATTATGGTGCTGACCGGGCCGAAGGCCTCGGTGTCATGGACGCGCGTCGCCGCATCTGGATTGGCGCAATGGAACAGCATCGGCGGCAGGAATGCCCCTTTTTCGGCATCTGCGCCGTCAACGGCAAAGTCATCCGGATCGCCAAACACACGCTCGGCCTCTTGCCCAATGACCGCGGCTTTTTCTAGCACATCCCGTTTTTGACCATTCGAGACCAGGGCTCCCATGCGCGTGGTTTCAAGTCTCGGGTCGCCGATGACCGTTTTGGACAGGCGCGCGGAAAGGGCTTCGATCACCGCCTGTACCTGTGGTTCAGGCGCGATGATCCGTCGGATTGCGGTACATTTCTGACCCGCTTTTGTGGTCATCTCCCGCTGAACTTCCTTGATGAACAGGTTAAATTCCGGCGTTCCCGGTTCAGCATCGGGGCCCAGAACCGAACAATTCAGGCTGTCTTGTTCGGCAACAAACCGTACCGAATTCTCAAGAATGAAAGGGTTTGAGCGCAGTTTTAGTGCCGTGTCGGCCGAACCGGTAAAACTGACCACATCCTGCAAGGTCAGACGATCCAGCATATCCCCCAGACCGCCTGAAACAAGCTGCAGTGCCCCGGCTGGCAAAATGCCCGAATCCAGCATCAGCCGCACGCACATTTCGGTGATATAGCAGGAATTCGTCGCCGGTTTGACGATCGCCGGAACACCGGCCAGCAGAGTCGGGGCGAGCTTTTCCAGCATGCCCCAAACCGGAAAGTTGAACGCATTGATGTGGACCGCCACGCCTTGCAGTGGGGTGCAGATGTGCTGGCCCAAAAATGTGCCGTTACGCGATAGCTGCTCGACGTCACCGTCCAGATACACGTGTCCGTCCGGCATCTCGCGGCGGCCTTTTGATGCGAAGATGAACATGGTGCCTATCCCGCCATCGATATCGATCAGGTGATCTGATTGCGTGGCGCCCGTATTAAACGAGAGGTCATACATGGCCTGCTTATGCTGCCCCAGATGCAGAGACAGCGCCTTGAGCATCTTGGCGCGTTCGTGAAAAGTCAGCTTACGCAGCGCAGGCCCGCCAACGTTGCGGGCATAGTCCAGCATGCCCTGCACATCCAAGCTGTTGTTGCCGGCGGTCGCGATCACCTCGCCCGTCACGGCGCTGGCAATGGTGCGGGCTCCGCCGCCCGGCGCAATCCATTCGCCCGCCGCGAAACTTGAAATCTGCTGGATTGTCATGAGCCACTCCTCAGTCCTGAGATGATCTGCGCGGGCTTGCGCGCGATGAAGACAAGCATATTATTAACCGTATGGTCGGTCAATGTTTAACGGCTACCTATTTGTTGTTCTCGTCAATTCAAACCTCTGCCGGTAATTGGGCGAAGCCGCGAAAACGGATACGCCCGCCGCGTATTGCGCCGTCTGTGATCTGATAGTTTGGAAAACGGTTCAAAAACCGGCTTACCGCGATCTTACCTTCCATCCGGGCAAGGGTCAGGCCGACGCAGGTATGTGGACCACCGGCAAACGCATGATGTTTATTGGGCCTGCGGTCCAGCTGCATGTCATCAGGCCGGTCAAACTGTCTTGGGTCCCGGTTGGCGGCCCCGATACATAGATGAATATCAGTCCCCGCCGGAATGGAGTGTCCATGAAACGTGACCTCTTCGGTCGTCAGGCGGTTACCAAACTGGTTTGGGCTTTCAAGGCGAAGGAACTCATCCACAGCCTTGGTGATGAGGTCAGGAGAGGTCAGCAACTCGGACCGTTTATCCGGGTGTCGGTGCAGCAGCTCCAGCGCGTTGCCGATCAGGTTTGTCGTGGTTTCGTGCCCTGCGTTCAGGATGAAAATGCAGTTCTGATACAGCTCAATCTCGGTCAGGCCACCTTCCGCGTCGTCCTGCATCAACCTCGTCAAAACATCCGTGTCCAGGTTGCCGGGATTGCGTCTTCGGTCGTTCACGATATGGTGCAGGAACTCTTTGAACTCGGTGACCGCACGATTGCCCCGCTCTTCCTGTTCGGGAGTCAATTGGGGCTCGAGCGCACCAAGGATGGCCAGAGACCAATCGCGCAACGGTCCGCGTTCGGATCGGGGAATGCCCAGCAGGTTGCCAATAAACTCAACCGGGATTGCTCCGGCGAAATCCTGGATTAGCTCGACGCTGCCCTTGGCCTGCATCTGATCCAGCAGAGCATCGACGAGCTCGATCAATCCCGGCTCCATCTGCGCCAAAGCACGTGGGTTCATCGCCCCGACCATTACCCTGCGGACACGGGTATGCAAGGGCGGGTCATTGAACACCAGGCTGGTGGTGTGGTGTTCGTATAGGGGGCTGTCGACCCCATATTTCGGGCCAAACACCGCCTTCTTGTCCGAGATGAACCGCGTTGTATCTCGATAGACCAGATCCAGATCCTCGTACCGCGACAGGATCACTGAGCCGTCAGGTTGAGGGCAAACCGGCATGTCCTCGCGCAATGCGGCATAGGCTGGATAGGGGTTCTCGTGATACCCGTCAGGAAGCGCGGTTAGCAAAAACATCAGTGACCCATCGCCCCCATATGCTCGGGCAGAACCAGTACAAGCCACGGCACCAGAACGATAAGGGCCAGACGGAAGATATCGGCGATCCAGAATGGCGTTACACCCTTGAAGATCGTACCGGTCGAGACATCTCCGACCACGCCTTTCAGGATAAACACGTTCAGGCCAACTGGCGGTGTAATCAGGCTGATCTCGGTCACGACAACAACCACGATGCCAAACCAGATCGGGTCATAGCCCAGCGATGTTACAAGCGGGAAAAAGATCGGCACGGTCAGCAGGAGCATCGACAGCGATTCAAACACGCAGCCCAAGATGATGTAGATGCCTAGGATCATCAGGATCACAACAAAGGGTTCTACATCATATGCGGTGACCAATGCGATCAATGCTTCGGGCAAACCGGCGAGGTTGATGAAGTTCGAAAATATCTGCGCCCCGATCAGGACCGAAAACAAGGCCGCAGCGGTAAACGTGGTTTCTTTCAGAACTTCAAATGTAGAACTCAGGCTCAGCCCGCCGCGCGACAGGGCTATCAGAAAGGCGCCCATGGCCCCCATACCAGCGGCTTCCGTCGGGCTGAATGTCAGGTTCAGCGGGTGAAAATCAAAGGCACCATAGAGCCCGCCAATGACCAGAAAGAACAGCAGTAACACGGCCCAGACCGAGCGCAGGGCATTCAATCTCTCACCCCAACCATGCTTGTCACCGGCCGGTCCCGACTCTGGCTTGCGCCAGACGGTCCAGCGGACTGCAAACAGGTATAAAAGGATGCCCAATACACCTGGGATGATCCCGGCGACGAACAGTTTGCCGATAGATGTTTCGGTCAACAGGCCATAGATCACAAGGATCACAGAGGGTGGGATCAGGATACCCAGCGTGCCACCTGCCGCGATTGAGGCAGTCGACAGCTCGTCCGAGTACCGATAGCGGCGCATTTCCGGCATCGCGACTTTCGACATCGTCGCGGCCGTTGCCAAAGACGACCCGCAGATCGCGGAAAACCCACCACAGGCCGCAACCGTAGCCATCGCGATGCCGCCTTTGAAGTGGCCAAGAAACGCATTTGATACGGCGTAAAGTTCGCGCGCCAGACCGCCTTTGTTCACGAACAACCCCATCAGGATGAACAGCGGAATAACCGAAAGGCCGTAGTCTTGTGCCGTGTCGGTGATCTGACGACCGACCATCGACATGGCCGCTTTCAAACCGCGTTCGGATAGGATGCTGCCTCCGCGTTCGTATGCAAAACCGAGCGTTCCGACCAGACCCATTGCAAACACGATTGGCAGGCGCAGAAGTACGAGAACAAGAACAAGGGCAAAACCGATCAGCGCAGCAGTCATTGCTGGTTCTCCGTCAGAACTTGGGGCGCGAAGATGTACAGCAACCCGGTTGTGATCATTGCAACGGCAGTGACTGCAGTGGATGCAGCGATGAACCAGCCGATGTAGAAAACGGGGATCGACAGGTACTCGGTCACATCTCCATAGTCCCTTGCCCGTTCAGCAAGGATCCAGACTCGCTGAATCGGCCAGAACAGCATGATGCCCGAGATCAGATAGACAATCGCATCCCTGGCGCGGCTAAGCCGATAGCGTGAAAACAGCCCGTCGGTCAGATCAACGGCAATCTGGCCCTTTCCTGCGGACACCATTGGCAGGACCGAAAATACGAGGATGGCCATCAGAATGCGCGTCAGTTCGGTTGCCGCCTCAATCGGAGCATTAAAGACTGATCGCAACACGACGTCAAAGAACGTCATCACCATCAGCACGAACAACGCCAGACAGGCAAGTATCGTCGGGGCGACGCTGACGCGACGCGCAAAGGTCACAAGGGATTGCATGTTTAGTTCCCGCAAGCTTGGGGGTGGCCGGCGGCTTGATTCCGCCAGCCAGGCTTGGTTACTGCGACGCCATTTCGTTGACGATCAGGTCATAGGCGGCTTGTGCGTCGACACCTGCACCATTGACCTCATCAATGACCTTGGCGCGGACATCCACGGCAATCGCGTTGAACTTCTCCAGGTCTTCGGCAGATGCGGTGTTGATCGCGTTGCCGTCTGTGCCTTCGGTGGCTTCGCGCCCGATGGCATCAATTTCGTCCCAGATTTTACCAATTTCGCGGCTCAGCGGTTCGCCAAAGACCTGCTCTTCCAGCGCTTGCTGCAGCTCAGCAGGCAGATCAGCAAACGTGTCTTCATTCATGATGAACGCGAAGGATCCACGGTACAGACCACCGGGAACCTCATAGACGTTCTGCGCGACTTCGGTCAGCTTAAAGCCTTTGCGAGATTCAAACGGCATCACAACGCCATCGGCCGCTTTTGACGCGAGTGTCTCGTACACTTTCGGGGCTGGCACCTGGATGCCGGTTGCGCCAAGTGCTGCACCGACATCGCCGCCAACACCGCCCGGGATACGAACCTTAAGGCCCGAAACCTCGTCCAGCGAGGTAACCGGGTTGCTGGAATGCAGCTGCGCCGGTCCGTGGGTGTGCAGGGCAATCACTTTCACGCCGCGATGTTCGTCTGCGGCTTTCAGGTGCGTGTCATAGGCGCGCCAATAGGCAACCGATGCGGCCTCGGCCGAGCCCTCATAGCCGGGCAGTTCGATCATTTTGGTGGTGACAAAGCGACCGGGCTGATAGCCGTGGAAGATGATCGAGGCATCCGCCGCCCCGTCCATGATCAGGTCCATCTGGGCGGGTGGGGGCGCAATGCCCAGCTTCAGTTCCGCTGTGACCTGGCCATCCGTGGCCTCTTCAACCATCTCAACGAATTTTGGCCACATCTTGGCGTTGATGCCGTGGGTCGGCGGCGCCCAGCTGGAAATCGTCAGCGTATAATCTGCCGCCAGTGCCACGGTGCCTGAAACGGCCAAAGCGGCCGACGCCAGCAAGGTGCTTAACTTGGTGAGTTTCATGTTCAGTGCCTCCCTTTGAAACATGCATTCAGAATGCGCTAATGGTTACTTTTGTAACTATCAACATGTTATTGGCGTTTTGCTTGGGACGCGATGACCCAAGACGCGGGGCTTTCTTCCGCCACAACCCGCATGGTCGCCGCTGACGTGCAGCTTCCGATTTCTTTGCGATAGTTCATGGGCCCGCCGCGCCAGCGCGGGAAGCCATAGCCATGGATTTGGACCATATCGACGGCCTCGGCGTTTTCGGCGATCCCTTCTTCTATGATCAGGTCGCCCTCGTTGGCCAATACGGCCAGAAGACGCGAAGAAATATCCTGAGCGCTAAAACTACGCCGAGCAATACCTTCGGTGGCTGAATAGGTTTCGATCAGCACCTCGACCTCGGGGTCGCGGATTGGTTTGCGATCCCCGGCCTCGTATCGATACCAGCCTTTTCCCGAGCGCTGGCCAAGCCGCTCCATCTCGCAGAGTTGATCGGCGATGGTCACATAGCGTTCGTTCGGATCGCGCGTTGCGGCATTGCGTTTTCGATTGGCCCACGCGATCTGCAGCCCGGTCAGATCCTGCAGCTCATATGGGCCCATGGGCATTCCGAACCCACGCATCGCCTCATCCACCTGATAGGGCAGGGCGCCATCTGCCAGCAGATAGTCGGCTGCGCGGCGATAGGCTGCCAGCATACGGTTGCCGATGAACCCGTCACAAATGCCTGATAGGACGGAAATCTTGCGGAGTTTCTTACCCAGCGCAAAGCCTGTGGCTACTACTTCGGGAGCGGTCTGGGGCGTATGCACAATTTCGAGCAGTTTCATCACATGGGCCGGGCTGAAGAAATGCAACCCGATGCAACGCGCCGGGTTTTCGATACCCGCAAAAATTTCAACCGGGTCCAGATATGAGGTGTTGGTGGCCAAAATGGCTTCGGTGCTCATGTGCTGCGCCAATTCGGCAAAGACCTGTTGTTTGACCGAGATATCCTCGAACACAGCCTCAATTGCCAGTTGCGCGTCGGCCGCCTCAGCATAGCTGTCAACGACGCGAAGCCGGGACAGAGCCTTCTGGAATTGAGCCTCGGTCATCTTTCCGCGTTTGACGGCACCGTTCAACAGACCGTTAACCCGCTCATGAGCGGCTGTTGCAGCCTCGGTGTCCCGCTCAATCAACGTAACGGACAATCCACTGCTCAGCGCGGCAGTTGCGATGCCGGCCCCCATCAAACCGCCGCCGACAACGGCAATGCGATGAATCTCGCGCGCAGCGACATCCTTGATCATTGCAGGTTTTGAGACGGCGCGTTCAGCAAAGAATGCGTGGCGTAAGGCGCGGCTTTCCGCGCTTTGTCGCAGTGCCATATGAAGCGCGCGTTCTTTCGGTTGTCCCACCGAAAATGGTTCTGTCGCCCAGCCCAGTGCGGTCAGATTTTCCAGCGGTGATTGCTGCCCTCTGGCGCGCTTCTCCAATTTACTGCGTGAAGCCTCCATCAGGTCAGGCGCAAAATCCGCAACAGGGCGCTGGCTAACGGGCATGGGGCGTTCCGGCAAATCAGAGACAAAGCGTTCAACCGCATCTTCAACAGGATCCGCCACCAGATCGACGGCACCGTGCTGTTGCATAACCTCGGCCTTCAGGATTTTGCCCGAACAAGCCAGGTCAATCGCCAGATCCATCCCCACAAGGCGTGGCAGCCGCTGCGTGCCGCCCGCGCCGGGGATCAGCCCGACATTGACCTCGGGCAGTCCGAAGCCCATGCCGGGTGCTGCAATGCGCCATGCGCAGGCCATCGCAATCTCAAACCCACCGCCCAGAACATTGCCATGCATACAGGCGACGAACGGAACCTCGCTGTCTTCAATCATCTGAATCACATCGGGCAGATGTGGCTCGACCGGCGGTCTGTCGAACTCGGACATGTCGCCACCTGCGACAAAGGTTCTGCCAGCGCATCGCAGCACTGCCACTCGTGCGCCTTTGATTGCAGTAGTAGCGTTGACCAGCCCCTGACGAACGCCGACCGAGGTCGCATTCACAGGCGGATTGTCAATGGTGACCCACGCGACATCGCCCTTGAATTCAACAGTCACAAGTGACCTTTGCGACATGGTCGTGCCCTTTATTCGGTTGAGAATCGAAACTGGTTTATATATTGACCAACCGTTCGGTTAATGCAATGATTTAGTTAAAGCGGCATCAAGCGGGACGGTCATGAGCAATACGATTCTTGTGGAAGATCATGGACACTGGGTGGAAATCACCCTGAACCGTCCCGACAAGTTGAACGCGTTCAATGACGAGATGCACATTGCACTACAAGGTGCCATGCAATCCGCCCGCGACAGCGGGGTGCGCGCGATCCTACTGACAGGCGCTGGCCGTGGTTTTTGTGCCGGGCAGGACCTTGGCGACCGCGACCCGTCGAAAATGGATGGCCCGCCTGATCTGAGTGTAACCGTTCGGACCTATTATGCCCCTTTGGTGCGTTTGATCCGGTCATTGAACTTTCCTGTTGTTTGCGCCGTGAACGGGGTCGCGGCCGGGGCCGGGGCCAATCTGTCACTGGCCTGTGATATGGTCCTGGCCGGTGAAAGTGCCAAGTTCATTCAAAGCTTTGCCAAGGTCGGTCTGATCCCTGACACGGGCGGCAGTTGGCATTTGCCACACCTAGTCGGAGAGGCCAGAGCCAAAGGTCTGGCGCTAACCGCTCAACCCTTGTCCGCACGCCAAGCGGAGGAATGGGGTCTGATCTGGAAGGCACTTCGTGATGAGGAGTTGCTGAGCGAAGCGCGTTCTTTGACCAGCCAATTGGCCAATGGCCCAACCGTCGGGCTGGGCAAAACCAAACAGTGCATTCAGGCTGCTGCGACAACCACGCTTTCGGATCATCTTACAATCGAAGCAGACGCCATGAAAATCTGCGGTGAAAGCGCGGATTATGCCGAAGGCGTATCCAGCTTCCTTGAAAAGCGTGCCCCGCATTTTCAGGGAAAATGACGATGACCCCTCAAGAACGAGCAGCCAAATCCGCTGCCGCCATGTGGGCCCATGATGCGGCCAGCAAGTGGTTTGGCATGGAGCTTGTCGAAGTTGACGAAGGCCGCGCCGTTCTGGCGTTGACCGTCGCGCCGCATCATTGCAACGGGCATGGGATCTGCCATGGTGGCGTGACCCACGCTTTGGCAGACAGCGCGTTTGCCTTTGCGTGCAACAGCCGCAATGCGACGACGGTCGGACAGCACACCATGATGAGCTATCTGGTGCCCGGGCAATTGGGTGATCGGTTGACCGCAACGGCCACCGAAACCACGGTTACGGGTCGTAGCGGTGTGTATGACGTGCGCGTCACCAACCAGGATGACACCATAATCGCCGAGTTCCGGGGTATGTCCCGTGCAATTGGCGGGCAGAATTTTGAAGAATAGAACGACGCCGGAGGAGCAACACTATGGATGACCTCTCACCGAGCAAAGCGGATTTGGATCCGATAGAAATTGCCTCGATTGATGAAATCCGTGCAACACAGCTTGAACGCCTGAAATGGTCCGTTCGACATGCCTATGATAACGTCGCGATGTA
This sequence comes from Ruegeria sp. SCP10, assembly GCF_040329495.1. Taxonomy (NCBI): domain Bacteria; kingdom Pseudomonadati; phylum Pseudomonadota; class Alphaproteobacteria; order Rhodobacterales; family Roseobacteraceae; genus Ruegeria; species Ruegeria sp. SCP10. Next base: position 204,051 of record NZ_JBDZYF010000003.1, read on the forward strand.
CAAGCAGCGTTTTGACGAAGCAGGCGTGCATCCCGATGATCTGCAGCACCTCTCGGACCTGTCGAAATTCCCGTTCACCTACAAGAACGATCTGCGCGACAACTACCCTTTTGGCCTTTTTGCGGTTCCACGTTCGGAATTGGTGCGACTGCATGCGTCATCCGGCACGACCGGAAAACCAACTGTCGTGGGCTACACCAAAGGTGACATTGACAATTGGGCCGATCTGGTTGCTCGGTCTCTACGTGCTGCAGGTTTGCGAAAAGGTGACATGATCCATAACGCCTATGGCTATGGTCTCTTTACCGGTGGTCTGGGTGCCCATTACGGGATCGAACGGCTGGGTGCGACCGTTGTCCCGATGAGCGGCGGGCAAACCGAAAAGCAGGTTGGCTTGATCACCGATTTCCAACCCGACGCAATTATGGTGACCCCGTCATATATGCTCAACATCCTTGAACAGTTTCACAAGGCGGGGCTCGATCCCCGGCAAAGCTCACTCAAGGTTGGTATCTTCGGCGCAGAGCCCTGGACCGATGCCATGCGCGCAGAGGTCGAAGCCGCCTTTGATATGCATGCGGTCGACATCTATGGCCTGTCCGAGATCATGGGGCCGGGCGTGGCCAGCGAATGTGTTGAAACCAAGGATGGCCCTGTGATCTGGGAAGATCACTTCCTGCCCGAGATCATCGACCCGGTGACTGGAGAGGTGCTGCCGGATGGCGAAACGGGTGAGCTGGTCTTTACCACCCTGACGAAAGAAGGGTTGCCGATGATCCGCTATCGCACGCGCGATCTGACCTGCCTTTTGCCCGGAACGGCGCGTTCAATGCGGCGGATGGCCAAGATCACCGGGCGCAGTGACGACATGATGATCCTGCGGGGTGTCAACGTATTCCCCAGCCAGATCGAAGAGCAAGTCATGGCGACGGGCGGTCTGGCCCCTCACTATCAGATCGAGCTGTACAAATCCGGTCGCATGGATGCGATGCGGGTGTTTGTCGAGGCAACCGAGGGGTCGACGGATGAAATGTCCAAAACGGCAGCGGCACGTATGCTGACGAAACGCGTCAAGGACATGGTTGGTGTCTCAACGGAAATTGTTGTAGGTGATCCCGGCGAGGTCGAGCGCTCTCAGGGCAAGGCAAAGCGCATCATCGACAACCGCGACAAGGAATAGGCCATGGCCCGAACAATCGCCAAAGACCATGACCAGAAGCGGGAACAGATCCTGAAACGCGCTGCAAAGATTTTTGCGGATCAGGGATTTGACCGCGCCTCCATGACTTTGTTGGCAAAAGAATGCGGGATCTCGAAGGCGAACATATACCACTACTATGATAGCAAGGATGCCATTCTCTATGACATCCTTGAGACCTATCTTCGCGAGCTGCGTGATCGCATTTGCAATGTCGATCTGAGCGGGCTCACCCCAGAAGAAAAACTTCGCAAAGCTGTGCGCGAAATCCTTTACGCTTATCAAGGGGCCGATGACGAACATCGCGTGCAGATCAGCGGCATGGGGTCCTTGACCCAAGACCAGCAGAAAACACTGCGCGCCTACCAGTTGGACATGGTGAGCTTTATCCGCGAACTCCTGAAGGAGCTTTCCCCAGAGACCTTGCGTGATGACAAAGACAAGCTGCGCGGCGCCACCATGTCGGTCTTCGGGATGCTCAACTGGTACTACATGTGGAACACCGGGGCCGGAACAAAGGCGCGCACAGAATATGCTGACCTCGTCTGCACTCTGACAGTCCACGGTATTCGAAAGCTTTAGGCGCAAACCTGGTGGGGTCCAATTTTCGGGTTTCGTCTAACTATTCCAACCGCATCTTGAGATCTGCGCGTCCGCGTAGAAACGTCACGCGCAATCGCGCTATACATTCCCGTGGGCTTTCCACATAAAAGCGATATGTCAGCAATCGAATATGTCTATTCCGCACATTCTGCCTTTGCCTATCTGGGCTCTGCCGAACTTGCCCGAATATGCGCCAAGTACGATGTCACTCTGATCCACAAACCGGTCCTGTTGTCACCAGTAGTTGAGGCGCAGGGAAGTTTGCCTTTCCATGCGCGCACGCAGGCTCATGTGGACTACTTCTCGGGCGTGAAATCGAGCGATGGGCCGAGTATCGCAATGTCCCGGTCATTCGGTCCAGGCCGACATATCACGATGCGGACTACAGCTTGGCATCTGGCATGATCATCGCGCTGGGGGAGACGGGGCAGGGGACTGACGCCATGGCTCATAGATTGCTCGAGGCCCATTGGCGCGACGACGCAGACCTTTCCGATGCCGGGACGCTTGCGGCCGTGGCGGCAGAGTTGGGTCACAATCCGACCACGCTGTTGGATCAGGCCGGATCGGAGCAGACCCAACAAAAACTGCGCGACAACTCGGCCTGGGCGCGAGCTTGCAACATCTTTGGGTCACCAACCTATGTCGTGGATGGCGACCCGTTTTATGGGCAAGACCACCTTAGCCTTGTGGATCGCGCTCTTGAGCGACCGTTTCAGCCATCGACATGGACCAATCCATCGGTTGATTGAACCAAGCTCCTGCTCGTTTTTAACGTCCCAGTCCGGTTGGCGTGACCTCGTAGCCGGGTTCCTCAGGCTCATCATCTGTCATCTCGGCTGGGAAGCCAGGGGCGCGGATGTCCAGACCAGTTGCGTCTTCCAGGCGGCGGATGATGTTTGGTGAAAGCTCTCGGTCGCCGTAGCGGGCGATGCCATCGTCGAAGATTTCGCAGATCAGCGGCGAGATTTCCAGCGGCACATTGTTGCGCTCGGCAATCTCCTGAAACAGCCCGATATCCTTTTTCACAAGGTCCATGGTGAACGAAATATCGCGCGACCCGTTCAGGATGACCTGACTTTCAGTTACGTGACTAAAGGAATTGCCAGACGATATCGCGATGGCCTCATAGGCGGTGTTGAGGTTCATCCCGGCGGCTTTGGCCACGACCAGCGCCTCAGTATTGGCCACCAGATGAACGGTGGCCAGATAGTTGGTCAGTACCTTCAACATCGAGGCTGAACCCATCTCGCCCGTGTGAAGTACGCGGCGGCCAAGGGTTGTCAGCAAGGGCAGGACCCTTTCGAACGTGGCGCGATCACAGCCCGCAAAGATCGAGATATTGCCTGTATCTGCGCGATGGCAGCCGCCCGAAACCGGGCAATCCACCGCAGCGCCCCCGGCTGCAATGACAAGATTGCCCAGACGGACCGCCTCGGCCTGATCGGTGGTGGACATTTCCATCCAGATCTTACCTTCGCGTACCTCGGGCAGCATCTGTTGCAGCACGGCGTCGCAGGCCGCAGGCGATGGCAGGCAGGTGATGACCACGTCACACTCCCGCATCATCTGAACCGGGTTGTCCCCGGCTGTCGCGCCCTGCGCAACTTTTTCAGCTACGAATTCGGCGTTCAGGTCGTGGACCATCACATCGTGCCCATTGCGGATCAGGCTGCCGCTCAGCTTGCCACCGACATTGCCAAGGCCGATAAATCCGATTTTCATTGTTCTGCGTCCTGTTGTTCTGAAAAGTTGTAGACCACATCGCCAAAACGATGCTGGGCGAAGCCATAGACAAACTCAAGGCTCTCTTCGCTGGCGGTCACGCCATGCTCGGCGCCGCCAGGCACAAACACCGCCATGCCCGGGTACACAGCGGTTGCTTTGCCTTCGATGGTGACTTCGCCGTGGCCCGACATAAAATAGTAGAACTCGGCCGGGTCGTGACGATGAAGCGGCAGGCGACCGAACGCCGGAAGATGGGCCGTGCCCAACACGATATCGTCCGAGTTCATCCGATCTTTGCAGATCAGTGTTCTCCAGGTGACATCTCCGAATTTGGGGTCGAAACCACCCTCAATCGGGGCATCATCGCGAAACGCAAACCACGGGTTTAGCGGCGCGTCACTTGCGGGGCTGGGCTCTAGAGCCAGGTTGAGGTCCATGTCGGACATATTGCTTCCTCCCAAGCAAAAGAGTTTCTTTGACCGAAGTTGCCCGCAAGCTGTGTTCGGTGTCTTGAGCCAGCCCCTAAGCGGAAAGTGCTGGGGGCTGGCCTGTTGCATATGGGTTAGACAGGCAGGCCAAGCCCGCCCCGGACCTTCAGCTCCAGGTAATCCTCAAGTCCGAAGGTCCCGCCTTCACGTCCGTTGCCGGATTGTTTGTATCCACCGAATGGCGAGCCATAGTTTGTGCTTTGTCCGTTTATGGTGACAGTACCTGCCTGCAATGCGGCACAGACACGTTCGGCACGTTCGGCGTCGCCCGTCTGAACGTAAGCCGCCAGGCCATAGACAGTGTCATTGGCAATCTGAATGGCCTCGTCCTCGGTCTCGAACGGGATCAGAACAAGAACCGGGCCAAAAATCTCTTCCCGCGCGATGGCCATCTGGTTTGTCACATCTGCAAAAATCGTGGGTTGCGTATACCAACCGCTTTCAAATCCATCCGGTTTGCCGAGGCCGCCGGCAATCAGGCGCGCGCCTTCGTCCATGCCGATCTGGATCATCCGCTGCACGCGGTCATATTGGATCTGATCAAAAAGCGGACCGATATGATCGCCGGGTTGGGCCGGGTCCCCCACCGTCTGCGCCTGTGCCGCCACAGCGGCGATGTTGACGACCTCATCATAGCAGCTGCGTTCGACAAGCATCCGTGTTGGGGCGTTGCAGGATTGGCCTGTGTTGTGGAAGCAACTGATAACCGACGCTTCGACGCGTGCTTTCAGATCGGCGCCATTGTCAGCAAAGACCAGATTGGGGGATTTGCCTCCCAGTTCCAGCGCCACGCGTTTGACCGTGTCTGCGGCGTCTTTCGACACCAGGATGCCCGCGCGGGTCGAGCCGGTGAAGGACATCATTGCGATGTCCGGATGCCGCGACATTGCAGAGCCGACTTCGGCCCCATCGCCAAACACAAGGTTGAAAACACCCGCAGGGTAACCGGCCTCATGAACGATCTCGGCAAAGATCGCGGCGGACAGAGGCGTGTGTTCCGAAGGTTTCAACACGCAGGTGGCCCCAACGGCAAGCGCAGGCAGGACCTTCAGGGCGATTTGGCTGATCGGCCAGTTCCAAGGCGTAATCAAACCACAAACACCAATTGGCTCTCGATACAGCACATCGCCACTGGGCAGAGTTTCGCGCGCGTCGTGGTCTTTGAGCACGCGGATGAAATCCTTGATGTGCTCGATCCCGCAGCCTGCCTGCTCGTTGCGTGACATATCGATAGGTGCGCCCATCTCGCTTGTGATGGCCCAAGACATGTCCTCAAGACGTGCGGTGTAGACCTCCAGCAAACGCTCCAGCAAGGCAAGCCTTTCGGCCTTGGAGGTTCTCGAGAAGGTTGCAAAGGCGCGCGACGCGGCGGCCACAGCGCGGTCTACATCTGCAGCCGATCCCAATGCAACCGTGCCGATCACTGAGTCATTTGCCGGGTTCTTGATCGGGAAGCTTGTGCTCGACAAGGGTGCGACCCAGGCACCGTCGATATAGTGGGTGTTCAGGTTTTTCATGTTGATCTTGCCTTTCGAAAGACCTTGGTCCAGCGCTGGTGCGACTGTCAGACGACCGCGTTTCATGCCGGACACCTTTGCAAGCCAGAGATTTGTGCATCTGCCAGGATCATCTCGGCCCCGCGCGCGGCCAGCATCATGACTGGCGCGTTGGTGTTGCCAGAGGTGACGTTCGGAAACGAAGACGCATCGATCACACGCAGCCCTGTCATGCCATGGACCCGCAGGCGCGAGTCGAGAACTGAATCTGCGGGCGAGTTCCCCATCCGGCAGGTGCAACTGGCGTGATATACTGAATTGGCCCGCTCACGGAAATCCTCCAGCAGCGCATCGTCTGAGTGTGCTGCGATATCGGGCCCTCTGCGGACCACGGCACGGATCGCAGGCGTGTTCGCTAGTTTCTGAATATTGCGCCCTGCGGCGATTGCCATGGCGCAATCTTCATTCGTCGACAGCGAGTTTGGTCGGATTTCGGGCGCTATACGCGGGTCCGCTGACGTGATCAGAACCTCGCCACGGCTCGTGGGTCGGCAGGGCTGCGCGCAGATCAAAAAGCCGGCCTTCTTGTCCACATCGGGCTTTCCGGCGGCATTCACCCGATAGGACATCGGATTGCAATACATCTGCAAATCTGCATGCCTGTTGCGCCCGGATCGCACAAAGCCGCTGACCTGATTGATGGGTACGGCCAGGGGGCCTTGCCGCGTCAAAACATATTGCGCCCCGGCAATGATCTTGCCTGGCCAGTTGCCCAAGCGATTGTTTAGTGTCGGCTCAGTGGCGTGAAACTGATAAGAGACTGCCAGATGATCCTGCAAACCCTGGCCCACCTGCTCAAGCTGGTGTTGCACATCAATTCCGTGCTTTTTCAGCAGTGCAATGGGGCCGATGCCCGACCGCTGCAGAATTTGCGGCGAGTTCACAGCCCCAGCGCTGACGATGACTTCACGCGCGGCGTGCGCCGCGATGCTGCGATCGCCCTGCCGATACGTGACCCCTGTTGCGGTCCCGTTTTTGATGGCTATCCGTTCGACCAGAGCGTCAGTGACAATGTGCAGATTGGTTCGGCTTCGGGCCTTTTGCAAAAACGCGTCTGCTGCCGACCAGCGCCTGCCATTTCTGACGGTGCTGCGCAGGCGCGCCATACCCTCGCGCGCGGACCCGTTCAGATGATCCAGGATAGGCCAGCCCGCTTGACGCGACGCGGCCAGAAAGTGGTTCGAAAACGGATGCATCTTCTGGCTCAGATCAGAGACGTGAATTGGGCCGTTTCCGGTATCACCTGTTTCGGTGTGCTGCGTTTCAAGCGCGGCAAACGTTTCTGAAACAGCGGCCCAATTCCATCTCTTGGCACCTGCATGTTCCCAATCGTCGTAGTCATGCGGCAAGCCCTGAACATAGGCCATCGCGTTGATCGAGCTTGACCCACCGATCACGCGCCCGCGTGGCCAAAAGGCCTGTCGCTGGTTCAAGCCCGGATCAGATTCGGCTGTGTAGCACCAGTTGACCTTTGGGTCGTCATAGGTTTTCCCATAGCCCAGAGGCATTTTGATCCAGAAACGACGATCCGATCCGCCCGCTTCGATCAGCAAGACTTTGTGACCTCCGCAAGCTGTTAGTTTATCAGCCAAAACGCAGCCCGCAGACCCGGCGCCGACAATGATGAAATCGTAGCTGTCCATCGCGACAACCTGCCTCTCTTTCGTGGTTCGCAACCGGCATCCACGATCCTTGAGGGCATCTTTCTGATAGAAGTATTGTTAAATCAAACAATGGATTTTAGGATATAGGCCTAAGTTTACTTAACGGTTATGTAATATGGACCTGCCTCATCCAACTTGGCTGCGAACCTTTGAGGCTGCCGCCCGGCTTGCCAGCTTTTCGGCTGCTGCAGATGAGCTGGGCCTGACTCCCGCGGCTGTCAGCCAGCAGATGCGTCTGTTGGAAGATCACCTGAAGACCACTCTGTTCGAACGATTGCCGCGCGGTGTTGCGCTCACCGATATGGGCGAAGCCTATGCGCAACCGGTGCGCCAAAGCCTTGCTGACATGCGCACCGCTACAGCCGGGTTGTTTGGTGCTGCCAGGAAGCGACAGATCAAGGTCAGGGCCTCGATCTCATATGCCACCCTCATCATCGCGCCCCGCCTGAACGAATTTCTAGCCGAATATCCAGACATTGATGTTGAGCTTTCAACCTTTGTCTGGGCAGGTCGTTTTCAGCAGGGTTTGGGGGATGTCGACATCCGGTTCGGCCATGGCGATTGGACAGACGGTCACGTAACGCATCTGGGCCACGAATATGCCATTCCCGTCTGCCACAGGGACCACCTTGCGCGGTTTGGAAACGCTCCCACCTTTGATCAGCTTGCAGCCGATCACATCACAACCATCCACGGCTCCGAAGCGGATTGGCCGCAGCTGATGGAACAGTTGGGCTTAACCTCGCCGGTCCCGCAAAAGGTGACGCGCTTTGATTCATCGTTGATGGCTTTGCAATTTGTAAGTTCCGGGTACGGGACGGCCATTGTTGTCGAAAGCTTTGCCAGCGCGTTTCTTGATCGCGGCGCCGTCGTAAGGCCGATTCCAGAAAAGCTTGCGATCCGACCGGCTCATTTCATTGTCGAACGTGAGGGGACGGAAAGACGTGACGAGGTGCGTGCGTTTTCGGATTGGGTGAAGTCAATCCATAGCTGGTCTTGAGTGGGTCAGCATGCACTGTTGATGCTATAATCTGAGACGCTCAAAAGGTGTAGACGCCCGGCGGGGCTGTTCAGATGCTGAAGGGGCGCGAATGGAACCCTTGGTCAGCTTCTTCAACATCAACAATCTGCAGTTTCCGGGCGAAGCCGCGCTGAGGATGCTTTGGGTTTCGCTATTATCGAATTCCATGGGTACAGTAGTTGGCAAAATATGTGGTTGGAGCCGCTACGAGAGTAAGCTGGCGGCAAAGCTCATGCTGGCCCCTGTTCTGGCCATATTTCGTTCAGGTCCACTCAACGTCCATCTGGTACTGTTTTTTTAACATCACGCCTTTTGGCCGAAGAAGGCATGACGATGATCTGTGTGACACATGAGATGGGTTTTGCACGGGATGTGTCGGACAGGGTTGCTTTTTTCCACCAGGGCGTGATGGAAGAGATTGGCCCACCCGGTTAGATCTTTGGTGATGCACAGTCCGAGAATGCACGCAAAATTCTGGCCAAAGTGCGCTAAGCAGTTTGGCCAAACGACACGTTAAGGAAGGTTACGTTCATGTCCCAGAATATTTTCACCGGCACGATGCCGGCCCTGATGACCCCGTGCAAACCGGATCGGACACCGGATTTTGATGCGCTGGTGAAAAAGGGCAAGGAAATGATCGCAGCAGGTATGTCGGCTGTCGTGTATTGCGGTTCGATGGGCGACTGGCCGTTGCTGTCAGATGCCGAGCGCATGGAAGGGGTTGAGCGTTTGATCGGCGCCGGGCTGCCCGTTGTCGTCGGAACTGGTGCGATCAATTCCAAATCTGCGGTTGCGCTGGCGGCACATGCGCAAAAGGTCGGGGCAGCAGGTCTAATGGTGATCCCGCGCGTGCTGTCGCGCGGCTCGTCCATTGCGGCACAGCGGAACCATTTCAAGGCGATCCTGTCAGCGGCTCCGGATATACCTGCAATAATCTACAACAGCCCGGTCTATGGCTTTGCAACCCGTGCCGATCTGTTTTTGGAGCTGCGATCCGAGCACCCAAGCCTTGTGGGATTCAAGGAATTCGGCGGCAAAAGCGCTCTGCGCTACGCGGCGGAACATATCACGTCCAAAGATGATCAGGTCACTTTGATGGTTGGTGTGGACACCGAGGTTTACCATGGCTTCGTCAATTGCGGTGCAACCGGTTCGATTACAGGCATTGGCACAGCCTTGCCGCGCGAGGCGCTGTTGCTGGCGGCGCTGTGCCAAAAGGCAGCCGCAGGTCATGCCGAGGCGCGTCAGCGTGCGCTGGAACTGGAAGAGGCTTTTGGCGTGCTGGCCAGCTTTGACGAAGGTACGGATCTGGTGCTCTATTACAAATACCTCCTGGTGCTGAACGGTGAAGAGGAATACCGCTTGCATTTTAATGAGACAGACGAACTGACGGACGCGCAACGCAATTATTGCGAACAGCAATATGCCCTGTTCCGTGCATGGTTCAAAGATTGGTCCAAACAGGGCGGGATCATAGCTGAATGCATGTAATCGACAGCCACACAGGCGGGATGCCCACGCGTGTAATCCTGGATGGCGGCCCTGATCTGGGTTCAGGGTCTCTGGCCGAACGCGCCCATCGTTTGGCGAACGCGCACAAGGCGTTTTACAAATCTGTCCTGCTGGAGCCGCGCGGTCAGCCTGGTATGGTTGGGGCGCTGCTGGTTGATCCTCAGGACCCGGGTAGCGAAACAGGCGTGATTTATTTCGACGCTGATGCGGTTCTGGGCATGTGCGGTCATGGCACTATCGGTTTGGCTGTCACGCTGGCCTATCAGGGCCGGATCGCCCCCGGCAGGCACATTTTTGAGACCCCGGCCGGTCTGATTTCGGTAGACCTGTTAGATGCAAATACCGTGAGTGTCACCAATGTTGAAAGTCGCCGGGTCCGCGCCTCGGTTGCGGTTGAAGTTGCGGGCTATGGGCAGGTGATCGGAGACCTGGCCTATGGCGGGAACTGGTTCTTTATTGTTGACCCAAGTCCAATCGCTGTGGAGCCCGGCAATATCCGCGACCTGAGCGATCTGGCGATCGCCATTCGCAAAGCTTGCATCGCGCAAGGTGTGATGGGCGAAAAAGGCGAGCTTGTGGACCATGTGGTGTTGCAGAGACAATCCGATGTCGCAGGTATACACAGCCGCAACTTTGTACTGTGTCCCGACGATGAATATGACCGTTCGCCCTGTGGAACCGGCAGTTCCGCCCGACTGGCTTGCCTTGCGGCCGATGGGGTGTTGGCGCCGGGTGAAGCGATCGTGCAGGAAAGCGTTATTGGCAGCCCTTATCGGCTGAGCTATCAGCTAGGTGCAAATGGCGGCGTTATTCCCAGCCTGACCGGGCAGGCTCATGTCATGGGGGAAGGTAAGTTGATTTTCGCGCAAGATGATCCGTTTCGGGCAGGTATATCCTTTTGATGGGCCCTTTGGGGGGCAGAGCGATCTGGCCCTATGGGAAACGCAATGTGAAAGCACTCAACCATGCAGTCTAGCATTCAACCGGATATTATTGTGATCGGAGCAGGCCTGATCGGGATCAGCACGGCACTGGCATTGCAAAAACGCGGCAAACAGGTGTTGGTGCTGGATCGGGAAGGGGTGGCGGCAGGGGCCTCGCAAGGCAATGCCGGGGCGTTTGCTTTTACTGAAATCGAGCCGCTGGCCACGCCGGGGATCATGCGCAAGGCGCCGAAATGGCTGATTGACCCGCTTGGGCCGTTGTCGATCCCGCCTTCCTACGCGCTGAACATAGTTCCATGGATGCTGCGGTTTTGGCGGGCCAGCTGGCGGGATCGTTACATCGCGTCGCTAAATGCGCAGGCAGAGTTGATGAACCACTGTCGTGCCGCTTTGGAGCGTCAGATCGCGGACGTGAAGGGCGAGGCATTCATTCAGCGCGACGGCCAATTGCAGTTGTTCGAAAGCGAGGCCGAGTTTCGAGCCAGCCTACTCACCTGGGAGCTGCGCAAGGACCATGGGATTCCATTTGACCTGCTTGAGGGCCCAGAGGCGATCGCCGAGATTCAGCCGGGTCTGGATCGCAGGTTCACCCATGCAGGGTTCACGCCGACCTGGTTGAACACCATAGACCCCGCTCAATGGACCACCCATTTGGCCAAGCAGTTCACATCGCGCGGAGGGCAAATCGAGATTGCGGATGTTTCTGCGCTGATACCCATTGAAGCCGGAGCAAGGGTAACGACCAGCACGGGGGAGTTGACTGCGAAACAAGTCGTTGTCTGTGCGGGCGCATGGTCGCACCGATTGGCTGCAACCTTGGGAGACCGCATCCCGTTGGAGACCGAGCGCGGATACAACACGACCCTACCCAAAGGGGCCTTTGATCTGCGGACTCATCTGACCTTTGGCGGGCATGGCTTTGTTGTCTCGCGCATCAATGGCGGTGTGCGCGTTGGTGGTGCGGTCGAGCTGGGAGGGCTTCAACTGGCGCCCAACTTCAAGCGGGCTGATACGTTGCTGAATAAGGCAAAACGCTTCATGCCGGGCTTGAACACAGACGGTGGCACGCAATGGATGGGTTTTCGCCCGTCGCTGCCTGACAGCCTTCCGGTCATTGATCGTTCGGCCCGTTCTCCGCAGGTTCTGTATGGCTTTGGGCATGGCCATCTGGGGCTGACCCAATCGGCGGGCACAGCCGAGCTGATCGCTGATCTGGCCGTGGGTAACGAGCCGGATATAGACACGGCGCCCTATGCCTCGACGCGTTTCTAGTCTGGAGGATGACCGATGAAGATCACCGGAATGAATGTCTATCAGCAGGATCTGCCGCTGAAAGAGGGTCGGTATAGCTGGTCCAATGGTAACTTTGTCGAGGTCTTTGACAGCACCGTCCTGGAGGTCATCACAGATGAAGGTCTGAGCGGATATGCCGAATGCTGCCCGTTGGGTTCGGCATATTCGCCATCATTCGCTTTTTTGGGGTCCTGGCGGGGTTGGCCGAACTGGCCCCGCTTCAGATCGGGCAAGACCCACTGAATATCGGGCTGATCAACCGCACTATAGATGCCGCTTTGCGCGGCCATCCTTATGCCAAGGCGCCGGTCGACATTGCGTGTTGGGATTTGTTGGGCAAGGCCACGGGTCAACCGCTATATGCCCTTCTCGGGGGTGCGGCTCAGGGCGACGTGGTACTGTTTCGCGCCATCAGTCAGAACGCGCCCGACCTGATGGCCAGAAAGATCGAAGGCCATGCCGCTGAAGGCTATACCAAGTTCCAACTGAAAGTTGGCGGCGCGGCCGATGAGGATATTGACCGCATCCATGCCACCCGCGCGGTTCTGAGAAAGATAGACCTGTTGGTGGCGGATGCCACTACCGGCTGGACCGGGCATCAAGCCGTGCGCGTGGTGGGGGCGATTTCCAATCTGGATGTCTATGTAGAACAGCCTTGTCTGACCTATGAGGAATGCGCCTCGATCCGTCGGCGCACTGTAGGGTCCGTCCGGCAGAATAGGAACAGCATTGTTCGGGTCAGTCGCGTAGTGGCACATGGCGACATTGGCACCGGCGGCTGAGATCGTATCAAAGCTGTCGCAGATGTATCCCGGCTGCCGCTGGCGAAACTCAGCTACTTTGTTTTCGGCTTCGCTCTCTGTCACCCAATCTTGTTTTGCTGTGTGTTCAGGACCACGCTTGCAGCTCGCTGTAGTCAAATACATGGTCGGCGACCGGAGTACCAAACGTCACTCCATATATCGCTTCTCCATTTCGTCATAGTAGGCTTTCTGAACAGCACCCTGACGCACCTCAAAGCTGGCGACTGGTCCGCTTTCATCCATCCGACCATCTGTTTTCAGAAAAGACAGCGCATCATGCATGCCTTTCAATGCACCCTGCAACGCGACATTGGCGTAAAGCACAAGGCCAAACCCCATCTCGTCCAGTGTGGAAAAATCGATGATTGGGGTTTTGCCGCCAACAACCAGGTTGATCAATTGCGGAGTGCCATTCAAACGTCTGGGGATACTGTGAATATCTTCCATGCTTTGGGGCGCTTCGACAAATGTGATGTCGGCTCCGTCTTCGATAAAAGCCTGGGCGCGTTCGATCGCTGCATCGAACCCTTGTGTCGCGCAGGCATCCGTGCGGGCAACCACAAGGAAATTTGGATCCTGACGCGCGTCCACGGCGGCCTTGATCCGGCTGCGCGCTTCGACCAGTTCGACAACATGCTTGCCCGTGAAATGGCCGCACCGTTTTGGATTGACCTGATCCTCCAGCTGAATGGCACTGGCGCCTGCACGCTCCAATGTGCGCACGGTGTGATGCACGTTCAGAGCATTGCCGAACCCGGTATCTGCATCAACCACGATGGGTAGTTCCGTGCTGTTGCGAATGGCCGATGTATGCTGCGCAATTTCGGGGAGTGAGATAAAGCCCAGATCAGGCATGCCCAGATTGGTGTTAGTCAAGCCCGCACCCGAAATATACACTGCCTCAAATCCCAACTGATCAATGACGCGCGCGGCCAGGGCGTTGGCTGCACCGGGCATCAGAACCGCTTTGCCTGTGTTCAGGCGTTCGCGGAATGCTTTGTTGATCTCATGGTTCATCATCGGCGCGCCCTCCGGCTTGTGGGGTTACCCGAATGCCTATCGAAGCCCGGTTAATGTAGCAAGTTGAGCGACCTTACGTTCTGCCTGGTGAAATGCATCCGTCAACTTGTGGTCAGACTACGCGCCAGACTTTCAAGCAAAGGGATCGTGTTTGCCCTTGTTTCGGCGTCGAACCTGTTGGCCAGACCCGAGACCGTCAGTGCGCCGATTAGATGCCCCTCGGCATCGAAGACCGGAGTGGCCACAGATGAGATGTTTGGGTTGGTTTGGCCCTCGGAACTGGCTGTGCCGTTTTTGTTGAACTTCGCCAGGTCACCAACATCCTCGCCCGAGAAGTGTCGCAGCACCAGCCCTGAGGCCCCAGTCGACAATTGCAGGCGCATGCCTTCTTCGACATGAAAGCGCAGTAGGTTTGGTGAGTTTTCTCTATATAAACAAATGCGTTCATTGCCAGAACGCACATAGAAAGAGGCGGTTTCTCCCGTCGCTTCAGTCAGGATTTTCAGGGATGGGGCGACATGTTCGCGCTTGGTGAAATCACGCCGGAAAATCAACCCAAGCCGCCAGACACTGGGCCCCACACTGAACCGGCCGTCCTCGTCACGCTGGATGAAACCATAGATGCTCATGGAATTTGTTATGCGCAGGATGGTGCTTTTGTGCAGCCCGGTTTCCTCGGCCAACTCGGCCAGAGACATGATGGGGTGCTGGGTCGAAAACGCGCTTAGGATTGACATGGCGCGCTCGACGGATTCCGTTCTGTTCGATGGCATGGCGTTCTGTCAGGTGAAACAGTACTGGATCAACCTTGCTGTATCTCTTTGGTATTGTCTAGCTTGGTGGCAATTCTGGAGGCCACCGTGACAGACGCTATACACAAACCAATCGCCAATACGTCGTTCCGGGCCGTGGATTATTGTGCCTTGCTGGGGCGCGACTATCGGACGCTTCCCTATTCGTTGCGGGTCTTGGCTGAGAATGCAGCGCGTCATTCCGAGGGTGGTTCAGCGGCGCTGGACGTACTCGCGCGGGCCGGGGATGCGGTTCCGTTTCGCCCTGCACGCCTGTTGCTGCATGACATGCTGGGTATTCCCGCGCTGATCGATATCATGGCCATGCGCAACCGTTTGGAAGAGGTGGGTGGCGACCCGAACGTGGTTGATATGAGTTTGCCGGTCGATTTGGTGATCGATCATTCCATGTCCATCAATCATTGGGCTGAAAAGCTTGCGCTGACCAAGAACATGGATCGCGAGTTTGAGGTGAACCGCGAACGCTTTGCGTTTCTGAAAGCCTGTGAGGCGAGGTTCCCAAAGCTGCGGGTTATCCCACCTGGAGGGGGCATTTGCCACCAGGTCAACCTTGAATATCTTGGGCAGACGGTTCTGCCGTCCAATGAGAACCCGGATATACTGATCCCGGATTCTAGCCTGGGCACTGACAGCCATACCCCAATGATCAACGCGCTTGGGATCATGGGCTGGGGTATTGGCGGGCTCGAGGCCGAGGCGTTGCTGTTCGGTGAAACCACGCCGGTCAACGTGCCTCGCGTAATCGGGCTTGAGGTCACGGGTAAGCTGTCAGACCATGTAACCGCCACGGATATTGCGCTGGTCATCGCCGAGAAGCTGCGCGCGATTGGGGTGGTTGACACCTTCGTTGAACTGTTCGGCAGCGGCTATGCTGAACTGAGTGTGGCCGACCGTGCCACCATTGCCAATATGGCCCCGGAATATGGCTCGACCATGGTATTCTGCCCTGTGGATGAGCGTACAATCGGATATCTGCGTCAGACTGGCCGCAACGACAGCGCCAAACTGGCCGAGCTGTATTGCCAAGAGCAGAACCTATGGGTCGAAGGTATGGATGCTTCGGTTGACTATGAGCAGGTTGTCGAACTCAATCTCAATCAGATTGGCCGCTCGGTTTCTGGCCCGTCGCGCCCCGAACAGCGGATCGACCTCTCGGCTGCAACGGACCGCCTGAGCTTCGAAGGTGAGGTCGAACGCAGAGTGCCCGTGCCCAACGCGGATCATGACATTGGCGATGGTGATGTGATCATCGCGGCTATTACCAGCTGCACCAACACAGCGAACCCTCGAAACATGGTTTTGGCTGGTCTTGTCGCCCGCAACGCAGTAGCGCGTGGGTTGACTGTTAAACCGCATGTCAAAACCTCCTTGGCGCCGGGCTCGCGCGTAGTGGCCAAATACCTGTCTGAAAGCGGCCTGCAAGATCCTCTTGATGCGCTTGGCTTTGAGGTTGCCGCCTTTTCCTGCTCGACCTGCAACGGAATGTCCGGCCCCCTTGAACCCGCGCATGAAGAGGCGATCAAGGCACATGATGTCAAAGGTATTGCGGTCTTGTCAGGAAACCGGAATTTTGCCGGGCGGATTCATCCGCTTGCATCGCGAAACATGATCGCCTCGCCGCCTCTGGTCGTGGCGTATGCGTTGATGGGAACGATCCTGAAAGACATCACAACCGAACCGCTGGGAACCGATCAAGATGGCAACCCCGTGATGCTGGATGATTTGTGGCCCTCGGCGGATGAGGTGACGCGGATTGTAGAGACCTATGTGACGCCTGAAGAATTCCGCGACAATTACGCGGCCATCGGGGATGTCAACGATCGGTGGAATGCCATGGATGTTGGGGCAGGGACCTATGCATGGGAGCCTTCGACCTATGTCTCTTTCCCGCCTTTCGTAAAAGACATCAGCCCCAAGAAGATTGGGCTTGAACCTCTGCGGGATTTGCGCCCTTTGGCCATTCTGGGCGATAGCGTGACAACCGACCATATTTCGCCTTCGGGTATCATCACGCCCGAGTCAGAAGCGGGCCAGTTTTTGCAGGCACATGGCGTCGCGCAACGCGACTTTAATTCTTTCGGAACCCGACGCGGTTGTTCTGACGTTGTTATTCGCTCGACATTCGCGAACTATCGCCTGCGCAATGAAATGACCCCTGACCAAGAAGGGTCCTGGACCAGGGTCGAGCCCGGGGGGCAGGTGACATCGATTTTCAAGGCGATTGAAACCTATCTGGACCGGGGTCAGGAACTCGTTGTGATCGGGGGCAAGGAATATGGCTGCGGCTCCTCCCGGGACACAGCGGCCAAAGCCCCGTGGTTGGCTGGCATTCGTGCCGTCATCGCAGAAAGTTTCGAGCGTATTCACCGCTCGAATCTTGTGAATATGGGGATCGCGCCGCTGTGTTTCCCGGAAGGTGTAGACCGCAAAAGCCTGCAACTGGACGGGTCCGAGACCTTTGATATCGATTTCAGTGAGGACCTCACCACAGCCTCTCTGACCATCCATCGAAAGGATGGTCATACCCAAACCACGCCGCTGGACCTTCGGCTCTATAATGACGGTGAGCGCGCGACCTTTGCCGAGGGCGGGTTGTTGCCGCGGGCGTTTCGCGGGTTTCTGGCGGGGGCTGCCTGATGGCAGAGCGGTTGCGGGCGGCATTCTATCGGGGCGGGACCTCGAAGGCGGTTGTGTTCAACGGTGCAGATTTGCCCAAGGATCAGTCGGTGCGCAATCGCATATTCCTGCACGTCCTGGGTAGCCCGGACCCCTATGGCCGGCAGTTGAACGGAATGGGCGGGGGGCTTTCTTCGCTGTCCAAAGTGGTGATTGTTGAACCGTCGAGCCGGGACGATGCGGATGTGGAGTACACCTTCGTACAAATTGCGGTGGATGAGCCGGTTGCCGATTATGGCTCGGCCTGCGGAAACATGTCATCCTGTGTCGGGCCCTTCGCGGTTGAGGAAGGGATGGTTCCGGTTGCAGCGGATCAAAACGAAGCGCTTGTTCGCATCTACAGCACCAATACCGACAGTATTTATCACGCGCGTTTTCCCGTGTGCGATGGTCACCCTGTGGAAGACGGCTCGTTTGAGATTCCCGGTGTGTCCGGGGCTGGGGCAAAGGTAACAATAGACTTTCTGGCCCCCGGTGGCGCGGGTACCGGGACGCTGCTGCCAACTGGCAATGGTGTTGATGTTCTTCAGATTGATGGGTTCGGGGCGCTTGAGGTCTCTTTGATCGATGCCGCTAATCCGGTGGTGTTTTTCCGTGCTGCGGATCTGAACAAAACGGCCACTGAACCTCCGCAGGATTTGGATGGTGATCCTGAATTCATGGCGCTGATAGAACAAATTCGTGCAGCGGGGGCTGTGGCGATGGGGATGGCCTCATCTGTTGGAGACGTGAAACGCTCAAGCCCGAAGGTCGCCATGCTTGGTGCCCCGAAAGCATTCACGGCCCTTGATGGACGTGCGCATGGACCGGGCAGCCATGACGTGAATGTACGGCTTGTCTCGATGGGGAATTTTCATCGTGCCATTACATTGACCGGAGCGATGTGCGCTGCAGTCGCTGCCCAGATACCGGGCACGCTGGTGCAAAAGATCGCGCAACCCGCAACTCAGGACCTGCGCATAGGCAACCCGTCGGGTAATTTGCCGACAATCGCCAATGTCGAAACCGGCCCCACAGGACCCATGGCGATATCTGCAGGGACATTCCGCACCCAAAGGCGCCTTATGGAAGGTGCGGTGCTGTATCCGGCCGAATTGGCGGAGGGTGCGCTTTGATCAATGCGAATGATAAACCCACAGCAGACCTGAGCGATGCGCATCCCAACACGCTCTGCCCGGTGCGACAACAGTTCATGGATTATGGAGCAAAAAGAAGCTTTGCGGGGCGTATCCACACCGCAGTCACGGCTGAAGATACCAAGTTGGTTCAAGAGAAACTCTTTACTTTGCAGGGAAATGGCGGTGTCATTGTTCTGGATGGCGGCGGATCACTGCGCACGGCATTGCTGGGAGATATGATGGCAGAACGGCTGATTGCCAACGGATGGTCTGGGATCGTCATAAACGGGGTGGTTCGTGACAGTGAACGTCTTGCGCGTCTTGACCTTGGGATCAAAGCGCTTGGTACAACGCCGGTTCGATCAGGCAAAAGCGGCATTGGGGCAATCGATGTTCCCGTCGCCTTCGGAGGAACGCTGTTTGAGCCGGGGCAGTACATCTACTGTGATCAAGACGGAATTCTGGTGGCACAGAATCCGATCTAACAAAGATAACGAAATGCCAACCAATGGGAGGAAACAATGGCAAAATTTCAACTTACACGCCGGACCTTTGCGGCTGCTGCGGTGGCAGCGATGTCGCTGGGGATGCCGACGCTTGTACAAGCGCAGGAAGTCGTGGACAGCATTCACTTTCTCATTCCTGGTGGCGCTGGTGGCGGCTGGGACGGGACAGCCCGCGGTACTGGCGAGGCACTGACAAAGTCAGGGCTGGTCGGAACTGCGAGCTACGAGAATATGTCCGGCGGTGGTGGCGGTAAGGCCATCGGCTATCTGATCGAGAACGCAGACAGCAATCATGGCACCTTGATGGTCAACTCAACGCCCATCGTGATCCGGTCGCTGACAGGCGTGTTCCCACAGAACTTCCGCGATCTGACGCTTGTGGCCGGAACGATCGGTGACTATGCGGCGCTGGTGGTTGCTGCGGACGGGCCAATTCAGGACCTGAACGGGCTGATCGAAGCGTTCAATGCTGATCCAAATTCGACAGCCGTTGGTGGCGGATCGGTTCCCGGCGGGATGGACCATTTGGTTGCAGCCATGGTTTTCCAGGCGGCGGGCGCTGATCCAGTGGCCATGAAATACGTCCCGTATGATGGCGGTGGTGCCACCATGGCAGGCCTGCTGTCGGGCGAAGTTCAGGCAGTCTCAACCGGCTTCTCCGAAGCGGTCGAACTGGCCAAGGCCGGTGAGGTACGCATCATTGGCGTGACCTCGGATGATCGAGTGGACGCATATCCAGATGCTCCAACCATGAAAGAGCAGGGCAATGACACCGCGTTCGTCAACTGGCGTGGGTTCTTCGCGGCCCCTGGTCTGCCTGACGACAAGCTGGCGGCTTATCAGGACGCTTTGACCCAGATGTACGGTACGCCGGAGTGGGTGGAAGTTCGTGATCGCAACGGCTGGGTCGACATACACAACAACGGTGATGACTTCCGCACCTTCCTGGAACAGCAGGAACAGGAAATCGGGGATCTGATGAAGAAGCTTGGCTTCCTCTAAGTCGACTGTTCACAGCTAAGACAGGCGTCCGGCCCTAAGCCGGGCGCCTCAGGCAATTTGGGGAGGGGATGAAATGGCACTGGATCGCTGGATTGCGCTTGTCATTCTTTTGATCTGTTTGGCCTATGGCTATGCGGCTTTTTTTACCATGGATGATTTGCTGCCGCCGATCATGCGGCGCAGCCCGATATGGCCATCGAGCTTCCCCAAGGTCCTGGTTATCGGTGCCATTTTGATGGCCCTTTCGATCATTTTGGGTTTGGAAAAGACGCCCGAGAAAGAAAAACCCGCAGATATCAACCTTGCGAAATTGCATGAATACAAGGTCGGCCAGGCTGTGATGTTACTGGCGCTGATGGTCGCCTATGCGCTTATGCTGCGCCCTTTGGGATTTTTGGCGTCGACCTTCCTGTTTCTAAGCATTGGCAGTTTCATACTGGGGGAACGGCGATACGTTCTGATGGCTGTTGTCGGCGGCGTCGCTGCCGGTGTTGTCTGGTATCTTGTCGATGTGGTGCTTGGGATTTTCCTGAGCCCGTTCCCCGGATTTCTGACCGCTATGGCAAACGGAGGCTGATATGCTTGAGGGACTTATGACAGGCCTCGCAACGGCCTTTACACTCACAAACATCCTGATGGTGATCGGTGGGTGTTTGATCGGAACCTTCATTGGCATGTTGCCGGGTTTGGGGCCGATGTCGATCATTGCGATCATGATCCCGGTCGCGATCACGATCGGCGACCCGTCAGCGGCACTGATCCTTCTGGCAGGGGTTTATTACGGCGCAGTCTTTGGTGGCTCGACTTCATCAATCTTGATCAACGCGCCGGGGGTGGCATCGACAGTGGCCACCAGTTTCGATGGCTATCCGCTGGCTCGTTCGGGCCAAGCGGGTAAGGCGCTGACCGTTGCCGCGATCTCATCCTTTGCGGGTGGTACGATTGGGGCGGTGTTGTTGATGGTCTTTGCCCCAGCTTTGGCCTCGGTGGCGTTGCTGTTCCATTCCTCAGAGTATTTTGCGCTAATGGTCGTCGGCTTGTCCGCCATTGCAGCATTTGCCGGTACTGGGCAGGTTGGCAAAGCGTTGTTGATGACGTTTTTAGGTCTGATCATGGCCACGGTGGGCGAAGGTGTTCTGTTCAATGCGCCGCGTTTCACCATGGGGATCATGGACCTGCAATCGGGCTTTGGCTTCATTACGCTTGCGATGGCCATGTTTGCCTTGCCCGAGGCGATTTACCTGGTGCTTGATCCCAATCGGTCCAAAACCGGCGATGGTGACAGCGGCAAGATCAGCAATCTGCGCATCGACCGGGAAGAGGCCAAGAAGATTGCACCGGTGATTGGACGCCAATCAATTCAAGGCTTCTTTATTGGCGTCTTGCCAGGGGCAGGCGCGACCATTGCCTCGTTTCTTGGGTATGCGGTCGAACGGAATATTGCACCAAAGGAAGAACAAGAACGCTTTGGCAAGGGTGAGATCAAAGGCATTGCCGCACCGGAAAGTGCAAACAATGCCGCCTGTACCGGATCGTTTGTGCCTTTGTTGACGCTGGGTATTCCCGGGTCGGGCACAACCGCGATTCTGCTTGGGGCTCTGATCGCCTTGAATGTCAGCCCGGGTCCACGGCTGATGATCGATGAACCACAGATTTTCTGGGCCGTGATCATTTCGATGTATCTGGGCAATCTGGTACTGCTGATCCTGAACCTGCCGCTGATCCCTTACATCGCCAAGGTCTTGGCGGTGCCGCGCAATTTCCTGATCCCCTTCATTTTGTTCTTTACGCTCATGGGGGCGTATATCGGTCAGAACAACGCGACAGAGTTGCTGATACTGGTCGGCTTCGGTGTCTGCGCGACGATCTTGCGCTTTGCAGACTATCCGCTGGCACCGCTGCTGATCGGGTTCATCCTTGGGCCGCTGCTTGAAAACAACTTTTCGCGGGCGATGCAGCTTTATGATGGCATGGGCTTTATTTGGGAGCGGCCGATGACTTTAGGGCTTCTGGCGATCGCTGTCATATTGGTTTTGCTTCCAAGCTACCGCCAGCGTCGGGCCGTTGCGCGCGCCAAAGGGGTTGCTGACGGCGACTGATGTTCAACCTTGGTGTTGTGGGTATCGCGGATCACGCGCCAGACAGAGTTAGGTCTGGCGTGTGATTATCTATCGTCTTTGTCAAGCATTGCCGCAGCTTTAGCCGCCTGAGAACACAAACATCAGCTGGCCTCTGCAAGTAGGCTTGCATTGCCGCCTGCGGCCGTGGTGTCGACACAGACGTGGCGCTCCATTACGCAGCGTTCGCCGAAATCGCTCTCAGTAGCCAACGGGATAAGGGCGCCGTCGCGATCTGCCAGCGCTTTTCTGATGGCACGCTGTTCAGCCTCTGATCCCCAGTAAACGATGAGGTCAAAGCCACGGAGCGCGGTAAGAGAAGCCGGGTCCAGTACACCGTCTATTGCGCCGCTGCCTTGTGCCCCAGGCGCGACAGTGATTGAAACGCAGCCATGTGCGCGTACAATCGACGCCTGCTGCTGCGCTGCAACAAGATTTGGCCCCAAGCACAGAACCTTACCACGGCCATAGGTCGACAGAACGTTGGATTCTCCGGTTGGTCCTGGCAACTCATAAGTACTGAGTGCCAGCCTTTCAGGGGCCGCTGTTGCGTCAATCACCCTCTGAACATCGGCCAGCGACGCCATGGTCCCGGTTTCGGCTGGAAGCTGGCTGGTGGTGCCTTGGGTAAAGCGCTTCACATAAGAGGGGCCGCCTGCTTTTGGCCCGGTTCCCGAAAGACCCTCGCCCCCGAAAGGTTGCGACCCGACGATGGCCCCAATCTGGTTGCGGTTGATATACATGTTGCCTGCGTTCACACGCGATGTGACCTGCTCGATCCGGTCATCGATCCGCGAATGCATGCCAAAGGTCAGTCCGAACCCGGTTTGGTTGATCGCATCGACAACCTTGTCCATCTCGGATGCTTTGAAGGTCGCCACATGCATGACCGGGCCAAAGACCTCTTTTTCCATGTCGCCGATACCCGAAACGCGCAGAACGGTGGGCGGCACAAATGTGCCTGTGTCGGGAACAGCAAGCTGTTTGAGGACGCGGCCCTGACTGCGTGCAACCTCAATATAGTCCAGGATTTCTTTCTGAGCACCACTCTCGATGACTGGGCCGACATCCGTGCGCATGTCCCATGGGTTGCCGATGACCAATTCGTCCATCGCGCCGTAGAGCATTTCCAGAACCGTATCTGCGACATCTTCCTGAACGTATAGGATACGCAGGGCCGAACAGCGCTGACCAGCGGATTGGAACGCCGATGCGACGATGTCCTTGATCGCTTGCTCGGGCAGCGCCGTAGAGTCGACGATCATTGCGTTCAACCCGCCAGTTTCCGCGATCAGCGGCGCGCTGGGTTCGATCTCTTGGCTCATTGCGCGGTTGATGGTTTGGGCCGTGAAGGTCGAGCCTGTAAAGCACACGCCGTTGACCCGGGGGTCAGACGTCATTTTGGCGCCGACAACGGAACCACGGCCGGGGATCAGTTGCAGACTGCTGATAGGCACACCCGCCTGATGCATCAAGCGAACTCCGATTGAGGCGATGATTGCCGTCGGTTCGGCGGGTTTTGCAATCACGCCATTACCTGCTGCAAGTGCCGCCGCAATTTGGCCCGAGAAAATCGCCAGAGGAAAGTTCCAGGGCGAAATACACGCGATCACACCGCGCGCCGGGCGATTGAGCTCCAATGCGCGCGCTGCATAGTAGCGCAGGAAATCGACGGCTTCGCGCAGCTCGGCAATGGCGTCCATCGGCGTTTTACCAGCTTCTCGGGTCAGGGCTGCGAAGATTTCGCCGAAGTTCTCCTCGTAAAGATCCGCAGTCTTGTTCAGAAAATCCGCCCGCGTTTGGGCATCTGCGCTCCAGGCTTTCGCCGCGCTCAGCGCGGTTTCCATATCTTCTGCAGCGGCCTGCTTTGCAGTTCCCAGCTTGTCCGAGTGATCTGCAGGGTTGATTACGTCAAGAACGCGGTCACCGATGACTTCACCTTCGATGATTGGGCCGACATTCCAAACGGTGTTTTGGAAGGGGGTACGGGCCTGTTCAATCTCTGCCAGATCGATTGTGTCATGCAAATCCCAACCGCGCGAGTTCGGGCGTTCGGTCCCGTACAGAGCATCCGGCATCAGCACAGATGAGTTGCGGTCGGGGGTGGCAATTGTTTCGAACGGATCGGTGGCGATGGCCTCGGCTGGAACAGCCTCATCTACGATCTGGTTCACGAAGGAAGAGTTCGCGCCGTTTTCCAGCAACCTGCGGACCAGATAGGCCAGAAGATCGCGATGCGCGCCAACCGGAGCGTAAATCCGGCAGCGTGTGCCTTCGCCTTCCAGCACCAGATCGTGTAGTGAATCCCCCATGCCATGCAGGCGCTGGAACTCAAACGCGCGCTTATCGTCAGCCATTTCCAGAATGGCAGCGACCGAATGCGCATTGTGCGTGGCAAATTGCGGATAGATGCGATCTGTCATCTCAAGCAGTTTCTTGGCGCAACAGATATAGGATACGTCAGTTGCTGCTTTTCGGGTGAATAGGGGGAAACCGCCAAGCCCTTCGACCTGTGCCCGTTTGATTTCGGTATCCCAATAGGCACCTTTGACCAGACGCACCATGATCTTGCGATCAAGTTCGGTGGCCAGCGCGTTCAGCCAGTCCAGAACATGCGACGCACGTTTTCCGTAGGCCTGAACCACAACCCCAAAGCCATTCCAGCCTGCCAGCGATGGATCACGCAGAACGGCTTCGATCACGTCAAGCGACAGGTCGAGCCTGTCCGCCTCTTCCGCGTCGATATTCAGGCCCATGCCTGCGTCTTTTGCCTGTTGCGCAAGCTTCAGCGTCAGCGGCACCAGCTCGGCCATGACCCGGTCTTTCTGACCGACTTCATAGCGAGGGTGTAGCGCGGACAGCTTAATCGAAATGCCCGGGTTGTCGCGAATATCCTTGGAACGGCATTCCTGGGCCAGAGCGGCAATGGCCTCCCGATAGGCGACGAAGAACACCTTTGCATCTGCTGCCGTCAGCGCGGCCTCACCCAGCATATCGTAAGAATAGGTGTAACCCTGCGCTTCCTTCTTCTCGCCGCGCTTGACCGCCTCTTCGATGGTTTGGCCCAGAACGAATTGAGCCCCCATTTCTTTCATCGCGCGCCCGACAGCCGCGCGGATCACCGGCTCACCCAGGCGTTTGACGGCGCCTTTCAAGGTCGCAACAAGGCCGCTGCCTTCCTGAAGAACCTTGCCGGTCAGCATCAACGCCCATGTCGACGCGTTGACTAGTGAGGAAGAGGAGTTGCCAAGGTGCTGACCCCAGGCCGAAGGTGCAATTTTGTCTTCGATCAGAGCGTCGATCGTATCTGCATCCGGCACGCGTAACAGCGCCTCGGCCAGACACATCAGGGCAACGCCTTCGCTGGTGGACAGGCCGTATTCGGCCAGAAAGACCTCCATCAAGCCGGGTTTGTCGTCTGCCCTGATCGATTTCACCAAAGCGACTGCACGGTTGCGCGCCGCTGCACGATCAGACGCTGTCAGTTCAGCCGCTTGGGTGAGTTCTCTCAGAACCTCGGATTCGTCACGCAAATGGTTCTGGCGAATTCGGTTCCTGATTGTAGCCAACTCTGACATTGCAGCTCTCCTGAGTTCTTTGCGCTTTGACGCTTGCCGCGCAGGGTACCAGAGTTTTGGAATTCGTGTTGCCTAAAGAAGGGACAAAAGATAGAAGAATTAGCTAAATAGTACAAATTTCGCAGGCGTGATGATGACAAAAATTGATAAAGATAGGCAACTAGATCGTTACGATCGTGCGATCATTGCGATTCTTGCGCGGGAAGGCAGGATACCTGTTACAGAGTTGTCTGTGCGGGTTGGCTTATCAAAAACCCCATGCCAGATCAGGCTGAAACGCTTGCAGGAAGATGAGACCATCCTTGGCTTTCAGGCCGTCATCAATCCGGCCAAGATGGACCTGGAGCAAGTGGCCTTTGTCGAGGTCAAGCTGTCCGACACGACCGAGCCCGCTTTGTCCGCTTTCAATGCAGCGGTTCGCAAGGTACCGGAGGTTGAACAGTGCCATATGATTGCGGGGGCATTCGATTATTTGATCAAGATCCGTACATCGAACATGAGGACATTTCGCGAGGTGCTGGGAAAAACCATCTCGTCTCTGCCTAACGTCGCCAGCACGTCGACCCATGTCTCAATGCAATCTGTCAAAGACAGCGAAACATTTTAGGCACAGCTTTAAACGCGAGGTTGGTACATGTGATATGTGGCTTTGAAATTTTACGATTTGCTGGCGTTTGAGGCGGTTTGTCAGAAGAAGATGATGAAACTCACACAGATGGTCTTTTTGCTCATCGATTGCGGCGATTGCTCAGCACCGTATCAGATCGGTGGATCAGGGCCATCAGCGTTTCACGTTGACAAATCAGCAGACCAACTGGCGTCGTGATGGGTGTTTGCGAAACGGATCATTCCGCCAGAAGCGCCGAAAGATCAGCCGCGCCCTTTTGCAAAATCTGCAAGAAAGACATCAGACTTTCTACGTCATGACGCTGAGTTGGCGCATGAACGGAAAGTGTTGCAACCAACCTGTCCTGCCTATCCTGAACAGGCACCGCAAGAGCGGTCATCCCGGTCATGAACTCTTCATCATCAGTGGAGTACCTGTTGTCGGCGACACGTTGGATTTCTGTGCGTAAAGCGTCGGGGTCGGTCAAAGAGCGTTCGGTCTGGGGTTGCAGATTGCCGGCGGAAAGAAAGCCATCCAGTGTTTTTTGCCGCAATGTGGACAGGTACATCTTGCCACTGGCGGTGCAATGAAAGGGCACTTGTGTACCGACGGGCAATTGAATGCGCAATGGCCATTTGGTTTCGACCCGGTCCAGATAGATCATACCTTCACGGTCCGGGGTGGCGAGATTGCAGGTCTCACCCACCTGTTCGGCCACGCTGCGCAAGATCGCCAGACGCGCTGTACGCAGGTACTCGGAAGACATCGTATTGACTGAAAGCAACCTTAGCCGGTGGCCGGGGCCGTATGAGCGGCCATCCAGATCGCGTTGCAGGAAACCTTCAGCCTCGGCGGTTTGCAGCAAACGGTGGACCGTTGGTTTCGCCAATCCCAATGCGTCGATAAGATCAGATGGTTTAACGGCGACCCCGCGCCGCGCCACCTCCTCTAGTATGAGGAGAAGGCGCAAGTTGGTCGGGATCTGAGTTTCTTTTTCTTGTGTTTCCGTCAGGGCCATCCCGCAACAGTCTAGTTATTTGGCAGCAGGATCAAGGCCAGATCGGGCACAAGCGAAACCAGAATCCATACCGACAGCAAAGATACCAGATAAGGCACGGTGTATCTGAGCAGCCGGAAATAGGGCACTCCGGTCACACCCGAAGCGACATACAGGTTCAACCCGTAAGGCGGTGTGATGAAGCCGATGGACGCGCCGACCAGGAAGATCACTGAGAAGTGGATCGGATCAATCCCAACCGAGGCTGCAATCGGAGCCAGGATCGGGGCTAGGATGATCGTCACCGGCAGACTTTCCAACACCATGCCTGAGAAGAAGACGATTACCATCGAGGTGAACAGAACCGCGTAATAGCCACCCATTGAGGTTACGAAGTTACCGATGGTTTCCTGCGCGCCAAGCAAAGACAGGATTTGCTGCATCACGACTGAAATTGCGATCAGCGGTGCGAGGATACCTGTGATCTGAGCTGATCGGATCACAATCGAAGGGATTTCCGGAATCGTGAAGCCTTCGACCACGAACATCTCAGCAAAGGTTTTCTCGGTTGGTGAAATGTCGTTTCGCGCGCCCATGATGCGGTTGATCGGATAGCTGACGAGACCCGCGATGACGCAGAAACCTACGGTCACGCCCGCCGCCTCAGTAGGGGAAAATTTGCCAGTGTAGATGCCCCACAGCACCAGGCCGATGGCGAAGAAGCCAAGCCAAGCTCCGAACGCGGTTTTTAGCACCCGGTTCAGTTGCAGCGGGATCAAGTGGCCCCAGCCGTTCATGCGGCAGATGATCCAGCAGGCAAACTGCATGCCAAAGACCATCAGCGCGCCGGGCAGGATGCCCGCGACGAACAACTCAGAAATAGGCAGGTTCATCAGGAACCCGTAGACGATGAAGATAATCGAGGGAGGAATGATAATCCCCACCGTGCCGCCCGCCGCAGCGGTTGCCGCACTGAACCGTTCGTCATAACCACCCTTGACCATCTCCGGGTGTAACATGGAGCCAATAGTAGCGGTGGTTGCGGAATTTGATCCCGAGATTGCGGCGAACAATCCGCAAGCGCCCAATGACGCCATCGCAAGCCCGCCGCGTATCCATCCGAGACATGCATAGGCGAAGTCGCTAAGCCTTCGGGCGATACCAGACTTGTTGATCAGGTCACCGGTCAGAATGAAGAGGGGCATCGCCAGAAGGGCAAAGCCTTTATTGAAAACATTCAGAAGTTCAGCGCCCATATTGTCCAGCGTCAGGCCAAGGACAAAGGAACAGCCGATGACCCAGTAGCCGATGACCAGAAGGACGGGCACGCCGAGCATGAACAGGAAGGTGACCCCAAGCGAGATCAGTGTGACCATGGTTCCATCTGTCATCAGTCTGCTCCGATCACGGCCTGCTTGATCAGCGGCTCGCCTGTTTTCCAATTGTGCAGATCGTCGGCGAGATTTTGAAACACCCGTCCAACCATCAGAAAGAACGAAAGCGGTGCGGCCAGAAGGAACCACCACTGCATGATGTTGTCAGTCCCCAGGACAATCTGGAAGTTCGAAGCCGACAGTGCCACCAATCGCGTGGTGGTCACGATGACGATCACTGCAAAGATGAACCACAGGACCGCATCCAGGATCAAGCAGGCTAGTTGACCGCCGCGGGGCATGGAGGTGCGGAATTCACTAAAGCTCAGATGTGTACGCAGGCGAACATTGTAGGAGGCACCGAACCATGCCATCACCATGAACAGCAGGGGCGGAATGGTCGTTGACCAGGGTTCTTGATCGTTGAACACAAATCGATCAATCACGCCCCAGAAGATGATGAAGGCAATCGCCAGGTAGGAATAGACCATCACGGACCGTTCAAAATGGCGTTCGACAAAGGGCACTTTCCGGTAAACCCACATGATGAGAAGCCCACCCAAGGCCGCGACGATTGCGCCCAAAACCCATGTCGAGTCGGATTCCAGTGCAGATTGTATCTCGAATGAATCAAAGGTGAGAAGAGCGCTAAAGATAGCGCCTATGTCTGCCCAAAATGACATGAGCCCCGTCCTCCCAGTCGGTGTTTTGTGGAACCGGCCCAAACGGGCCGGTTCTTGAAGAGCTTAGATTAGGCTTCGCCTCTCCACCAGCGACGCGGCTCAACGTTTTCTGCGATGGTATCAGCCGGGATCTCGCGCGCGATGTCGTAGATTTCCTGATAAGTGTCGATACCGCCTGCCCACTTGTTGATCCGTTCGCGCCACTGCGCCCAAGGCTCGGGGTTGTAGTTGGGCGCACACATTTCCTCGGCCAGTTTGATCTGGTCATCGGCCAGGAAGGCCGGACGCACACCGTTCTCGGCGAAGATCGTATTCGGCAGTTGCGGCTCGGAGAACCCGACTGTGTTTAAGAGCGCAGCTTCATTGGCGCCTTGAATCAGAGCTTGTGTGAAGTAGGACGATTCCATAACCGCATCCTGCAATTCCCCACCAAGGCTGTCGAAGACCTTCGAAGACATCGATGTGTGTTCGGTGCCGCAGAAGAACTTCAGGTTCACCGACTGCGAAACCACCGGCGCCATGTTGGCGTAGGCCACGGCCGAGGCCCATGTTTCCGCTCCGTCGATCAGACCGGTTTTAAGCGCGTCCAGGGTTTCTTCCCAAGCGACAGGCACAGGGTTCAGATTCAGCAACTGCATTGCGATCCGGCCCAGCTGTGTACCTGTTACACGGTTTTTGGTGCCAAACAGTTCTTCCAGCTTGGTCACGGTTGGTTTGTCGGCAAAGTTCGAACCCATTTGCAGACCACGCAACTCGCAATGGGTGAACAGGAACTTGAGCCCGTGCCGTTTCTCAAGCGGATCGCGCAGGATGCGCTGGCTCGCGGGGCTGTAGAAGAAGTGATACTGCGCCGCGCGGCTGGGGAACATGTAGGCGTAGTCCAGCACGTTCAGATAGGGCGCGCCACCTGCGGAGTTCTGAGTTGAAGCTGCGTAGATGTCGACGATTCCTTGCTGGGTCTTCTCGACACAGCTCAGTTGCCCACAGATTTGGTTATCGCCGATGAACTCAATGCGAATCTCACCGTCCGTGCGCTCTTCCAGATCCCGCGCAAACTCGATGGCTCCGGCGCGTTCGATCAGAAGGTTGCGGGTGTTGAACCCAGAAGCGCCGAATTTCAGCGTGTGCTTCGGTTCTTTTGAAAAGCGCTTTTCATAGGTTGATTCAGCGGCTTGCGCCAAATTCGCCAGGCTCATCGCGCCACCGAACCCGCCTGCTGCTAGCAGCGTCGAGCTCATGCCGTAGCGTCCGGCCACACGGAAGAAATCCCGCCGCGAAATACCACTTAGTTTCCGACCAATCTCCATTGCTTACCTCCCTGATCGCAAATAATGAGACTATTTGTATCAAAAAATGCTAGTATAATTCTTGCATCTTGCATAGAGTTTTTTTCAGCGACTTTGGAGGAGGCAGTCATGGAAGTGGATTATGCGGTTGTTGGCGCGGGGTCTGCGGGCTGCGTTGTTGCCAATCGGCTCAGCGCTGATCCCAAGAGCACAGTGGCTCTGCTAGAGGCCGGCGGGCGCGATACAAATCCGTGGATTCACATTCCCGTCGGGTATTTCAAAACGATGCACAATCCGTCAGTTGACTGGTGTTATCGCACCGAACCCGACCCCGGCCTGAACGGTCGATCCATCGACTGGCCGCGCGGCAAGGTCTTGGGTGGCTCATCTTCGCTGAACGGGTTGCTATATGTCCGCGGACAAAAAGAAGACTATGACCGTTGGCGCCAGATGGGCAATGAAGGCTGGGGCTGGGACGATGTGTTGCCCTTGTTCAAACGCAGCGAAGACCAGGAGCGGGGTGTGGACGAATTCCACGGTGTTGGCGGGCCCTTGTCTGTGTCCAACATGCGCATTCAGCGCCCAATCTGTGACGCATGGGTCACCGCCGCACAGGCCGAAGGCTATCCCTTTAATCCCGACTACAACGGCGCCGAACAGGAGGGCGTTGGGTATTTTCAGCTGACCACGCGCAATGGTCGCCGTTGTAGTGCTGCCGTCGCCTATCTGAAGCCCATTCGCAATCGCCAGAACCTGAACATCATCACCAAGGCTTTGGTATCGCGCGTGATCCTGGACGGCAAAAAGGCCGTTGGGTTGGTGTACCGGGATAGATCTGGGGTGGAGCACACTCTGAAAGTGCGGCGCGAGATTATCCTGTCAGGTGGGGCGATCAACTCGCCGCAGATTTTGATGTTGTCAGGGATCGGAGACCCGGATCACCTCAAGGAAAACGGCGTTGAA
The DNA here is from genome assembly GCF_040329495.1 of Ruegeria sp. SCP10. Taxonomy (NCBI): domain Bacteria; kingdom Pseudomonadati; phylum Pseudomonadota; class Alphaproteobacteria; order Rhodobacterales; family Roseobacteraceae; genus Ruegeria; species Ruegeria sp. SCP10. The sequence continues at coordinate 235,599 of NZ_JBDZYF010000003.1, forward strand.
CCACTGCACGCGCTGCCGGGTGTTGGCAAAGGTCTTCAGGATCATCTTCAGGCTCGGCTGGTCTTCAAATGCAATGAGCCCACGTTGAATGACGAGGTGCGCAGCCTATTCAATCAAGCGCGTATCGCATTAAAATACGCCCTTTTCCGCGCGGGCCCGATGACCATGGCGGCCAGCCTGGCCACAGGTTTCATTAAAACCCGCCCAGATGTAGAAACGCCGGATATTCAATTCCATGTCCAACCCTGGTCCGCCGATAGCCCGGGTGAAGGCGTGCACCCGTTTTCAGCCTTCACAATGTCTGTTTGCCAGTTGCGCCCGGAAAGCCGCGGGGAGCTTAGGTTAAACGGCCCCGATCCATCCACGCATGTCAAAATCATACCGAACTACCTATCAACAGAAACCGATTGCCGTACCATGGTCGACGCGGTGAACATCGCTCGGCGGATCGCCAAGCAGAATCCACTTGCCTCGAAGATTTCTGAGGAGTTTCGACCGTCGGCAGAGCTGAGCCTTGACGATTATGAAGGTACATTAGATTGGGCCAGATCGAACACCGCTTCAATCTATCACCCGACAGGTACCTGCGCGATGGGACAGGCCGAGACATCAGTTGTCGATGCAAAACTGAAGGTCCATGGAATATCGAACCTGCGCGTCGCGGATTGCTCGATCATGCCCGAAATCGTCAGTGGCAACACCAATGCTCCGGCGATTATGATCGGTGAAAAAGCAAGCGATCTTGTCTTGGCAGATGCCTAATGCGCGGACTGATCTAAGTTGGGGTTTGCCCCCGTCAGGCGGGCAGATCAAAACTACTCTAGAAGTAGCTTGAATGAAGGATGGCGTTCCGCGCCGCTTGGCATAATCTCTTGAATTGCTGACAGAACTTCTTCGGATGAAGACAGTTGCAGACGTCTGCGGCTGTTTAGAATATGGGCCAGCCAGGCAAGTGACCTGATATCTCGGGCCATTTGTTCTGCGTGGTCCAAATCTCTCACCAGTACATCTGCAGGCGCTTTTGCCAGATAGCGAGATTCCGCGCGCAGCCGCAGAATTTCGGGCCAAATCATTGTATTGCCTTGGGCGTTTTCGGGCGTGTCAATCGTCGCCCACAATCCTTCGGCGTCTTCATGTCGCCCCACGCACGCATAGGCATGCGCGAGCAATGCTTCGTGGTATCTGGTAAATATTTCTATGCCCAGAGCACGTGCCTCACCTACGGCGGCCTCCAGTTCCGAAAGCGCGGCGGCGGGGCTTTCGTTATGGTAGCGTGACGCCGACAACCAGAGATTTGCACCGACAATCCAGAATGGTTGTCCAAATGTCTCAGCCAGGCCCCTGGCGCTTTTCAGCTCTTCCTGAATCGGTACGCTACTTGGGGCGTAGCACCGCGATGCCGTACCGAAAATCCTGATATAGGGTTCCAGCGGAGGAATACCCAGCCGTTCCCGATGCGAGTGTGTCGATGCAATCGTTTGTTCCCAGCCGTCGGCGTCGCCTGCCATGAAACGCCCATGCGCCCTGAAAAGATTGGCCAATTCCAGAAAGTCCATTGAATACGTCATGGCCTGCGAGCTGTGCCGTTCAAAGTCATACAGTTCCTTCGTGCGCCGATAGGCTGCTTCCTGACCCGCGAACTCACCCATATTGAAGCACAGGACCGAACGCGCCGAACTTGACACAACCTCCAGTCTCGGCTCGGTCATGGCGATCCGTTCCATGCGATCAACCATGCGTGCCGCGCCCGACACATCCGATACAGTCTCCAGATGGGTCCAGATGCCCCAGGCAATCTGGAACTCGATCTCACCACCCCCGGCGATGGCTTCGCAAAGCGTCTGCGCGTTGCCATAGGCCGCCGCGACCCGAGGAGAGCCGAACCCTTCCTGCTGAACCAGCGCGTTTCCAAGCGCAACTTCGGTCGACAGTTCCAGGCGGTCGTGCAGGTCCCGGTCGTTGATTTTGTCAAGCAACCCTTTGGCAATCTTGATTACACGCACGCTTTCGGCGATCTCACCGCGCATGGTTGCTACCTGAGCGGCCTCGTCCAGTTTCGGGATGGCCTGCGCATAGTCTTCGCACCCCATTAAGTGCTTTGCTTCGATGATCGGATTGGCCACTAGAGATTCGGGTGAAATCGCCCGATAGGCCTGCAGCGCGTCCCGGTGCAGCTTGCGGGCGCGCGTGTTCAACATGGATGTGACGACCGCATCGCGCAGCAGCGCATGATCGAACGCAAGCTCGTTGGCCCCCCTTTGCTGAAGCAAACTGCGATAGACAAGCGTGTCCGTGGTCTTTTGCACCTCGTGTAATGGTTGGTTCATCATGGCAGCAGCCACGTCCGTTGTTGCATAGTCCTGAAGGACGGCGACGACCTCGACCAACTGCCTTTCATCCTCATCGACATCTAGCCGTTGCTGCAGCGCTTCGATCAGGGTTTGCGGTATGGCTGCCTCGATACTGGCTTGCGGCTGCTCCAGCAGGGTCATCGTGTAGTGGTACACATAAAGCGGTATGCCATTCGCGCGTTCGATTATTTTGTCGCGTGTTGATTGGTTGAGCCGGGTATCTGGATCGAGAAAACCTATCAGTCTGCCCGCATCGTGATCTGCAAGTGGGGTCAGATCGATACGCAAGTCTGCTTCCACCTGCAGATTTCGCCCTTCCAGCCTGTGTGTCGCCAGCAAAAACAGCGGCTGGTTGCGAAAAACCTGCGAAAGCAGGGTAAGGAATGCAACAGAATCCTCATCAAGCCATTGGGCATCGTCGATGAACAATATAAGCGGTCCCTTGGCAAGCTCGCGTTCGAGTATTGCTTGCAATGCTTCTGTGATCCGGCCTTGGCGGACGATTGGGGCGACAGGTATTTGCGACATATTCAAGAGGCGCTGAAGACCGTCTAGCATACCTTCCGGGGCCCATTCCTCGAGGGATGCGGCCGGGTCCGTCCCGTTCTGTTCTTGAGCGATCAACGTACGTATTGCGGCGTTGAAACATGCAAAACTCTGTTCACTGCGGTGAAGGGATCCCACGACGCGTATGACGTTTGCATCCGGAACTGATGCCAGGAATTGCTCGGCCAGCATTGTCTTGCCATAGCCTCCGGGGGCCATAACATCTGCAAATACAAAGCGGCCCGATGCAGCGTCGGCGTAACAAGTGCTGATCTGGCTCATCAGGTCAGAGCGGCCCAGCATCGGCTGTCCGACCGGGTTCAATTCTACTTGCCCGTCCCAAAGCGCAGGTTGATCCTGAAAACCTTGTTGGTCATTCAGGATACTGCCTGTCGCCAGCATGGCCTGATCACCGGTCAGGTGCGGAACGTCAATCGCCCAAACATCAATGGGATTGCGAAAGCCTTTGAGCGCTGTCTCGCCAACCTCTCTAAGATTAAGCGCCGCCTGATCAATGGATCGCCTGACCTCGGATGAAAAGAAGATGCTGCTTGGGCTCGCCAGCGATTGCAGTCGCGCAGCGCGGTTCACCGCGTTACCGATAGCTAATGCTTCCTGAGCCGCCTCGCCGGCGCGCACGATGTTTACAACGCTCCATCCGGTTGCGATGCCACAGCAGGCTTGCAAGAGCTTTCCTTTTATCTTCAGGGCAGAGGCGATTTCGATGATCTTAATTGCGCACGCAACTGCAGTGGCGGCGCTGTTTTTGATCGACCTTGGATACCCAAAATAGGCCATGGCGCCGTCGCCCAAATATTTCGCAACAAAGCCGCCCGCACTCTGGATTTCCTGCTGGCACTGGCTTTGAAAGCTCTGGATGACCTCGAACATGGCTTCGCTACCAAAATGCTGTGTCGCATCCGTAGAACCAACGAGATCAACGAAGAGAACGGTCATGTATTGGGATCGTGCTTCGCTGGCTTCTCCGATGCGGGCACCGCAGCCTGAACAGAAATTCCCACCAGCCTGGGAAGGAACTCCACACTGCTTACATATTACTTCACTCATCTGGCCAGCTTCCTCAGGGTCTTTTTGACTCTGCACACAGGGAAACAGGTATTGGTTACAGCGGTGTCGTTTTGAAAGGTATCAAAACCAAGACTGTTAGGTATCTAAATCCCAATTCGGGGCCAGAATCCGGGAATGAGATATCTGATTGCACGTTCCCCCGTTAGTGCGATCTTCCAAATATGCTCGGCCCGGTCTTCCAGGCCAAAGCATAGTGTATTTCGATATAATGCTTTAAATTAGATAAATTGTCGACAAATTCGAAACACTGATGAAGGCGGTTGTTCCGCCAATAGTGAAGTTTTTCAAGGATTGTGGACGACGATCCTGCATTTGCAACACCTCTAACCCGCAATCCTGCAATAGCGCGCAACTCTCTGCCGGGTTCAACCATAAGAGGGCAGGTCGTCTGTCATGCTGAAATCAAAAAAGTGAAAATGCAGGCCGTTCTCATTCAGTCTGCTCGCCCGCTCCATGGGCGAAAACGGTGATTTCGGGGCGCTACTTCTATCTTAATCAATTCCCCAATGAAGGCAGGAAGAAAACAAACTTTGGGCACATTGAAGGGATTCCTTGGGTTGGCGCCGGATTCTGGGGTGGTTGTTGTACTCGCTAACTCGTCTGAACTTGGACCTGATGCGAGCCTTGCTCCTACGTCCAGTCGCGTTTGGCCATCATAGGATTGGTCCAAGTGTTGTGAAAAGTTAGATGGTGAAACAGATGTTCAAATACAAAAGCCCGCTCAGCCGTATTCTTGATGGAACCAATGTGCCCAGCGTCGCCGAAGACGAAACGGTCGATAGCGGTGCCGTCGTTGTCGAAGATTCAGAATTGAATTCTGAACTTACAGAACCTGAAACGCCTCAGGCGGAAGTGACCCTTCAATCCGAAATACAGTTGGCCGGATCGGATGCGATTGCATCTTTGGCGTTTGCGGAAAGACTGGAGGCGCTGAATACGCCGAACGTGCAAGATGTCCTCGATACTCCAGCGCCTGAGGTAGTTGAACCGGCTCCGATGCCCGATCCTCATGAGGTGCCCGGCGAAAGTGTCGAGGACCCTGAAGCCACTGCTTCGGATGCAAAACGCAGCCGGCGGGTCAAAACAACTTTCTTGGGCTTTGGCAACCAGGCGGATCCGATCGAAGACATTCTAAAAACCGCGGAGCCTGTGAAAAACAATACCCAACAACACGAAGCCTACCCGGTCGGTTGGTTGGTTGTGACCAAAGGCCCCGGCCGTGGAACAAGTGTGATGCTCACAGGTGGATTGATGCAGATCGGTCGGAATGACGATCAAGCCATCCAACTCGATTTTGGCGACAACGGTATCTCTCGCAGCAACCACGCGGTTATCGCTTATGACCCAGAAGCTCGAAAGTGCTATTTGGGTCATGGGGGTAAAGCGAACTTGGTTCGCCTGAATTCGGGCCCCGTGCTTAGCACGGTTCCATTGTCGAGTGGCGACGATATTCGCATCAGCGACACCACGATGCGCTTCACCGCGTTTTGCGATGATGAGTTCGACTGGCAAGAAGGTTGAGTTGATCTAAATTAAACTCTCCTTAAAGAAGAGCGCTTCGCATAGATGTGGGGTGCTTTTCTTCGTTCTGCGCATCAGATTGATAACGACAGTCGAAAAATATTGAATAATTTCAACGCGTAGTTCGATCTTAAGGTAAGTCAAGAAATCAACACAAACTTTTCTTGGGCCAACCACAATACAGCTCAATTTCTCGTCATTGTTAACACAATCGGTGGGTAAAAAGTGAGAAAAGGTAAGGTTAGTCACTATGGAAATGAACCGACGAGTATTTCTTAACAGCGCATCGTTGGCTGCATGTGTCGCGATAGTACCCGTGGGGGGAAGTGCGCTGGCGATGGCTGCAGGGCAGGTTGCGCATCGCATACTGGCCGCAGACAAACTGAGTTTCTTGACAGAGAAGGTTGCGAAGGCAGTTGTACTGCTAAGCCTTGGTGCCGAAGTTGAAAAGGATCTTGCTGAACTGCAAGAAGCCCATGACGAGTTTGACGACATTCTGCTGGGCTTTCGCGAGGGCAAGGGATCTTCGGGCGTTGACCGTGAGCGGTTCGTTTCCGTGAACAACGCGCTGAAAGAGGTCGAAGAGCTTTGGATGCCTTACCGCAAGGCGATCGAAGAGATCATCGAGGCGGGAAAGGTGGATGATGAGCATCTGCACCTGATTATCGACAATGATGAGGTTCTGGAAAAAACCTGCCACGAAGTCGTTCGTAAGCTGGAAGAGGCCTATGGCGACGTGGATATCGATCTGGCACTGGCGCTGGCATTGGACTTTGCAGGACGTCAGAGAATGCTGACACAGAAGATCTGCAAGGAAATCGCACTGGCAGCAACAGGTCAGGACACCGAAGAGCACCACAAGAAATTCAAGAAGAACGCCAAAAAGTTCGGCAAGATTGTCGACGTTCTAATTGAAGGTGGAAGCAGTTCGATCACGATGGCGAAACCGCCAAGCAACGCGGCGCTTGAAGCCTTGACCGAAGTTCAGACCCATTGGGCAAAACTGCAGCCGGTTGTCGAGCAGCTTGATAGCGTGGATGTGCCAAACGTCGATGACGTGACTCACTTCTGTGCCGAGATGGATGTGCTTGAAATCGAGTCCGAAAAGGCCGCGCTTCTCTATGAAGAGGCCATCAAGCTGGATTCCTGAACGCTAACCATGTTTCGCGTGATTTGGCCCCAAACTACAGCACCTGAACGGAACCCGTAGCAAAACCAAATTGCGACTACTTTGATGCCCAAAAACATGCATCAGAAAAATACCAAATGAGTGCTAACTCGAGGAGTTAAAATGTTAAATTCACCCTTCACACGGCTTTGTGTTGCCGCATCGATCATCTCAGGCGCTGTCACCACCGCGTCATTTGCACAAGAGGTTCGCCTGATTGGGAAGGACAGCAATATCGACGTGATCGGCAATCTTCTATCGTCAAAAGACGGTAAGTATCTGGTCGAAACGGATATCGGCGAGTTTGTGATCAATCAGGACTTGGTGACCTGCGAAGGTGAGGCTTGCCCGACCGAACAGACTTATGTCTATGACCTTGAAATCTCTGCTCCCGATGAGATCGCAGAAGTTCTGGTTCCGATTATCGCAGAAGGATATGCCGCTGCCGCTTTGGAAGCAGAGGCGCAGCTTTATGACGAAAACGGAGAGCCGGTAGATACCGAGACCGTTGACGTGGGTGACCACAAATACGGCGAGGAGCATGACTTTGCATTGCTGCTGACCGATCTGGAAGGCGATGATGTTGCCACATTTGGTATCCATACAGCCAATGGTGCACGCCTGTTCGAGCGTCTTGCCAAGAAAGATGCCTCGATCATCTTTACCGAAACCTCTGCTCGTAAGGCTGATCGCTCGATTGTGTCCGAGAGCAGTGGCGGCAATCTGCGCGACTTTGATCAGGAGCGTGTTATCGCGGTGGACGGATTTGCGATGATCGTGAACCCGCTGAACCAGATCCCCGATCTGAGCGTCAAGCAGGCTCGTGACATCATGTCCGGTGATATCACAAACTGGTCCGAGGTTGGCGGTTCGGATGCACCCATCCATGTCTACTCGTTCGACCCTGATACCGAAGCGTATCATCACATCGAAAAGCTTCTGTTCAAGAAGTCCGATAAGACGCTGACGAACGAGTCGAGCATTGTGCACGACCGCACGGAATTGACGACCGCGATCATGGAAGATGTGGCTGGCTTCGGTATCGTCAACTACGCTGCTAAGCGCGATGCACGGGCAGTTCCGCTGCGCACAACCTGCGGGATTGTTCAGGACCCCAGCCTCTTCAATCTGAAAACCGAGGAATACTATCTGCAGGAACGTGTCGTGGCCTATAACCGCTCGGATATCGACGGCTATGCCCGTGAACTGGTTGATTTCCTGGATGATGGCAGCCTGGACGGCCTTGTTGCCAAAGCAGGCTATATCGACCTGTCGATCACCTCGGACAGCCAGGAGCGCGCCGCAGAACGTCTGGTCGCCGAACTGGAAGAGGGTGAGAATGAGTATGAGGCAGAGCTTGTCGAAGATCTGCTGAAAAACATGAACACCCACGCCCGTCTGTCGACAACGTTCCGTTTTGCTCCGGGATCGAAGCGTTTCGACAACAAAGCCGAGCGCGACCTGACGCGCATGGTGCGTTACCTGGCCGAAACCAAGCCGAGCGAAGTTGTGATCGTCGGGTTCACCGACAACAAAGGTCCCTTCGACTCGAACCTGCTGATTTCACAGGAACGTGCTCAGGCTGCGTTGGATCATCTGGTCGAGGTTGCCACCGGTGGCGAACTGGACGGGATCACCCTGAAGGCAGCTGGTTATGGCGAACTTGAGCCTGTCGCCTGCAATGACAGCCCACGTGGCCGCGCGATCAACCGCCGCGTCGAAGTATGGATCGCCGGTTAAGGTGAGAAAAGGCAAGCCGCGGCGATCACGTCGCGGCTTGCGCATCACAGGTGTAGTTTCTTCAGGGTTCGAGGCGAGTATGAAAAGTTGGTCAAAATATGCTGCAGCAATAGCCTTTGGTTGCATCGCGTCTTCGGGGCTTGCGCAGGAAGTAACGTTGACCTCGAAAGACGGCTCTAGGTCAGTGACTGGCGAGCTGGTTACGATCCAACCCGGCAAGTTCATCGTACGATCGAATGTCGGGGTTCTATCCCTCAATACAGCAGAGTTTCACTGCAGTGGCGCGGCTTGCCCGGCAAGCCTACCAACAGATACCGACCTCGTTGTGGCTGGTGGCGCCGGTTTGGCAGACATCCTTCTTCCCTTGCTTGCCGAAGGTTTTGCCGCTGAACAGGAACTCTTCTCGGATGTTTTTGATCTGCAAGGTGTACCTCTGGGCGAACAGCATGCCTTTGGGCAAGACGATACAGTCTCTGGCGCGATCGGATCTGATGCTTTCGACATTCTTATCATGGATGAAGAGGCCAGCCCAGTTCACAGCATTCTTGTGAAAGAGGCTTCGGGTCAGAACCTCTTTGAATCCCTGATGACCCGTGAAAGTGATCTGATCGTCAGCGAAGAACCGGTCTCGTCTCAGAACAATACGCAGGCCAGAAAAAGCGGTCTGGGCGAGCTGACCTCATTTCAGCAGGAACATGTTCTGGCGGTTGATGGCTATACGGCTACTGTCAATCCCGAGAACGATCTGTTGTCTCTGACAATCGAGCAGATATCGCAAATCCTGTCGGGTGAGATTGTAAATTGGACCCAGTTTGGCGGACCCGATCACAAGATCAACGTCTACACGTTACCGCAAAATTCGGAAGCGTTTCACAGAGTCGAGGGGCTTATCCTTTCGCCCTTCGAACGCGATTTTCTGGCCGATGGCAACATCGTAAACTCGAACCGAGAGCTTTCCCGAGCGATTGAAACTGATCCATATGGCTTCGCCGTCATGCGGTTTTCGAGTATTCGCGATTCACGCCCGGTGCCGTTGCGCAGTGAATGCGGAATCATTCATCTGCCCAACCAGTTTTCAATGAAGACTGAGGAATATGGGCTGCAGAATCGGGTGACCGTATACAACGGCAGCGATCTTTCGGGTGTGGGCACGGCATTGGTCGAATTTCTGGACAGCCCGAGAATAGATGGGTTCGTGTCCAAATCCGGCATCACCAGCCTTTCGGTTATCGCTCAGAGTGAAGACGAGAAGTTTGCCAGACTAAAATCAGACGTTGCCGAGATGACGGTCTCGGCCAATGCGTCCGAACTCCGCTCGTATGTGAGTGACAAGCTGACAACCACACGTCTGTCGACAACCTTCCGCTTCTCGCCTGGGTCTTCGTTTCTGGACAACAAGGCGAAACGGGATATCGAGCGGATTGCCGAATATATCCGCGACGTCGAACCCCACAAAATCGTCTTGGCGGGATTTGCTGATGCTGGCGGCAGCTACGGAAAGAACCGTCAGCTCTCGCTCGCCCGCGCCAAGCAGGTCCTGACAGAGCTTACATCAAGCATGGAAGCCAACGGTCCCGTTAGCACAGTGATCGAAGTGCGCGGTTATGGGGAAATGGCCCCGGTTGCATGCAACACCAACCCAGTGGGTCGTGCAAAGAACCGCCGTGTCGAAGTCTGGAGTGAAGTGAGCAGCCCTGATGCGGAGTTACGCGCATGGGGTGGATAATGAACAAAACTGCGGTTTCTGAGGTCAGTTTCCCTCAAGCATCGGTCGCAAAAAAAGCACGGGCGCGTCTGCATCCGGCTACAGCAAGGTAAGTGTTTCTTATGGTACAATCAGCCCACACAAACGATCAGTTCCCGGACGAGCTTGCCCCGGGTACCAAATTGCTGTCCGGTCAATACACGATCATGCGGTTTCTCAACAGCGGTGGCTTTGGCATCACCTACCTTGCCAAGGACAGCCTTGAGCGCACGATCGTGATCAAGGAATGCTTCCCCGAGGCGATCTGCCGTCGCAGCCAGACCGCGGTTCGCCCGCGGTCCCAGTCGCATACATCCTCGTACGAAGCGCTGGTGAAATCCTTTGAAAAAGAAGCGCGCAATCAGTCAAAACTTGTGCATCCGAACATCGCAGGTGTCCACCAGGTGTTCAGAGACAATGAGACCGCCTATATGGCGATCGATTTCATCGAGGGCAAAGATCTTCTGGACACGATCGAAGAACGTAAGACGATACCGCCCGAAGAGGTTGAGCGGCTGTTGCGCACCACGCTGGAAGCCATTGGTTTCATCCATAGCGAAGGCATGCTGCACCGGGATATCTCGCCAGACAACATTCTGATCAACCAAGACGGCGAACCGATGATTATCGATTTCGGCGCCGCCCGTGAGAGCGCCGCCAAATCTGACCGCGCAATGTCGATGCTGAGGGTCGTAAAGGAAGGGTATTCGCCGCAAGAGTTTTATCTGCAAGGCGCGGAACAGGATCAGTCGAGCGATCTTTATGCGCTGGCGGCTACGTTTTATCATGTCATCAAAGGGGCTGCGCCGCAGGACAGCCAGACCCGGTTGGCGGCTTTGGCCCAGAATGGCAAAGATTGCTACGAACCGCTTGAAGGTGCGGTTGAGGGTTATCCTGTCAGTTTTTTGCGAGCGATTGATCGTGCCCTGAGTATCCCGCCTGAAGACAGGTTCCAATCTGTTCAGGAATGGCAGGATGCGATTGAAGAAAGGATGCCGATCGAAGCGAAGCCCGAACCGGTCGCTGCGGTCGACTTCAACGATAAGGTCGCGGTTAACAGCAAAGCGCCGCGCAAACGTTCAAACTCTATGCTGATGATCGCGCTGATCGTCGCCGGAGTAATCGGTGGAGCAGGGTACTATTTCAGCCAGGGCGGAGAAGCGGATCAGGATGTGGTCGCGATTGCTGATACCCAGCAGGCGGCTCCGCAACCAGCCACCGATGAAGAGCCCGAAAGCGGCAGCGCGACGGCACAGGAGCCGGAACCCCAGCCTGTAGTCGCAGAGCCAGCGGTGGAGAGTGTTGCTTCGGAACCAGTGACGACAGGTTCAAACTGGATAGCGTGGACTGGCCCCGCTGTGGATCTGCCGTTTGCGACCGTTACAACATCGCAGCCGCAGGGCAGGTTCTCGATGGTATCGCTGGTGCGATCTGACCTTGATCAGGCGACAACAGATTGGTTGAAATCCGGCACGATCATCTATTCCGTAAATGGTCATTTGGTGGTGGATGACAACTCGATCATTCGTGCAATCCAATCACGTGAGGCTAATCCCGAAAGTGGCGAGATTCTGGTGGATATGCGGGTCAGAACCGAAGAAGATAGCCCGGTTTCTGAAAAGAACCTGACCCTTCAAACTGGTAAGGTGGTTGAGCTCACAAACGGAGTTCAGTTCATTACGGTCACCAATGGCAATGGGAAATGGGTCAGCAAGGTATTGCGCGCTCCGGCTTCGGCCAAATCAGTTCGCGTGGGCGATATTGTCGTGTCAGAAACCGCTTCGCAGATTTCGGTCGAGGGTGAGAACGGTATTACCCAGTTGTTCGAAGAGCTTAGCAGTACAGGTGCCGAGCTTGCGTTGCTGACCATCGCGCGGAATGGCGAACTGCAATCAGTGGATCTGCCACTTACGCATTAATGCTTGGCGGCTCTTATAATTACGAGCCGCCTACATTGCCTTGAAGGAAATTCAAGTGTCTCATTCTGAAAGATATCTGATGCAAGTTCACGAGCCCAGATTTCAACAGGCGGAGGAACGCCTGCGTGATGTCTTCGATATTTCAACCGTGATTAACCAGGGTGCCCGTGAGTATCAGGAAGATGCCATTCTTTCTGAAAAGCCGATCGGATCGGACATAGGGTTCGTGGTCCTGGCAGATGGCATGGGTGGCCACGCGGCAGGGGATGTTGCCTCTAACCTGATCGTTTGTGAGGTGATGAAAGGCTGGTTGGCCGCCGGGCTGAACAAAGACTCATCAAATTCAGAAGTCGTCGCATTCTTGCATGACAGTGCCGAACGCGCGAACAAGCAGATTTTCGAAGCCAGTCGCAACGATCTGAATGTAAGGGGAATGGGAGCTACGCTTCTCATATTGATCTGCATCGAAGATCGCGCGTTTTGGTTTTCCGTCGGGGACTCGCCGCTCTATCTCTGGCGGTCTGGCGAGCTAATACAGCTGAACGAGGATCATTCAATGGCGCCACAAATCGATATGATGGCGAAACTTGGCATGTTGGATCCCGATTTGGCCCGAAATCATCCCGACAGAAACATGCTTACATCGGTCATACATGGTGGCGACATCGCAAAGATCGATTGCCCCTCAGACCCGTTTCAGCTTCTGTCAGATGATGTTCTCATTGCAGCTTCGGATGGGCTTCAGTTTCTAGAAGACAAGGACATTCAAGAGGTCGTCACGCGCAACTATGAAGCGGGTTGCGACGCTATTGCGGACGCGCTGATCAGAGCCTTGATTGGCCTTGATGATCCCGATCAGGACAACATAGCTTTTTCTGTTGCAAAGGTTTGTTCTTAGGCGTTGATAGCGGGCGTTGAACTGATATCGTGGCGCATCTGCATTTTTGCAACCTGACTTGCCACAACTGAATCCTTCGATTTTCGTAGTGGCGATTGGCCCGTTTTGCGCTGAACAAGGAGCAAATCACCTCTACCAACTCCGCATGTTTGAACAAAGCAGGCTGTGATTTAACTAAATCGAATACATCCTACGCCCGTCTCGTTTCTGCAACGGCGTCATCGGTGAGCGGAACCCGGACGCCAGGTTGAACTACAGCCGGATCATAGGGTGTTCGATCAAACACCTCACGCACCATATCTGCAAAGAAAGACAGTGGTTTGCTGGGATAAGCGGGATCAAAGCTGGATTGATCCCAGCGTTCGCAGAACTCGGTACAGTCATCGAAATAGATGCTGTCACGATGAGCTTGGCGTTTTTCGGGGTTCGCGCCTACGTGCTGTCCGAAGTAAACAAGCTGAAAATCCCCATGGGTGTGCACACACCACGTGACCTGTTCGCGCAGGAAAGGTTTGAGGATTGAGGCCGCATATTCATCGTGATTATGCGGCGCGTATATGTCACCGATATCATGCAGCAGGGCGCCAACGATCCAATCTATGTCTGCCCCGTCAAACCAGGCGCGGGTGGCCGATTGCACCGAATGGCCAAGACGTGTGACTTGATAGCCGGACAGGCTTTTGTCGAGCCGTTCCATTGCCTCCAGCAAACGATCTGCCGTTCCTTTGCAGTACTCACGCTCCAGAGTATCGAGGAAGGTGTAATCCTCTTTGTCCCCGTCCTTCATCTGCGTGAATTTCACCTGGTCCATAGCATGTCCTTTGGCGTTTACGTGTGGGTCAGCGGGCGCAAGCAAGCGTACAATTCTGGACTATCCACGCAAACACCGGACTCGGCAAATCAAACCTGTTGTGTCGGTGAAAGCTGTAGTCGCCGGAGCTTAGCGTTCGACGTCGTCCAAGAGCACAAAGCTGTGCGATGATCCCGCAGCCCGTTTTAGTCACAGCGGCATGCGAAAGGATCGGCGGGCCTGTGCGCCGCCGCGCCTTTCACGTTTTGGCATGGCGAGTGGCAAAGGTTTGAACGGCTGTTCCAGCGAAGTCAGAAGCAAGTCGCAGAACGCTGCAACGGCAGGTGAGTGATTCATAAATGGTGCAGCTGTTTCGTAAGCATGCCTCGCAGCTACTGCATAGCTGGCATTGCCTGGAACACCCGCGATCCATTGCATATAGCCAAGCTGTCCCATCTGACGTGCTTCATCCGCAGGCATGGGGCCTGTATCGAGTTGAATAATCGTCCGTTCCAATAACATCGCGCCCTCCGCGCAAGGGGAGGAGTGTGGCTGGTCACGGTGATGTGCCGGGGACGCTTGGTCCTTCGGTCGTCTCTGCCGTTCCCAAGGCACCCCGCCCGGGTTCAAGTTGACTGCGGCGCATGGCATCACACACCGTAGATGGCAGGTCTCCTGACTTGCGGGTCAACGCTTTCCCGTTCCTTCCCGAGCTCTAGGGCTCAGTGGTTTTCAACGGGGTCGCTCACCGCTTACAGTTGCGGGGGCAGTCACGGAGTTGGGTATGAACCCGCACCGTGTTCCCTTTTCAGCCGACTCAAGCTGAGCCGGACACCATCTCGTTTACTGTCTCATACGCAAATCACTATGTCCATTGGGTTCGGATGCAATCTGATCATCGCGGGAAAAGGCTTGTCAAAGCGGGTTCGATCGTTAGGGGTCTTTACAGAGCGTGGCATTCGGGTGCCTTAATGTTCGCAAATGTTGAAGATCTGAACAGAAAGAACCCTCATATGTCGAACCATGGCTACGACTCCGGCCGATTGAACCTACCATTTGTTGGCATCTGCACCTTTGGCAAATATCCGTATGTCGAGGATTGGGGTGCGATTGACGCCGACGTTGCGGTTCTTGGCGCCCCGTTTGATTTTGGCTGTCAATGGCGGTCCGGGGCGCGGATGGGGCCACGCGCGATCCGTGAGGCGTCGACGCTGTTCTCATTCGGGCATGCAGGGGCCTATGATCACGAAGATGATGTCACCTATCTGGATCCGGCCAAAGTAACCATTGTCGATATCGGGGACGCGGATATCGTGCATACCGACACGATGAAAAGCCACGCAAATATCGAGTTTGGGGTGCGCAAAATACTGGAGGCGGGGGCGCTACCGGTCGTCTTGGGCGGCGATCATTCGATCAACATCCCCTGCATAAATGCCTTTGATGATCAGGAACCGATCCATGTGGTGCAAATTGATGCGCATCTGGATTTTGTCGATGAACGGCATGGGGTGCGCTATGGCCATGGAAACCCGATGCGCCGCGCCGCTGAAAAATCCTATGTCACCGGGCTTAGTCAGATCGGCATTCGCAATGTGTCGTCCACCGCCAAGGATGGCTATGTGGATGCCCGCGCCATGGGATCAGACATCCAATCTGTCCGGCAATTCCGCAAGATGGGAGTCGATGGGATGCTGGCCCGCATTCCCAAAGGCGCGCGGTATTATGTGACTATCGACATTGATGCCTTCGACCCATCCATCGCCCCAGGTACAGGTACACCAAGCCATGGTGGGTTCATCTACTACGAAGTGCTAGAGCTATTGGCAGGTTTGGCCAAGCAGGGCGACATTGTTGGTCTCGATCTGGTTGAAGTTGCCCCGGATTATGACGCCACCAGCTCCACCCAAATCCTTGCCGCCCAGTTGCTAATGAACATCATCGGGCGCGTGCTGCACGAGAAAGAGCAGCGTTAGATCCGCCAATCGTCATCTAGTTGTGCCGAGCGTTTGAGCCTGCCACCGCCATCGGCGGTGGTTTTATGCTATACTGGGCGCATTGAAGCACTCCTTAAGGGGGATTTTTAGATGACAACGATTGCCAAACTGAACTTTTTAAGAAAACAAGCCGGGTTGCCGATGATCCGTTTCGACCTGATCAGATTGCGCGAGGAAGATATTCAGGACCTGCGCGACGCCTATGCTGCGATGTACGAAATCTCTGACATCGCGCTGGGTGATCAGCGCGGATATTTCGCTCTGGCGCGCGGGCATGGTTATGATCAAGACCTTTGCCATGACGATGACCGCACGTTTCTGACCTGGCGCCGGTCCTAGGTCTATTCATTCGAAAAAGCACTTAACAGCGCGCTGAAACGGTGGCGCGTGGACGACGAACTCGAACCTACGCTTCCCTATTGGGATTGGAGGCAGTTTGCCACAGCGACGCACGCCTCGAACGGGCTGCCGAAAGTAGTGGACGATGCGACCTATACAAACAGTGCCGGGGATGATGTTCCAAACCCGCTGGCCCGCGCACACAGCCTCTATCGTAGCATTGCCCTGGGTTTGACTGGTGATGAGATCTTCACACGCAGATACACAACGCGCCTGCGCAGCAATATCCCGTTGCTTGAGGATGAGGTTGAGCGTTACCTGACCAATCCAAACTTTGAAGCCTTCCAGGCCGACTTCAACTTTGCGGCTCATGGCGGTATCCACGTTTTAACGGGTGGCACGGATACATCGTCGCCATTGCCCCGCTCGATTGGAGATATGGGCAGCACAGTGTCCGCGTCTTACGATCCCGTTTTCTGGCTGCACCATGCGATGTGCGACAAGGTTTGGGCAGATTGGCAGGCGCTGTGGCCCGCCGCCAATATTCCACAGCATGTTCTGGACACAGTTGTATATGACGGTCGGGTGGGCCGCGATCTGATCGATGCGGAAACCTCACTTCGCTACATCTATTCCGAGGATTCCGTCGAAGCCGCGATTGGCGCTTTGGGCACCGCAGACAGCGCGCCCGAGGCGACTTTGTCAGCGGCGGCCAGCAACGTGACCGAGGTTCGGCTCGGCATGGTGAAAGCCGGGTTTGTCAGGGCGGAACTTGAATTCCATCGCATGCGTCCGCCGACTGAAAGCTTTGAGCTGCGCGCCTATGTCGACAACGCCAGTTGCGATGCTTCGACAGGGTACAAAGACAAAAGCTATGCAGGGCGCCTTGTCTTTTTTGGTCACGGAACCTGCCCGGGTGCGCCGGGCCATTGTAACCCGGCCTTGGCCGTCCGCGACGATTATGACCAAAGATACAAGCATCCGCTCAGATATGAACATACGCGGTATCGGCTGGACATCACGCGCGGCTTGCGGCGCTTTATTGGCCGAAAAAAGACTGTAAAAGACCTGAAGATTTACCTTGTTACGCTGGATGACAAAGGTGAGGCCGTCGCGCCCGAGGCGCTGGTTTATGATCAGTGTTCCTTGCGCACCTATGCCAAAAACTAAACGGGTGGAGCCGGATCCTTGGACGTTAGACTTACGGATAAAGCTGTCAAAGACAGGGTTCTAAGGATCTGGTTGCGCCGTGTCCCGGAAGCGGGTGGTTTTTTGCAGGCCTGGCATATTGATGCAAACGAGAATGAGCGTCAGATCGGCAGCGCAACTTTGTATGGCAGAGGGGTCGGATCGACGGCACAGGAACGTGCAATGCTGTTGTTTCGACTGCCTTCGGATACTGATGATCTGAAGCTTTCAGTGGGGGATCGCGTTCAAATTCGTATTGAAGAAGGAAGCGGTTTCAAAGAGCTGAATCTCGATGTATCTGAGATTGAGTAGTGCTTGGAATTTGAAGAACTTAACCAGTTTTGCTTAGATGCCTGCCGGGATGTTCGAAGATTTGTCCGAAACCCTCAAGCTTATCCATAATTCCGGCGCGGCGTAGACAGGACCAGAATTGCGCCTGGTTCGATGTGATGACCGGTTTGCCTGCTGCCTGTTCAATCTCATCCACCACTTCCAATGATCTGATACCCCCACAGGACAAAAAGATTGCATCGGCTTCGGGCTGGTCGATCTCTAGGGCGAATTCTTTCCAATAAGATGGCTCGACCTTGCCGAACTCAACACCGGTTGCAAGACACAGGCCTTGAATGTCCAGAACATCGAAACCTGCGGCCAATAG
The DNA here is from genome assembly GCF_040329495.1 of Ruegeria sp. SCP10. Classification (NCBI taxonomy): domain Bacteria; kingdom Pseudomonadati; phylum Pseudomonadota; class Alphaproteobacteria; order Rhodobacterales; family Roseobacteraceae; genus Ruegeria; species Ruegeria sp. SCP10. The sequence continues at coordinate 253,547 of NZ_JBDZYF010000003.1, forward strand.
ATACTCGGCCTCGGCGGTGTTGACGTCATCCAGATAAGGTGTGCCAACGACGATCTTTTTGGCACCAACCTCACGCAGGGCGTCCATGACGCCAGTGACAATGCACATCGGTTGCGCATATGGCGCTCCTTTGCGGATTTCTCGAAAGACGTTCTCTTCGCGGCACACAATCGATCCCGACGTGCAGCTATAGCTGATAACGGATGGTTTCACGTCGGGCTGTAGGCGCGAGGCTGCGTCGGCCATGTGATCGATGTGGCGTGCCAGGGTTTCATTTGTTGTATAGTCGTCAGTCTTCAGGCGGGTGATATGAATGCCCACACCTTCGGGGGCCATCGCATTCAAATCCGCCTCGCTGGCAAGATCGGTCGACATCAAAATGAAACCCAAGCTGCCACGATGAGCGATACCGCCGCCCATAAGCGGCGTGCGAGGTATCGAGTGTACAGTATCTCCGGTCTTAAACATCAGACGATGACCTCCTCAATTGCCTTGGGGTGATGTGTAACCTGTTCCCAGCCGGTTTCGGTAACGATGAATGTGTCTCCAACCTGTGCGCGAAAGTCATCGGTCGCAACCGCGCCATCGACGGCAAAGACCATACCGGGCTGAATGACAGTCTCGTCCCCGGTTACCAGCTGCGGTGCCTCAAGAAAGCTGAAACCTGTAGCCCGGCCGCAACGGAACGGATATTCAAACCCGGCGTCCTGAATGACTTCGGCATAGGTGGCATGCACAGTTTCTGCGGTCACACCGGGTTTGAGCGCATCCAGCGCAGCCTGTTGGCTGGCGACGGCGACCTCGTAGATTGCGACCTGCTTTGGGTCGGGATCGCCGATCCAGAACATGCGGTCAAATCCGACCTTGAACCGGTGAAAATTGGTTAACCCGCAGAAACACATAAACACCGGCTCGCCATGGCGCATAATACGGTTTGTGGCGCGATGATGGGTCTTGGTCAGTTGATCGCCCGAGGCCAAAATCTGCAGGAAATGTATGTTGGGCGACATGTCGCTGTCTTCATAATGCGCCGCCAAAAGTTCTGCCGCTTTGCGGGTTCCTGCTTGCGAGGTGGCAATCGCGACCTCATACTCGGGCACCCCATCCCCAATGGCTGCCCGACCTGCCGCCACCATGGTCGAAGCGACCTCACCCGCGTGACGGGCCAGTTGCAGCTCGTAAGGTGACTTGATCATTCGCATATCGGTCAGGATCGGGGTCGCACTGGCCAATCGGTCGGTTCCGACAAGCTCCTCCACGTATGCGCGTACCATGGGCGGCATATGGTCCGGTTCAATCCCAACTTTGGTGGCGTTTGTGACCGCGTTGGGCAGTTCCGCGCGCCATTCTTCGGCCATTCCATCGTTCCAGGCTGCGATCCGGTCCACACGCGCAGAGTACTTGGCTGCATTCAGATCAATCGTCGGGGTGATCAGAAGCGAAGGACCATCCTTTGGTATTGCCAATATGGTTGGACGGCCAAACTCCATATGCAGATAGTCATAATACCCAGTCAGGTAGTAGACATTGTCGTCATCGGTGATCAGTGCGATGTCGATTCCCGCCTTGGCCAGTTTGGTTTGAAACCGGGACAGCCTTTCGTCAAACATATATGGCTTCCTTGCGCGTTTGGTCCTGTGACATCGTTCCACAAAGGGTTGGGCGACGTGCATGCCTCATGAGCCAGCATACAATTCGCAAAGCAACCTTTGATATGAATTCATCATGGTGGGGGAGTTGGAAATACGCTTGTCGTTCAGGACAAAACCGTCCCTCAGATGCAAAGACTTAACTGCATTTTTTGGGTTTGTTTCTGCAAACATGGCTTCGGTGGTGCGCTGGATTGAGCATTTATTCAGGAAACATTCTGCCGTCATCGTAGACAATGATGGCGAGGTTTAACGTCGAATTCTATTTGGTAGATGAGGTTTCGCGTTGCCAGTGGCGCCAAGTAAGAGCATTGTAATCGCATGGATGACAAAGACTTAGAGCTGCTCGCGCTGGTGCAGAAAAACGCACGTCAAACCGCCGAATCCTTGGGTTTGGAAATCGGTTTGTCGACCCCGGCGGTTCAGAAACGTTTAAAAAAGCTACGCGAAACGGGCGTAATCGAGAAAGAGATTGCGGTTCTCTCGCCGCCCAAGCTTGGGCGGGAACTGACGGTTATCGTCGAAGTTAAGTTGGTTCGGGAAAGCCGTTTGCATCTGGACAATTTCAAGCGGTTGATGCGGAACAGCCCGGCGGTCCAGCAATGCTACTATACGACAGGTGAGGCAGATTTTGTTGTGATCGTCGTTGTAGCGGACATTAAGGAATATGAGGCGTTTACGCAGGAATATTTTTTTGACGATTCCAATGTGAACGGGTTCACCTCTTCCATTGTTATGGACCGTGTAAAAGTATCGCTTGATATCCTGTGACGGCGCGATTGCGCCGCCCGGACGTTGAAGTCGGGAAGCGCATGGATAGAAAAATCTTTAGATCACGATAAGGCTCTGGGGTGCGCGGGTGGTCAAAAGCTCTGCGCCGTGTTTGCGGACAACGATGTTTTCCTCGTGCACCATCATTAGCCCGGACCCGTAAGACAGCGACGGCTCAAGCGTCAGCACCATGCCGTCTTCAAGAACTGTTTCATCGAAGGCCGCGTGCGAGGGTTGTTCGGTCAGTTGCAGTCCCAACCCATGTCCCAGGCGGCCAATATCGCCGCCCGAGGGGTCGATTTCAGCGATCACCTCTGACATGGCCCGGAACAGATTTTTGCAAGTGTTTCCGGGTATTGCGGCCTCCAACCCAGCTTCGGTCGCGCGCCAGAGCGTATCGTACGCCCTACGGGTCGCGTCAGTGACGTGGCCGATGGCCCAGTTGCGGTCAAAATCGCAGAAATACCCATCCCAGACACAGCCGGTATCCAGCATCATCACATCACCCGCCTGAAGCGGGCGACTAGAAGGCGGCGAGATGACATCTGCATATCCGCCAGGTGCGGCTGTCCCCACGAGATAGGGCGCATTATCTGCGCCTTGTGCCAGCGCTTCGCGGCGAAAGGCGCGGAATACATCTTCCAGCGGCATGCCCTCGGATACGATGTCTGGCACTCGTGCAAAGGTGGCTGATCCGATAGCGCAGATATGAGCGAGTTTTTCGATCTCGGCCTCGGATTTCACCATGCGCAGATGTTGCACCATGCGGGTTGCGTCGGCGATGTGCAGGCCGGGCAGGTCAACGACCAGCCGTTCCCAATCCCCAAGAGGCATGCGCAGCTGCGTCTCATGCCCTTTCATCACACCGATCCTGTCACCAGCTTTTGCCAGCGGTGCAAGAAGATCGGTCAGCAGGCTGATGCCGTCATCTTTGGGGCAGGGTGCGCTCCATGTGCGGATATCATCCAGCCAGGTTTGATGCATCAGCTCTGCCCCAATCTCGGGGATGATCGCGATAGGTTTGCCCGCGGCAGGAACAAAAAGGAACCAAGGGCGCGTCGGACTTTGCCAAAACAATGTCTGGAAGCCGGTAAAGTAGGTGACCTCGGGTTCTGTCATCAAAAGTAGACCGGCAAGGCCGTCTTGGATCATTCGGTCCTGGGCTTTTGCGGTGCGCGCCGAGAATTCTGCTTCGGGGAAGCCGCGTTCGGGGGCGCTAGGCTGCATCGCGGCCCTCCATGATCATCTGGAAAATGGCCGGATCTGTTACACCTTCGGACCCGATCAGCAATACGCGAGACTCGCCGTCCAGACCCAACTGCGCCGATACATCGTCATCCGTGCGCGCGATAATCAAAGCCGCCAGACCGGCAACCGCGCTCTCACCTGCTTCAAGCGCTGTGTCTCCGGGCAACGGCCGCGCCAACAGCCGTACAGCCGGTGCTACGACGTTTTCCGGGATCGTCAGGAAATCGGTGGCTTCCTCGGCGAGGATCTCCCACGCCAGAGGCGAAGGTTCGCCGCAGGACAGACCCGCCATGATCGTCTCTTCAGCGATCGCAACAGAGGTGGCGGCACCCGCTTTCGCGCTTTCGAACAGGCAGGCCGCCAGTTCTGGTTCAACGATAATCACGCGCGGGGACTCCGCGCCCCAATATTGGCGCAACGCGGCGGCTACACCCGCCGCAAGCCCGCCAACACCGCCCTGCAAGAAAACATGGGTCGGTGCCTGATCCAGTGCTTCACAGATTTCACGGGTCATCACCCCGTAGCCCGCCATGACATCGCGCGGCGGCAGGGAGTAGCCAGGCCACGAGGTGTCGGAGACCACAAACCACCCATTCGCCTTGGCCTCGGATTTCGCCAGAACGACCGATTCATCGTAGTCGCCCTCGATCCGGATCACGTCTGCCCCAAAATCGCGCATCGCTTCGGCACGGCCTTCGCTGACCTCGGCGTGAATATAGATGCGGCAGGCCGCACCAAAGCGCTGACACCCCCAGGCAAGCGAGCGTCCGTGATTGCCATCGGTGGCTGAGACCAAGGTGATTTTGGGCACCTCATCGCTGTATTTGCCCCGACGGATATCCGATAGGCTAACCTCGGTGCCAAGGCGCTTTGAAATCTCGCGCTGCAGCACACGCAGAGCCGCATAGGCCCCGCCAAGGGCCTTGAAGCTGCCAAGGCCAAAGCGCGGGCCCTCATGTTTGTACAAAACCTCGCCAACACCGATCTGCTTGGCCAGGGTTTTCAGGGACACAAGTGGTGTCGGCGCATAGCCGTCCCAGGCCATGATCTCGGATTGGGCTGTGGCGAAATCTGCGGCGGTAAGGACTCTGTCTGATGCATCACCGGTTTTGCGGGTCACAGCGACATGGCCCAGATGGGCTTTTGGAAGAAGGTCGGTCACGGTTTGTTCTCTTTGGCAGGAAGGCGATCCCGCACCAGAGCGGCCCAGAAGGCTGCGCCGATTGGCAGAAGCGCGTCGTTAAAGTCATAGTTCGCAGAATGCAGCGGTTGGCCATGCGCACCCTCGGTGCCATTGCCAAGCAGCAGAAAGCAACCCGGCACAGCGGCAGAGAAATGCGCGAAATCTTCCGAAAAACTCATCGGTGGGCGCTGACCATCGGCTTCAAGCCCGGCAGCCTGCGCGGTGCGCAGAACCGCATCGACCGGTTCGGGCGCGTTTATCGTTTCGATGAATTCCGTGTTGAATTGCATCGTCGCCGTCACGCCATGTGTGGCGGCCACACCATCGACGATCTGGCGCATGAAATGTTCGACGGCTTCACGATCCTCGGGCAGACGTGCCCGGACATCGCCTTTCAGAACGGCATGCCCCGGCAGCACATTTCTTTGTCCGTCGGTTAAGAACTCGGTCACCGACACCACGGCGCCCGCACTGGGGGCCAGTTTGCGCGACACGATTGTCTGAAGGGCCAGCACCATTTCAGCACCCACTGTGATCGCATCCACCCCCACCTGCGGCATCGATGCATGACCGCCTTTGCCAGTGATCTGAATTTCGAACAGGCTTTCTGAGGCGCATATTTGACCTGGACGGGTTGAAACCTGCCCCACAGGGGCACCGGGCAGATTGTGGATGGCGTAGACCTCTTGAATCGGGAACCGCTCCAGCAGCCCTTCCTCAATCATCGCTTGCGCCCCCAGCCCGTGTTCTTCGTTTGGTTGGAAGATGAACACGACCGTGCCGTTGAAATCCTTGTCACTGACCAGCATCTCTGCGGCCCCCAACAGCATCGCCATATGGCCATCGTGACCACAGGCATGCATGACGCCGGGATTGGCGGATACATAGTCATGAGTGCTTTGTTCCGCGATTGGGAGGGCATCCATATCGGCCCGTAACCCGATGGCGCGGTTTCCGGTTCCGGCCTTTAGAGTTCCGACGACCCCAATACCTTCGCGCACTTCGAGCCCCAACTCGCGCAAACGAGCAGCAATGACCGCCTTAGTGCGGTGTTCATCAAAACCAAGCTCTGGGTCCCGATGGAATGCTTGTCTGAGCCTGATGAGATTCTGTAGATGCACGTTCAAAATGACTCCTGTAAACCGCAACTGAGACCATAGCCTGAGCGATGATTTCTTGGCGTCGATCATTCGACGATGTGTGATTAAAATTGTCACAAACTTCGCAAATCATGAGGTTTTCCCGAGAGTAACGCAAGTTGTGCGAGCGGTGGGACGGCGAATCGGATTGCTGATATTGAGCCGTTTCCAACAGTTTAGACCCGTTGGGTTGCTTCCTGCGCTTGTCTGCGACGAAGCCACTGATCTCGGCGGGCAGTTTGCGTGTTCTCGGTTGGAGGATGGTGAGGTGTCTAAGGGCAAGAGTTTGATGCTCAAGCCCGTCTAAATGTGAATCGATGACTTCAAAACAGCAAGATACCGCCGTGGTTTTGCAGAGGTCAGGCCCGGACATTTAGGCTTCGATGCGCATTTACACTGGTTGAATAAAAAATTTGTCGGTTCAGGTACATCTGTGTCGTTTCTTTCTACCCAGATGAAGGTGCATCGCTACAATCTGTCGGAAACTCAGACGGCAGGAGATGCATATGCCACCATTCAACGTAGGCCGGGTTCCTCCGGCAACCTTCGGTGCGGGCAAGATTGCGAAAATACCCAAAATCGTCCGCGAGTTGGGTGATGGTCCGGTGCTGATTGTATGCGATGCCTTTCTTGCTGAAATCGGGGCCACCGAAAAGCTGACCAAAGGGTTGTCTGCGGAAGGCATTGTCTTTGAGTTGGCAGCCGATGTGTCAGGCGAGCCAAAAGAAGCGTTGGTGGATAGTCTAAGTGCGCGTGCACGCGAGATTGAGGCCGGTGTGGTTGTTGGTCTCGGCGGCGGTGCGGCGATGGATGCGGCCAAACTGGTGGCTGCAATTGCCCGATCCGGTCGAGCTGCTGCCGAATTTGCGCTGGCGGCTCAGCCGTTGCCCGCAGGTGGCATCCCGGCAATAGCGATCCCGACCACCGCCGGTACCGGTTCAGAGGTGACCAGAACGTCCGTAATCTCGCAGGCAGATGGCAGCAAGACTTGGTTCTGGGGCGAAGAACTTATGTTCGCGCAGGCCGTGCTGGATCCTGAACTGACGCTTAGCTTGCCGGCGACCCTCACAGCTTGGACCGGCATAGATGCTGTAGCGCATGCCCTAGAGGGTGCAACAGCGCGCAACACCAGCCCGGCAGGCCAGCTTTATGGTTTGGAAGCGCTTCGCATTCTAACCGATGCCTTGCCGCGGGCCGTGGCAGACGGCACCGACCTTGAGGCGCGCGGACGTGTTCTTTGGGCCAGTATGGTTGCGGGTCTTGCGCTGCACAACTGCAACACGCATATGGGCCACAATATCAGCCACGCTTTGGGGTCTTTGGTGCGTATCCATCATGGGCTGGCGACGGGTCTGGCGTTAGAGGCCAGCCTGCCGTGGCTGGTTGCACATCCTGAAGGTGCTGAAAACTATGCGCGCACAGCGAAGGCGATGGGAGCAGCAGAAAGCGCCGAGGCTTTGCCAGAGGCTTTATCGAACCTGATGCGCAGGTGCCAGATATCGCCAGATCTGCCAGCAGAATGCGCCAGCGTGACAGTGGAGGCCTTGGCGACCGAAATGCGGAACCCTGCCAATATTGGTATGGCCCAAAACGCGGCCTGCGCGGTCAACGACGATGATCTGGATCAGATGGCCTCACTGATGCTGCGTAAAACAGTAGTGAACGCATGACACTGGGGCCGCACCGATTGACTTGATGCTAAGCGGAGCTGCTTAGCTGCCTGACCAATGCTGGCAAATCAGCAACTGTGTCGATGACATAGTTGGCCCCAGCGTCCGTGAGGATCTTGGTGGCCTGCACGCGAAGGTGATCGACTTCTGCATCGGATAGTGCATTCAACTCTTCCGGCGTTTTGCCGACAGCATTGCCCGAAAGGGACACTCCGACAGTGACACAACCGGCTGCAACGCCTTCCTTGATGCCCGGTTCGGTATCGTCAACTTTAATGATCGCCGAAGGCGGGTAGGCCACCAGATCAACCATGCATTTGTACATGCCCAGAGGGCCAGGGCGACCTTCGGGTAAGTCGTCTGAACACACCAGATTGTCGGGTGAGTACCCCTGACGTGCCGCAACAGGGAGCACGTGCTCCATGATGGAGCGGGTGTAGCCTGTGGTCGAGCCGATCTTGAGGCCCATGGCACGTAGCTCATCAATTGCAGCTTTGCCGCCCGGTACAAGATCAGCGTAATCTGCAGCGACCTTTTCATTCATGGGCACAAAAACCTCATAAACTTTGTCGACATCTATATCAGAGGGCGCAGCACCATATTGACTTTCCCACTGAGCAGCGATGTCGGGCATGTCCATCATCTGACGAATGTGATCCCATTTCGGTGCGCCCATCGGTGCGCGGGCCTGTTCAATTGTTGCCTCGATACCGAATTGAGCGAATGCTTTGACAAATACACCCATGGGCGCGAAGGAGCCAAAATCGACCATGGTTCCTGCCCAATCAAAAACAACAGCTTTGAAGGTGTTCATTAGAATTCCTTGTGTTCGAGGAGTTGGCCGTTTTGTGGCATAGAACGACTATAGTTGCACTGTTTGAATGGGATGTGACGGCTGGTGGTGTCGCAAAAGCAAAGAACCACCAAAATCCCAGGTGCAGAAGACAAATGAAACCCGATTGCTTTCTAACTCACATCCACTGTGAAACTTAAGCTTGGATCGTGTTGGGCATCGTGCGTATGTCCCTTGTAGTCGGCCCATTCTGACCGCGCTGTTTCATACATGAATGTCATGTGTTCGACGTGTCCAGACCATAGAAGTGCGCGGCTGTGTCCCGAAATACGGGCGCGTGCGCGTCGGCTGGGATCAGCTTCTGATATGCCCGCATCAACGTGGCGTAGTCGCCGTAGAGCTTGTCGACGGGGAAGTTCGACCCGAACATGACCCGCTTGGGTCCGAATTGATCCAGACATTCTTCGACAATCGGACGAATGCTATCAACGGTCCAGCCATGATCGAACATTCCCAATCCAGATAGTTTGCAGGTGACATGGGGTAGCTCGGACAGGCTGCGCAGCCTCTGGGCCCAGTCCTTCAGACCGGCTGTGCTTCGGTTATGAGGTGATCCTGCGTGGCAAAGGGCGACAGGTGTGTCAGGCGCTTGTTCCAACACGCGGGCGGTCTTGTCCATCAGTTCGGGAATAAGCTGCAGATCAAAGCTGAGACCACGCTGACCGGCTTCTGTCAGGCCTCTCAAAAAGCCAGGGTGATCCAGCAGAGTGTTGGTGCCGGTCTGCGCATCCTCCCCTGGAGCGCGTCCTATGATCTGGCGAACTCCCCGGACCGTCGGTAAGGTCTGAAACGTATCCAGCTGCGTAGACAAATCCGCTGAGATGAGATCACAAAACACCACCTGCGCCATGGGCCAGTCGGGATTGGCATCAGCGACGGATTGCACCCACCTGGCTTCCTGTAACCCGCTTTCAGCGCCCACCTGAATATGAACCGAGGCGCGAATACCACAATCTGCGGCCTCCGACCGGAATTCGGATAACAGATAGTCGCGCTGAATAGGTGTCGGGTCGCCAAAGAACCGTTTCACCCCGCGCGCCATAAGCCAAGGATAGTGTACTGCGCTCAGGTCCCAAAGATGGTGATGGGCGTCGATCCAATCGGTCATGTTCTGGGCACCTCGGCCATCCGGGCCAGAATATCGACCCCTTGTTGCTTCCAGAAGTGAAGAAGGTCGATGAATATCCAGTTTTCGGCCAGTTTATCCCCGGAGCGCCGATATATATCGATCACCCGGAACTCACCCGCCTTATCGGTCGCAGGCATGCCCATGAACCCACCGGTGGGGCGAGCCGTGAAGTTCGGCCAACCAAAGAAGCCGCCATAATGTCCTTCGGCCATACGGCAGATGTGATTGGTCTTGGAACGGTCCGCAAACGAGGCCCGGAATGGCCCGGCATGTTGTTTTGCATAGCGTTCGATCGTGTAGGTGGCGCCGATGCCCGAGGGGCCCCACCAGATCATATCCTCACACCATGTGCGGCGCAGCTCATCCTCAAGACTCAGGCCGCTGTCCCAACGGCCAAGATCGGAGATCATTGCGTTGATCGTTGCAAGGGTCCGGTCGCCTTCCTCGGTGGGCTGCGGCCCGAACATCAGGCCATCATGTGTCATCGGTCCCGGCTGAACCAGTTGGGCGGCGGTTTGCGGCGGAAAGGGATGCAGGCCCGCCTGCATCATCAGATGCGGGATGTCGAAATACATCGCGGTCTCGGTGATTTTGCCGTTCTCAACCTTGTTGAACTCGCAATATCGCAGAAAGGCCATCTTGCCAGTGGGCGGGATGCCCAGCCAGCTTGTGTCGAACAAGCCCATCAGATGACCCATCGACACCACCCAAACCGAGTTGAACCCGTCGATCTCGTTCGCGCCTGCCATGAACACATCCATCCGGCGCTGCAAACCGGTCAGGCCGGCCCTGAGTGGCCGCCAGAATGTGCGGGCGACTTCGTCGATTCCCCGTAGTTCGTTGAAGGGGTGGAATCCTCGCCACACAAGCCCGTCAGCGCAGTATTTTGAGAGTGTTTCCACGACGGTTGCGTCCTCGCATCGACTCAGCGCTTCGTAAAAACCGAGGACGAGTTTTTTCGCGGATTCAGATGGCATTCTATTATCTTTCAATGTGTTAACGAGGTTTCGGTGGTGCCATTCACCGGGTTTGCATTCGCATGCAAAAAAAGCTTGCCATAGGCTTTTCTGAATGTCTATGCTTCTGCAAGCGTATGCATAACGAATGCGCAAGGGAGGACAGAATGGCCGAAATTCAACTTCGCAATGTCGGTAAACGTTGGGGATCATTTGTCGGCGTGGACAATTTTGATCTGACAATTGCCGACAAGGAGTTTCTGGTTCTTCTTGGTCCTTCAGGATGTGGCAAGACCACAACCATGCGCATGATTGCAGGGCTTGAAGATGCCAGCGAAGGTGACATCCTGATTGATGGTGCTCGCGTCAATGACATGGAGCCCAAAGACCGTGATGTCGCCATGGTGTTCCAGTCCTATGCGCTCTATCCGAACATGAATGTCTATGAGAATATTCGCTTTCCGCTGAAGGTTCGCGGCATTGATCCCGCCACCCATGATGAAAAGGTGCGTCGCGCCTCAGCGATGGTTGAGTTGGACGATTTCCTGCATCGCAAACCGGCAGAACTGTCCGGTGGTCAGCGTCAAAGGGTTGCCTTGGCGCGTGCTATTGTGCGCGAACCGAACGTGTTCCTAATGGATGAGCCGCTGTCGAACCTTGACGCCAAGCTGCGCGTTTCGACGCGCGCTCAGATCAAGAACCTTAGCCATGAGCTTGCAGTCACCACCATCTACGTGACCCACGACCAGATTGAGGCGATGACGCTGGCGGATCGCGTGGTGATCATGAAGCAGGGAGTTGTTCAGCAGGTTGGCTCACCCACCGATATCTACGATGAACCCGCCAACACATTTGTGGCCAGCTTTATTGGCAACCCGGCGATGAACCTTGTCGATGGTGAGGTTCAGGGCGGCGTGTTTCGCGCGCAAAGCACTGAGGTGCACGGGCTAAACGCGCCTGATGGCCCCATCACGCTGGGCTTTCGCGCCGAGGATGCAAATGTCGTGGAAAGCGGCGGCGAGATCAACGCGCCGATCTACACGCAAGAGCTGTTGGGAGACAGCACCATGGTCTCGGTCCGAATCGGTGGTGCGCTGGTCTCGGTCAAGGCCGACAAAACATATCGGGCCGAAATCGACGATCAGGTCTCGATCCATATCCATACCGATCACTGCCACTTGTTCGATGCACAAACAGGTGCGCGTCTGACCGGTTAAACGGTGAAACCAAGCCCGCAACGACGGGTCAAACCCGGGTGCAGACTTCGAAGATGCACCCATTCCATCTAGGGAGAAGTACTATGTTTCTAAAGAGAATTGCGTTGGCTGGCTCAGTCGCCGCCTTTGCTGCAAGCGCAGGATATGCCTGCGAAATCGGCGGGCGGGTCAATATTGTTGGCAACGAATTCGCGGCCATTCAGGCGGTTGCGGCCGGTGCCAAAGAATGTACCGGGGCGTCGGTTGAATCCAACCTGACATCCGAGCACCAGACTATCAACGTGGCCGGTTTGTCCGGCAACCCGTCGGAATATACAAGCGCCATCATCGCCAACAGCTCGATCGTGGCTTTGATGAATGAAGACGTCATTCGCCCGCTGAATGATCTGGTGGAAAAGCACGGCCAGGATCTTCAACCGGGGCAGCTGATCAAGATCGGCGATGACATCATGGCCGTGGCGTTCATGGCCAACGCTCAGCATCTGATGTACCGCAAGGATGTGCTTGAACAGGCCGGTGTCGAAGTTCCGACGACCTATGAGGAAATGCTCGAAGTGGCCAAGGCCATTCGTGAGCAGGGCATCATGCAGAACCCTGTTGGCGGCGCCTATGCATCGGGTTGGAACCTCGCGCAGGAATTCAACAACATGTTCCTGGGCTATGGCGGTCAGCACTTCAAGCCCGGCACGGCCGAACCCAACGTGAATTCCGAGGCCGGTGTCAACGCGCTGAACATGATGAAGGCGCTGTCGGAATACATGAACCCCGACTTCCTGACCCATGACTCGAACGCCACCAATGCTGAGTACCGTGCTGGTAATGTTGCAATCATGAACATGTGGGGATCGCGCGCGTCGCAGCAGACCACCACCGAAGGTGTGCTGCAAGAGGTGATCGACGGCCACGCAATTGGCGCACCGCTGACCGTTGGCGGCGGGGAAACCCCGGCATCGACCCTGTGGTGGGACGGCTGGACCGTCGGCAAGAACATCTCGGATGAAGAGGCCGAAGCCACCTTCATCGCCATGAAACACGGCATCCGCCCGGACATGCTGAACGATGAAACCACACCGCTGGCGGTCTGGCTGATCGAAGGCTACGAGCCGGCTGCTGATGCAGAAGGCGTGTTTGCAGCGGCCAAAATGGGCACGCCTGCCTATCCGATGCTGCCGTACATGGGCCTGATGCACAGCGCGCTTGGCAACGAACTGGCCGATTTCATGCAGGGCAAAGAAAGCGCTGAACAGGCACTTGCCGATGTTGAGGCCGCCTATCGCGCAGCCGCCATCGAACAAGGCTACCTGCAGTAAGACGCCCCTTGTGCGGGCGCCTTTGGTAGCTGCCCGCACAAACCATTCGACGCGAGGATTGTAACATGCGCCATAAGACATTCCTTTGGTTCTTCCTGCCGACAGGACTTGCGATGTTGCTGTTCATCGCAATGCCCATCGTCTCGGTCGTGATCCAATCGATCTTCGCTCCACATCCCGCCGTTCTGTTGGAAGTAGAAAGCTGCACCCCGCTGATCGGCTGCACCACAGAAACGACCATCGACCAAGAGGCCACCGCTGCCTTGCGCGAGGCACAGCCTCTGGGTCGGTTTGTTGGGCTGGGCATCTATTTCGACCGCGGTCACCTGGCCATTCAGGAAATCAGCCAGATGTGGGCGGCGAACGAGAGCTGGGGTGGATTTTTCTCGGATCTGAGCAACCTGCCATTCTATCGCGCGATGGCGTTTACGCTGACGTTCACCTTCATTGTGACACCGCTGACGATCCTTCTGGGTCTGGTGATTGCTCTGGCCGTGAATTCGCTGCATCGGCACCTCAAAGGTCTGATGATCTTCTTCTCGCTTCTGCCCATGATCGTCACGCCGCTGATCGGCTCGCTCATCCTGTTCTGGATGATCGACAGTCGTGGTGTCATCGGAAACGCCCTTGTGTACATGGCAGGAGATCCGAATTTCAGCCTCAAGGCTTCGACCGGGCTGATGTGGGTGGCCCTGATGGTCTACGGCGTTTGGAGCTCGGCCCCATTTGCCTTCGTCGTGTTCTATGCAGGACTGCAAACACTGCCACAAGACCAGATCGAAGCCGCGCAGATTGATGGCGCAACCCGCTGGCAACAGGTCAAGTTTGTAGTCGTCCCGCACCTGATGCCTCTGGTGACATTTGTTGCGCTGATCCAACTGATGGACAATTTCAAAGTGTTTGAACCGATTATCGGCTTCAGCGCTCAGGCGCATGCGCAGTCTCTCAGCACCTTCATATTCGACGACCTTGGCGGTGAAACCCGTCAGTTGTCATCCGCCGCCGCAACCTCTGTGATGACGATAATCGGGGTCGCCATTCTTCTGTCGCCCGTGCTTGTCCGCACCTGGCGCGACTTTAAAGGAGCACGCTAACATGGCCAGCCGCGCACAAAGAATGCCAACCAGCCTTCGGGTCGCCTCGTCCCTGTTCGTGCTCCTTTGGTTTGTCCTTGCGGCGTTTCCGTTCCTGTGGACGGTATGGGGCTCGTTCAAGGTTGAACTGGATTTCTTCTCGATCGCCGACTGGACAAATGCCCTTACCGGCGCCCGGACCGAGGCGGTCTATGGCTCGCCCTTCACCACGACCGGGTATGAGGGTGCATGGATCCAAGAGGAGTTCTGGCGTAATGTTCTGAACACCGGGATTGTGTGTTTCTTTGTGGTCACCATCTCGCTGACCATCGGCACGCTGGGCGGCTATGCCCTGTCACGGTCGACCTATAACTACACGTTCTGGCTGCTGATCACCGCGCTGATCTTCCGTGCGATGCCACCGATTACACTGGTTTCGGGGTATCTGCTGCCTTTCTTTGAATGGAATATCTGGGGTATCCTGCCGACCACGATCATTGTGCTGGTGGCGATCAACCAGCCTTTCACCCTGTGGATGTTGCATTCTTTCTTCAAGAACATCCCAAGCGAGTTGGATGAAAGTGCGAAGGTCGATGGCTGCAACCAATTCCAGGCCTTCCGCCGCGTGATCATTCCGGTGATGTGGCCAGGGGTGATTACTACCGGGCTGTTTTCCTTCCTGCTGGCCTACAACGACTTTGCCGTCGGCGCGATGCTGCTGTCTGAAAGCAACCGTACCATGGTGCCCGCTATCGCGGCCTTCCTCGGGACCACGCAAACCGAAGGCAATGTGATGTTTGCGGTCGCCGCAGTGGTTTCAGCCACCGTGCCTCTGTTCATCCTGGTCATGTTCTTCCAGCGCCAGATTGTCGGTGGTCTGACCGCCGGGGCGGTGAAAGGCTGACACCGATGGGACGCACGCATCCTCAGCCTATCTTTGCCCATGCACGCGCAGCCAGCCTGAACTTGGCTGCGCGCCGAGCCAGGCGACCGGGACGAATTCTTTTTGCTTTGATGCGCGCAGGCCCTCGTGCCTGCACATGGTCACAGCGAATAGGAACACGTTCTAAAAAGGAAAGCGCCATGAACACGCGCGCAAATCGCCCAGCGATGGGCATTGCTACCGAAACAACGTTTGAAAACAAACGGCTCTATCGCCAGTTTCTCGAAAGCTTCGATAAGGGCTCTGTCGAGACCATCGAGACGACCGCCAGCGAGATTTTCGCCGCTACGGCCACGACCGACACAAGCCATCCGATCAATTCAGCCCCCGATGGCAACGGCTACGTCAACTCTGTCATCTTGCCGATATCAGAGGCGTTCGAAGGGCTCACCCGTCAGAACTATGTGGTCACGGGTGGCGAATACCTGGGAAGCGAGTGGGTCACCTCGACCGGGTATTTCTACGGTCATTTCACGCGACCGCTTTGCGGTATTCCACCCAGTGGCAAACTGGCATTTCTGCGGTTTGGTGAGTTCCACCGAATGGAAGATGGCAAGATCGTCGAATCCTATGTCTTCCTCGGCTTTGCAGAACTGATCATCGCACTCGGCCTCTGGCCGTTGAACCTGCAGGGCTATGAAGGTGTCGTTCCGGGTCCGGCAACGAATGACGGTATCGTCATTGGGCCATCAGATCCAGCGCATTCACGCGTCACAGCAGATCTGGTCGAGAGCATGCTAATTCAGCTGACCACCGAGGACCAAAGCTGGCGACCTTATTGGGATGACCGAATGGTCTGGTACGGTCCCGGCGGGCTAGGCTCTTATGCGACAGTGGACGCGTTCGCCGGTTTCCAGTCCCCGTTCGAAAACACGTTCGAAGGCTGGGGCGACGGTCAGGATGCAGGCATCACCGGCGTCGGTTCGAACTGCAAGGCCGGCGACGGCGACTATGCATTCCTGTGCGGCTGGCGGCAGATCACCGGCGTCCACGTCAAACCGTTCCTGGGCCTTGAGCCCACGGGAAAGCGCGTCTTCATGCGTGACTGTGATTGGTGGCGCTGCGCAGACGGCAAGATCATCGAAAACTGGTGCATGCTCGATATTCCACATCTGCTGTTGCAACTGGGTTACGACCTTTTTGCCGAAATTTCTGAGCAGACCCAATGAGCTGGTCTGCCAGACATAACGCCGTTGCGCGCCATCCGGCGCTCAACCGGATGCCAAGGGATTTTCTGACAGCCGGCTGACCCTCCCAGTCGACGCAGAAAACCCCCAGGCAACCAAACAAGGAATAGAAACATGAAGGGTTCCCGCCCCGAACAGGCCGTGCTGACCAAAGACACGGATTTGAGCAAAACTGAAGAAACCCGCGCCGTCATCGAAGGCATGGTTGACGGGCTGAACGATCACCGCATCGACGATATTGGCGAGTTTTTCGCGCAAGGGTTCCGCTGGATGGGCAATCAGGGCTGCGGAAGAAAGACCGGCCTGCAGGAGTTTCAGGACAACTGGCAACGCCCGTTCCAGGCCGCATTCTCGGACAAGACCTGCATTGATGAGGCGCGTCTTTATATGGGGGAATGGGCGGCCGCCTTTGGCCGTCAGGAAGCCACCCATTCCGGTGAGTTTCTGGGGATCGCCCCCACCGGGAAGAGGGTTGAAATCCGCTACATGGATTTCTGGAAAGTCGTCGACGGCAAGATCGTCGACAATTGGGTGAATGTCGATTTCGCCCATGTAGCTGCTCAGCTTGGCGTTGATCTGTTCAACGGACAGGGCTGGGAAACATTCGACCGGGGAGAGAGAACTCCGCCCCGGCCCGACAATTGAGGATCAGGACAATGGCTATCGAATATCTCAAACGCGGCAAACCCGAGGCTGACCGGGCTGAGGATGACGCCAAAACACGCGCAGTCGTTGAGGCAACGTTGAAGGATATCGAAACGCGCGGCGATGCGGCTGTGCGCGAGCTGTCCGAGAAATTCGACAACTACTCGCCCGAAAGCTATCGCCTGAGCCAGCAGCAGATCGATGACTTGATCGCCTCGCTGTCTGACCGAGAGCTGGCGGATATCCGTTTCGCGCAAGAGCAGGTGATGAACTTTGCGCAGGCGCAGCGGGATTCGATGCTGGATATCGAGGTTGAAACGCTGCCCGGTGTGATCCTGGGTCACAAGAACATCCCGGTTCAATCTGTGGGTTGCTATGTGCCTGGCGGCAAGTTCCCGATGGTCGCCTCGGCGCATATGTCGGTGGCGACCGCCAAAGTGGCTGGCGTGCCGCGGATTATCGCCTGTACTCCTCCGTTCAATGGCAAGCCAAATGCAGCCGTGATCGCGGCGATGCATCTGGGTGGCGCGCATGAGATTTATGTCATGGGCGGTATTCAGGCTGTAGGCGCGATGGCCATCGGGACTGAGACGATCGAGCCCGTGCATATGCTGGTGGGCCCCGGCAACGCCTTTGTCGCCGAAGCCAAACGCCAGCTGTTTGGTCGTGTGGGTATCGACCTGTTCGCAGGTCCGACCGAGACCATGGTCATCGCCGATGAAACCGCCGCTGATGCGGAACTATGCGCGACCGATCTGCTGGGTCAGGCCGAGCACGGGTATAACAGCCCCTGCGTTCTGCTCACCAATTCGCGCAAACTGGCCGAAGATACGCTGGCGGAGGTTGAGCGTATTCTGGGTATCCTGCCCACCTCGGGCACCGCGAGGGTCAGCTGGGATGAGTATGGCGAGGTGATCGTCTGCGATACCTATGACGAGATGCTGCAAGTGGCAGATGACATCGCGTCTGAGCATGTACAGGTGATGACAGACCGAGACGACTGGTTCCTTGAGAACATGACCTGTTATGGCGCGCTGTTCCTTGGGCCACGTACCAATGTGGCGAATGGTGATAAGGTGATCGGTACCAACCACACCCTGCCGACCAAGAAAGCCGGGCGATATACCGGCGGTCTCTGGATCGGTAAGTTCATGAAAACTCACAGCTATCAGAAGGTCACCACCGATGAGGCCGCGACCATGATCGGAGAATTCGGCTCGCGCCTGTGTATGCTCGAAGGTTTTGTAGGCCATGCCGAGCAATGCAACATCCGCGTGCGCCGCTATGGCGGGATCAATGTGCCCTATGGCGAAGGCGCACCCTATCGAGAGGCTGCAGAATGAGTGATGTGCATTCAGCGAACAAAGCGCTGATTGCGCCGCTTCGTGCGGCGATGCACGATTTTGACGATGTTCGGGTGCAGGCAGCGTTGAATGGCGCGCTTGCCTCGGACGCCACCATTCATATGCCCCATCCGTTTGGGGATCTGAGCGGCCCGCAAGAGCTGTATCAGACCTGCTATGCACCGTTGCTGAAGGCGATGCCCGATCTGGAACGGCGGGATTGGATCGTTGTTGGTGGACGAACCGAGCACGGGGACGATTGGATCGGGTGCGCGGGCCACTACTACGGCACGCTTGTTGCACCCTGGTTGGACATCCCTCCGACCGGTCATCTGACTCATATGCGGTTCCACGAATTCTACCGGATCATAGATGGCCTGGTGGTCGAAGTTCAGGTGCTCTGGGACATTCCTGAGGTCATGAGGCAGGCCAAGGCCTGGCCGATGGCCCCGTCCTTGGGGTTGGAATTCTGCGTGCCGGGTCCGGCGACGCAGGATGGGTTGGTACCCGGCCCGTGGGATGAGGCGCGGTCAAAGGTCTCGTGTGATCATGTCCTGGAGATGTTGGCATACCTCACCAAGCACCCAAGCCAAGGCGGGCCAGGGGTGATGGAGATGCAGCGGTTCTGGCATCCACGTATGAACTGGTACGGCCCCGCTGGAATCGGCACGGGGCGCGGGATCGCCGGGTTCCGCAATTGGCATCAGATACCGTTTCTCAACGGAATGCCGGACCGCGGAAAACGTGCCGGTGAGATTACCCATCATTTCTTCGGCGACGCGGATTACGCCGCCGTGACAGGTTGGCCTAATATGATCCAGACCGTCACCCATGACGGATGGATGGGCATCGCGCCGTCGGATAAGCGGATCAGCCTGCGTTCGCTTGACTTTTGGCGACTTGAGAATGGCTTGATCCGCGAAAACTGGGTTCTGGTCGACCTGCTGGATGCCTATCGGCAGCTGGGTGTTGACGTCTTTGCGCGTCTGCGCGAATTCAACAAGGCCCGCGTTCCGGGTGAAATTCCATTCCCGGTAGGCGAGATCTAAAATGGCGCAATTCCTCACGACACCCAGTTTCAAATTGGACGGCAAACACGCGCTGGTCGCCGGGGCGTCCTCGGGCATCGGCATGGCCTGCGCCGTGGCCTTGGCTGAGCACGGGGCCGAGGTCACCCTTGCCGCGCGGCGCACAGATGCCCTGAATGAGATCGCCGCAGATATGACCTCTCGCGGTTGGTCTGCCAATGTGCTCGAACTGGACGTTACCAATATCGAAGCGACCGCGTCTGCGGTGGCTGAACATGGCCCGTTTGATATTCTTCTGAACTCTGCCGGATCGGCGCGTCACAGCAAGGCGGTCGACACACATGTCGAAGATTTCGACGCGGTGATGAACATCAATCTCAAAGGCGCGTACTTTCTGACGCAGGCTGTGGCCAAAGGGCTGTTGGCCGCAGGGCGTCCTGGTTCCCTGATCAACATATCCAGCCAGATGGGTCATGTCGGCGGGCGCGAGCGTGCGGTCTATTGCGCATCGAAATTCGCGGTCGAGGGTTTCAGCAAAGCCATGGCGTTGGAATTCGCACCTGCAAAGATACGCGTCAACACAATCTGCCCGACCTTCATTCTGACCGATCTGACGCGCCCGACTTTTGACGACCCGGACAAACGCGCCTGGATCCTCGACAAGATTAAACTGGGCCGTCCGGGCGAAATCGAAGACATCATGGGCGCAGTTGTCTATCTGGCCTCGGATGCATCGGGGCTGGTGACTGGGACATCTATGATGGTGGATGGAGGTTGGACAGCGGATTGATGGCAGTGCAAAAAGTCACTTCGATGGATGTTGCACGACTGGCCGGAGTAAGCCAATCCGCCGTCAGCCGCGTGTTCACGCCAGGTGCGTCCGCATCCGCAAAAACCATCGCGAAAGTCCGCAAAGCTGCGGACCAATTGGGGTACCGACCCAATGTTTTAGCCCGCGCGGTGGTCTCGGGCAAAAGTCGCATCATCGGTCTTGTTGTCGCGTATCTGAACAATCAGTTCTATCCTGAAGCGCTGGAAAAACTGACCAACACGTTGCAGGAACGCGGCTATCATGCGTTGGTGTTCATGGCCTCGAACTCGGCTCAGAATATAGACAAGGTTGTTGGGGAAATTCTGGATTTTCAGGTCGATGGGATCATCGCCGCCTCGGTTGCTCTCTCATCCGATCTGTCTGCGCGCTGCCAGTCAGCCGGGGTGCCCATGGTTCTGTTCAACCGAGGGCAGGACGATCCGTCCATGTCATCAGTGACATCGGACAATCTGGCCGGAGGTCGGAAAGTGGCCGAGTTTCTGTTGGCTGCCGGCCACAAGAAAATCGGCTACATCGCGGGGTGGGAGGGGGCTTCGACCCAGCGAGATCGTGAGACGGGGTTTGTCGCGGCTCTGAACGAGGCACGCGTGACACTTCACAGCCGTGAGATCGGCAATTTTGGCACTGAAGAATCCAAAGAAGCCGCCCGTAGAATGTTTGCCACAGACCCGCCCGATGCTGTCTTTGTCGCCAATGACCATATGGCGATTGCCGTGATGGACACGCTGAGGTTCGAGTTGGGTTTGAAGATCCCTGAAGACGTTTCCGTAGTGGGGTATGACGATGTCGCCGTCGCGGCCTGGCCCAGCTATGACCTGACAACGGTCCGGCAGCCCGCCAACCGCATGGTGGCTGAAACCGTCGACATATTGCTCAGCAAAATCAACGACCCGCAGATAGAATCCAGGCAGCTTGAGATTGACGGACCGCTTATCATTCGCGGGTCTGCCCGCATACCTGAAGGATGGAAGACATGAAGGGATTTGATCCCAAATTCAAAGACTTTCCCGACTATATTATCGGGATCACCAAAGAGATCTGGGAAGATCGCGGCATTGCCACGCTGCATGACTATTATGGTGCGGATATCATTGTGCGCACCCCCGGTTCTGTGGTCGTCGGCAATCAGGGCGTGATTGCAGCCACGATGGCAACTCTGGCTGAGTTTCCCGATCGCACGCTTCTGGGCGAAGATGTCATCTGGTCGGGTACCCCGGAACAGGGGATGTTGTCGTCGCATCGCATCATTTCGACGGCGACCCATTTGGGCAATGGTGTCTATGGCAATGCAACAGGCAAGAAACTGGTCTATCGGATCCTGGCTGATTGTCACGCGATCAACAACAAGATCGACGACGAATGGCTGATCCGGGATCAGAGCGCCATCGTGCAGCAAATGGGTTGGGACCCCAAGGACTACGCGCGCGACTTGATCATGCGTGAGGGCGGCCCCGAGGCCTGTGTGCAGCCCTATACCCCGTCAAATGAACAGTCGGGACCGTACAAGGGTACCGGCAATAACAACGAATGGGGTGAGAAATACGCCGATATCCTGAACCGCATCATGAACGCAGATATGGCCGCAGTTGAGGCCGAATACGACCGGGCCGTTCAGTCGGAATATCCCGGTGGTGTAACTGGACACAGCTGGGGCCCGGTAGATCGGTTCTGGATGGGGCTGCGCGCCTCATTCCCGAACGCGGCCTTTACCATTCAGCATCAGATCGGTCGGGAAGATCCGATGATGCCACCGCGCGCGGCGATCCGCTGGACCTTGCATGGCACTCATGACGGCTGGGGTGTGTTCGGCAAACCAACCGGAGCCGAGGTCTTTATCCTTGGCATCAGCCATGCAGAGTTCGGCCCTTGGGGTCTGCGCCGCGAATACACCCTGTTCGACGAAACATCTGTCTGGAAGCAAATCCTGCTGAAAACCGGCGATCTGTAGCATGTCACACTTGATGTCAAATCTGGATGCAAGGCCGTCGGTGCGGCGCTACCACGCCCATCGGGCCAGCCTGCGCGCCCGGCGGCTGAACAACCGCCCGCCCGGATTTGGGGTTCTGAACCAGAAACCCCAAACACAAGGAAAACAGAGATGAGTACAATTCAAAGCCGCATCGTCCGCTATGGCGAGTTGCAACCCTGTAAAACCGCGTTCATTGACGCCCACACGCCGGGCTCGGACCAGAAAGAGAACTTTACCATCGTTGGCGGTGGTGTCTCGGAAAGCCCGGACCAGCACGTCCATATCACCGACAAGATCGGGTTCAATATCGGCGCGGCAGGGCAACCGCCGAAATGCCGCAACTCGCTGCACAGCCACACCACGGCCGAGGTGTTCTTTGTCGCCAAAGGCCGCTGGCGGTTTTTCTGGGGCCGTTATGGCACGGCGGGTGAGTTCATCGCCGAGGAAGGCGATATCTTCAACATTCCAACCGGCATTTTCCGCGGGTTTGAAAATGTGGGTCAGGACTACGGAATGATCATGTCGATCCTTGGCGGCGACGATGCGGGCGGCGGTGTCACTTGGGCTCCGCAGGTTATTGAGGATGCGCAAGCCCATGGTTTGATGCTGGGTAACAACGGCGTTCTGTATGACAGCAAGAAAGGCGAGGAGCTTCCTCATAACGTGCAGCCCATGCCGTTGCTGACCGAAGAGGAACTGAAGGCTTACCCGGAGGTTCCGGTTGAGGATGTGATCGGCAAATACGTCGCCCGCTATTGGGACTTGATGGCTTTGGCAGCCAACGATCCTGCGGTGGTGATTGGCGAAAACGGCCTGATCAAAGACAAGCCAGGGTTTGAGGTTGATTTCCTGACCCGTGGATCGGCAGTGAACGACCCGTTGAATGCGAAAAAACCGGTGGTTCTGATGCCCGCAAGCGGTCATTGGCGGATTGCGATCAACGATGTTGAGACCACATTGTCCAACGGTGATACCGCGCTGGTCTTACCCGGCGAAACTTACAGCGTCGCACCGTCCATGACCGGGCAGGCAGGCCTGTACCGGATCACAGCCACCGACGATCCGGCTGGGGCAACCTGGGTCGGATGACCGTAAACCCCGACGATACCCATGCCGTCTATGAACGGCAGGCCAGGGCCTATGACGAGCAACGCTCGCGGGCCCTGTTCGAAGCGCGCTGGCTGGCGCGCTTCACCGCCAACTTGAAACCCGGTGGTCATGTGCTGGACCTGGGGTGCGGTGCGGGCGAGCCAATAGCGCGTTGGTTCATGGCCGAAGGGTTTAACGTCACGGGTGTTGATTTTTCTGAGGCCATGCTGGACATAGCCCGCAGCCGTTGGCCCGAAGGCGATTGGCGACAGGCCGACATGCGGGATTTTGAGCTGAGCCAAAGGTTCGACGGGGTTATCGCCTGGAACAGCTTTTTTCACCTAACCGCGGACGAACAAAAAGCCTGCATTGCGCGAATGGCGCGCCATCTGCGCAGCGGCGGTATGTTGATGCTGACTGTCGGGCATAGCGCGGGTGAGGCGCAAGGGACCGTTGGTGGTGAACTGGTTTACCACGCCTCGCTTTCTCCGGCTGGTTATGCGGCCTGTCTCGAAGACAACGGGATGATCTTAAGCGGGTTTCTGGCCAAAGACCCGGAAACCCAAAGCCATACCGTGCTGATGGCACACAAGATTTAAGGAGGTTTCATGACCGTCAAAACAACACATGTCGGGTCTCTGCCGCGATCTCAGGAGGTTGTGGATTTCATCTTCGCCCGAGAGAATGAAAAAGAGTTTGACCAAGCCGCATTTGATGCGTGCATGACGTCAGCGGTGGCTGAAACCATCCGCAAACAGGTCGAAGCCGGGGTCGACATCGTGTCGGATGGCGAAACCTCGAAGATTTCATACGCGACCTATGTCAAAGACCGCTACACCGGATTTGCGGGGGATAGCCCTCGCAACGCACCAGCGGATCTGAAGATGTTTCCCGGCTTTCTGAAACGCCTGGCCGATGATGGCGGCACCCCGCAATATGCGCGCCCGATGTGCGTGGGCGAGGTACGCTCGAAAGGGCAGGGAGAGTTGCAGAAAGATATAGCGAACCTTAAGGCGGCAATGGCGCAGCATGGGGTTGATCGCGGGTTCATGAATGCGGCAAGCCCCGGCGTGATCTCGCTATTCCTGCAAAATGATTTCTACCCCACGCGTGAGGCGTATCTGTCCGCGCTCGCCGATGCGATGAGGGACGAGTACGAGACCATTGTCGCAGCCGGTTTGGACCTGCAGCTGGACTGCCCGGATTTGGCCTTGTCTCGCCATATGCTGTTCACCGAGCTTTCTGACGAAGAGTTCGTCAAGGTTGCCGATATGCATGTCGAAGCCCTGAATCATGCGCTGCAAAACGTGCCCGCCGACAAAGTGCGCGTGCATATTTGCTGGGGAAACTACGAAGGGCCGCATTGTTGCGACATCGGCATGGACAAGGTTTTCGCAACGCTGATGAACACCAAATCGCGCTATGTATTGTTTGAAACCTCGAACCCGCGCCACGCGCATGAATGGACCGTGTTCCGCGACCGCAAGGCTGAGATACCGGACGAGAAGGTGCTTGTACCTGGCGTGGTCGACACCACGACCAATTTCGTGGAACACCCCGAAGTGGTCGCCCAACGTACCCAACGCTTTGTTGATATCGTTGGCGCTGATCGTGTGGTTGCTGGGTCGGATTGCGGCTTTGGCACCTTCGCTGGGTTCGGCGCGGTTGATCCCGACATCGCATATGCCAAGCTGGGGGCGCTGTCTGAAGGGGTATCCCTGCTCAAATGACCCCGCTTGTTCTGTTGCCGGGCATGATGTGCGACGCGCGCTTGTTTGCGCCACAGATCGCGGCGTTGTCAGGACAGTGGCCTATCTTGTCTGCCCCGATTGGCGCGTGCGACACGGTGGAGGCGCTGGCTTCCGAAATACTGTCCTACGCCCCGCCGCGCTTTGCCATAGCGGGGCTGTCCATGGGCGGGATCGTTGCGATGGAGGTTCTGCGTCAGGCCCCCGACCGCATTTGTGGGCTGGCTCTTTTGGACACCAACCCTTTGGCAGAAAAAGACGAGGTCAAAGCCAGACGCCAACCTCAGATCGACGCCGTCTTGGGTGGTCAATTACGCGCCGTTATGGCCGAGGAGATGAAGCCCAACTATCTGACTGACGGGCCAAATCGCAGCGCTATTCTGGACCTGTGTATGGAGATGGCAACCGACCTCGGGCCAGAGGTTTTTGTCAACCAGTCCAGGGCACTCCGAGATCGCCCGGATCAAAGCGCGACATTGCGGGCCTATGATGGTGCGGCGCTGGTGTTATGCGGGCGAGAGGACACTCTATGCCCAGTATCACGCCACGAGCTGATGCATAGTCTGATGCCCCAAAGCCGGTTTGAGATCATCGAAGATGCGGGCCACCTGCCCACATTGGAACAACCCGAGAGAACAACAGCGGCGTTGACCCGCTGGTTGGAGGCGATATGAAACAAACCCTTTTGGACCTTCTCAGATCGGTCGATACCCCGACAGTCTGCAACGCAATCGAAGTGGCGCAGGGCAAGCGTGGGTTCAACGCATTTACCCGTGGAACCATGCTGTGTTCGGACCCTGATGCAAAACCCATTGTCGGATATGCCCGGACCGCAAAGATTGCCGCCGTGAACCCGCCTACGGAATCGCCCGAGGTGATCCGAGAACGCCGGATGGATTACTATCGGCATATGGCTACCGGAACTGGCCCGGCTGTTACGGTGGTTGAAGACCTGGATTATCCCGACTGTATCGGCGCTTATTGGGGCGAGATAAATACCACCGTCCATAAGGGGTTCGGCATCAGCGGCGCGCTGACCAATGGCGTGATGCGTGATCTTGGTGATCTGCCCGATGATTTCCCGGTTGTTGCCGGGTCAATCGGGCCCAGCCACGGCTTCGTCCATGTGCGCGAGATCGGTACCCCGGTGTCGATATTCGGCCTTGAGGTTCAGAACGGCGATCTTGTTCACGCCGACCGCCACGGCGCGTTGGTGATCCCGCCCGAGGTTGTGGACCAGCTCGAACAGGCAATCCTCAAATTGCTTGAAACCGAAAAACTGATCCTTGCCCCTGCACGCGCAGCAGGATTTGATTTTGAAGCCTTTGAAGCGGCATGGGCCGCGTTCGAGGCGTCACGCACTTAGCGTCGCGCCCGTGTCGCTGTGATCAGGACGTGTGTTGCAAAGCCTTCGGTTCGGGGCAGATGGTCTTGAAGGTTGGTGCTTTTAAGGAGTGTGCTTCTTGTAGGACCCGGGGGTCCGGTTTGTCCATTTCCGAAAAGCCCGGTGAAAATTCGCTGGCGCAGAAAAGCCGGTCTCATAGGCGATCTGCTCGATGCTATCCTGTCCCTGTTGCAAGGCACGTATGGCGATGTCGCGGCGCAAAGCGTCTTTGATATCCTGAAAAGATGTGCCTTCCTCGCTCAACCGCCGGTTCAGTGTGCGGGGTGTCATTCGCAGGGCAAGGGCAGCATCCGGCAGCTGACAGGTTTGCCAGGATGCGCTGTATAGAAAGGCGCGGACCCGCAAGCTGCTGGTATGCGCGCGTGAACCGGTGAAAATCCAATCAAGCGGCGCGCGCTGAAGAAAAACCGATGCTTCGGCAGAACTGCGGGCAATTGGGCGGTTGAATTTGCTGGGATCGAATAAAATGCTTGTCTGCCGCGCGTCAAATTCAACCGGGCAGGGGAAGACTACGGCGTAGTCGGCTGCAAAATCGGGACGGGGAAAGGCAAAACGCACGGTTTTTACTGGCGTCTCTGCCCCGGCGAGCCAAGATAAAAGTCCATGCGCCAGTTTCAGTAACAGCATATGACCAAAGCGCTGTGGTCGGGTGTGATCCAGATAGGGGGTCAGCTTCAGCTCCACCTGATCGGGCTCGGTATCCAGGACCAACCGGAAATCATCAAGCAACAGGTTCCAGAATGTCGTAAACCGATACAGGGCCGAAGTTAGACTGCCCGCCTCACGCTGCACGGTCACGAGATGTTGCAACGCGCGGGGGCGGATTGGGCGGCTCCACAATCCCATCATCTCGTCGCCGGTCTCGGGCGCGGCCAACTGATAGAGCTGTGCGATCTCGTCGAGCGTAACGCGCTGGGTCGATGCCATTGGGCCGGGTTGCAGGCCCGAGCGCTGCAGCAGAGAGGACATCTCCGGCGGGGTGCAACACGATGTCAGGGCGTCCAGCCAATCTTGGATAAAACCCGCCGATACGGTGGTCAGAGAGATGGGGTCGGGACGAGACATAGCAACTATAGTTTGGCGCAATCGGATACAAGCTTGTCAAGATATGAGCTTATCTGCAAGTCTTGGCACAGATATATGACGTGAAACCATAGTTGCCGAGAGGAGGAGGCAGTCATGTCCTATCAACCGCCCGTGCAGGACTTGATGTTTTGTATTGAACACCTCTCGCATTGGGATCAGGTATCCTCCTTGGCGGTGTATTCGGACTATGATCTGGCGGACATTGGGGCTGCTTTGGATGGTTACGCCCGGTTCTGCAGTGAACAAATCGCGCCGTTATCTCATATCGGAGATACATTGGGTGCCCGGTTCGACAACGGGCGGGTAACGATGCCTGAAGGGGATGCGCAAGCTTATGCACAATTCGTCGAAATGGGATGGCAGGCGCTGACCCATCCTGTGGAATACGGCGGCATGGGGCTTCCGCGAACAGTCGGCGCGGCGGCGGTCGAGATGTTGAACGCTGCCGACATGAGCTTTGGCCTGTGTCCCCTACTGACCGACGGTGCGATTGAGGCGTTGTTGCTGACAGGTTCGGACGCGCAGAAAGCCACTTACTTAGAGCCGCTGATTGCCGGACGCTGGTCGGGCACGATGAACCTGACCGAACCACAGGCGGGCAGCGATCTGGGTCGTGTTTCGACCAAGGCGGTGCGGCGCGAAAATGGCAGCTATGGCGTGTCCGGCACCAAGATCTTCATCACATATGGCGCGCATGACCTGACCGAGAACATCATCCATCTGGTTCTGGCGCGCACCCCTGACGCGCCCGCCGGACCGAAGGGTCTGAGTTTGTTCATCGTCCCGCAGAAGATGGTGGCAGAGGATGGCTCGGTTGGGGCCGAGAATTCGGTGAACTGTGTCAGCATCGAACACAAGCTGGGCGTGCGTGCGAGCCCGACGGCGGTACTGGAATTCAAAGACGCCACGGGCTTCCTGATCGGTGAGGTAAACCGCGGGCTGGAATATATGTTCATCATGATGAACGCCGCGCGCTTTTCGGTTGGTGTTCAGGGTATCGCGACATCAGAACGTGCCTATCAGCGCGCCTTGGCTTATGCGCGGGACCGGGTCCAAAGCCGCCCTGTGAATGGTCAGGTCAAGGACGCTGTGGCGATCATCGAACACCCCGACGTGCGCCGCATGTTGATGCGGATGCGCAGCCTGACCGAAGGCGGGCGGGCCATGGCGGCGGCCACAGCCGGGCTGCTGGACATCGCACACCATCAGGATGATCCGGACATGGCTGCCCTGGCCGAGTTCATGGTTCCGTTGGTCAAGGGCTTCTGCTCGGAACGCGCGGTCGAGGTTGCCTCGCTGGGCGTTCAAATCCACGGCGGCATGGGCTTTATCGAAGAAACCGGAGCCGCACAGCACTACCGCGACGCTCGCATTCTGCCGATTTACGAGGGCACCACCGCCATTCAGGCCAACGACCTTCTGGGCCGTAAAGTCATGCGCGACGGAGGAGAGACCGCCCGCCGGTTCGCCGCGCGCATTGCGGCAACTGAGGCCGAGCTTGCAAAGGGCGACGCCACCGCACAAGCCATCGGTGCAAGCCTTACGCAGGCACGCGGCGCGTTTGAAGCCGCCTTGGAATGGCTATTGGAACACAGTCGCAAAGATATCGACGCCGCTTTTGCGGGCTCAGTCCCGTTCCTGATGCTGGCAGGTACGCTTGCGGCGGGTTGGAAACTGGCAAAAGGTGTCACCCCGGCGCAGGCAGCGTTGAACAATGGGCAGAACACGCAGTTCATGACCCAGAAGATCGCCACCGCGCTGTTCTTTGCGCAGCACATCCTGCCGGATTGCAGTTCCGAACACACCCGTATCCTGCACGGCGCGCGCAGCCTGCTTGACGCGGCCTTCCCTGAATAAAGCTTCCAAAAGGATCCGCAACATGAATGATGTCGTGAACCCCGCCAGCTATGAGAACCTCGCGATTTCCGAGCGTGATAACGGCCTCTTCGTCGTGACCCTGAACCGCCCGACCAAGCGCAATGCACTGGACGTGGCCACGATCGAAGAACTGATCCGCTTTTTTAGCGGCGCGCGTATGGCTGGCGTGCGGGCTGTGGTGCTGTCCGGCGAGGGCGATCACTTCTGCGCAGGCCTGGATCTGGTTGAACACTGGAAGGCCGACCGCAGCCCCGATGATTTCATGCATGTCTGCCTGCGCTGGCACGAGGCGTTCAACAAGATGGAATATGGCGGCGTGCCGATCATCGCCGCCCTGAAAGGCGCGGTGGTGGGCGGCGGGCTAGAGCTTGCCAGCGCAGCCCATATCCGCGTCATTGATCCCGGCACCTATTTCGCGTTGCCCGAGGGACAGCGCGGGATTTTCACGGGCGGGGGCGCAACCATCCGCGTTTCGGATATGATCGGCAAATACCGCATGATCGATATGATCCTGACCGGCCGCGTCTATCAGGGGCAAGAGGCCGTCGATCTGGGGCTGGCGCAGTACATCACCGAGGACGGCGGCAGCATGGCCAAGGCAATGGAACTGGCGGAACAAATCGCGCAGAACCTGCCTTTGACCAATTTTGCGATCTGCTCGGCGATCAGCCATTTGAACAACATGTCCGGAATGGATGCAGCTTATGCCGAAGCCGTAGTCGGCGGTGTCGTCAACACCCAGCCCGCCGCGCGCGAACGGTTGGAAGCCTTTGCCAACAAGACCGCCGCCCGCGTGCGGCCCAACAGCTAAGACAGGCGGGACCCGGATGCGTCACCATTTCGAAGCTCTTCAGAAGACAGGGGCCAATCATGTGCCTTTGTCACCTTTGTCCTTCCTGCGCCGCGCCGAATCCCTGCACGGCGCACGCACGGCCGTTATCTATGGTGACATCCGACGAAGCTGGTCAGAAACCGCCGCACGCATTCGCGCGGTGGCCAGCGGGTTGACCGCGCTTGGCGTGCAGAAAGGCGATACGGTCTCGGTCCTCAGCCCGAACATCCCGGAACTGTTTGAGCTGCACTTTGCCCTGCCTCTGACCGGAGGAGTGCTGAATACCCTCAACACCCGGCTCGAGCCCGAAACCATCGCCTATATTCTGGACCATGCGGACACCAAGCTGGTGATCGTGGACCGGGAAATGGTGCCGCTTCTGTCGAAAGCCTTTGATCTGCTGGGCCGGACGATACCGGTAGTCGAGATCGCCGATCCCGCTGCCACCGGTGAAAGCCTGGGTGGCCAGACCTATGAGGCGCTTACGACGGCCCCGCCCCTGCCGATCGATCTGCCCGATGATGAGTGGGACGCGATTGCGCTGAACTACACCTCGGGCACCTCGGGCCGCCCCAAGGGCGTCGTCTATCACCACCGTGGCGCCTACCTGATGGCGTTGGGTACGGGCACAGCATGGCAGATGCCACCCTATCCGGTCTACCTGTCCGTCGTGCCGATGTTCCACTGCAACGGCTGGGGCCATCCCTGGTTGATGGCGATGCTAGGAGGGACGGTTGTCTTTACACGCATCCCCGCCGCAGACCGTATTCTGGAGGCGATCCGCACCCATGGCGTGACCCATTTCGGTGCCGCCCCCATCGTGCTGCAAATGCTGGCAGAGGCCGAAAGCGCCTCCGCCCCGTTTGATCCCGCAATCCGCGTGCTGACTGCCGGCGCGCCTCCGCCCCCTTCGGTTTTGGAAAAAACCCGCGCGATGGGGTTTGACGTCATGCAGGTCTATGGCCTAACCGAGACTTACGGCCACATCTCACAATGCCTCTGGCAGGAAGAGTGGAACGATCTCAGCCCAGCGGAACAGGCTGAATTGCAGGCACAACAGGGCATCGCTTTTCCGATGGTCGAAGAGGTCACGGTGATCGACCGCGACAGCGGCGCGCCGGTGCCGCGCGATGGTGCCACACAAGGTGAGATTGCCATTCGGGGCAACACGGTCATGGCCGGGTACTACAAAGACGCCGAGGCGAGCTCGAACGCCTTCGAGGACGGCTGGTTCTGGTCCGGCGACGGAGCGGTGATGCATGAAAACGGCTACATTCAGATCCGCGACCGCCTGAAGGATGTGATCATCTCGGGCGGCGAAAACATCTCATCTGTCGAGGTTGAAGCGGTGCTGTATCGCCATGCCGCGGTTCAGGCCGCGGCCGTGGTCGCAATGCCGCATGACAAATGGGGCGAAGTCCCCTGCGCCTTTATCGAATTACGCGACGGGGCCGAGGCAACCGCCGAGGACATCATCGACTTCTGTCGCGATCATCTGGCCGGGTTCAAGGCGCCAAAAGCGGTTGTTTTCGAAACGCTTCCCAAGACCTCAACTGGCAAAATCCAGAAGTTCCAACTGCGCGACCGCGTCAAAACACTCGCTCTTTGAGACCCGGTACACGTCGTAGCTAAGGATCGCAGTCTAATGAATCATGAAATCTTCGATCAGCGGTGAAGGTCGCTGATCAGAACCGCTTGACCCTAGCCCTAGCTTTGCCAATGACTGGTCTCAGCCGTAGATGCGCGCCGCTTCGATGGTCGCTGGGCAGGGTGGTCGATAAGAAAGCCATGCAGTGCAATACCCGATACGGGTCAGGACTTTTATTATCGATCCAATCGATGTTCTGGAACGTAATTGGATTAAGCTGGGATTTGGATACATGGGTCAGAACGTTCTGTTAGCCATAGTTTTTGCCTTGGGCGTTGGCGGAATTACGGGCTTTGTTTTTCTATCGTCTGAAAGATCGGCAGATGCATTGCCACCCGGGGCTTATTCGGTACCAAACATGCCTGGTATGACAGTTCCGGTTGCCTACGAGCTATCAGATGAGTTGATACCGGCGTTATTGATCGTGATCTACGAGGCCTTCGCGCAGACTCAAGAAGACACCATTTATGACCAGTTGGCAAAGGTCACGCATGGCGACGCGCTGGAGTATCTTTACCTCGAACGGGTTGGTGCGATGGAAGGGAATGGGCTGGATCAAGCGGATCAGACCATCCACGAAATCAGCCTATTGGACAGCCTCGTGACGCAAAGTGATGAGACGCTTGAGGTCGATGCAACATGGCAGGTTATTGGAACGGTCGGTCACGCTGATCACCTTCATGTACGCGGTAATACCTATTATGCCGCCTTGTCGATCTCTCCGATTGATGGTGCATGGCGGATTACAGATTTCGACTTGCTTGAGGTCAGTCGGGACAGTGCGGGTGAGGTTTTTCAGGTTTCGGAAGAAAATCAATGATCCGGGTTGAAGATCTTAGCTTTAGGTACAGTTCCGGCGCGTTTCGCCTGCGGGTGCCGCAACTATCCCTGACCGAGGGTGAACGTTTGGCCATCGTTGGGCCAAGCGGCAGTGGAAAGACAACCCTGCTGAACCTGATCGCGGGTATTCTGACACCTGAAACAGGGTGTATCGAGGTGGCCGGAACAAATGTCTCGGGATTGCCAAATGCGGCGCGTCGTCGGTTTCGCGCCAGCCATATCGGTTTCGTTTTTCAGGATTTTGCTCTGCTGGATTATTTGACC
Source organism: Ruegeria sp. SCP10 (assembly GCF_040329495.1). Classification (NCBI taxonomy): domain Bacteria; kingdom Pseudomonadati; phylum Pseudomonadota; class Alphaproteobacteria; order Rhodobacterales; family Roseobacteraceae; genus Ruegeria; species Ruegeria sp. SCP10. The sequence goes on from NZ_JBDZYF010000003.1 coordinate 286,482, forward strand.
GCACGGCAGAACATCCTGTATCCCTATCGCATTACACCCGCGCTCAAACTGGATTCCGCGGCGCGGGGTCGGGCAGAGGCTTTGGCGGAGGCCAGTGGTATTGGTGATAAGCTGGACAGGCATCCCGAAGCCCTTAGCCAAGGGGAACAGCAACGCGTCGCCATCTGCCGTGCTTTGGTGACCCAGCCCAAGCTTATCCTGTCTGATGAGGCGACCGGCAATCTGGATCCTGAAAGCAAAGGACGCATCCTGGATTTGCTGTTCGAGCAAGCCGCCACTGCAGGGACAACGGTTCTGGCCGTGACCCATGATCACGAGCTTTTACCGCGTTTTGAACGTGTTATCGACTTTGCGCAATATCGCGAGGTGGCCGAGGTATGAATGCGCTCTACCTCGCCTTTTCCTATCTGCGTTATCATTGGGCACGCAGTCTTGTGCTAGTGATTGCGACGGCGTTGATCCTGTTTGTGCCGGCAGCCACGCAGATCTTACTGTCCACAAGCCAGACCGCCTTGGTTGCGCGGGGTGAGGCGACGCCACTGCTGTTGGGCAATCGTGGATCGCGGTTGGATCTGACAATGGCTGCCCTCTATTTCTCAGATGAACGCCCTGATCCCACCGCAATGCGCGAGGTGGATGTGATCTGGGACAGCAATTTGGCTGTTCCCATCCCGGTCCATACCGCGTTTTCGTCTGGCGGGTTCCGGATCGTAGGTACGACACTCGATTATTTTGAGTTCAGGAATCTGACACTTGCCGATGGGAGGGGTCTGTCCTTTCTGGGGGAAGCGGTGATCGGGGCGCAAGTGGCCCAAGACTTGGGGAAGGGCATGGGCGATGTGTTAGTCTCCGCGCCCGAGAACCTGTTCGACCTCGATGGTGTTTACCCTCTGGAGATGCCAATAGTCGGGGTGTTGGCTCCGACCAACACGCCAGACGATCAAGCGATTTTTGTTGATATCAAAACGGCTTGGGTGATCCAGGGGATTGGGCATGGCCACGAGGATGTAGTGACCGCCGCAGATATTGCAGCAGGGACTGATGCGCTGGCGAATGCAGCTGTGGTGCAATATCAGCGTATCACGCCGGACAATATCGATAGCTTTCATTTTCATGGGGCACAGGCTGAGTTTCCAGCCACTGCTGTGATCTTGGTCCCGAGTGACCGGCGGTCGGCCACGATCCTGAAAGGGCGGTATCTGGACGGCGAAAATCCCAGCCAACTGTTTGAACCGGCGCAGGTCATACAAGGGCTGGTCGATCGGATATTTCGGATCAAATCACTATTGGACGTGGTGACGGCGATCATCGCGGTGGCGGCGGTTGCCGCCGTTGGGCTGGCCGTTTTCCTTAGCTATCGGCTGCGCGCAAAAGAGATTGCGACGGCCGTCAAGTTGGGGGCCAGGCAGGGCATGGTTTTGCGTCTGCTGGCAGCCGAAACAGTCACTCTGCTGTTCATTTCAGGGTGTATCGCGGCCTTTGGTGCTGCGTTGGTGTCACGACATGCTGAGACCTGGGTGGGCTGGCTGCTCTCGCTCGGCACATGATCAGAAAGGAAAGGCTATGAAACAGCATATTCTTCTGGCGGCATTGGCAGGCAGCGTTGCTGTCACACCTGCGCTTGCCCATTATGGTATGATCATCCCGAATGATCCGATGATCAGTCAGGAAGATGGCCGCAGCTTATCCTTGACCATGTCTTTCTCACATCCGTTTGAACTGGACGGGATGACACTGGAAAAACCTGCAGCCTTTACCGTCACCCATGAAGGGCAAACAACAGACATCCTGAGCAGCCTTGAGGGTGCCACTGTTATGGATGAACGAGGGTATACGCTCGATTTCCCGCTTGAACGTCCGGGCACCTACATCTTTGCGATGGAACCCAAACCTTATTGGGAACCCGCTGAAGATGCTTTCATCATTCACTACACCAAAACCTATGTAACGGCTTACGGAGATGATGAGGGTTGGGATTCCGAGCTTGGTCTCAAGACCGAGATTGTGCCCCTGTCTAAACCGTTTGGTCTGTGGGAGCACAATGTCTTTCAGGGTATCGTCAAGATGGATGGGACGCCCGTACCTTATGCCGAAGTTGAGGTAGAGTTCTTCAACAATGGCGCCGGTGCAACCGCGCCGGATGAGTTGATGATCACGCAGACAGTCAAGGCAGACGCAGATGGTGTCTTTACCTATGCGGCGCCATCCGATGGCTGGTGGGGTTTTGCTGCGCTCAATACAGCGGACTATACCTTGCCTCAGGACGGTGAAGACAAGGCTGTCGAACTGGGCGCAGTTCTGTGGGTGCTTTTCGAGGAATGGACAGGTCAGTGATCCGAACACTTGGTTTAGCCGCCCTATGCGCCGCTGCCCCCTTGGCTGCGGCTGCGCACAAACTTGTCGTTTTCGCCTCGGTCGATTGCAAAATGGTAACGGTTGAAGCGAAGTTTTCGAACGGCAAACCCGCCCAAAAGGGTGAGGTGCGCGTATTGGATGGGCAGAATGCTTTGCTGCAAACCCTCTCGGTTGACAGTGACGGCATGGCGCATATCCCCCTCAGCAGCGTTGATCATTCAACCGGTCTGGTGATCGAGGTTGATACCGGGGGCCACGATAACTACTGGATTGTCACGCCCGAAGATATCGCACGGAAATGCGGGAGTTGATCATGAAAAGGATGCTCACGTGTGGTGCGCTGATGGTTCTGGGTCTGCTCGTGGCCACGTTTGCTACCGCACAAGAACGGTCAAAAATTGTAGCAGTTAACTATCCGTTGCAGTATTTTGCCGAACGCCTTTTAGGGGATGCCGCAGATGTGGTGTTTCCCGTACCCGCAGATGTCGATCCCTCATTTTGGCGGCCCTCTATCGCCGATATCAGTATGATCCAATCGGCAGACCTGATCCTTCTGAACGGTGCCGCCTTTGCCACTTGGATTGATCGCGTGTCTCTGCCGCGATCCCGGTTGGTCAACACCTCTGCCACGCTTGAGGACCGATTCATCGCTACCGAAAGTATCACCCACAGCCATGGTGAGGGTGGAGAACACTCGCATGAGGGATTGGCATCCTACACCTGGCTTGATCCAACTTTGGCGATTACGCAGTCGGAGGCAATTGCGAAGGCCGCAACTCAGCGTGCGCTGGCCCCGCCTGAAGAGATTGCTACCCGGCTCAATACACTCCGCGCTGAGTTGCTGGCGTTGGATCAAACAGCCCAATCGCTGCTTGCGGGTGGTACAAATGTCACCCTGATCGCGACGCATCCAAGGTATCAGTATTTCGGTCGCCGCTACGGTCTGGAAATCGCATCGCTTGAGTGGGAGGCTGGGGCCGCTCCAAATTCGGAGCAATTGGCCGAACTGCTTGATCTCAAACAACAGACAGGTGCAGAGGTATTGATCTGGGAAGCAGATCCACCAATGGCAGCGTTGCGGGCTGTGGAAGAGCTGGGGATGCAGAATGTGGTCTTCCCACCTCTTGTCCATAGGCCGGAGGGTGCAGATTTAATGAACAGCTACGAAGATTCGGTTCTTGCCCTATCGACGGCATTGGCGAACTGACACAACATTCTACGCCTGTACAGGTGTGCGCCAGCTAGGACCAATGACTTTCTAGCTTGGAGATATGGATTGACCGCGGCGACACTCATTCTTCCCAATCAGCTTTATGCCGACCATCCAGGATTAGTCGACGCTTCGGCACGCGTGATCTTGTTTGAGGATCCTCTGTTCTTTGGCGACGCACAGTACCCGGCAAAGATGCACAAGCAAAAGCTTTGGTTGCACCGTGCAAGCATGTCCCGATACCACCGCAACCTGCTGGATAAAGGCCTGAATGCCAAAATCTTTTCTTATGAAATGCGAACAGATGCGTGCGGTCTCTTGTTCCAGGGGCTGTCGCAGGACGGTGTCAGTTCGGTTGTGATGGCTGACCCGGTAGACTTCATCGCAGAGAAGCGCCTGCAAAAGGCCGCGCTTCATGCAGGTATCACGCTTGAAATTCGTCCATCTCCCGGATTTCTGAATACTAAGGCAGACAATGAAATCTGGCGAAGTGGTCACAAACGCTGGTTCATGGCCGACTTCTATAAGCATCAGCGGCGCCGGCTGGATGTTTTGATGGAGGGCGATGAACCAATCGGTGGACAATGGAGCTTTGACCACGACAACCGCAAGAAAGTTCCCAAAGCCCTTCTGGGATGTTTGCCTTGGATCGACTGGCCGGAACATGGCGCGCTGGATTGCGCTGCAAGAGAGAGTATAAATACAGATTTCCCAAATGCTTATGGCTCACTGGACAGGCTGTATTACCCGACATCTCATGAGGCTGCCGAGATTTGGTTGAACCAATTTCTCGAGCGCCGTTTTGATCGGTTCGGCGACTATGAAGATGCAATTGTCGAAGGCGAAAACTGGCTTTGGCACGCGGTCCTGACGCCCGCACTGAACATCGGGTTGTTGACCCCAAAACAAGTAATCGACGCAACTCTTGACTATGCGCAATCCCGAGACATCCCGCTCAATTCCATTGAAGGTTTTGTTCGTCAGATCATTGGTTGGCGAGAGTTTATGCGTGCCACCTATGAAGACCTTGGCGTACGTATGCGGACGACCAACCATTGGGCACACAGCCGAAGGATGCCGACAGCGTTTTATGATGGCACAACAGGGATAGGCCCAATCGATGATACCATCACGAGGGTTCTTCAGACCGGATATTGCCATCACATTGAACGGCTGATGGTTTTGGGTGGGTTTATGTTTCTGTGTGAAATTGATCCAGACGACGTCTACCGCTGGTTCATGGAGATGTTCGTGGACAGCTACGATTGGGTCATGGTCCCAAATACGTATGCCATGAGCCAGCACGCAGATGGCGGGCTAATCACGACCAAGCCCTATTTCTGTGGCTCAAACTACATCCGCAAAATGAGCCATTGGGCCAAAGGGCCTTGGTCAGAGGTCTGGGATGCCCTGTATTGGCGTTTCATAATCAAACATCAGGACAATCTCGGGCGAAATCCACGCTGGGCCATGATGTGCAGAACTGCGGCCCGAATGAAGCCAGAGAGAAGAGATCGATACGTTACGACTGCGGATGCCTTTCTTGCGCGTCTATCCTGATCCAATCGTAACCTTGCTTCTACCAATCTACTCTATGCGTACCGATGTCGGAGTGCGCATTCTGACTTTCAACTCGTGTGCAACCATGGCTTAGCATTTGACGGCGGCAGGGGCGTTTGGCCCAGAATGTGATCAGACGCTTTTTCCCCCACCATGATCGAGGGTGCGTTCAGGTTCCCGTTGGTAATACGCGGGAAGATCGAGCTGTCGGCAACGCGTAGCCCGTCCACACCGATCACGCGGCATTCTGGGTCCACCACGGCTGTTTTGTCGTCCGCCCGGCCCATCTTGCAGGTGCCGCAGGGATGGTAGGCGCTTTCGGCATGTTCGCGGATGAACCCGTCCAGATCCTCATCGGATTGCAGCGCCGCGCCCGGCTGGATCTCGGATTTCACATAGGGTTTGAAAGCATCCTGCGCGAAAATCTCGCGTGTCATGCGGATACATCTGCGGAAATCGACCCAATCCTGCTCGGTGCTCATGTAGTTGAACCGGATTTCCGGTGCAGCCAACGGGTCCGCAGACTGTAGCTGGATCGACCCACGCGACGGCGACCGCATGGGGCCGACGTGGGCCTGAAACCCGTGACCTTCGGCAGCGGCTTTGCCGTCATACCGCACCGCCATGGGCAGGAAATGGTACTGTACATCTGGATAGGTTTTTGACGGGTCAGAACGCAAAAACGCAGCTGATTCAAACTGGTTCGACGCCCCAAGACCCTTTTTGAAGAACAGCCATTGCGCTCCGATCACGGCCTTGGAGAATAGGTTCCAGTGTTTGTACAGTGTGATCGGCTGCTTGCTGGCCATCTGGATATAGAGTTCCAGATGATCCTGTAGGTTCTGCCCAACCCCGGGTCGGTCGGCGACAACGTCGATCCCATGCTGTTTCAGATGCGCGGCTGGCCCAATGCCCGACAGCATCAGCAGTTTCGGAGAGTTGATGGACGAGGCCGCAACAATCACCTCTCGGTTTGCATGCAGAACCTCGGTTTTTGATCCGTTGATCACTTCGACGCCGGTCGCGCGTCCGTTTTCGATCACGATCCGTTTGGCAAAGGCGCGAACAAGGCGGCAGTTTTCGCGCTTCAGGGCTGGCCTCAGATAGGCATTCGCGGCAGACCAACGCCGACCTTTGTAGACGGTCTGCTCCATTGGGCCAAAGCCCTCTTGCTTTTCGCCATTGTAGTCATCGGTCAACTCGTATCCGGACTGCTGACCGGCCTCGACAAAGGCGTGAAACAGCGGGTTTTTTCGCGGGCCGCGCGTCACATGAAGCGGCCCGTCCGTACCCCGCCACATCGGGTCGCCTCCGTGCCCGGCGCTGTTCCAGGTTTCCATCCGCTTGAAATAGGGAAGCACGTTCTTGTAGGCCCAGCCATCAGCGCCGACATCCTGCCAATGGTCATAATCCAGCGCATGACCACGGACATAAACCATCCCGTTGATTGACGATGATCCACCGATTACCTTGCCGCGTGGCGTCGCCAGACGCCGGTTATTCAACTGGGGTTCCGGTTCGCTTTGGAACCCCCAATCGTATAGGGGCATGTTCATCGGGTAGGACAGCGCCGCGGGCATCTGGATGAAGGGTCCCACATCCGAGCCGCCAAATTCGATCACCAGCACCGAATGTTTGCCGTTTTCAGACAGTCGATAGGCCATCGCACACCCGGCAGAGCCTGCGCCGATGATGATGTAATCTGCATTCAGCTTGGTCATGATCAGTACGGAGCCTCAACCGGTGTCATGCGCACGAAAACTGTCTTGAGCTGGCTATAATGCTCGATTGCTGCCTTCGAGTTTTCGCGCCCGACGCCCGATTTCTTCATCCCGCCAAAGGGGATTTCGACCGGTGCGTCGTTGTAGGAGTTGATGAAACAAGTGCCCGCATCCAAGCGGTCAATGACCCGATGCGCGCGCGTCAGGTCTGAGGTGAATACACCTGCCGCCAGCCCCAATTCGGTGTCATTGGCGCGGGCGATCACCTCGTCTTCGGTTTCGAACTCAAGGATCGACATGACCGGACCGAAAATCTCTTCTCGCGCGATGGTCATGTCATCGTGCACATCCGAGAATATTACTGGTTGAACAAAGAACCCGTCTCTGTCGATCAGTGCGCCGCCGTAGGCCAGAGTTGCGCCTTCGGCCTTGCCTTTGGCGATGTAGCCTTCGACGATCTCAAGTTGGCGGGCCGATACCATTGGACCCATCTGGGTTTCCTCGTCCCTGGGATCGCCGATGATGATCTTAGATGTCCGCTCGATCAGGCGCTCCAAAAAACGGTCCTTGATCCCGGATTGTACAAAGACACGTGTTCCATTCGAACAGACCTGGCCGGTCGAATAGAAGTTGCCCAGCAGCGCGCCGCCAACCGCGTCTTCAAGCGACGCGTCGTCGAAGACGATCAGAGGAGATTTTCCGCCCAGCTCCATCGTCACGTGCTTCATACCCGCTGCCGCCGAGGCATAAACCTTGGCTCCGGTCGCGGCCGACCCCGTCAGTGAGACCTTGTCGATATCAGGATGCTGGGCCAGCGCCGCGCCTACATCGCCATAGCCTTGAATGACGTTGAACAGACCTGCAGGCGCACCGGCCTCGATCAGAATCTCTGCAATCTTCAATGCGCTCAGCGGCGTGAATTCGGACGGCTTGAAGACCATCGCGTTTCCACAGGCCAGGGCAGGGGCCCCTTTCCAGCACGCGATCTGGGTGGGATAGTTCCACGCTCCGATGCCGGCACACACGCCCAGAGGGACGCGTTTTGTATAGGCCCAATCTTCACCCAGCGGGATGTGTTCGCCGGTCAGGCTGGCGGCAAGCCCGCCGAAGTACTCCAGTGCATCCGCGCCCGAGGTTGCATCGGCGCAGATCGTTTCCTGCAGCGGTTTGCCGGTGTCATGGGTTTCCAACCAGGAGAGATCGTGGTTGCGGGCGCGGATCAGGTCTGCGGCGCGTCGCAGAACCCGGCCCCGTTCGGTACCGGTGTGTTTGGTCCACTGGGTTTGCGCTGCGCGCGCGCTTTTGACGGCAAGCTCGACAATCTCGGGTGTGGCCGAATGCAGGCGTGCAATTTCTTCGCCATTTGCCGGGAAGACGCAGGAAATCGGGGCTCCGTTTGCATCCTCGATATAGGCGCCATTCACAAAATGGCTGGCCTTTGGTTGAAAGTTCATCGTGATATTCCGTTATGTCGCTGGGGCTGACGTTCAGCACCGCTCGGACAGGTTTTTGACCAGTGAGGTGTTCGATATCTCGCCCAATCGCGATCCGTCGCGCATGACGATCAAAGGCGTTCCGTCATCGGGCAGAATTGACATGACGTCTTTGACCGCCATCTCTGCCGGGATCTTGCGCCCTTCAGCCTGACCGGGTGGCCCCATGACATCTTCGGCCGTCAGCACGCCCAGCGGGTTCATGTGATTGACGAATTCCGTCACATACTCGTTCGCCGGGTCCGTATAGATCTGTTTTGGCGTCCCGCTTTGCACGATGCGCCCGCCTTCGAGGATGGCGATTTTGTCGCCCAGCTTGAAGGCTTCATCCAGATCGTGGCTGACAAAGATGATCGTCCGTTTGAGTTTGCGCTGAAGTTCCAGCAACTCGTTTTGCAAGTGATTGCGGATCAGCGGGTCCAAGGCCGAAAACGGCTCATCCATCAACAGGATTGGCGCTTCGGTGACAAAGGCGCGCGCCAGCCCAACCCGTTGCTGCATGCCGCCGGACAGTTCCGAAACCTTCAGATCGGCCCATTCGGACAGGCCTACAAGCTCCAGTTGTCGATCCACACGGTCCTTGGTTTCCTTTTGCGGTGCGCCGCTCAGTTCCAGCCCAAGGCCGACATTTTCACGGACGCTGCGCCAGGGCAGCAGGCCGAATTGCTGAAACACCATCGCGACGCTGCTTTGACGGATGGATCGCAGGGTGGACGCATCTGCGCGGTTCACGTTGACCAGTGATCCCTGATGACGCAATTGCACATCGCCGCGCACCACGGGGTTCAGGCCATTCACACTGCGCAGCAGAGTTGATTTGCCGGACCCGGACAGGCCCATCAGGACGAGAATCTCGCCCTCATCCACCGTCAGCGAGCAATCGTGCACCCCCAGAACCTGGCCCGTCAGATCGCGGATCTCAGCACGATCCTTTCCCTGATCCATCTCTGGCAAAGCGCGTTTCGGGTTGTCCCCAAACACAATCGAGACATTGTCGAACTTGACTGCGGTTGTCATGGTCAGCGCTCCATTCTCAGCATCCGGTCAAGCGCGATGGCGATAACCACGATGACAAGGCCGCTTTCGAACCCAAGCGCCGTGTTGACCTGGTTCAAGGCACGTACAACCGGAACCCCCAAACCGCTGGCTCCAACCAGAGCCGCGATCACTACCATCGACAGCGACAGCATAATGGTTTGATTCAAACCAGCCATGATCTGCGGAAAGGCCCACGGGATTTCAACCTTGACCAGCTTCTGAAACGGGGTCGCGCCAAAGGCATCCACGGCCTCGAGCAGCGACTCGGGTGTTGACGAGACGCCCAGATGGGTCAGGCGGATCGGGGCGGGTAGAACGAAGATAACCGTCGCAATCAGTCCGGGCACCATTCCGATGCCAAAGAAGACGATTGCCGGGATCAGATAGACAAAGGTTGGTAGCGTCTGCATCAGGTCCAGCACCGGCCGCAAAAAGCTGAAAAATCGCGGGCGATGAGCCGCGGCAATTCCAATTGGCACACCGATTGACATGCAGACAACACAGGCCGACAGAACCAGCGTCAGGCTTTCGGTGGTTTCTTCCCAATAGCCTTGGTTGATCACAAACAAGAAAGACAGAAACACCAGCAAACTGGTCTTCCAATTGCGCTGCAAAAGATAGGATATTGCCGTAAATGCAAGCACCGTGATCAGCGGGTTGGGGGTTTGAAGAACCCACAAAATACCGTCAATCAGCGCCTCGAGGCCTGTTGCCAAGGCATCAAAGAAGAATGCACCCTTGTTCTGCACCCACAAAAAAATCTGTTCGAGAAACTTCCCGACCGGGATTTTCGAACCCTCTAGCCAATCCATGGTTTCCCTTTCACATCACAAAAAATCTCCGACCCCCACAGAGAAATAAGGGCCGGAGACAGAGTTGGTTTTCAGCTGAGATCAGAGACCCAGAGCGCTTTTGACAGCGGCATTCGCGTCACCGCCATCCAGCGTCGTGACCCCGTCCAGCCAAACCTCGACAGTGTCCATATTGCCTGCTAGCCATGCCCTGGCCGCATCTGCTGGATCCTGACCATCTTCCAGAATGGAAGCCATGATTTCGTTTTCCATCGGCAGCGTGAACTCAAGATTGGTCAGCAACGCACCAACATTGGGGCATTCGGTGACATAGCCACTGCGCGTGTTGGTGTAGACGTCGCCCTCGGCGCCGAACCATTCCTCACCGCCCGTCAGGTAGGTCAGCTCCATATTCGAGTTCATCGGGTGCGGTGCCCAGCCCAGGAACACCACGGGTTTGCCGCGACCGTCGATGCGCGATGCTTGCGCCAGCATGCCCTGTTCCGAGCTTTCGACCAAGTTCATCGCGGATAGACCAAACTTGTCTTCGGCAATCAGGTCCAGAACGATGCGGTTGCCGTCATTGCCCGGCTCGATCCCATAGATTGTGCCATCCAGAGCGTCAGCATGGGTGGCGATATCGGCAAAAGTGGCAATACCCAAGTCACGGCCCGCCGCGTTGGTGGCCAGGGTGTACTGGGTGCCTTTCAGGTTGGCCCGCACGGTGTCGACGGTGCCAGCTTCGCGGTAAGGGGCGATGTCGGCCTCCATCGTGGGCATCCAGTTGCCCAGGAAGACATCCACATCCCCCAATTCGAGCGATTTGTAAGTCACCGGCACGGATAGGACTTTGACATCCGTCTCATAGCCCAGCGCCTCAAGAATGGTTGTGGTCGTCGCCGTGGTCGCGGTGATGTCTGTCCATCCCACATCCGAAAAGGTAACCTTGTCGCAGGCGGCATAAGCTGCGTTTGCGCTCAGAAGCGCCGCCAGCGCCGTTGCAGTCACTTTAAAAGGCATGATGTTCTCCCGTTGGTTTCTTGTATATTTGTTGACGTATAATCAAAAAATTGATTCATTAGTCAATAATCAATTTGTTTGACCCTGTTTCTATGATGAACTAGGCGCTGGATATGCCAAGAACAAAAATCAAAGACATACGCAAAAACGAGATCATCGAAGCCGCCATTGCCGAGATTGGTCGGACCGGATCAACCGACATTACGGTTGCAAAGATCGCGGATGTTGCTGGGGTGTCCAGCGGGTTGGCGCATCATTATTTTGGCAGCAAGGAACAGATCCTGATCTCGGCCATGCGGCGCATTCTGACGATCTTTGGGACCGATGTGCGCAAAGGGCTGGCGCAGGCGAAAACACCCGAGCAACGACTGGAAGCCATTATTATTTCTTGCTTTTCCAGCCAGAACTTCCGTCCGGGGATCACCAATGCTTGGCTGAGCTTCTATGTGCAGGCGCAATATTCCAAAGAGACTGAACGCCTGTTGCATATCTACTATCACAGGCTGCAATCCAATCTGAAAAGCAATCTGAAACCACTTGTCGGCACGCGGGCTGAAGAGGTTGCGGTGGCGCTGGCATCTCTGATTGATGGGCTCTACATTCGATTGTCGTTCAAGGGCGGAAACCTCAGCCCGGATGACGCAACCGAAATCGCCTTAGGCTATCTGCGTCAGAGCCTTTCAGCGACTTCCGCATAACATCATCTGTGCCTGATCCGGTTATTTCCCGGTAGGCCACCGGCCAATCTATCGGCAAACGTGATCTGTTTCACGGCGGACAAACACGCTCTGTGATAGAGACCAGCACGCGTTGACGTTATTTTCGCGTCAGCGCTTTAAGACCAATTCAATTTAAATTTTTTATTTTCAAAGGAGTGTTAGACATGGCAGTCAACCGCCGAGAGGCCGCATTTGAAGGCCGGGTATCCGCTGCACGCATGGCGCATGACCGGGTGCACCCAGATCACATTGCCAATGGTGACGAGCAGAGATACGCCACTGCACATTATCCGATGAGCTTTACCAAAGGACTTAATCATAGCTCCGTCACAGGGCTTGTTGATAACAAGGGTCATTTCGAAGCGTTTCGTCAGGCCATTGACGAAGGCTGGATCGAGCCGTTCACATCCCGGGTTCCTGTTCCAACCCCGCCCAGGGGAAAGGGGCGCAGAAAGTGGGAGGCACCGACTGCCGGTGTGGTCTACGATCTTGAAGGCCCCGATGCGCAGGCCGTAACTATGCCGCCGGCGCCCGAACTCTGTAGCGACGAGCTGACCTTTGAGATGGCCGAAGTCTACGAGTTGGCCATTTTGCGCGATGTGTCATTTTCACAGTTTCAAACCGGTGGTGCTCAGCTGTCCAACTCAGTCGCGCGGCTGAATGCGCTTGATTTTGCCCAAGCCGGTTTCCCAGGTGGCAGAGGTCGCACAAGTGCGACAACAACTACGCTGGATGCTCAAACTGCCTTCAGAGGCTCGTCCCCGGGCTGTGACAAGGGACCGTACCTGTCTCAGCTCATGTTGATTGGTACCCGCGATCAAGCTGGATCCGTTGATCTAGAGGACGGGTTGATCAGCTTTGGAGCTCAGCAGGTAGACCAGCGTGTTTTGGTTGCCGCCAAAGGCGATGACTACATGAAGACATGGAAAGAGTGGCTTGATGTTCAACAGGGCTATGACGTCAATATGTGTGGCGCTGGTCAGGACTTTAGCGAGAAGAAGCGCTGCTTCATAAAAACACCGCGCGATCTGGCTACGTATGTGCACTACGACGCGCTCTATCAGGCCTATCTCAATGCTTGTCTAATCCTGCTGGGCATGGGCACGCCGTTTGATCCGGGGTTTGCAAATCTCTCGGGCATGCGCGATGTCTACGATCCTAGCTCGGGTCAGCCACAGAATGCTGGCGGGTTTGCCCTTTATGGTGGTCCGCATATTCTGACTCTGGTGACCGAAGTGGCGACACGCGCGCTGAAGGCGGTTCGGTTCCAAAAGTTCAATAACCATTTGCGTCTGCGCCCTGAAGCACTGGCTGCGCGGCTCGCAAAGGCTGATGTGATCGAGCAATATCACCCCAGTCTTTGCGGGGCTTTCAGCAAGATGTGTGATGATCTGATGTCGAACAAAGGGTGCGATGGTAAATCGACCCTCGACAAGATCGCGCACGGTAACCCAAGGCAGCCAAAGCAATTCAACAAAGGTAACTTTTTGCTGCCTATGGCCTTCGGTGAAGGTTCTCCGATGCATCCAGCTTATGGTGCCGGGCATGCGACCGTTGCGGGTGCCTGTGTAACAGTGTTGAAAGCCTATTTTGACACCAGCACAGTTCTGGGCAAAAACGCTGATCGCGATAGCTGCAATTGTGGCAAGGACGGGTTCTACCGTTCTATTTCTGAGGCGAGCGAATATTCAGCGCCAAAGAAAGGCTGCGACAAGCTTGACCGCAAGGTCGTCAAGTGCCCACTGACCCTGGAAGGTGAGCTGAACAAGCTTGCTGCCAATATCTCAATCGGGCGCAATATGGCCGGTGTGCATTATTACTCTGACTACTATGACAGCCTGCGCATGGGCGAAGAAATCGCGATTGCGATGCTCGAGGAACAGGCAATCTGCTACCCGACTGATCCCTTTGTCCTGTCGGTTCCCACGTTCGACGGTCCGGTACGCCGGATTGGAAACCGGTAACCAGAAGAAGGTGCCCCCGTTTTTATCGGGGGCACTGTTTCATTGGCTTATAAGCTGAAAAAACTCAACAAGTTGGCCGTTTGGGTCAGTGATCTTGAGCAAGTGAATGCCTGGGTCTTCAATAATCTCGGGTGCCTCAGCGCCTGTGTTTTGAATGCGGGTACGTAGCATGCTTAAGTTGCCTGAACGAATATAAGGGATCGCGCCAGTGCCTGCTTGGGCGTCAGGCGCGTATTTATTGCGTGACACGATCGCAAACCAACCGCCCGATATATCGAAGGCGACAAACCCCTCTAGTTGGATCATCGGATCCCGCGCGAATAGCGTGCGATAGAACGTTTCGGATTCTTGCATGTCATCGGAGGGCACATAAGCACCCATGGCCAAGAGCGCCGTGTCTTGTGCAGCTGAGCCGTCCGCACAGAGCATTGCAAGTGTCATAGATAGGATGTGCTTCATTCATTTATCTCCTGTTTCAGGTCTGATCTGATATCTACACACCCTCTGCTGACAGCATGTTGTCACCATAGTGTCAGCATAGGTATGTTACCCCTCAGGGAGAGTGGTATGAGACGCGGTGACAGGCTGTTTGAGATCATTGAAATTCTGCGACGAGCTAAGGTTCCGATCTCGGGGCACGCGATTGGCGCTGAGCTTGGCGTGACCAAACGAACCATCTATCGCGACATCGCTGCCCTGATGGCCCAGGGCGTACCAATTCAGGGCGAAGCCGGCGTTGGCTATGTACTGGAGGCTGGCTTTCACATGCCGCCCCTAATGCTGACTTCGGACGAGATCGAAGCGGCAATTCTTGGCGCGCAATGGGTGCGAACGCGTGGCGAGCCAGAGCTGGCGCTGGCTGCGGAAAAGTTGTTGTCAAAGATCGAAACGGTCAGCCCGGCACGGTTCGAGGCGTCGTTTGCGGCCCCCATCCTAAGCGTCGCGCCCGTTGATCCTGTGTCAGAGGTCTTGTCAGCGGCTGACATTCGCCAGGCCATCCGGCAACGTGCGAAGATTTCGCTGACCTATCGTGATAACAAGAATACTCTGACGGACCGGGTGATCTGGCCGATCCTACTGGGCTATCGGGACGCGGGCCGGATCATTGCAGCCTGGTGCGAGCTTCGTGAGGGGTTTCGATATTTCAGAACCGAACTGATCGTTCAAGGACAGATTCTGTCGGACAAAATCCCACGTCGGATGGACCTCGTGCGGGCCGAGTGGCGCGCAGCGATGGAGGCTGAGCGCAAGCGATACACCCTGGGATCAAGCAGTTAGCCACCGGTAGCGCACCAGCTCGAGTAAGCTGACATCAATGCCTGCAACTCTTCGGGGCTGGTCGGATACCTGTCGTAGCGATGGACAGAGGGAGTGTTGGACCATTCCAACTTGTCTTCACGCATAACCTCAAGAAAGGGTTCAAACTTGTCGGCCTCGTCCAACACGGATGTGCGCAGGTTGATCCGGTCCGTTTGGCCGACCTCGGAATAGACAAAGCAAAGGCAGGAACGGCAGTAGAAATGCTGTCGCTCGGCCGAGTGTCGTCCTCCTGTTACCAGCGCGCCGGTGCATTCAAAGCTGTCGCGCGGAAACATCGTGGTCAACGAAAACGCACTGGCCGTGAGTTTCTGGCAGTCGGCGCAATGACAAGCCACAGTCAGTAGGGGCGCGGCCGTGAGGGTGACACGCACTGCGCCGCAAAGACACTGGCCGGTATATGGGGGTGTTGGAATGCCCATATCAAACGGTTCCTTTTTTTCTAGGGTGAGGGTGCCCGCTAGCGAATGGGAGAGCTGATATCCACGGCTGTTCCGGTAGGGTCGCGCAACATCAGGCGTCGTTGGCCGTAGAACAGATCGGTCGGAGGCTGGATTATCTCGGCCCCGTTTGCGATGGCTTTGCGATACAACTCCTCGACGTCGTCGACGACAAAGGTGAGGATGGCACCAGCGGGGGGCCACGCCAGAATATCTGGAACCGACTCGTGATCTTTGTCAAGAATGCCAAGCTCGAATCCCGGCAGATCATCGTTGGACAAAATGATGAACCATCCAAAATCACCACTGCGCGTCAGGCCCAGCAGATCTTCGTAGAATGCGGCCGTCGCAGCGACATCATGGGTCAGGATGTTGGTAAAAGCTCGTTTCATCAAAAGTACCTTATGCAAATAGATCAATCCAAATGGATTTGATCCCACCCATTAGAGGATGGGACCGTGTATCATTCAAAGGCACTATAGGCCGTCATCACCTGACTGGAACTGGCATCTCGCAGGGCTACGATCTTTTTGTACTCGTCCGAGGTATTCCACCGCTCCAAGGTTTCGATGTCAGGGAAGCTAACAACAACGACCATGTCACCCTCGGTATCCGTGCCGTTGAGAGTGGCACTCCGCATCCCGTTGAACAGGGCTTTGGCACCGTACGGACGGGCGATCTCTTGAGTCTTGGCCATATAGTCCCGAAATCCGGCAGGATCGGTTACTTTGATGGTCGATATCATCAGTGCAGTCATGTTAGGCAACCTCTCTGGAGTTAAGATCATTGGAAACGGCATGGGTGCGGCGCCAGGCGGCGTCGTCCTGACTGAATTTGGGGATTGCGATCGGAACAAAGTCACGGTCGTTCGCAAGCTGGTCCAGATCGGGTGGCTGGGTGAGCAACATTCTGACGAAGCCGCCCATTGCCGCGATTGTACGTGATGTGCTGCGGATCAAATCCGGGCGTGCAGCGACTGTTCGCTTTGCGATGGTCAAAAAACTCTCAGGCTCTTGCCCACCTAACCGTGCGACAGCGTCTGTTGGCGCGTTCACAGCAAAAGTCCCTCGCCTGTATTCTTCGGAATAAAGAGCGAGCTGCGAGGCCGCGGCTTCGGAGTAATTTGACGGGGGCATCGCCTTGAGCGCCTTCAGCATCATCTTTTCCGAGATATCCATGTACCGCACGCGACGCCCAAGTGCCTCACCAATGTCATGAGCAATCTGGTTTGGAGAGATCAGTTCGGGCCCGGTGGGTCGATAGGTTTGACCACTATGTGTGTCTGGATCCAACAAGGCAGCAACAGCGACACGCGCAATATCCTCGTTCGAGGGTGGTGCGTTTTTGCGGGTATCTCCGTCGCCCAACGGCATCGCGAGTATCCCGAGATGTGCTGCCAGCCCAACACCCATAAGATAGTTGTCTGCAAACCATCCCGGATTGATCGTGGTCACGCTCATTTCAGGGCGCATGCCAATCAGAATGTCGCTGATATACACTTCGCGCGTGAACAGAGACGGATGATCAACGCTTGAAAGCCATTGTCCAAGTGTGACCACATGCTCGATCTTGGCTTCAAAGGCTGCCGCAGTGAAGGCAGCATTGAAGTGTAATCCGTTAGGAGCGGTCGGGGCACATTGATAGGCGCGTTGCACACCTTGCATCGCTTTGCGCAAATCGCTCATATCATATTGATTACCAACAAAAACCTCAGCGCCAGCCGCTTTCAGACGATCTGCGCGATGATCTCTGGAACGCACAAAGGCTCGGACGCGGACACCCTTGGTAAGCAACTGAAGGGCTACGGGCAGGCCGGTTTTTCCAGCAGCACTTGTCACCAAAATCCTGGGCTGTGTTGACATTGCATCGACTCCATTCCATTCGATAGTTAAGGGAATAAAGCGGTTGCTTTAAAAAATAAAGTAACGAAATCGTGAGGTGTACAATGGCTAAGCCACGCTCGTATAAACTGCTCTGTCCAATCGCACGCGGATTGGATCGCGTGGGTGACAGATGGACCTTGTTGATTTTGCGCGACCTGCATGCCGGACCAGCGCGATTTACCGACCTGCAAAGCGGGCTTAGCGGGATCGCTGCAAACCTGCTGACCGATCGGCTTGCCAAGTTGGTTGCCGATGGGCTGGTTGCCAGACGCGATGGCCCCCATGGTGCGATGCTGTATGAACTGACAGATTTAGGGCGCCGGACAGGCAGCCTGATTTTTGAGCTGGCGATGTTTGGTGCACTGTTTCCCAATGCGGGCGAAATTGCCCGACCCGGAAACCTGCGTACAGTTGCGGTGACGCTCAACGCCGCCGCGCAACGTGTTTGCACCGGGGATCTGAGTGTGGTGGCAAGCCTTGTTGTGGATGGCGAGGCGTTTGAACTGAAGGCCTCAGACGGATCTGCGACTGTATCTTATGCAGCAGCAACAGACCCTGATGTCGAACTGCGCACCAGCTATGCCTCTTTGCTGGCGCTGTCAGAAGGTGAAATGACCCGGCAATCCTTTCTAAACGACCATTCCACGATTGAAGTGAACACACCTGGAAAGGACCAGGCTTTGCTAGAGCTTATGAGTTTGATTCTGGGCGTGTTTCAGCAACATGCTTAGTCCGCCAATAGATCGTACCCCGCAGTCAGCTAGCAGCAGCGAATGCATTCAAGGCGTCGCGTGTTTCTTCATCTGCGGGAAACATCAGCTCGATATTCAGATCGGCGACCACGATGTCTTCTGCGGTGCGAAACTGGGAAAACGTGGAAAACAGGCTGAGGCGCAAGCCACCAGCTCGATATATCGTGGGGATCACAGGTGGCAACGGTCCAGTGGGTCTCCAGGCTGCAATGGCTGGATCGGCCGCCAACTGCGCGACGGCTTGGTCCAGTTCGGATACCCCGCCAGCTTGTAAACTCTCGGATCGTAGGCGGATCATCGTATGATGGCCAACCTCTCCCCAGTTTTCGATAATGCTGGGCCCCCAATCCGGGTCGCAAACTGCTTTAAGCAAGCTATCGCCCTCGGACAGTCCAGCAACCGTCAGCAACGCGCTTGCCGCTGTGTTGAGATGTCGCAATCGCCAAAGCCCATCCAGAACAATCGCGGGGTAGGGATCGTGTCTCGACAGAAGATGTGTGATTGCATCATTGATGGGTTTCAGCAAGGCGCTGTCGGGGGCTTCCTGCCTATAGAGCGCGGCAAATCCGGCCCCGTACAACAGGCGATTTCGCTCGGGTCTCGGGACATCCAGAACCTCGGACAGATGTAGCACCATATCGCGGCTGGGTCGCGCGCGACCGGTTTCCAGAAACGAAATATGACGCGCTGAAACATCCGCAAGGCCTGCCAGTTGCAGCTGGCTTAGCCCACGGGTGCCGCGCCAGCCTTTCAGCAGAGAACCGAACTGTGCCAAAAACTGTCCTCCCTCGCGGTTATGCGCCGACTAAATCACAACCCTTACCTGATAGGTAATTGCTTACATTACCTGTGCGGACTTAGATCTCAATCATCGATCTAAAAAGAAAGGACATGCCATGGACCTGCAAGAGAAGCTTTTGAAAACCGGGGCCGGGTTGGTGATTTTGTTCGGCGGCGTCATCTGGATGGGGGCCCATCCCGCCATGGATGCTGTGCCAACTTTTTTTGGCGATCTGATCTTTTGGCCGCTCGATGGCGCGCAGAGACTTACGTCCGAGGGGGCAAGACTGCTCAGCGCGATCGGCGGGGGGATCATGGTCGGTTGGGGTATCCTGCTCTGGGCTCTTGCGGGCGAGGGGATGCGTATTGCGCCTGCATTCTCAAAACGAGTCATCCTTCTATCGATTTGGACATGGTTCTGCGTCGACAGCCTGGGGTCTGTGCTGGCGGGCGCGCCGTTCAACCTGATCGGCAACCTGGTGTTCCTGGGGATGTTCACCATTCCGTTTCTGGACCGTTTCTCCTCAAAGGGTGCATCGACAGCAAAAACCAGCTAAGGGCGTTTCCAGCCGAGGGCCTCATGGACGTTCTGTTTCATGGGCCCAGATGCCGGTGGATGATATCGATATCAACGACGCACGGCGCTGAAACCCCAAGCTTTTCTGCCAGCCGGCGCGAAAATGAAACGGTCATGACGGCGGTTTGATTGATCCGTGTGTCACTGGCGACAAGGGTCTTCAGCTCAGTGGTGCTGGTTACTGCGCCGAACATAGTACGCTCGGTTTCGACCACTGTGCCGTGCCACTGATTTGGGCCTTGTTTGGTCCAGCTCACATCTGCATCCAGCACGCGGTTAAACTGTTTGAAATCGAACGGGGCCTTAAAGGTCATCGAGTCGTGATACAGGATTTCGGTCTGGGGCCCGCTTTTGATCTCTTGCTGAATCTCAGGTGTGCAACCGTTGACCTGACGAACGGTTGTTGCGCCTTGCCAGACACCATCTTTGGGTCGGATATCAGCAGCTAAGGCCTTTTGCGCCGAGGCGATGCCAAAAGCCAGGAGCATTGCAAGCAACAGCAGCAGGGCTTTTTTGGTGTCCGTATCCAGAACACGACCGGATTTGTAACGTCTTTGAATGAAAATGCGTTTTCTGTGCCTATGTTGCACGTTTCTACTCCTTTGTTTCATGGCCCCTGCGTAATCACGCGGCGATGGGGAAAAACTAAGCCGAACAACGTGTTTTAAGCGTCTCGACCCATCGGCGAGAACAGCTCGGGATGTCCCGTTCGACCGGACGAGACGGCATTTAATCGGATGAAGGATAGTTTGATGCTGCGTCTGATCAGGGCGTTTTGCCGATGCGCCCGCGATGGGGTGCATGTCGAAACGCCTTGTCAGTCACACGCCAGACGGTCCCTGACCGTCATCAAAACAGTAAGAAGATTGAGGAAATTCATGACATTGAATTCTTGTAGTTGCGGAAGGTTTGCCGCAATTGGATTTGGCGTTGTGCTGAGCAGCACGCCACTATCCGCCCAGGTTGCCAATACCTTATCGGCTTCGGACAAAGACTGGGCATTTTACATCGGCGCAGGCGGGGGATTGGTCCCCGAATATCAAGGATCGGATGAATATGAATTGGCACCGCTGGTCACCTTTGAAGGCGTCTGGCGGGACAGGTTTGTAATCTCGGATCAGGGGCTGGGCGCCTTTCTGTACGATCAGAATGGGTTTCGTGTGTCTGCGGCTGTTGGCTATGGCGGCGGACGGGACGAAGACGATAGCGACGATCTGAAAGGATTGGGCGATATCGACAATAGCGCTGTGCTATCGCTGGGTACTCAGTTCGATCTGGGTCAAAGCCTGACCGCGACGGCGGATGTCAGGAAGTTTCTGGGTGGCTCGGAAGGCACCGTTGTGTCACTGGGTCTGCAAACGCAGGTGCCGTTTGGTGTGATCCGGGGTGCGCTGGCCCCCACAGGTCGGCCTTACAACGACGAAACCAGCCAAAACGGCGTTGTTCTAATCGGCGGGGTCTCTGTCGATTGGGCGGATGAGGACTACAACCAAAGTTTCTTTGGTGTGACCTCAACACAATCCGCCCGTTCAGGTCTGCGCCAATACCGGGCAGAGTCCGGTGTAAATGCGCTGAACGTCGAACTTGGCGTCAGCAAACAGATCGGCAGAAGCTGGGGTGTCACCGGCCTATTGGCCTATTCGCGCCTGCTGGGAGATGCGGCGGACAGCCCGATTGTGAAATCCAAAGGGAACTATGCAGCCGTCGTGTCAGTTGCCTACCAGTTCTAAGACCTGACAAACGATACCTCGTCGACTGAGCCAGCACGGTGATCGTGCTGGTTCAGTTGCTTCCGAAACTAGTTGCGCACATCAGAAGGGGTTTTCCCCGTCTCGCGCTTAAAAGCCTTGTAAAAGGCTGAGCGCGAATTGAAGCCAACATCATACGCGATGTTCAGAATGGTCTCGTCGGTCGAGGTCAATTGCTCGATTGCATCATTGATCCGCCATCGGTTGATATAGTCGAAGAACGTGCTGTTCAGGTTTGCGTTCAACGTTTGCGAAACATAGTGAGACGTGACACCGATGTGTTTGGCCAGATCCCATAGGCTAAGGTTCGGTTCGCGATAAAGCAGGTCCTGGCTCATCGCCGTTTCGATTTTTTTCGCAATCCGTGCAGCGCGTTCTTCGTCAAGGGCAGATTTCTTGTATTTGCGCTCGGATGGCTCATCCGGGTCCGGCGGGTCTGAGACAGGTGTTCGGGTCAGGCCGGGACGTTGCCGTAGGCCCCATATGCCAATGACCCAGAACAGAAACAGCAGGGCAAGGCTTTCTAGGAAATCGAGCAACTCATCTTGCACCTCGAACCCGACGGCCTCGGACACTGTAAGTATGCTAACAGCCGCTGACAGAAACCAAAATGACAGGGCAGCCATAGTAATCACCCAAACCCAAGTCAGCTCTCGGTTTTCGGTGCTTGCGAACACTTCGCGCAGCCGTTTGCGGTAGGTCATCAATATTCGGATGATCAGGATCAGGTAAACGGCCATTATGATCCGAAACAATACGTCAGCGACCAAAACCGCCAAGGCGATCAACACAAACCGCAACAACCGGGGATCGTCCTCTGGAAGGTCCACATCGCTCAGATCCGTTGGCAGAAACATCAGCGATGACATGAGCAGCCCGCATATGATGATCGGGGGTAGGTGATAACGCAGCCTTGGTTTGTGCGCTTCATCGGCTTCGCTGGTCAAGGCGCGGACATAAAGCCAAAACAAAAAGGGGCTTGCGAGATCGAACACAACAACAAGCACGCTGACGCGCATCAGAAGGTTGAACTCGACCTCACTTACGGACGCGTCGGCGATCAAAGCGCCAAGAGAGGACAGGCCTTGTATAAGAAACAGCGCGGCCAGTGGCATGAACACACCGGTATCGCGCTTTCTCAGAAACAGCAGGTTAGCACAAAACAGGCATAGCCCGATAAAGGCGGTATCAACGAATTGAGTAGCGGATTCCAATATTACTTACTCTCTGAAAATCGACCACGGGTGGCCTTGCGCTGCAGCCTCTTCATGCCCTCTACAGCATGCGATCTGACATCTACCAATTTCATGGGGTTTGTCGTCTCTTTTGATCGGACAGGACGTTTGAGACGGCGCAAGACGGGTTGAATCTACATTCTTGCGCGGCCGTTTGGCGCGCTACGACTTGGCGTGGCGCGCCAGAAATTCCGAAATCCGGGCCAGACCAGCTTTCAAGTCTTCTGTCGGGTTGGTGTAGCCAAGCCTCAGCCAGCCCTCCATGTCCATTGCGCTGCCCGGCGTCAGCATCACACCTTCTTCTTGCAAAAGCGTCACGCATAGATCGCGTGAAGCCATCGGCAGATCGTATTTCAACAAGGCCGTAGTGCCGGATTTTGGTGGCACCCAGCTGAGCAGCGGCTCGCTTACGATCCAATCCTGAACGAGCCGCAGATTTTCGCGGGTGATCCGGTGCGCCCGCGCCAGTATCTTGTCGCGATGTTCCAGCGCCATAGCGGCTAGCATTTCGTCGATCTTGCCGACCGAGATCGTGTTGTAATCCCGATGGATCATCACGTCATGCAGCATCTCTTTGGGTCCGGCGATCCAGCCAACCCGCAACCCGGCCAGCGAATAGGCCTTGGACATGCCTGCCGTGCTGATCCCTTTTTCGTACAGGTCCGCGACCGCGACGGTGAAGCCGTCGCCTGTCTGATCCGTTCCGCGATAGACCTCGTCACACAGCAGCCAGGCATCAACGTCGCGCGCAATCTCGACGATTTGTTCCAGCAATGCGCGATCCATCAGCGCCCCGGTTGGGTTGTTGGGATTGTTGATCGCAATCAGGCGCGTATCGGGTCGCACCATCGCCCGCAACTCGTCCAGATCGGGCAGGAACGCGTTTTCGGGCCGCAGATGCAACAATTCGATATCGGCACCGATGCTTTCGGGAATGGAATAGTGTTGCTGATAGGTCGGGATTACAGAGATCACGTGATCACCACGCGATACCAGCGTCTGATGCACCAGAGAGTTCGCGCCGATGGTCCCATGCGTCGTTAGGATGTTATCCCGGCCCTGACTGTCATACAGGCCACAGATCGCATCGCGCAGGCGTTCTGACCCTTCAATCGCGCCATAGGTCATCTTCATGGATGACAGATCGTTCAGAATACTGTTGTGCTGGCCCGCCATGTCGAACAGTTCGCCCAGCGTGATGGACTGAATGCAGGTCTCAGCCAGATTGAGTTCGCAGGTCGTCTCGAACTCATTCATCCACATCTCAACACCAAAGGGTCTGATTTCCATTGGGGCTCTCCTACTTTCAGCATTTGGGGCGATGGCACGTAACGGACGCACGGTTATGAAGATGTCTTATACCGCCAAACCAGCCAAGCGGAAGATTGCGGGTTTGTGCCTGAAATGTATCCAGGGGTTTTACTTCACAAACCCGGGTTCGACCCGAGCATTGAGATGTCTGTTTTGAAACTGGAAATGTCGCAAGCCTCTCAGCATAAGAACCGCGCGACTCTATCCTGTGCATGTGAGGTGCCGCTGTTTGAGTCTCAGACAGCGGAGAATTGGGAAGCCGGTGAAATTCCGGCACTGCCCCCGCAACGGTAAGGAAGGTCAGGTTCGGCAATCAACCACTGGGACGAGGATCCCGGGAAGGTGTCGCAACCGGGCGGAAGCCCCTTTCAAGTCCGGAAACCAGCCTTGCAGATATGTCAAACCGCGGGTGGCGGTGGGGGCACATGTTTCGGACGTGATCCTCGCGCGCCTCCGGACGGTTCCTCCTTGTCATCTGCCCAAGCAATGCCGCGGGGCGCGGCAGGAGAGCCAGAAATGAACAGCATTCAAAGCCTGTTGGCACGTCGCATCCCTGGTTACGCGCTCGAGCAGGCGTTTTATACAGACCCCCAGGTATTTCAGGCCGATCTTGAAGTCATCCACTACCGCGATTGGCTGTTTGCCATTCCGGCCTGTGAACTGGTGAAAGCAGGTGACTACGTAACCTATACCGTGGGCGCCCACCGCGTTGTCATTGTGCGTGGTGCTGACAACCAAATCAGGGCGTTTCACAACACCTGCCGCCACCGTGGTTCGATCATTTGCAAGGCTGCAAAAGGCAATGCGCCTAAACTGGTTTGCCCCTATCACCAATGGACCTACGAGCTTGATGGTTCATTGCTGTGGGCGCGCGATATGGGGCCGGATTTCGATCCGAAACAGCATGGGCTGAAGACAGTTCATTGCCGCGAGCTTGCCGGGTTGGTTTACATCTGTCTTGCGGACAACGCCCCAGATTTCGACATGTTCGCCAACACCGCGCGCCCTTATCTGGAGCCGCATGATCTGGGCAACGCCAAAGTGGCTTTTGAAAGTTCAATCATTGAAAAGGGTAATTGGAAGCTGGTTTGGGAGAATAACCGCGAGTGTTACCACTGCGGTGGCAACCATCCCGCGCTATGCCGCACCTTCCCTGATGATCCTGCAGTCACAGGGATCGAAGGCGGTGAGACGCCGCTGCATATGCAAGCCCATTTTGACAGGTGCGAAGCCGCCGGGATGCCCTCGCAGTTCTACCTGCATGATGACGGGCAATTCCGTATGGCTCGGATGCCTCTGAAAGAAGGGGCGCAAAGTTATACGATGGATGGGAAATCCGCCGTGCGGCGCTGGCTGGGCCGGTCGCCGTTTGCGGATGCAGGGGCGTTGTTGAAATTCCATTATCCAACAACCTGGAACCACTTTCTGGCTGATCATTCCATCGTGTTCCGCGTCACACCAATCAGCCCGACTGAAACCGAGGTCACAACCAAATGGCTGGTTCACAAGGATGCCGTTGAAGGGGTCGATTACGATCTGAAACGTCTGACCGAGGTCTGGATTGCCACCAATGACGAAGACCGTCAGGTGGTCGAGGATAATCAGCTGGGTATAAACAGCCCGACCTATCTGCCTGGCCCGTATTCGCCGACGCAGGAATCTGGTGTGCTGCAATTCGTGGATTGGTATTGCAACACGTTGGCCGGTCGGTTGGCCCCCGAAACAATCGCGGCGGAGTAACGGTGATGAAAGATCTCAACGCGGTTGCGAATATCTGGCAGGACAGCGAAACACTGGAATGCGTCTCGGTCGTGCCCGAGATGGCCAATACGGCCAGTTTCACCTTTCGCGCCCCGTCTGGGTCGATGTTTGCGTACCATCCAGGGCAGTTTCTGACCCTTGAAATCCCGGCTCCTGGGCAGCCGGGTGGGGTTGTGCATCGCACTTACACGATCTCATCTTCTCCCTCGCGGCCACGGTCGATCACGATCACCGCCAAGGCCCAGCCGGACAGTATTGGGACGCGCTGGATGTTGAAGAATTTACAGCCCGGCATGCGGATCAAAGCCATCGGACCAGCCGGGCTGTTTTCAAATGTTGAAAGCACGGCTGGCAAATATCTATTCATCTCTGCCGGGTCCGGGATCACGCCGATGATGTCGATGACCACCTGCATGTGGGACGAGGGGCGTGATCTGGATATTGTCTTTATCAACTGCGCCAAACGACCGTCCGAGATCATCTTTCGTCAGCGGCTGGAGCACATGGCCAGCCGAACCCCTGGCCTAGATCTGAAATTCGTTGTTGAAGAGCCCGACCGCTATCGCCCTTGGACGGGGTATCAGGGGCAGTTCAACCAATTGATGCTGGGCCTGATGGCGCCTGACTATTTGGAGCGTGAAGTCTATTGCTGCGGCCCGGAACCATTCATGCAGGCGGTACGCGATGCTCTGGTCGGGCTGGGCTATGATATGGACAACTATCATCAGGAAAGCTTTGGCGCCCCGGTTGAAACCGAGGCCGATCAGCCAGAGCTGGACGATGTTATCCCAGATGATGACAGCAAGGCTGAGATTGTGTTCGCAAGCTCCGGCGTGACTGCCAAAGTTGCCGAAACCGACACGGTTCTGGTCGCTGCACGGTCGGTTGGGTTGAACATCCCCTCGGGCTGTACGTTTGGCGTTTGCGGGACCTGCAAGGTTAGAAAAACAGCAGGTGAGGTGCATATGGTCCACAATGGCGGGATATCCGAAGACGATATCGAAGCCGGTTACATTCTTGCCTGCTGTTCCAATCCGATCGGTAGGGTTGAGGTGGAGGTTTAGTCTCAAAACCGCCCCGGAATGCGCCCGGGGCGGTTGGTTTGATCTTACTATGACACGGTGAACTGCCCCATCATGCCGCAATCTTCATGTTCCAGGATGTGGCAGTGATACATATAGGGCGCGTCAGAAGGCGCATCATGGTCGAACCGCACCAGAACTTCGGACCAGCCATCCTCGACATGGACCATATCTTTCCAGCCTTGCGCATAGGCGGGGGCGGGGCCTCCGTTTTGTGAGAGAATGCGGAAGGAACAACCATGGATGTGAAAGGGGTGCAGTTGATCATCAACTGAGATACGCCAGATTTCGGTATCGCCTTTTCTGACCGTCTCATCAATCCGGTCCATTTTCATTGGCAAACCGTTTATGGCCATCGCTCCGGCATCGCCGCAGAAATTGTCCCACGCCAGCGCAAGTGCGGCAAGATCTGCCCCGACATTCATGTTCAACTCAAAAGATCGCGTGACTGTCGCCTCAGAGGGTTGAGCAGGGGAGAGATTGGCGAGTCTGGTCGGCATTGACCCGGTGAAACCGGTCTGTGCGGTTCTCGCCAACCGCAAAGCAGTCACTGTTTGATTCCCTCCAAAAAGGTTGGCAAAGAACCCGCCACCGTTCCCGTTAAGATTGACATTCAAGGCGTTCGCCTCAAGCGCGCTCATATCCACGAGCACCTCATACCTTTCACCAGGCGACATCAGGATGCTCTCCGCCTCGACCGGTGCGGGCAGAAACCCTCCGTCCGATGCGATCACCGTCATGGGTCCGGTTTCCATCGACAATCCAAGGAAGCGCGCGTTACAGGCGTTCAGAATGCGAAGCCGCACAAGGCCGGTCGGAACCGCTTGCGCGACGGGTGCGATGGTGCCGTTGACGATAAGGGTATCGCCTTCAAAGCCATCCTCAAAAACGGCAGCAGACACATTGTAGCTCATGCGCCCTTCTGCATCGAACATCTTATCCTGAAGGATCAGCGTGAAATCATCCACGCCATAAGTCTGTGGCAAATCGGCTGAAAGGCTGCCGTCATCTTCGACCAATAGGACACCGGCAAGCCCTTGATAAGTCTGGCGTGCGGTTTTGCCATGCATGTGCGAGTGAAACCAGTTCATCGAAGCGTGTTGAACAATCGGCACATCCGGCGACCAGACGCTGCCATGCGCGATCTCTTGATGCGGCCCGCCATCCACATCTCCCGGAATATGCAGCCCGTGCCAATGCAGGGTCGAAGTGTCACCTATGTTGTTAACTACGTCAAAGGGCAGAGTTTGGCCTTGTTTAACCTTAAGAACCGGACCGAGGTAGTTGTTATTTATCCCGAAAGTCGCACTTTGCGCGCCATTGCCAAAATCATGTGTCGATGGGTTCAGCGTCAGCGCAATACGCTCTTCGATCCCGTTTGTAAGGTCCGTCATTGGAATTAGCCGCAGGGCGCCTGAGGCAGATTGGGCCCAGGCCATGCCGCCGCGCGCAACCAAGGCAGTTGCCCCAGACGCTTTCAGAAATGTTCTGCGATCCATTGAAGTCACCAATCAATATCAACTAAGATTGATGAAATAGGTATGAAGGCAAATTGTCAACCGTGATTGATAAACGCGACAATGACTTTCTGGGTCAGAATATCAAAGGCATGATGATGACTTTGATCGCCCATTGGAACGCGCGCATGGATGATGTGCGGGCACAGACGGAGTTTGCCGCGATACGGCCCGCAGATATGCAGGTCTTTGCCCAGCTGCGCGGGCGCACGGTTAAACTCTCTGTCATTCATCGAGAGATGGGGTTTTCCCGTCAGGCCGCAAAGCAGGCGGTTGACCGGTTGGTCGCACAGGGCATGGTTAGGGTTGATGCGGGCCCCGACAGTAAGCGCGACAAAGTGGTGACAATAACGGAAAAAGGTCACCGCTGGCGCAAATGCGCCGCAGACCAGATCAGAGGGATTGAGGCGGAAATCGCCGAGACTTTGGGGGCCGATAGCAAAGAGCATCTACGCGCTTTGCTAAAGGAGCTTGTTGCAACCACCCAAGCTTAGGGGCGGCTATTCCGGGCACTAGGTTGCGTCTTATCTGGTCGCTTCGAATAAGCCTCGGATATCCTGTGCCGTGAGCGGGACTGGATTGCCACCTAAGCTTGGGTCGCGCAAAGCGGCCTCGGTCAGCGCATCGAAATCCGGGTCTTTGACACCCAGTTCGGTCAGCGTACGCGGAATGTTGAATGACGCATTGAAATCGTCGACAAAAGCACAGAACCCGTCAAAGCCGCCCTCAATTCCCAGATAAGCCGCCGCCTGATCAAATCGTGTGCGGATGGCATCGGCGTTGAACTTCAAAACGGCGGGCATAAACACAGCGTTGGTCGTGCCGTGGTGGGTATGATGAACCGCGCCAACGGGATGGCTAAGCGCGTGGATCGCTCCCAAGCCTTTCTGAAACGCCGTTGCGCCCATGGCCGCGGCGCTCATCATCTGACCACGGGCCTCCAGATCGCTGCCATCTGCATAAGCACGGGGCAGATACTCTTTGACCAGACGCATCCCCTCCAGCGCGATGCCTTGGCTCATTGGATGGTAGTGCGGACTGGAATAGGCCTCGACACAATGGGCGAAGGCGTCCAGCCCGGTCCCGGCGGTGATGAATTTGGGCATACCAACCGTCAGTTCCGGGTCCATGATGACCTGTGCAGGCAGCATCTTGGGGTGGAAGATGATCTTCTTTTCGTGGCTTTCTGAATTGGTGATCACGCTGGCGCGACCGACTTCGGACCCGGTGCCTGCCGTGGTGGGCACGGCCACAACGGGCGCGATGGCATCTGCATCCGCGCGGGTCCACCAATCGCCGATATCTTCGAAATCCCAGATGGGTCGTGTCTGACCTGCCATGAAGGCGACGGTTTTCGCCAGATCAAGGCCCGAGCCCCCGCCAAAGGCGATCACCCCGTCATAACCACCTGCATTGTAGGCTGCGACACCGGCCTCGGCATTTAGATCCGTGGGGTTGGCGTCAACTTCGGCAAAAAGCCCCGACCCGAGCCCGGCGCTTTCCATAAGCGCCAGGGTCCGCTTGGTGATCTCATTCTCGGCAAGGCCCCGATCGGTGACTAGTAGGGGTTTCGTAATCCCTGCCGCAGCGCAGGCCTCGCCTATTTCGGCGATGCGCCCCGCACCAAAGCGGATGGGGTTTGGATAGCTCCAATTGGCGGTTTGGGTCATGATTTCAGCTTCTTCAGATGGTAGGATTTGGGGCGGGTGACAGCGTGAAAGCCGAGAGCTGACAGGCCCGCACCGCGCCCGGTGTCTTTGCATCCGGTCCAACACAGGGCGGGATCCAGATAGTCGCAACGGTTCATAAACACGGTGCCGGTTTCCAACTGGCGACCAATCGCCTCTGCTGCGTCGGCATCGCGGGTCCAAAGCGAGCAGGTCAGGCCAAACTGGCTGTCATTCATCAGTTCAATGGCTTCGGCGTCATTTTGCACGGGCATGATGCCTACTGCAGGTCCAAAGGTTTCATCCCGCATGATCCGCATGTCGTGGGTCACCTCTGTGAGGATTTGTGGGGTCAGATAGGCCCCGCCATCATCGGTGGGCATGGTTGGGATGTGGGCCGTTGCACCTGCTGCCATCGCCTCATCAATCTGGGCGCGCGCCTCCTGGGCGAACCGTATGTTGGCCATTGGGCCCAGTGTGGTTTCCGGGTTGCGCGGATCACCCAGCACATAGGTTTTCACCAACGCAACCGCCTTTTCGACGAATGCATCAAACAGGCTGTGATGCACGTAAATCCGCTCAATCCCACAACAGCACTGGCCCGAGTTGAACATCGCCCCGTCGATCAGCGTCTCAACCGCTGCATCCAGATCCGCGTCGACGCGCACATATCCGGGGTCTTTTCCGCCGAGTTCGGTTGAAACCGCCGTGAACGTTCCCGCAGCGGCGCGTTCCATCGCGCGGCCCCCGCCAACCGAGCCGGTGAAGTTGACCAATCCGAAATGGCCTTCGGCAATCAGGATCGAGGTTGTGTCATGATCCAACACCAGATTTGTAAACACGGCTCCAGGCAGACCAGCGGCCGCGAAGGCCTCGGCCAGATGTTCCCCAACCAGAATGGTTTGCGACGCGTGTTTCAGAACCACCGCATTGCCCGCGATCAGAGCGGGCGCAATCGTATTGATCGCGGTCATGTAGGGATAGTTCCAGGGGGCCACGACAAAGACAACACCTTGCGGTTCACGCTCGATCTTACGCAGGAAATCATCTGAGTCTTCGATCACAATTGGGGCCAGCGCATCTGCGGCAATCGAAGCCATGTGATGCGCGCGTTCTTCGAACCCTCCAAACTCACCGCCATAGCGTACCGGGCGGCCCATCTGATGCGCAAGCTCGATCACCATGCGGTCAGTGGTCTCGCCGATATAGGCGACGGCCTTATTCACATAGGCGATGCGATCCTGCAAAGGCAGCGCCGCCCAATCGCGCTGCGCCGCCTTTGCGCGCGCAACAGCGACCCGTGCGGCGTCTACGGACAGGCAATCCCGTTCGGCATAGACTGAGCCATCAATCGGAGAGGTGCAGGTGATCTTGCTCATGTATCAGGCCTTCTCAAAACCGCGGGCGACTTCCCAGTCGGTGACGATGCGGTCAAACTCTTCCTGTTCCCATTCAGCCGCACGGGTATAGTGATCAATCACGTCATCCCCAATTGCTGCGCGCAGCATCGAAGAGCCGCGCAAGGTTTCGGTGGCCGCCCGCAAGGTGCGTGGGATTTCGGGAACGCTATCATCCTCGTACAAGTCACCTGTCGCGGCATCGGCCAATGTTAGCTTGTCTTCGATCCCCTTTAGCCCGGCAGCCAAAAGCGCAGCTTGGGTCAGATAGGGGTTAATGTCCGATCCTGGGATGCGGCATTCGACCCGGACAGCCTTGGTATCTGCCCCACAGAGCCGGAAACCGGCGGTGCGGTTGTCCACAGACCAGGCGGTTTTGGTCGGCGCAAATGTACCCTTTGCAAATCGTTTGTATGAATTGATGTAAGGCGCGAAGAAATAGGTACAGTCTGGTGCATAGGCGATCAGCCCGGCCATGAAATGCCGCATCAAATCTGACATCCCATGTGCACCATCGCCTTGGAACGCGTTCTCGGTGCCCTGCCAAAGCGACATATGTACGTGCGAGGCGCTTCCGACGCGATCTTGATGCCATTTGGGCAGGAAACTGGCGGAATGACCTTGTTGCCAGGCGATCTCTTTCGTGGCGTGTTTTGCAATCGTGTGGTGATCAGCGCAAAGCAGCGCCTCGGCATATTTGATGTTCAGCTCTTCCTGACCAACCTCGGCCTCACCTTTGGAATTCTCAATGGGAATTCCGGCGGCATACAAGTGATTGCGAAGGGGGCGCATCACATGTTCTTCCTTGGTGGTCTGAAGGATGTGGTAGTCCTCGTTATACGGCCCCAACGTGGTCAGGTCGCGATAGCCTTCGGCACGCATCTCATCGAGCGGTTTTTTGAAAATAAAAAACTCAAGCTCGGTGGCCATTTTGGGAGTCAGGCCCATGCTCTCGGCGCGGGCAATCTGTTTTTTCAAAACCTGTCGGGGTGCATGTGACACCGGTGCGTGGCTGTGGTGATCCAGTATGTCACACAGAACCATCGCGGTTCCTTCCAGCCACGGCACAGGCCATAGCGTCGTCAGGTCCGGCTTCATCACATAATCGCCATAACCCTGGCTCCAACTGGTCGAGGCGTAGCCATCCGGTGTCGCCATCTCAAGATCAGTGGCCAGAAGGTAGTTGCAGCAATGTGTTTCCTCATGGCCGCTTTCAAGGAAGTTCGACACATGGAACCGTTTGCCCATAAGCCGGCCTTGCATGTCGACAAAGCACACCAGAACAGTGTCAATCACGCCCGAAGCGGCCTGTTCTTTCAGTGCATCAAAGGTGAGCGGAGAGGTCATTTGGCAATCCTTGAATAGGGCAGGCAGCGCCCCGAACCTGTCGGGGCGCCGGTTGGTTTAGCCGTAGCGATAGGGGCGTCCGGCTTTTTGCATATCCGCGTTATACTGGCGGAAAATGTCAACGATCTTGGCTTTGGTCGGGCTTTCAGCGGCAATCTCATCCCAGAACTCGACAGCGGCGTTTTCAACCTGCGCCCATTCCTCATCGGGGATCGAGGTCAGCTCCATCTTGGTGCCGTTGACCCGAAGGTTGGCTTCTCCGCCCCAATACCACCACTGGCGATAGTAGTGGCTTTGCTCCATGCAGACCGCAAGCAGGGCTTGCAGGTCTTCGGGCAACTCGTTCCAGCGATCCATATTGGCGAAGAAGTGGCCAATCCAGGCGCCCGAGATGTTGTTGGTCAGGAAGTAGTTGGTCACATCAGCCCAGCCAACTGTGTAATCCTCGGTAATGCCGGACCAAGCGATGCCATCCAGCTCGCCGGTCTGCACCGCGACTTCGATGTCTTCCCAAGGCAGGGTCACGGGGACCACACCAAACTGGCTGAGGAACCGACCCGCGGTTGGGAAGGTAAAGACCCGCTTGCCTTTGAGATCTTCGAGCGAGCGGATTGGGTCCTTTGTGGCAAAGTGGCATGGATCCCACGCGCCGGCTGAGATGTGTTTGACGCCGACTTTCGAGTATTCCTCGTCCCAGATCTCTTTCAAGCCATATTGGTTGAACAGAACAGGCACATCCAGCGAATAGCGCGATCCAAATGGGAAGTAGCCGCCAAACACGGTCACTTCGGTGGGTGACGCCATCGAGTCATCATCGGACTGCACAGCATCTATTGTACCGCGCTGCATCGCCTGGAACAGCTCACCTGTAGGGACCAGCTGATCTGCAAAGAACAGCTCGATCTGCATGCGGTCGCCTGCGATTTTGTTGAAGGTCTCGATGGCCGGAACCACCACCTCGGCCGCGAGTGCAGCGCCCGCGTAGGTCTGCATCCGCCATGTGATCGTCGATTGTGCCAGAGCTGGAGCAGCCAGCGCGGCAGGTGCGGCAACGGCAGCACCTTTGATAAACTTGCGTCTTGTGGTCATGTGAACCTCCTTGTTCAGTTACACTCGATCTTGCAGTGCGCTCTTGTCGGCGCTTAATTTCCGTAAACTGTTTGTGGTAGCCAAAGGGCGATCTGGGGGAAGACCATGATGATCGTCAGCGCCCCCACCATCACCGCCACAAAAGGT
The DNA here is from genome assembly GCF_040329495.1 of Ruegeria sp. SCP10. Taxonomy (NCBI): domain Bacteria; kingdom Pseudomonadati; phylum Pseudomonadota; class Alphaproteobacteria; order Rhodobacterales; family Roseobacteraceae; genus Ruegeria; species Ruegeria sp. SCP10. The sequence continues at coordinate 320,403 of NZ_JBDZYF010000003.1, forward strand.
ATGATGGATCGATAGATATCATTCAGTGTGATGCCCGGGGGTGACATCGCGCGCATCAGGAACAGGTTATAGCCAAAGGGTGGTGTCATATAGGCGATCTGTGTGGTGATCGTATACAGCACGCCGTACCAGATCAGATCGAACCCAAGCGCGCCCACCAGCGGGATGTAAAGCGGCGCGACAATCACCAACATCGCCGTGTCGTCCAGAAACGTGCCCATCAGAATAAAGCTGAGCTGCATCAGGATCAGGATCATCCACGGGGACAGGCCCAGACGTTCGGTGAAAAGGCTTTCGATGGCCTTGACTGCGCCCAACCCGTCGAACACGGCCCCGAAGGCCAGGGCGGCAAGGATGATCCACATGAACATGCAGGTGATCCCAAGCGTGTTACGCACCGAGGTTTCAAACACCGTCCAGTTCATACGCCCTTTCAGAACTGCAGCGACAAAGGCAGTGATTGCCCCAATGGCAGAGCTTTCGACCAGAGAAGTCCAGCCATTCACAAAGGGGATCATCATGGCAAAGAAAATCCCAAACGGTAGAAGACCGGACAGCAACAAGCGATACTTCTCGGGCTTTGGCATCGCACGTTCTTCTTCTGATAGGACCGGGCCAAGTTCAGGGTTCATACGACAACGCACGGCGATGTAGATCACAAACATCGCAGCCATCATCAGGCCGGGGATCACACCAGCGAGCCAAAGCTGACCAACCGGCTGCCGTGCGATCATCGCATAAAGAACCAAAACGACCGATGGCGGTACCAGAATCCCAAGGCTCGACCCGGCCTGAACAACGCCCGTGACCATACGTTTGTCATACCCGCGGCGCAGAAGCTCGGGCAGGGCGATGGTGGCTCCGATGGCCATGCCGGCAACCGATAGCCCGTTCATCGCCGAAATCAGAACCATCAGCCCAATGGTTCCGATGGCCAAACCACCGCGCAGCCCACCCATCCAGACATGGAACATCCGATACAGGTCATCGGCGATCCGGCTTTCCGACAGGATATAGCCCATGAACACAAACATCGGCACGGTCAAAAGCGGATACCAGCGCATCAGCTTGATGGATTGCGAAAAGGCGATATCGAACCCGCCTCGATCCCCCCACAGCATCAACGCGGCAATCACCGCGACAAATCCTATTGCCCCAAAGACACGCTGACCGCTGAACAGCAGCACCATCATCGAGGCAAACATCATCAGGGCAATGAACTCGTAACTCATGCTGTTTCTTCGCCCTTAAGTCGCAAGATATCCTTGGCCAGTTCCGAAAGGGCCTGCAGCAGCATCAGAATGATCCCGACACACATCACAGTCTTGATGGGCCACAGATACGGGCGCCAGATCGTGCGGCTGCGTTCTAGTGTGCCGACCTCTTCCGAGCCGGTGACAAGACCGGCAAAGAAAGACAACGGCTCAGTGCCCCAATAGCCCAATGAATACGCGGTCGAACTGATCCCGCCCCACAGTAGAACCAGCAGATATGCGATCAGGCAAAGCACCATGATCGCATCTGTCGCGGCCTTTCGGCGAAGCGACCAGTTGTCGTAAAACAGATCCATCCGCACGTGGCTGCCCATCTGGATGGCGTAAGGCCCGCCCAGAAAGAAATAGGCAATCATGGCGAATTGAGCGACTTCGAGTGTCCAAAGTGACGGCTGGTCAGAAAACTTGCTGATGGTCGACCACAACAGGACGGCCATCATGGCAAAGATGCCAAACATGATCACTCGACCGATACCGTAGTTTAGCCGGTCGATCACTGCGATGTATGTTTTTAGAAGCTTCATCGAATGGCGTCCTCGACTGAGGATTCCGAGCAGATTTTCATCGCTTCGCGTAGCCAATCCGCCAACACATTACCCATCTGTTCGCATTGTTCGGGTGTTGCAATCAGATCATTTCTGATTTCGATCATGACGTTCAGCAGACCCCGGGGCAAAGCATGGTGCCGCAGCGTATGTGTGACGCCATCCGCCGGTCCGTAGGGCGCATTGCGCTGAACATCGTACCCTGCTGCAACATCGAGCATCGCATCTGCCAATCGGCTGTCGGCATCATGCAAGATTCCAATTTCAACCGATCGGTTCTGGCCCCTATAGACGGGTGTGAAACTGTGGATGGTCACAATCGCTGTGCGATGATCACGGGCGTTCAAGGTTCTGGTTAACAGAGACTCAAACGGGCGGTAGAATTGCGCGGTACGCGCCTGTCTTTGAGCGGTGGTTAGCCTTGCGTTGCCGGGCACCTGCGTATCTTCGCTGCGCTCGGGCATAGCGCTTGCGGCCTCGGGTGGTCGATTACAATCGTAAATTAGCCGCGAGACAGTGCTGTAAACCAAAGACGCATCCAGGCGCTGAGACATTGATCGTGCGGTCTGCAAGGCACCGGGGTCCCAGGCGATGTGGCTTTGCAACGCGTTTTCATCCAGCCCGAGGGAGTGAAATTCTGATGGCATCTCAGCGCTGGCATGTTCACACACCAATAGGACAGATGACGAACCCTCGGGATTTTCAACCCGCGGTGCAAACTCTGCATCTGTCGTGCACTGTTCCAATCAGAATCCCCCGTTCTGTGTAAAGTTTTCTTCAACAGCATTTCCTCTGTCAACAAATTTATGTAAATATTCGTTCAGAGTGGGGTAAGGTGGTAATATTTTGACTATCCCGGATGCAGAAGATAACATCAGTGCAAGAAACAGTCTGGGTGATCATGCAGACCATCGCTGAACGATTGCAGGATAAAACCGGTGACTTGACCCGGTCGGAGCTTCAACTGAGGGATGTCATCCTCAGAAACTATCCAGCTTCCGGGCTTGGGACCATCACCTCACTTGCGGAGGAGGCCAAGGTTTCCACCCCCACAGTTGCGCGGTTGGTTCAGAAGCTTGGTTTCGCAGGCTTTCCCGAGTTTCAGCGCGGGTTGCGGGATGAGCTGAACGAAAAGATTTCCAGCCCGCTTACCAAACGCGAAAAGTGGGTTGATGACGCGCCTGACGCGCATTTGCTGAACCGATTTACCAAGGCCATCATCGACAATATCGGCCAATCCATGGCCAAGATTGACCCCGCTGCGTTTGACACCGCTTGTGATATGCTGAGCGACACAAAGCGCAAGGTCTTTATCGTCGGCGGTCGGATCACGCGCACTCTGGCGGACTACTTCTTTCTGCATTTTCAGGTCATCCGGCCCGATGTGACTCTGATTGCGTCAAACTCAAATGCCTGGCCGCACTACGCGCTGGATTTTGATGAAAATGATGTGGTTGTCATCTTTGATGTGCGGCGATACGAAAACAGCACGCTGAAACTGGCCGAGCTTGCCCGTGAGCGGGGGGCTCAGATTGTCCTGTTCACGGATCAGTGGATGTCACCGATTTCTGACCTGGCACATGTTGCGTTCAGCAATCAGATTGCGGCACCATCAGCCTGGGATAGCAACCTGACCACCATGTTGATATCCGAGATCGTGATCGCCGAAGTGCAGGAGCGTAACTGGGAAACCACCCGCGCCCGTATGGAAGAACTGGAAGAGATGTTCGACCGAACAAAGTTCTTCCGTAAGTTTTGAAGCACCAGGGCACTGTGTTAGGCCACTTGCAGGCCTCATCACGCGTATCAGATGGGCTTTTTGTGCGTCTTTTGTGCAAACCATTGGCAGATTTTCGCCAGAGGGTTTGCAGAGCTCTTTTCTTTGCAGGTCGGATCGCCCAGAAATCTTAAGAGATTCTAAACAGGTGATGAAGTTTCGTGCAGGACAACGCCCGGAAAATGAATGCGATCTGGCAGTATCTGTCCGTTCCCACTCGGGCAATTGCAGCGCTCGGGCTTGTTGTCCTTGTCTCAGCCTGTTCTCAAAACTCACCTTATAGCGGTCTCAATCCTGAACGTCAGTTCATGGCACTCCAAGAAGTCGAACGGAAACAAGCGCTGGGGCACAGAGTGTGGTGCGTTCCCTATGCACGAAACCTGAGCGGTATCCAGATTCGCGGTAATGCCAAGGATTGGTGGGGTAAGGCGCACAAGACTTACGATCGGGGTGCAGATCCGACAGTGGGCGCGGTGATGTCATTTCGGGCAACGCGCGGAATGTCTTTGGGCCATGTCGCGGTTGTGTCAGAGATCGTTGATGATCGGCAAGTTGTCATAAATCACGCCAATTGGCACCGCAACAAAGTGTCGTTGAAAATGGGTGTGCGGGACGTGTCAAAGAATAACGACTGGACACTGGTTCGGGTCGAAAGCCAGCCCGGTCGCTACGGCAAACCATATCCGGTGAACGGATTCATATATCCGAAAGCTGACGAGTAGTTTAGCCTACACTGGTTTTGAAACTGCAGGCAGCCTGTGCTGTATTTGCCCTAGGCGTCAATCGCTCATAGCCAGTTGAAAATCTGAGACGTTGAAATCGATCAATCCTGCATCTCGGTGACGTGGGTCATCATGCCGTCTACGCGCGCATCAAGGCTCTGAGAATGCAATTGCAGCATTTCCAGGCTGGCTATTAGATCGCCCTTTTCGATATCACGTGAGATCACGACAATGCGGCTTGTCGTGTCGTTTCCGGTCCATGATTTTAGCGGCACCGGAGCGTCGAAAATGTGCTGCACCCCATGAAAAACAAAGGGCCATTCCATGCCTTGAACATGAATGATGCCTTTCATGCGCAGAATGTCTGGGCCTTTGAGTTCGACCAGCGTTTCCAGCCAAAGATCAAAAACACGTGCGGGTATCGGATCGGCGACCTCGATTGAAGCTGAACCGATACGACTGTCATGGTGGAAATGAGTGCCCGCGGGGGGCAGGGGCATAGGGTCAGATGTGATCACTTTTGGTTCGAATCCAGACAACCCAGCCAACGGGTCGGGCTTTGGTTTTTCTGACCCAAGCCAATCCAAAAGATCATTTGCTGTGGCGCTACCGCGCATCGCAGACAAGCCGAACAGCGCGCCGATCGGAACCTGCCCGTGTTGAGCGGTTATGCGTTGGGCGGTTCCGTTGATCCCTTCCAACCTAGCTTTGAACCGTTTGAGGTCGGTCGGGGTTACAAGATCGGTTTTGGTCAGGACGATCAGATCGGCCATCGCGATCTGGCTGACCGCTTCAAACTGCGCATCAAGGGTGCGAGGGCCGGTTGCTGCATCCGCTAATGAGACGACGCCATCCAAGCGAAAGTTTGGTGCGATCAGGTCGTCAATAACCATTGTATGCAAAATTGGACCCGGATCAGCGATCCCGGTGGTTTCGATGACCACGCGATCAAAGCGAAGTTCGCCCCGTTCTCGACGGACAAACAGGCTGGTGAATGTATTCGCCAAATCGCCCCGGATCGAACAACACAGGCAACCGGATTGCATCAACACCACGTCCTCGGTCGATTCCTCGATTAGATCATGGTCCAGTCCCGCATCGCCAAGCTCATTCATGATCACCGCTATGCGACCGGCTTCTGGGTCGCGTATAAGGTGGTTCAACACCGTCGTTTTGCCCGCGCCCAGAAAGCCGGTGAGCAAGGTGACTGGTATGCGATTGTCAGGGGTCGCCATCTGAGATGTTCCAATTATCAACGGATGCGGATTCTACAATTGACAGATATGAAATATTATAACGTTCGACAAGCGGAGTGATCATAACTCGCGCCGGTCAGATGCGACGCAAGGTGTTGGGAAACGGGTGGCCAACGAGGCGTGCATACATGTCATCTCAATGTCCTGCATAGGCCGACCAAATGCCGAATGCGCCCACTATGATCAGGCTGATCGCCCAGGCAACATCCAGATTAAACCAGCTTTTCGAGATGAATTTAAGGCCGAGCCAATGATAGACGAATAAAGCGATCAAAGCTCCGGCTGACGTCATGGCAAGGGTATGAACCGCAGCCACTGTGAAGGCCGTAAAGACATCATTGCTCATCAGGGTTTGCGCTGCAGCATGGCCCGTCGTGGTTACATTGCCCGGCTCAAGCAAGCCACAAATTCCCAGATATATCGGAACCAGCATCAGCCCTGCGCCGTGTGCCATCGCGGCCAGAAATGACCAAAGCGCCAAACGCGCCGGATGAACACGGGCCAATATCTTGGGGTGTTTTCGATTGATCAACAGATACACACCCATTGCAATCACGATCACGCCGGCACCCAGGCGGATTTCGGTTTCGCGCTCGACGAGAATAATCATCAACGAGAACGGCAGCAGAATGCCGATCATCGCCAGGAAATGCCCCAGCGCGAGCATCAAAAGCGCCTTGGCCATGGCCGTGGGCTTGCGCTCCATCAACGCAGCAGACACCGCTAAAGGCCAGCCCATGCCGGGGTTTATACCGTGATATAAGCCAGAGAAAATGACGGCCCACCAAAGGGCCGTCAAAGTCAGATCTTCCATCCGAACTTACACGGAAGGATAGCAGAAGCTGTCAGTCGAGCAGTCGCCGCCTTCCAGACGAATCTGATGCGCGCGCGTGTTCTCGGGGAAGTTGATGTAGAAGTCTGGATCCAGCGCAAAGCTGCCATCTTCGCCCACATTGGCCATCACCATCTGGCCGCCTTCCTGATGCGGATAGAACTGATTATCCCAAGTTGAATAGAGCGAGTTGGTCCAATACACACGTTTGCCGTCCCGGCTGATCTCAACCATTTGCGGGCCGTAGATAAAGTCTTTGCCATTGGGATGCTTAGTCTCGCGCGCGATCCCACCCAGTTCGACCTTGCCGTTTAGAACTGGATTGAACGGATCAGAGACATCGTATTGGTGCATCTCACCCAAGCCCCAGCACGCAACATACAGGTATTTGTCATCCAGGCTGAGGTCGATATCGGTGACCAGAGGCGGCACAGCACTGAACCCTTTCAGCAGTTCGGGCAGATTATCAGGGTCTTCTGGGCGGGGATCAATTGTGATCACCTTTTTCGAGTTCCAGGTCCCGTCATCCTCGCGCCACCAGGTGAAGATCGCACCTTGCAGATTTGTTGTATCCACAACGACGCCGCAGAACCCGTAGGATTTCGTCGGATCATGGGCCGGGCGGATTTCCAGTGCCATCTGGTAATTCTCGCCAAAGTCGATGGTCTGGATGTTCTTGCGTGCCCGCAGGTCCCAGAAATGGATCGAATGACCGTATTTGTTGCTCAGCAAATCCTCGGGTACAACGCCGCCTTCAAACTGTGGCGGCAAGCCCCATTCTGAACTGACCATGTAGTCTTGCGGCAGGTTCCACCAGAAATCATAGTGCTTGTCCTGCTTGCCTCGATCCATCTCGTAGCGCCCGATGATATCGAAGGTTTCACAGTCCATGATGAAAATGCCCGGAGGTCCATCTATGCCATCGGGGCCAGCGCCACCCAAGGTTGAGACATAAATCCCCTCAGGACCACAATGGATCGTGTGGGGCCGCGAGTAGCCGGTTTTGGCAAAGACTTCCTCGGGCTCTATGATTTTGTGAATTTTGGCCTTCAGCGGCTCTTTGACGTCGAAGATGTAGATGCGGCTTGATCTGATGCCTGGCACGATCAGATAGCGCCGTTCCAGAAAGGCATGACCTGAGAGCGGGGACAGGGACGAAGAACAGGCGTTCCAGCCGAAATGATGAAACTCGTCTCCGGTCGTGGGGGTCATCACCGTATGCACGATTTGTCCATAAGTGTCCGAGCCATTTCGAAGGTCGATCACGGCCAGCCCATCGTGATGGCTGGCGTCTTTGCCCAGCATAATGGTGAAGGCAAAGTTTTCGGCCGGCGCTTCCATCGCCAGTTTGGGTGACGCGTGAAACGTCGGATCTGGTCGTAAGTTCATGGTAGTCCTCCCTTTTGTTTACCCCACCTCGCTGGGGTTCGCCTGTAGGTCTTGATGAATCTCTGCTCTAGACACCTCCAACATTGCACAGTTGGATCGCGCCGCTGACCTTTGTGGCAAGGTCTTTGAGTTGCTCCCCAATTTCTTGTCTGTAGTCAGTTCCAAATCGTCGTACCGGCCCAACTGCGCCGACGCTGAATGTGACCCCGATCCGGCCAACCGCCACTGGGGCCGCAACGCTGGCGATGCCAATATCAATTTCCTGGTCGCAATCGGCAAAACCCTGTTGCTGGATCACCTTGAACGCCTCAATCAGCTCGTCGCGCGTCGTTTTGGTGTGATCTGTAAAGGCCCTGAGCGCGCCGTTCAGGATGGTGTCCTGAAAACCCGGCTCGGCAAAGGCCGCTATCGCCATCGAGCAGGAACACGCATGCAAAGGGCGTTCCCCGAGGCCAGGGTGCACAAATGCACGGGCCGGGTCCTCGGGGGTTTCGACATGTATGATTTCGATCTTGCTGTCTCGAAACCGGGCCAGAAAAACCGTTTCGTTGAAGGTCGTAGCCGCCGCGCGCAATGCCGGGGCGGACACGCGGCGCACATCGATATCGGACTTGCCGAGCAACGCGATGCGGATCAGGCGATCACCAATCACATAGCGCCCATCTCCGTTTGGGTCCTCAATCAGGCCCTGGTCCAAAAGCGATTGTACCTGCCGGTAGCATGTTGGTTTGGGAAGGCCGCTGGCCATCTGCACCTCAGCAACCGAAACAGGCCGACCCATGACGGCGATAGTTTCTAGCAAGCTGATCAAACGCTCTAGGTGCATATAGTCGGTATACCATCGAATGGTGAGACTCATTCTCATATAACGAGACATCACCCACAGAGATCAAGCTTTGTTTGCCATATGATCAAAAACCGGATTGTGGATGTTTGAACCGAACGCCCTGAAACCGGTTGATGCTAGTTGATACGCAACAAAAAACTTGGGCTTGTCGTAGACGGCATGCGATAGAGCATCTGTCAGAGACCGATGTTGACAACGCGCGCATAGGTAATAATTTTAGTTAATAAAATAATAAGGGGGAGATCGCCGTGTATCTCGGACTGGACTTGGGCACCTCAGGGCTCAGGGGTGTTCTTATTGAGGAGGCTGGCACCGTCATCGGCAGTGCCGAACATGAGATTGCAACCTCCTATCCGCGATCCGGATGGTCCGAGCAAGCGCCTGAGGATTGGATCGATGCCTGCAGAGCGGTGATTGCCCGGATCAGGGCAGAGCATGAAACGGAGTTTTCCAAGCTGCGCGGCATTGGCCTAAGCGGTCATATGCATGGGGCAACCTTGTTGGATGCCGATCTGAATGTGCTGCGCCCCTGTATTATGTGGAACGACACGCGTGCCGCGCAGGAAGCAGCCAAGTTGGACCAGATCACAGACATGCGGGCCATATCCGGCAACATTGTCTTCCCGGGCTTTACGGCGCCCAAGCTGGAATGGGTGCGGACGCACGAGCCGGATGTCTATTCCAGAGTAGCGAAGGTGCTTCTGCCCAAGGATTATTTAAGGCTTTGGCTGACTGGTGAGTGCATCAGCGATATGTCTGATAGCGCCGGCACGTCGTGGCTGGATGTCAGTAGCCGCACGTGGTCAGAAACCGCACTGCGGCTAAGCCATATGCGTCTGGACCAGATGCCCCGGCTGGTTGAAGGCAGCGAAGTGGGTGGAGACCTCAGGTCAGAGCTGAGGCAAGACTGGGGTCTTACTGGGCCGGTGGTTGTTGCTGGTGGGGCAGGGGACAATGCAGCCGCGGCCTGCGGGATTGGCAGCGTTGAAGATGGGGCGGGTTTCCTGTCGCTTGGCACATCGGGCGTTTTGTTGGTGGCCCGCGACAGATACGCGCCCAAGCCCGAGACGGCGGTCCATTGCTTCTGCCACGCAGTGCCCGACCGGTGGATTCAGATGGGGGTCATTCTGTCTGCGACAAACTGCATGAACTGGTTATCTCGAAATCTTAGGCAATCCGTCGGTGACCTGGCCGGCGCGTTGCCAAAGTCCCCAGAAGGGCCATCCGCGGCACGCTTCTTGCCCTATCTGTCCGGAGAACGAACGCCCCATAATGATAGCGCCATTCGAGGCGCTTTTCTGGGCCTTGATGTCTCTTCGGGGCCCGTTGATCTGACACAGGCGGTTATGGAAGGCGTCGGTTTTGCTATGCGGGATTGCCTTGAAGCGCTCAGAAGCACGGGAACCGAGCCCAGCAGCCTGATGGCCGTTGGCGGCGGGGCGCAATCCCAGTATTGGCTGGAAACACTGGCGACCGTGTTGCAAATACCCCTGGCTCTGCCAAGAGGCGGCGAATTCGGCGCGGCAATTGGGGCTGCACGCCTTGCAATTTGTGCAGCCAGTGGTGCTGAACCCACCGATGTTATGTCGCCGCCTGAGGTGGGCAGCATTATCGAGCCACGCGCCGATCTATTTGCCGCATACGAGCAGGCGTATCAAAGCTATCGCCAATATTATGCGGCGCTGGCTCCGCTTGCGCAAAGATGACCGGACAAGTGATCCAGCAAGTCACTCTCGAAAGTGGTGAAATGCGCGCATGCCTGCTGAGCTATGGGGCGATCACCCAAGGCTGGTGGTACAAGGGCATCCCTATGATCCTGGGCTATGATGATCCGATGGACTACCTGTCGGATCGTAATTATCTGGGCGCCATCGTCGGTCGCGTTGCCAACCGCATCGCAGGCGCGTCATTTGCATTGGACAAGGCGCTGTTCGCGCTGGATGCGAATGAAGGCCGGAACACTCTGCATGGCGGGCGCTTGGCCCTTTCGCACCAACATTGGACCCTCGCTCAGGTTGCCGAGAATGAGGCAGTGTTGTGCCTAAACTCACCTGATGGAGATTGCGGCTTTCCGGGGCAGGTGCAATTCGAACTGCGCATCACACTCGAATATCCACGTCTGACCTATTCGATCACTGCTCAGACAGATCGTCCAACACCGATCAGTATCGCGCAGCACAATTACTATTCGTTGGGCAGCACAACTGGCGTTTCCGATCACCTTCTAAAATTGGCCTCAGACCGATATCTAGACACCAACGATCAGGGAACAGCGTATGGCCCGGTGTCTAAGAGCGTCGGAGGGTCGATGGATTTCTGCTCTGCCAAACCTATCAAGGAAGCGGGGGCAGATTTGGATCATTTCTTTGTGTTCGGAACGGACGCCAAACAACCCGCCGCCGAAGTCACCGCACCGAATGGTTTGAAACTGAAGCTATGGTCCGATCAGCCCGGTGCGCAGATTTACACAGGTGGAGGTCTGTCTGACCCTTTCGCTCCCAGAGCGGGCCTGTGTATCGAGCCGTCGGGATACCCCAATGCGCCGAATGTTGCGGCCTTTCCGTCAATTCTGTGCACTCCAGAGCGCCCTTATCGACAGACCCTGACCTTAGAAATCACCGAGGGCGCAGCATGAGGTTGATCGCGACACTGGCTACCGGGGGCTTCGCCCTAGCATCAGCCGCAAACGCTACATCGCTCGATTTGGGCCCGCGTCCGGTATTTGTTGAACCCGACCTCGAAGCCGTCGAATTGGGCCAACTATTGTTCTACGACCCGATCCTGTCGGGCAACAGAAACATAAGCTGTGCGACCTGTCATCATCCTGACCTCGGAACATCCGATGGTTTGTCGCTGGGGATCGGCGAAGGGGGTGTGGGTCTAGGGCCCGAACGCGCGCTTGATCCGAACAACTTGCCCGAACAGCGCATTCCGCGAAATTCACCTGCACTTTGGAACCTCGGCGCGACCGAATTCACGACGTTCTTTCATGATGGTCGGCTTGAGGCTGATCCGACGCAGCCGGATGGCATCCGCACCCCACTGGGCACGAATATGCGACCCGGGTTCCAATCGTCATTGGCTGCGCAGGCGATGTTTCCTGTGCTGTCACCGGATGAGATGGCAGGTCACTATTCTGAGAATGATGTCAGTCAGGCTGTGCGTCTTGGTCTGCTCACTCAGGAAGGTGGGGCCTGGGATCTGATCGCAGCCCGTGTTGCGGCGATCCCAGAATATCAGGCGCGGTTTGATCGAGTAACGCCGGGGGAGGAGATCACCTTTACTGCTATCGCCAACGTGATCGCGGATTTCATCGCCTTTGAATGGCGCGCTGACAACAGCCCGTTTGACCGGGCCATGCGCGGTGAGGAACTTCTGTCGCCAGATGCGCAATTGGGGGCCGATCTGTTCTACGGTCGGGCAGGATGTAGCAGCTGCCATTCGGGCTGGTTTCAGACGGATCATAGCTTTCACGCTATTGCCATGCCTCAGATCGGGCCCGGAAAAAGCGCCCGATTTGAAAGCCATGTCCGCGATGACGGCCGGTTGCGTGTCACAGGGGACGCGAATGATGCCTTTGCCTTTCGCACGCCGTCGCTGCGCAATGTGACACTGACGGCGCCGTATGGGCATAGCGGTGCTTATATGCGGCTTGAAGATGTGGTGCGTCATCACCTTGATCCCGAAGCATTGCTGCGCAGTTACGCGGCAAACATGGCGCTGCTGCCGGAGTTTCCCGGCACGGCCGACCAGACAGCCTTGCTGGACCCGGATCACGTAGACGCGATTGCCAGCGCTAATGAGTTGGCTCCAATCAGCCTGACAGATCAGGACGTCAATGCAATTCTGGCCTTCCTGGCCAGTCTTGAGGACCCTGCCGTGCGGCTGGGTGTTCCGGATCAGGTACCCAGCGGGTTGCCAATTGACCGTTGATTACCGTTCGATCTGAACGGTCTGGTTGGCGCTGAAAGCCTGCCAGTCTCCGATCTGGCCATCTGGCCAGATAACCCGCGCTTCGACTGAGTCGGTCGCACCTAAACCAAAGTGATGCGGTCCGGCGATACCGCTGGCATGCCCCCCACCGATGGTGATTTCACGGGCTTGTAGGCCCAAGGGCGTCTTGATCTCGATAAACCCGCCCACAGCAAACCGGTTTGAACGGTCCTGAGAAACCTCGACTTCTAGCCAATTTCCGCTCTGGGGTAGGCTTTCATACAGCTCAAGCGCCGAGCCTCGATTGACAACCACCAGGTCTAGCCAGCCATCAGCGTTGAGATCCGCCAAAGCCGCACCGCGCGATTTTGCCATCGAGGCGATGCCTGCCGCCACCGACGCTTCTGCGAACTGACCCTGCGGGTCTTGCAAAAGCAGGTTGTTTGGGTCGTTCAGGGCCGCATCGGGCATCTGTTCTACATTGCCTTTGGCCACGAAAATATCATCCCGTCCGTCATTGTTAACGTCCCCGAACTGCGCGTGCCATCCGGTTGAGGGGCGACCATCCCCACCCGTATGGGGTCGATGGGCCGTTGTGCCCCGATCATAGGTCGCGTCGCTCCAAGTCGGCCCCGTGGCTTCGGGGTCGAACATCTGCAATTTCTGATCACCCATCGAAGTCAGATAGACTTCGGGGAAGCCATCTCCGGTCAGATCACGCGACGCGATGCCCATGCCCCAGATTGAATAGGGCACCCACCCATCCTCGGCAGAGTAGAGTGTGGGGTCTGGTTCCATTGCCCATAGCTGCTCCTGACCTCCCTTTACATAGTAGTGGCGATCATTGCTGACACGCAGGTCCGCGCGTCCGGACCGAGACCAGTCGGAGAACAGAACTGATAGAGAACAATAGCCCGGTTCCAGATGCGCCGGTGGCAGATAGCTGTCGCCCTGTGGTTGGTACAAAACCGTTGGGCCGCAGGCTTCGAACGGGCCATCTGGATTGCTGCGGTCAACATATGTGCCAAAGGCAAGGGTCGGTAGGCTTTGCCCATCCTCCCAAGTCGCTGAAAACCCGGTTGTCCAATGATCGTCTGATTGGAACCCAAGCGTGGTAAAAGGGCTGAATCGACAATCCGCCGCGCCCTTCAACAGCAGATCGGGGCCGACCCGCAATATGGCGAGGTCCAGAATGCCATCGCTGTCGATATCCAGCGGATAGGCGCCAGTTACACCCGTTAGTTTCAGTTCTTCGGGCGTATTGGCATCGTATGAAATGCTGCCTTCCGAGGTGTTTCGAAACAGCTGCGACGGGTTCGCCCCACCAGCCGCGAACAATTCAGGCAGACCATCCCCATCGCATTCAAAGACGGCGACACCGCCACCGACGAAGTGTTCCCACCCGCCATCGTAGATATGGCTCGCAATCTCGACGGGCGTGAAACGCGGGGGTTGCACCTCTGCCGCAAGCGCCGTGGGCAACATCAGAAGGACATACAGCTCAGGACGCATGTGCAGGGATGTCCTTGACCTTGAGGATCGAGACCTGCTCGATCGCATAGGCCGCTGCGCCCTTGGCCCACATCTGATCGCCCCAATGGTGAACTTTGATCTCGGGCAGAGGGGTATCCACATTCACAACGCCGCTGCGGATACGGGTCATCACCTCATCCGAATAAAGATGCTCCAGCCCTTTTTGACCCCCGGATAGAATGATGCATTCGGGGTCAAACAGGTTGATTAGGTTGGAAATCCCCAGACCAAACATCTGGCCCGCGCGCCCCAGAACCGAGGCAGCCATCACATCGCCGCTTCGCGCTTTGTCGTAGATATCAGCAACGGTCCTTGGGTTTTGGTTTTGATCCACAACTGTCATCTCGCGGATCAGTGCGTAATCGCCCACATAGGCCTCAAGACACCCGCGCTGGCCGCATTGGCAGAGCGCACCGTCTAGCTGAACTTTGGCATGCCCGAATTCCGCCCCGCAGCCCCGTTCTCCGCGATAGAGCTGGCCATCTAGAACGATGCCAAGACCCACGCCATGTTCGATGGTTACAACAAGGAAGTTCTTTAAACCTTTGCCATAGCCAAAATGCTGTTCGGCCTTGGCGACGAGATTGGCGTCGTTTTCTATAAAGGCCGGGCAGGGGATCTCCTTTGGGAGGATCTGACCGAAATCAATGTTTCTTTCCGTCAGGGATGACGACCAATGCACAAAGTTGTTTTCCGCGTCAACAAGCCCGGCAATGCCAATTGAGACCCCGGACAAATCCTCTAGCGTTTTGCCAATCTGTGCGCTGGCTTCTTGCAGCGCATCGCGAATAGTTCTGACAAAAACCTCGGGCGTCATCTGTGCATCCGCCAGCGGATGGTTATACGAAGCCAAAGGCGTGCCCTGAAAGTCAACCAGGATCACCGACATCGCATGACGCGCAACCTTAAGGCCCGCCACAAGGTAAGACCCTCCATCCAGTTGCAGCAAAACCCGCGGACGCCCCCGCTTGGATGATTTCAAGGGTGGATCGCCTGGAACCTCTTTGATTAAACCGGCGGAAATCAGGTCGGCAGTGGCTGATGTAACCGTGGCAGGGCTGGTCTGAAGCGCGCTGGCAATATCGATGCGCGAGACTGAATCCCGGCTTCGGATATGGTCGAGAACCCGCATGCGGGTCGTGTTTCGCTGTTCTATCGAAGTTTGAGAAGCTTTGCTTTTCAGCATCTTGCCCATCCGAATCTGATCTTCCTGTCAATTTATGGGCATTTTTGAGTTTCGAACAGACTAAATATTTTACTGACTGAAATAAATGTGCTACTCCCGAATCTGAAAGCCACGAATCGAGTTCGAGATGGCTTGAAAAAAACGGGAGGAAATCATGAAAAAACTTCTCAGCCTTTCGGCTGCGGTTGCATTGATGGGATCGGCGGCCTTCGCTGAACCGGTTGTCGGCGTAAGCTGGTCCAACTTTCAAGAAGAACGTTGGAAGACCGACGAAGCTGCCATCAAATCGGCGTTGGAAGCCGGTGGTGCTGAATACATCTCGGCTGATGCACAATCGTCTTCGGCAAAACAGCTGTCTGATATCGAAAGCCTGATCGCTCAGGGTGTAGACGCTCTGATCATTCTGGCGCAGGACGCACAGGCCATCGGCCCCGCCGTTCAGGCCGCCGCCGATGAAGGTATTCCTGTGATCGCCTACGACCGTCTGATTGAAGACGATCGTGCCTTTTATCTAACCTTTGACAATGTCGAAGTGGGTCGGATGCAAGCACGCGCGGTCTTTGAGGCTATGCCCAAGGGCAACTATGTCATGATCAAAGGCTCGCCGACCGATCCAAACGCAGACTTCCTGCGTGGCGGTCAGCAAGAAATCATCGGCGCGGCTGTCGACAGCGGTGACATTGTGATCGTGGGCGAGGCCTATACCGATGGCTGGCTGCCCGCAAACGCGCAGCGGAACATGGAGCAAATCCTGACCGCCAACGAGAACAACGTTGACGCGGTCGTCGCCTCGAATGACGGTACTGCTGGTGGTGTTGTCGCGGCACTGACCGCGCAAGGGATGGAAGGTATCCCTGTCTCAGGCCAAGATGGCGACCACGCCGCTCTGAACCGCGTTGCTCTGGGAACGCAGACTGTGTCTGTTTGGAAAGATGCTCGTGAACTGGGTAAGGCTGCCGGCGAAATCGCTGTTGCGCTCAGCAGCGGAACCAGCGCTGGGGATGTCGACGGCGCAGTTAGCTGGACCTCGCCCGGTGGAACTGAAATGACATCTGTCTTTTTGGCCCCGGTTCCGATCACCAAAGACAACCTGAGTGTTGTTGTGGATGCCGGATGGATCTCGCAGGACGCCCTGTGCCAGGGTGTCGAGAACGGACCTGCACCTTGTAACTAAACCTAAATTCCCTGGCCCTCTTGCTTGGGCCAGGGACCTTTGCTGATATTGAAAGATCGGAAATGACCGAAACTTCGTCTCAGCCGGTACCCCAAAAAAACAAGCCCAACCTGTTCCAGCAATTGGAACTGGATATGAGGCTTTTGGGCATGATCGGCGCCTTTGTCATTCTATGTATCGGGTTCAACATCGTCACGGATGGGCGATTTCTGACACCCCGAAACCTGTTCAACCTGTCGATCCAGACCGTCTCGGTCGCCATCATGGCCTGCGGTATGGTGTTCATCATCGTGACCCGCCATATCGATCTATCTGTCGGTGCGCTGCTGGCGACAACTTCGGCTGTAATGGCGATGACGCAGACGGAGCTGTTGCCGCATATGCTGGGACTGGGGCTGAACAACCCGCTGACATGGGCGATTACAATCGTTGTTGGTCTTCTTGTCGGTACGCTGATCGGTGCTTTTCACGGATGGATGGTTGGCTATCTGACCATACCGGCATTTATCGTAACACTGGGCGGCTTTCTGGTTTGGCGAAACGTGGCCTGGTACATGACCAGTGGCCAGACCATCGGACCGCTGGACAGCACCTTCCTGATGTTTGGCGGAACCAATGGGACCTTGGGCACGACCGTCAGCTGGCTGTTTGGACTGTTTGCAACTGTCATCGCAATTTGGGCCTTGTGGAGCGGGCGTCGCGCCAAAGCAGCGCATGGGTTCCCGGTCAAACCAGTCTGGGCGGAATCAACCCTCGCTGCGATCATTGCCATCGCCATTTTGGGATATGTGTTTGTCGTAAACAGCTATGCCATCCCAACCCGCAGGCTGGAGCGTATGTTCGAAGCACGCGGAGAGATCATGCCAGAGGGGCTGGTTGTCGGATATGGCATCCCAATCTCGGTCCTCATTCTGATTATCGTCGCGGTCAGCCTAACCGTGGTGGCGCGCAAAACACGGTTCGGTCGATACATCTTTGCCACCGGAGGCAACCCGGACGCGGCAGAGCTTTCAGGCATCAACACCCGGTTGCTGACTGTTAAAATCTTTGCCTTAATGGGGTTTCTGTGCGCCGTTTCGGCTGTTGTTGCATCGGCCCGGCTGGCCAACCACTCAAACGACATCGGCACGTTGGATGAACTGCGCGTCATTGCCGCCGCCGTGATCGGAGGTACGGCATTGTCTGGCGGGATCGGTACCATCTA
Organism: Ruegeria sp. SCP10; assembly: GCF_040329495.1. NCBI lineage: Bacteria > Pseudomonadati > Pseudomonadota > Alphaproteobacteria > Rhodobacterales > Roseobacteraceae > Ruegeria > Ruegeria sp. SCP10. The sequence goes on from NZ_JBDZYF010000003.1 coordinate 338,075, forward strand.
TGGTGCCATTCTTGGAGCCCTGATCATGCAGGCGCTTCAATCTGGCATGGCCATGGTGGGCGTCGATGCACCGTTCCAGAATATTGTTGTCGGCAGCGTGCTGGTGCTGGCCGTCTATATCGACATCGTCTATCGCAAGCGATTGGGGGCTAAATGATGCAAGCTCGGGAAACGCAAAATACACCCTCGTCTACTGGTAGAGGGTCCGGGGCTGCACCACTGGTCGAGATGCGGGATATCTCCATCTCCTTCGGTGGGATCAAGGCTGTCGATCAAGTCTCTGTCGATCTTTATCCCGGAGAAGTTGTTGGACTGTTGGGTCACAACGGGGCTGGAAAATCCACTCTGATCAAGGTTCTGTCTGGTGCCTATCAGATGGACCACGGTGAGATTTTGATTGACGGCAATCCCGTCGAGATCGGCAATCCAAGGGACGCGCGGGCCAACAATATCGAGACGATCTACCAGACGCTGGCCTTGGCCGACAACCTCGATGCCACCTCGAACCTGTTCCTTGGGCGTGAAATGGTAACGCCTTTTGGTCTGGTCAATGACGCAGCGATGGAGGCGGAGTGCCGCAAGATCATGGCGCAGCTCAACCCGAACTTTCAGAAGTTCAACGATCCGGTTTCCGCCTTATCCGGGGGGCAGCGTCAATCCGTGGCCATTGCGCGTGCTGTATACTTCAATGCGCGCATTCTGATTATGGACGAGCCGACCGCCGCACTGGGTCCGCATGAGACTCAGATGGTGGCTGATCTGATCCACCAGCTCAAGGCCCAGGGGATCGGGATTTTCCTGATCGACCATGATGTGCACGCAGTCATGGATCTGTGCGACCGCGCATCGGTTATGAAGAACGGCAAGCTGGTCGGAACCGTGGATATTGCGGATGTCACCGATGACGATCTGCTGTCGATGATCATTCTGGGCAAGAAACCCGGTGAAAAGGCAGAATGAGGTGAAGGATATGACAAGCGGTTTCTTCGAGGGGATCGGACAGGTAGAGTTTGAAGGCGCAGACAGTGCAAATCCTCTGGCCTTTCGTCACTACAATCCAGACGAAGTCGTCCTGGGCAAGCGGATGGAAGATCACCTTCGCTTTGCCATTGCCTGGTGGCATTCATTTGCTTGGGAAGGTGGCGATCCTTTTGGAAGCGCTACCTTCACACGACCCTGGCACCCGCAGGACGATATGGGCCGAGCTCGCCTGAAAGCGGACATCGCATTTGAGATGTTTGATATCCTTGGTCAGCCCTATTTCTGCTGGCACGATGCAGATGTCAGGCCCGAGCAGGGGAATTTCGCCGATAATCTGAGAACGCTTGAAGAGATCACGGACTATATCGGTGAAAAGATGCAGGTGTCTGGCACCAAGCTGCTGTGGGGGACAGCCAATATGTTCAGTCACCGGCGCTGGATGTCGGGGGCAAGCACGAACCCTGATCCTGAGGTGTTTGCCTTTGCTGCGGCCACGGTGAAATCCTGCATCGACGCAACCCACAAACTGGGCGGAGAGAATTATGTGCTGTGGGGGGGACGCGAAGGGTATGAAACCCTGCTGAACACCGACATGGGCACTGAGCTGGACCATATGGGCCGGTTCCTGAACATGGTGGTCGAGTATAAGCACAAGATCGGGTTCAAAGGTGCGATTTTGGTCGAGCCCAAACCTCAAGAGCCCTCAAAACATCAGTATGATTATGATGTGGCCACCTGCATCGGGTTCCTCAGGAAATATGGTCTCGAAGATGAGGTGAAGCTCAACCTTGAACAGGGTCATGCCATTCTGGCCGGTCACAGTTTCGAGCATGAAATTGCGGTTGCTTCGGCAGAAGGGATGTTGGGGTCCATCGATATGAACCGGAATGACTACCAGTCGGGCTGGGACACGGATCAGTTCCCCAACAACACACCCGAGGTGGCGCTGGCCTATTACTACATTCTGAAATCTGGTGGGTTCACTACAGGCGGCACGAATTTCGACGCAAAGATTCGGCGTCAATCCATCGATGCCGAGGACCTCATAGTTGCACATATTGGGGGAATGGACATCTGCGCCCGTGGCCTGAAAGCCGCCGCTGCGATGATCGAAGATGGCGGGTTAGAGGCCGCCTTGTCCGACAGGTATGCGGGTTGGAACACACCTGAGGCCCAAACCATGCTGACCAGCAATTTGGATGACATCGCCGCGCGTGTCCTGTCCGATGGCATCAACCCGGCCCCAAGGTCGGGTCGTCAGGAAAAGCTGGAAAACTACGTCAATCGGTTCGTTTGATAGCAACTCGTATTGCGTGAGGCGGCTGCCAAAGCCGTCTCGCGTATGCGACCCGCCGCCGCCGATCGAAACTAAAACAAACGTCTATCGCGCCGCCACCATAGGCAGGATCAAACCCCACCGGGTTTCTCGGGCGGGCCCGAGCGCCTTAAACCCAAGCTTCTTGTAGACAGCTATTGCCCTTGCATTCTCCGGGTGCGGATCGGTGCCAATCACAGGTGCACCAGCCTGAAACAGAGCTTGCATCCTTGCGCCAATGAACCGCGTTCCGTGCCCAAGTCCCACCATGTCGGATGGGCCGATGAATTGGTCAATCCCTCTCGATCCGTGGGGAAGATCAATGAAGTGATGGTCCGGCCAACCGTGCACCGTGTAGTCTTGTATATAAGCAAAAGGCTTTGCATCGATGGATACGATTCACTTATCTACCCTGACATCGGTCAGTTCCGCCGCGCTATTGGGCTCATCACTGTCCCACCATTCCTGAACATGCGGATTTGACCGCCACTGCTTGAGCAGGGGCAGATCATCCATGGTCACTTTACGGAAACTGTAGCTATGCGGCTTGCTCATAGCACGAGTCTAGCAGAAACTGTTATCGGGTGCAGTCCGTTGCAGATCTCTGATCGCCAACAGCGGACCGGGCTGCTCTTAGCCCAATCGCGCGCCTTCCGCGTCAAAGCGATAAACCCGACCGGGTTCATATCCGAAGCGGATCGTCTGGCCCGCACCAACCTGGTGCTGGCCGAACAGGCGCGCGGTGATCTGGTGGTCTTGCATCATCGCGATGACATTGGTGTCGCCGCCCAAATGCTCGACATGGGTGACATCTGCGGTAACCGGGCCGTCATCTGACAAGAAAAGATCCTCAGGCCGGATACCCGTTGTCACATCCGCGCCCTCGCCGATCAGGCTGGCTGGGAAGAAGTTCATCGACGGCGCGCCGAGGAAACCAGCCACAAACTGGTTCGCCGGGTTGTTATACAGCTCCATCGGGCTGCCAATCTGTTCGACGCGTCCGTCGCGCAGGACGACGATTTTGTCGGCCAGCGTCATCGCCTCGGTCTGGTCATGGGTGACATAGATCATCGAAGCATCAAGCTGTTGGTGCAGGTTGGCGATTTCCAGCCGCGTGTTCATGCGCAGGGCGGCGTCCAGATTGGACAAAGGTTCGTCGAACAGGAACAGCTTGGGCTCGCGCACGATGGCACGACCGATGGCCACCCGTTGGCGTTGACCGCCAGACAGCTCGGACGGGTAGCGGTCGATATAGGGTTCAAGGTTGAGCATCTTGCTGGCTTTGGAGACACGCTCTTCGATGACCTGCTTGCTTTGACCTTCCTGTTTCAGAGCCAGCGACATGTTTTTGCGCACGTTCAGGTGGGGGTAGAGCGCGTAGCTTTGGAACACCATCGCGATGCCGCGTTTCGAAGGTGGGGTTAGGTTCATCAGCTCTCCGCCGATGCGGACCTCGCCTGAGGTTACATCCTCCAGCCCTGCGATCACGCGCAGCAGCGTGGATTTACCACAGCCCGATGGGCCGACGAAAACGACAAATTCGCCGTCTTCCACTTCAATGTTAATATCTTTCAAGACCTCAACAGTGCCGAAGGACTTGTTCACGTTTGTAAGCGTCAGGGCGGTCATGGGCGTGCCTCTTTCAGCGAAATAGGTTGGCCGGTGCGGATGCTTTCATCTGCTGCCAGGCAGATAGCCAGCGACTGCACGGCGTCGTTCATGTGGCGGGTCAGGTCGATGTCTTCAGCAATGGCGCGCAGCATATAGGCTTGCTCGGCGTCGCAGAGTTCCTGATGGCCGGGTTCATCGGGCATGTCGATTGTCTGGTCGCTCTCGGGGCGGTGGATAAGAAGGCCGCCAACTTTGGTGTGGCCGTCGATATCTGCTGAAGCGCCCTTATTGCCATCGGTGATCGAAACCGATCCATTGGGCGAGACGATGTCTTTCACGAAGAACGCGGTTTCTGACATCATCGGACCCCAACCGGCCTCGTACCAGCCGACTGAGCCGTCCTCGAAGATCACCTGAAACTGGCCGTAATTGTACATGTCCTCGGCGATCTCATCGCTCAGGCGCAAGCCCATGCCATGCACGCGGACGGGATCGGAGCCAGTGATCTGGCACATCACATCGACATAGTGCACGCCACAATCGACGATGGGTGAGGTGGTCTGCATCAGGGCCTTGTGCGTCTCCCACTCGGCACCTGACGACTGTTGGTTCAGGTTCAGTCGGAACACATATGGCCCGCCAAGGTCGCGCGCTTCCGAGATCAAGCGCATCCACGACGGGTGGTGGCGCAATATGTATCCGATCACCAGTTTGCGGTTTGTCTCGATGGCTTTTGCGAGAACACGTTTGGCGTCGGCTACTGTGGTCGCCAGTGGCTTTTCCACAAAAACATGCGCCCCGGCCTCCATCGCGGCACAGGCGAAATCGGCGTGGCTGTCTGAGTAGGTGGCGACCACGACCAGATCGGGGTTTGTCTCGGCCAGGGCCACCTGAAAATCCGAAAAAGCTGGGTAGTCTGACAGCTCAGGATGATCCACGCGACCGGACCGGTTCACCAGACCCACGATCTGTGCGTCCGGGTGATTGTGATGGGCCAGCGCGTGGCTGAGGCCCATATTGCCGAGACCGGCGACCAGAACCCGGGTCATTTGACAGCTCCGGACGTGATGCCCCGGATCAGCTGGCGCGAGAAGATGACATAGAGCACCAGCACCGGCAGGATCGCCATGGACAGCGCCGACAGAACAGCGTTCCAGTCGGTCACGAATTGACCGATGAAAACCTGGCTGCCCAGGGTCAGGGTCTTGGTTTCCTCAGCCGGGGCGAGGATCAACGGGAACCACAGGTCGTTCCATATGGGGATCATGTTGAAAACAGCCACGGTCGCCATGGCGGGGCGAACCAGCGGCAAGACCAGCCGGAAGAAGATGGTGTATTCCGACAGCCCGTCCACGCGGCCCGCGTTTTTCAGGTCGTCCGAGACCTGCCGCATGAACTCGGATAAGATGAACACGGCCAGCGGCAGGCCTTGTGCGGTGTAGACCAGGATCAGCGCCCAAAGCGTGTTCACCAGACCGGTGGCAACCATCATCTCCAAGATAGCCACGGTGCCAATGCGGATCGGGATCATGATCCCAAGCGCAAGGTATAGGCCCATCAGGGTGTTGCCCTTGAACTTGTACTCGCTCAACGCAAAGGCGGCCATGGCGCCGAACAGCAAGACAAAGGCCAGCGAAACCACGGTCACGATCAGAGAATTCTGGAAATAAAGGAAGAAATCCCCTTGTTTCATCACCGTCTGGTAGCCGATCAGCGAGAAGCTTTCGGCATCGGGCAGGGCGAGTGGCTCGCGGAAAATCGAGCGTCGGGTTTTGAAGCTGTTGATGATGATCACAAAGACCGGGAAGAGGGCGATCAACGTGTAGAGGATCAGCGCCCCGTGCATGGCGACCGTGTTCAGCGGGTTATGGCGTGCTTTGTTCATGCGTTCACCCTCACAGTTGATACCGGCGCATCCGGGTCTGGATGCCGAAGAGATAGATACAGACACCCACCAGAATGATTGCAAACATGGCCCCAGCGATGGCCGATCCCATATGCGGGTCGCCCAGTTGCAGCTGGAAGCCAAAGAAGGTGCGGTACATGAAGGTACCAAGGATATCGGTCGAGAAATCCGGCCCCGCCAGCGCGCCTTGCGACACATAGATCAGGTCAAACGCGTTGAAATTGCCCACAAATGTCAGGATCGAGATGATCCCGATCGAGGGGATGATTAACGGTAGTTTGATCTTCCAGAAGGCCGAGGCTCCGGTGATGCCGTCGATTTCTCCGGCCTCGAGGATTTCTTCGGGGATCGAAAGCAGGGCGGCATAGATCAGCATCATCGGGATGCCGACGAATTGCCAGACTGAGACCAGCGCTAACGTGGTCAGGGCGTATTCCTCCTTGCCCAACCATGGCGCAAACAACGACTTAAGGCCAATAGCGTCCAGCATCGAAGGCGCGATACCCCACAGTGGCGACAGGATCAGTTTCCAGGCAAAGCCCACGATCACAAAGCTGAGGATCGTCGGGATGAAAATCGCAGACCGGTAAAGCGCCGCAAACCGCAGGCGGGGATGTGAAAGTAGTGCCGCCAGAGCGATACCGATGGGGTTCTGAACCAGCATGTGGATCAGGAAGAACCAGAAGTTGTTGCCCAAAGCGTTCCAGAACTGCTCGGACCAGATCGGATCGAAGAACAACGTGCGGAAATTCTGCAGGCCCACGTAGATACGTGTCTGATCCACCTCGGTGAACAGTGCGAGGCGCAGCGTGTTGAACAAGGGGAAGATCATCACCGCCGTGTAAACCAGCACCGCAGGGGCGAGGAAAACAGCAATGTGCCAGCGTATGCGGCGGGTTTGCATGGGACTCTCCGGGGAAAAGGTCCGGACGCGACGCGGGCCGCGTCCGGTTAGAGTGAGTGGCCTAGAGTTTACTGGTGCGGCGCGTACCAGCTGGCCAAGCCGTCCTGCAGTTTCTGACCAAGTGCTTCGGGTGTTTCAGCGCCTTTGATGGCGGCCACGGATGCACCCCAGGTCTCGTTTTCCAGGTTCGGCGTGCCGCGCGACAGGATCTGATAGGTCGAGCGGATGGTGCTTTCGCATTCCTCACGCCAACCGACAATTTCCTTGGCCAGCGGATCTTCCAACTCGACCGGAGTGTTGGAGAGCGGGAAGAAGCCGGGCAGGGCGTTTCCGAAGATACTTGCAAACTCAGGGCTTGCGACCCAGGCCAGGAATGTGCGGGCCGCTTCCGGGTTTTCGCTGGCGGCATTCATGCCGATTCCGATATCGGTGTGATCCGAGATATAGCAAGTGTCGCCCGCGTTCTGGACCGGCGGCTTGAAGGCGCCCATTTCGAAATCGGCCTGCGTGTTGAAGCCCGAGATTTCCCAGCTGCCCGCAGGATAGACCGCTGCACGACCCAGCGTGAACAGGTTCTGGCTGTCGGGATAGGTTTGTGCTTCGTACCCGTCTCCCAGATAGTCGGCCCACTTGGCCAGCGTCGCATAGGGGGCAACCCACTGGGCATCAGTCAGTTTCTGATCACCCTTGATCAGAGCAAGACGGCCTTCTTCACCTTTCCAGTAGTTCGGGCCGATGTTGTTGTAGCCCATGGTGGCGGCTTCCCACTGGTCGTTGGTGCCCATGGCCATTGGGATATAGGTGCCGTCTTCCTTGATCTTGTCCAATGCGGCAAAGAACTCGGCCTCGGTGGTAGGGGCTTCAATGCCCAACTCATTAAACGCGTCTTTGTTGTAGATGAAGCCGTGGATCACAGAAGCCATTGGAACGCAGAAGCTGGCCGATGCATCATCGGTCTGCCATGCAGATTTGGCGACGTCCGAGAAATTGCTCATCGCATCCAGATCAGACAGATCGCTCAGATGGCCTGCTTCATAAAGGGCCAGCGACGCATCGAACGGGCGGCAGGTGATCAGATCACCGGCAGAGCCTGCTTCAAGCTTCGAGTTCAGAACAGCGTTGTATTCCGCGGGGGCCGACGGGGAAAACACGACTTTGATGCCGGGATTGGCGGCTTCAAACGCGGGGATGATCTTTTCCTGCCACAGGGCAAGGTCGTCGTTGCGCCAGCTTTCGATCGTGATCGTTGCATCCTGCGCATAGGCGCCACTTGCGACAAGCGCGGTGCTCATCAAGGCAAGGCTTAGGACATTACGTTTCATTTGGTCTCTCCCAGGTTTGTAGTTTCGTTGTTTTGCTTCAGCCGGTTCATGGCAGGGCGCAAATGGCCCGCTGTCTCTGTCAGCAGCGCCTCGGCCGCTTCGACGGATAAGGCGCCGGCAGCAACGAGTGCGGCGCTTTTCAGCGCGCCATCGGTGGATCCGAGCGCCGCATCGGCGCGTTCGGCCGTCACGCCTGTCAACTGGCAGACGATCCCGTTGGCTCGTGCGCGCAACTTGTCATTGTCTGCACGCAGATTGATCATCATACCGTCCTGAATGTGTCCAAGCTCCACAGCCATCAGTGTCGACAACATGTTCAGCGCGATTTTCTGCGCGGTTCCCGCTCCCATTCGGGTTGAGCCGGAGATCAATTCGGGCGGCGTCGGCAACAACACGGCATGATCCGCCAGTTGCAGCAATAGTGATCCCGAATTGTTGGCAATCCCGATGACAGGAACGCCTTTCGCCTGCGCCATCTTGGCAGCAGCTATCGTATAAGGCGTCGTTCCGCTGGCCGAAACCGCAATCAGAGTGTCATCCGTGTGCAGGTCAGCCAGTTCATACTCCAGCGTATCCGCCGCGTCTTCCACGTCGCCCGGCATTTCAGCTGTAGTTGGCAGGCCGCCTGCCATGTGAATGGCAATCTGTTTAGTCGGGATTGAGAATGTGCCCCCCAATTCCAATGCATCTGATGCGGCCATCAGGCCGGAAGACCCCGCTGCCAGATAGCGAAGCTTCCCGCCTGACCGGATGGAATTAGCCATCGCCTGTGCGCCGCCGCACAATGGGGCCAAGGCCTCCAGCGGAGCCTTCGCCGCCGATGCCTGCGAAGTTGCCAGCAGGTTTGCCACCTCGATCAGCGGACGGGTATCCAGCCCGTGTGCGTCCTGATGCAGTTGTTCCGTTACTGGCGTGTTCACGTGATTCTCCCCCAAGAGTTCCCATGATCATACCTTTTAAATACCATTAGTCTACCATTTATTTTCATACTCTGGTTTTGATGCCAAATTGAGCATATATCAGGCATTTGGTCATAATTGGGACTTTGATTCTGATCATAGGTATTATATAGGTCTCTATATGACTCGATCTTCGAAACCACTGATTCTGGCTGTAGACGGGGGCGGTACACGCTGCCGACTTGTGCTTTCTGACGGAGAGACGCGCCATAAGGTCGAGGTTGGCGCGGCAAATGTGTCCACTGACTTTGACGCCGCCTGTCGCGAATTGCAGCGGGGACTAGAGGCCCTGATATCTCAGTCTGGCCGCTCCGTTGATGACATCATGCACGCGCCAACCTATCTGGGTTTGGCAGGGATCACGGGGGACGCAATCGCGCAAAAATTGGCGTCGGCTTTGCCTTGCCGCCACGTGCGTATCGAAGATGACCGCGGGGCCGCCTTGCGTGGGGCGCTAGGTCCGGCAGACGGGTTTGTTGCGCATTGCGGAACGGGGTCTTTCATCGCGACTCAACAGGCTGGCACAGTCCGGTTGGCCGGAGGGTGGGGGCCGGTGCTGGGTGATCAGGCCTCGGCGCAATGGATCGGCAAACGTGCGCTGTCCAAGGCTTTGGATCATGTCGATGGGGTAATCGCATCTTCGCAGTTGGCGCAGGATTTACTATCTCACCACGGCGGCGCACCTGGATTGGTCAGAGCAGCGGCTCAGATGACGCCAACCGAATTCGGCGCAATCGCCCCTCAGGTGACGGAACTGGCCAGCCATAAGGATGCGCTTGCAGTCACGCTTTTGCAGGACGGCGCCGATTATCTGGCAGGCATGATGAGAACGATGGGCTGGTGCCCAGGCCTACCAGTTTGCCTGACCGGAGGCATCGGGCCGCACTATGCTCCCTATCTGCCGCAAGACATGCAAGCCGCGCTGACCCAGCCTTTGGGCGATCCATTGTCTGGTGCATTGGCCTTGGCGCGTGCCTTTCAGGAGGAGATCGAACATGAATGTAGCTGATTTCCTGCGACCCGACGGATGGCTGGGCCAAAGCGCAGGCCCGCGCTATGTGCAGCTACGCCAACGGTTGGAACAAGGGATTCAGGACGGTGTCCTGCCGCCTAACAGTTCACTTCCACCCGAACGAGAGATTGCGGAACTGACCGACCTGTCGCGCGTAACCGTGCGCAAGGCCATTCAGGAACTGGTACGTAAGGGAGCGGTTGAACAGCGGCAGGGTTCGGGCTCATTCGTGCGCGAACCCGTTGCACGGGTCGAACAGTCGCTGTCTCATCTGACTTCGTTTACCGAAGATATGGAGAGACGGGGCCTCAAGACCACCTCAACCTGGTTGGAACGCGGGATTTTCCTGCCCTCACCCGAAGAGATGATGGCACTGGGTCTGTCGACCAACGAACAGGTTGCCCGCATCCATCGCCTGCGTGCAGCAGGGGGGCGGCCAATGGCGCTCGAACGCGCGGCACTGCCGTTGGACATCCTTCCAAATCCGACCGAGGTGACCGGATCGCTCTACGCTGTTCTCGAACAAACCGGGTTTCGACCGGTGCGCGCGATCCAGAAAATCTCGGCCATCAACCTCGAAGCGCCAGAGGCCGAGCTGCTGGATGTTGCCGAAGGCACCGCCGGGCTTCGGATTCAACGCACCTCTTATCTGGAAAGCGGGCGGGTCGCTGAATTGACCCGTTCAATCTATCGCGGTGACGCCTACGACTTTGTAGCCGAATTGCGCCTGTCTAATTGAAAGCCTGGGACCATGTCTGACAAAACCACTCAAATGCGTCTGGAAATCAACGAGATACCCGACTCTGTTGACCGCCTACTGACTGAAGGCGCAAGCCGGATTGCACAATCGGCTGACGAAATCCGGGCCCGTGATCCACGGTTCCTGATCTCAGTCGCGCGGGGGTCTTCGGATCACGCCTGTAGCTATCTGAAATACGCATCCGAGCTGCTGTTGGGCTTGCCCATGGCCTCGGTCGGGCCATCGGTCAAATCGATCTATGGCGTCGATATGCGTTGCGAGGATGCGGTTTGCATTTCGGTCTCACAATCGGGGCAAAGCCCCGATATCGTGCAACTCACAGAATCTGTGACATCCGGCGGTGCCTATTCGGTAGCGATTACCAATAACACGGCCTCGGCCCTGGCCGAAGTCTCGACCGCGACGCTGCCGATCCATGCGGGCCCCGAGCTGAGTGTGGCGGCAACCAAGACATTCGTCACTTCTTTGGTCGCAGGCCTGTGGCTTATCGCGCAGGTGAAACGCGACGAGCTATTGTTGCGCGCTATTCACGGCCTGCCGGACAGCCTGTCTGCGGCGATTGCATGTGATTGGAGCGCGGTAGCTGATGCGGTGGATGGCAGTTCGCTGTTTACACTGGGGCGCGGCCTGTCGCTGGCAATCTCAAACGAAGCCGCTTTGAAATTCAAAGAGACCTGCCAGATTCACGCCGAAAGCTATTCGGCGGCCGAGGTTTTGCACGGCCCGGTTTCCATCGTCGATCAGGGCTTTCCGGTGCTGGCCTTGTCCTCAGGCGACGCGGCTGAATCCAACCTGGCCGAGGTTGCAGATAAGCTTGCCGCTAAAGGGGCGGACGTTTTCGCCACCACCAGCCGCGTAAAGCAGGCAACAGTGCTGCCGCATGTCAGAACCTCGCATTGGATGACCGATCCGATCCCCACAATCGCGTCTTTCTATGGAATGGTTGAAAGCGTGGCCACCAGACGCGGAGTTGACCCCGATATGCCGCGCCACCTGAAGAAAGTGACTGAAACGGTATGACCGACGCTTCGATCACCTTTGCAGGCGGTCCGATCTTCGACGGAAGCGACCTGCATGTCGGTTACGCTGCGCGGTTCCGAAACAGTGTGTTGGACGCATTGATTCCCGAGGCGCAGGCCACCGGCGACCAGGTCGAGGATTTGGCTGGGCGCATCCTCAGCCCCGGTTATGTGGATTTGCAGGTCAATGGTGGGGACGGTGTTATGTTCAACGACGACCCATCCGTTGACACACTCAGCCGGATCGCAAAGGCGCATCGTGGATTGGGCGCGACCCGCATCCTGCCCACCCTGATCACGGATACACCCCAGAAAACCCAAGCTGCGATTGACGCGGCGATCAAGGCCGTTCAGGCGGGTGTGCCGGGTATTGCTGGCCTGCATTTGGAAGGCCCGCACCTGTCGGAACGGCGCAAAGGGGCGCATGACGCAACCCTGATCCGCCCGATGGAGCAGACTGATCTTGAGACCATTGTTTATGCGGCAGGGCATTTGCCCACTTTGATGGTTACAGTTGCCCCCGAAACGACAACGCCCGAACAGGTCAAGGCACTGACACAGGCTGGCGTGATTGTCTCGCTCGGCCATAGCGATGCATCCTTCGACACCTGTTTGGCTTACGCCGAAGCAGGCGCGCGCTGTGTTACGCATCTGTTCAACGCCATGAGCCAACTTGGCAACCGAGAGCCGGGCTTGGTCGGTGCCGCCCTGGCCAGCGGGACGATGTCAGCGGGGCTAATTGCGGATGGTGTGCATGTTCATCCCGAAACCATGCGCGCCGCCTGGGCTGCCAAGCAGGGGCGGGGCTGCATTTTTCTTGTCAGCGATGCGATGGCTGTCGCAGGTACAGATTTGACAGAATTCCAATTGGAAGGCCGCCCGATCCAGCGCAGAGAAGGCAGGCTGACCTTGCAGGATGGAACTCTGGCCGGGGCCGATCTGTGTCTGACGCAAGCGGTGAAGGTTCTGACCGAACAGGTCAATATCCCATTGCCACGGGCTTTGGCCGCAGCCACCAGCATTCCGCATCAGTTCATTTCAAAACAGGGCGACGGGATGTCGATGGACCTATCACACATGATCCTGATCGCGCCGGATTTGTCGGCGGCCCAGCCGGTTCTGGCCTGATCGACCCTTTCAGGGGTCGATCACCGACCAATTATCAGCCTGTTACCGCACCATCGTGAGCTTATTCCAATCGGCATAATCGGGGGTGCCTTCGCCCTTGATCTCACCCGCGTATCCGAACTCAACCATGTGGGTCATCGTTGTGGTCTCGGTTGCAAAGATCACCGCGTAGCTTTCCGGCAAGTCCGAAGACGACAGAAAACGCGTCGCCGAGAAATCAGCCCATCCGGCGTGATTGGTGCCTCTAGGGGCAGAGAAGGGCACACCCAGCAGAGACCCCGTCAGCGGCAAATGGCAATGCCCGTGGAATATGTGCCGGATTTTAGCCTTATGCGGCGCGATCGTTTCAGCAAACAAATCTGCATCCAGCAACATGATCTCATCCATCGGCGCAACTTCGATTGGAACCGGGTTGTGATGCATGAAAATCCAGACCGGACCTGGCAAGGTTGCCAACTGACAAGAGAGCCAATCCGCTCGTTTCGCGCAGAAATGACCTGCATGCGTGTTCGGGCCCCAGGTGTCCAGAAGCACCGCGTGACCCAGGCTCAGCGGGACAGTGCGATGCACAAATCCGCCTTCACCTTCCAGTTCCGGGAAACAACGCAGAAAGGTCGAGCGGTCATCGTGGTTGCCGATCAACAGCTCGACCGGAAGTGGGATGCTTCCTATCCGTTCCTTGAGCAAGGCATAATCAGGGGCTTCGCCCCAATCGGATAGATCACCCGTGATAAACAGCGCCTCGGCGTCACTGTGGCTTTGCATCGCGTGATCCAGCGCTTTATTCAGATTGGCCAATGGATCGCGGCCGCTGATGGTATCGCCCGGCGTTGTCAGGTGGATATCGGTGAATTGAAGCAGCTTCATAGTCGGCGCCTTTAAAGTAGTATTGTAAGAAGAAGTGGCCCGCGCCAGCCTATGGCGCGGGCCTTGAGTTTTAGGACCCGGAGGGCAGCAGATCCTGCACTTCTTCGGTCAGGTCTTGCTGCAACTCTTCCATGTCATCATATTCGCCGGTCACGATGCCTTCGATCCCGTCATAGATGACCTGCGTCGCGGCCAAACCATTGTCGCCCGGATAGGCCTGCCATTCACGCAGCAGGGGCAGCTGACGTACAGCTGTCGCCTTGGCCGGGTTCTCGGCGTAGAAATCGGCCAGAATGATCTCATTGGCGGCCTGGTTCGGAGGCATATAGCCCGTGGTCCGGGCCACGTCGGCAGCGCCTTCACCCGACGTGATGAACTTCAGCCATTTCCAGGCGGCTTCCAGTTCTGCCGGGTCCTCAGACGTTGACACCAGCAGCGCCGAGTTTCCGCCCGCAGGCAGACCCATCGGTCCTTCTGCTGTAAAGCCCGGATATTCGTGCGTCACCAAGGTGAAATCACCCATCGCGCGCTCAACTGCGCCAACGGCGGATGTGGACCAGTACATCATGCCAATCTCACCGGCCGAGAACGAGGCCAACGCGCCTTTCCATTCCAGGTTCTGCATTTCGCAGCCCTGAAACAGGTCTTTCATCGTGTTCAATGCTTGCAGGCCTTCGGGCTCGTCCAGAGTGAAGTCGGTGCCCATGACGGTTGGTTTGTCCTGGCTCCACATCAGGGCTTGCAGGAACCAGTTGCCGGTGATGTTCCAGCCCCAGAACATGGGGTTTTCGACACCGGCTTCTTTCAGGCGGCTGCAGGCTTCGATTACTTCGGCCCAGGTCGTGGGCAGGTTGGTTTCATCATAGCCAGCCTTGGCCATGGTCTCCATGTTGTAGTAGCCAACCGGCAGCGAGATCGAGAAGGGCAGGCCGTAGACATCTTCGTTGAAAGTGCCAAGGTCCAGCATCGCCTTGTGGTAGCCGTCTTTCGCAAAATCGGCCTCTTGCGCAATGAAAGGCTCTAGCGATTTTGCGATGCCTTTTTCCACCAGGATCGCCTGACGGTTCAAGCCCTGCATGGTCACGTCTGGCAGCGTGCCGGCAACGGCTTCGCGCAGGATCGTGTTAGTGCCGTCTTCATAGCTTTCGTAGGTAGCCCGCATCTTGATTTCGATATTCGGGTTCTCAGCATAGAATTTCGGCAGGATTTTTTCGTAAGTTACGTCAAAGAGATGGCTATAGGGATAGGCGAACTCGACGACGATCTTGTCTTCGGCGGTGGCTGCCCCTGCAGCAAGTACCAAAGCCATTGCAGTTGTGAGGGTTTTCATTACTCTCTCCAGTTGAACTGAGGGGTCTGACGGTTTGGCGATTGGCAGCCCCTGGTGGGTATCCCGATTTGGGATGTCGTGGTGGGGCGGGAATTTCCCGCCCTACTTCATTCCGGATAGTGTTATCCCTTCGATAAAGCGGCGCTGTGCCAGCAGGAAAACGACGATCAGCGGGGTTACGATGATACAGGCCGTGGCCATCATCGGGCCGAAATTGTCGCCATCCGCGTCCCCTTTAAATTCTCGCAGGCCCAGCGGTGGCGTGAACAGCTCGCGATTGCCGGTGATCACGATGCGGGGCCAGAAATAATCATTCCAATGCGCGACTACTGAAAAGATGCCAAAGGCCAACAGGGCCGGGATGGCCGTAGGCAGCATGACGTTCCAGACGATGGAGTACTCGCTCATTCCATCCATCCGCGCGGCATCGATCAGATCGTCCGGAACGGTCATAAAGAACTGACGCATCAGGAAAATCCCGAAGACCGAGATGGTCCAGGGCACAATCAGCGCCGCATAGGTGTTCGTCAGTCCCGCTTTGGCCAGCATGATGTAAAGCGGCAGGGCGATTGCGTGCACAGGGATCAGAAGACAAAACAGCACCAGCGCAAACACCGCCTCGCGCCCCCAGAACCGTAGCTTGGCCAAAGCATAAGCGCAGGGCAGGGCGACGATGACCTGGATCAGAAAGATCGACAGGGTCACAAAGATCCCATTGGCCAGATAGCGCAGCAAGGGCGCTTTGGCGAAAGCGGTTGTGTAGTTGTAGACGGTGGGATTGACCATGCAATCCGCCGCAGCATTGCCGAGCTTGACGCAGAAATCATCCCGGAAAGGTTGCTGGCTACCGAAGAAACCACCAAGGTTTTGCATGATCTCATGCGGCGCTTTGAACGAGTAGCTGACCATCACGTAGAAGGGCAGCAAGACAACGATTGCACCCAGGATCAGGATGACATGTCTGATCGTTTCGGCGGTGGAAAACCGAAACCCGATCTCGGGTAATGCGGTGGCGGGGGTGGAAGTTGTATCAGACATAATGGGTCCTCCGGTCCACCAGCCAGCGCTGCACCAGCGTCAAAAACATGACAAAGGCCAGGAACACCACGGTGATGGCAGCGCCGATCCCCATCAGGTTTTGCTGGATCGCCTTTTCGTAGATCGCAAACATCATCACATAGACCGATTTCGACGGCCCACCGCCTTGCGGATAGAATGCCTCGACCGTGTCAAAAACCTGAAAGGATCGGATGAATGAGATTGTGACGACAAATACGGTTGTGGGGCCCAGCATCGGCCAGGTCACCAGTCGGAAACGCCCCCACCCGGTGGGTGCGCCATCCATTTCGGCTGCATCATAAAGCGAGGGCGGGATCGAGCTGAGCCCGGCCAGATACAAGACCATGTTAAAGCCGAAACCCTGCCAAACGCCGATGAACGCAACCGTCCAGATCGCATAGTCCCGATCAGTCAGCCAAAGCGGGAAGGTCTTGGCGCAACCTTGCGCGTACCAGCCCCAAGCCTCAAGCCACGTGCCGCATCCTTTTTCCAGCGTTGCATTCACAATGCCAATGGTCGGGTGCAGGGCAAATTCCCACACGATCGCCATAGCGATCAGCGCAGCCATGACCGGTAGAAAATAGATCGTCTTATAGAGGTTGCCAAAGCGGGTGAGCGAATGGATCAGGAGAGCTGCACCCAATCCCAGCAGGACCGTCAGTGGTACAACAACAAAGACGTATCGGAACGTAGCCCCGAACATCTTTTCATAGCTACGCCGGGTGAGGATTTTCTCGAAATTCTCCCATCCGACATAATCCATGCTCGCATTGCCCAACGAATAATTGGTAACGCTCAGCACACCCGCGATGCCGATTGGTACAATCAGGATCACGATCATCAAGATCAGTGCGGGCGCTATGAACCAAAGATAAGCGCGCGAACCAGGCATCAGGCGACCTCGAGCATTGTCTGCTCGGGCAGCCGCGCACCGCTGCTGTCAAACATCATGATTTTGTCCCGGATCGCAGAAAACCGGAGGGTTTGCCCAATCTCTGCCCGCGCGTCCGGGGTGGCCCGCACCACGATCTTTTGCTCTAGCCCGTTGACACCAAGATGGATGAACAGATCGGAGCCTAAGTTTTCCCGATGGGTCACGACCCCAGAGAACGCGCCAGCGGGATCAATGCTCAGGTGTTCAGGCCGGATGCCCAATGTGACGGGACCTGCCTGGGCGTTGGTGCCCAACAAACTGACATCCAGTGCCCGTAATGCACCGGCACAGTCAATCTCGGCGGGCATGGTGTTGATTGCGGGTGATCCGACAAAGCGGGCAACGGCCAAAGACTGTGGATTGCGGTAGATATCATCCGGTTTGCCAAGCTGCAGAATATGACCATCCATCATGACAGCCATCCGATCCGACATGGTCAGCGCCTCGGCCTGATCATGGGTGACATAGACAAAGGTTGTTTCCAGACGGCGGTGCAGATCAGACAGTTCCGCCCGCATGTGAACCCGCAAGGCTGCGTCGAGATTGGACAGCGGTTCATCCATCAAGAAGGCAACCGGATTGCGCACCATGGCCCGGCCCAAAGCCGCGCGCTGACGTTGACCACCCGACAACTGGCCCGGTTTGCGATCCAACAGGTTTTGGATCTGCAAAGTCTCAGCCGTTTCATTGACCTTGGTCCGAAGCCCGCGGTAAGCCGAGCGGGCAATCAAGGGACCCAGCACAGGCAATCGCCCGGCTGTCCCGATGTCCCGCAGTTTGAGCGGGGTCATCATGTTTTCCGCAACCGTCAGATGCGGGTAGAGCGCATAAGACTGGAACACCATCGCCAGATTGCGGCTGGCCGGGCGCATCCGGGTTACGTCCTGCCCGTCAATCATCACCTGGCCTGCTGATGGGGCTTCGAGCCCTGCAAGGATGCGGAGCAAGGTGGATTTACCGCAGCCCGAGGGGCCTACAAGGGTCAGGAACTCACCCTCTTCGATTTCGAGATCGACACTCTTAAGCACAGGTGTTTGCCCGAATGTTTTCTGAATACCTTGAAGGCTTATTTGACCCATAGCGCGGTTACCCCAACTGACCGCGCGCAGCTTAAGAAGTTCATGTCTCGATTCTGTGACGACATATAAGTGTTGCTTATGCAGGCTAAACTGCGCGGCGACATGAACATAAATCCGTATCAGTTCAAAGCCTTCGCATATGTCGTGCGAGAAGGCAGCCTGACCAACGCGGCGCGCGCGTTGGGTGTGTCGCAATCCGCTGTTTCACAGCATATTGCCAAGCTTGAGGCACATGTGGGTGCACGTCTGCTGGTGCGGGCTCGCGATGGGGTCGAGTTAACCGCAACAGGGCAAGAGTTCTTTGATCTCGCCGACAGGTTTGCGACACTGCACACGATCATCGAAGAAAAGGTTCAGGGCTTTTCCGAACTGGAACGCGGCCATCTGAAGATAATCGCAAACGCCCCGCAACCCGCATTGGATCTGATCGCCCGCTTCGCCGACACATACCCCAATGTCGATATCGACTTTGCGCTATGCGATTGGAGCAGCGCCATTGAATTGCTACAGAAACGCAAGGTGGATTTTGGCGTCATCACCGAGCCTACAATCAGCACTGAGTGGTATCTTCAGCCGCTCTGCACATCTCGCTTTGTGCTGTATGTAAGGGAAACGCATGACTGGTCGCGGCGCCAAGTGATGAGCCTCACCCAGATCGTGGACGAAACGCTTTTGTTACCAGAAAGCGGATCACTGACTCAAAGGGTCGTAACCACCGCGTTGGACAAACTGCGACTGGCGCCGCGCCGGATTGTCAAAACCACCACATTTCCGGTGATGAAAGAGGCGATCATGGCCGGATTGGGCGTCGGTGTCTTTCTGGAAAACAGCGCAGGGTCCGAGGCCGGGCTGACTCAGATACCAATCCAGGAGTTGAAGAAGCACTACGAAACCAACCTGGTTGTGCCACGTCACAGAATGGATTTGAAACTGGTACGGAGTTTCTGTCAGGTCGCCGAAGATCAGCTTTGACCATTTTCAAGCCAAAATCGGTCTTCCCGGTTCAGGTGTTCGTCCATGATGGCGTCGTAAGCGGCAAGTTCCTGATCCGACAGTTGATCATACCACTTTCCGTTGGAACCGCTGTGAAAGAACTCTGTATCTGACTTGAAGAAGCCTTTGCCCCCACTGGGGGCATACCGTTCGGCATTCTCTTTCATATGGTCGAATGTCGCGGCCGCGATGAGCTGTTGCATCACCGGGTTTGAATGAGGCGTATTCAGAAGTTCCGAAAGCTGCGCGAACACGCCTGCCAAATCTCGTTTCATATCAGAATAGTGAAACAAAGAGACATTTGGCCGATCAGACATGGCCTTTGCCGCTTTGTAGTGTTGCAGGATATGCGCAAGCGGCATGGCGTCCGCATCGAACCCTTCGGCACCACCATCCAGAAACCGGCGGAATGTGATACCGTCGTCATCATGTTCAGGATACCAGTGATCGAACCACGGTATGGGAATGTTCCGAATGTGATTCCGGAATGAAAAATGCGCGTCCAGCGGATGCCGGAATACGCAGATATAATGCGCGTGATCATCCAGCGGCAGGCCATCCAGCGGAGTATGGCTTTTCATACTGCGGCGGCAGGTCATTGCCTCAAGCCGTGCGGCAATCTCGGGCATTTCGCGCAGGCGAATATCGACCCAGGGCATCTTGATCGACAGCTCTGTTTCGACCTCGGGATCGCCCGAAAGCAACAAGGCCACGATGGTCTGCATCCAGGTCGTGCCGCATTTCGGGGGTGTCACAACAAACACATCATCAGGTCGAATATTGACCATATCCCAGCGCCTGTTGTCTGTCAGGGGACCAAGATAAAGCTTTCGATGCGTCAAGCGTGCTACCTCTGCCTAGTGACCTGGCTCTAAGAACAGATCTGCGTCCCATACCAGTGCGATCAAATGAAGTGTAACAATTGTAGAAGCGCCAAAAGGTCCCAGCAACACGTTCGCGGCTTGGGCCCGCCAAAGCAACCAAACACGAGAAATGACCTAGATGTTTTTCATCAACAGCAGAACATCCCCAGTATAGTAGGGCGGGCAGGGGTGCAGACGCACGGGTTCGCGCGCCACCAGCGTATATCCCAGCCTGTCATACAAGCGAACCGCGCCCGTGTTCTGGGCGTAAACCTGAATGCTCATCTTACTGAACCCATGCATCTTTGCTTGGTCTTCGGCTGCGGCCATCAGCTGCGTCCCGATGCTCTGGTCCCGTCCTTCAGGGAAAACGGCCAGCGCGTTGATGAACCAGGTATCGACCGATAGCTTTTCAAGCGCCACAAACGGCGCAATCGGGGCAGGTAGGTCGTTTGGGTTGTCGGTTGGCACCTCGGCAATCGCGTAGCTAAGAACCATACCTAGGGTCTGTCCCGCACGCTCCGCAACCAGCGCATTTGTATAGGAAAAGCCGCCGGTTTTGCGTTTGGCACGCTCGATACCAACCTCTAGCGGTGTTTGCCCTTCGATGCAGGAACGGGTCCACAGCCAATTAGGGATACCTTCGCCCGCAAGGTTGATCAGCTTGGTGAGGTGCTCCGCATCAGAAACATCCGCTTGGCGGATAAGGGTTTGATTTTGAATATTCATCTTCGTGCTCTTTGTGAAACAATAGATCAGATCGGACCAGCATTCGGCCCGATCGCTCTTTTTGGAAAGGTTAGGTCGATGGGCTCAGGCCGTCGTCAAAGATCGGGCCAACGGGCACGCCCGAGTCCCATTCCAGATGATCCGTTTTATCAATCTGGTCAGTGCCATAGCTGGCGTGATCCGGCCCTGATGCGGGATCAGGCGTGCGGTCTTCAAACACATAGGTCGCACTCAGCCCCCAAAAGTCGTTGAAACCAAGCGTTGTCTGGATCAACCCACCATTGATGTCGGCGAATTCACCTGTTGCGCCAGTCACAGGCCGCAGGTTTGGCTGCCCTATATCTGCGATTTCGGTGCCTTGGGTCACGACCGTTGCGCCATCATCGAAGGCAAATGTTTGGCGACTGATGATCCAAACTCCGGTGGTGGCATTGCCACCTTCGCCAACGAAATACCCGTCACATGTCCAAGTGCCCAGAACCAGGTCGGGAAAGGCAGGGCTGCCATCTTCGAGAACACCAACAGCGCCTTCGGCAAGCGTGCCCGCAGGATAGATATAACCCTGGCTGACAAAGGCATTGCCATGTGCAGGCATGCCGTTTTCGTGCAAAGGCGCGGTTGCCATATGGATACGTGTGTGATCCTCGGCCACGTCAAAGGCCATGGGCGCTTCAGCCTTGGCATAGGTGGCCAGCGACAACATCAGCGCGGTCGAGGTTAGAAATGTCTTAAACATTGGTTTTCCTTTCAGGGAGGTAGATTTGAGAAAGCTCAGGCCGCAGGACGCGATGGATCATGCCCCGCAATGCAACCAACATGCCGGTGGTCGGTGCCACAGCAGCCGCCCAAGACCCGGATGTTCGGAAGGTGCGCCAAGAGATCAGCGCTCAGCTGGCCCAGTTCGACCGGATCGCCATCGTCGAGAACCTCTGCCGCGTCGAGCTCGGCGTGACTTTGACGAGAGGCATTGGCGCGAACACCGCCGATCCGAAGGGCCCAGTCGGCACCCGCATCGAGCACGTCGCGAAAATGGTCCGGATGCGCGCAATTGATCATGTAGTAAAGCGGGCCCTCGTTAGTTGCCGCATCCACTTCGGCAATCGCGTCTTGCAGTCTTTGGCCGGAAGGCAACCGGCCATCTGTTTCCAGCGTAAACGCGATGACGACAGGTAGATCGATTTCCTTTGCAGCCTGCACGATCCCGATGGCCTCAGCCGCGTGGGTCAAAGTCATCGCGCTGATCATGTCGACCCCGGCCTTGCCCAAGGCCTGAATCTGAGGCGCATGGATCAGCAGCGCCTCTTGCGCCGAAATCTCGGTATCTGGCGCATAGGCGTCGCCTGCGGGCCCAACCAAGCCGTTGATCAGAATGGGGCAACTCTCGGTCTCGTGCCGCGCGCGCAAGTTGGATACGAAGGAAACCGCGCGGGTATTTGTATCCATCACCTCTTTCAGCGTCTGACCCAGCGGTCCGGCCCAAGCGGTTCCTGCACGCCAGGTCGGCGCATCCAGAATGAAACCGCGCCCGGTTGATTTCGCAATATCGATGAAACGGGTGAAATATGCGGCCAGATCCGCACGCCCCTGTTCTGTATCCAACAATACGGCAGCAGAAAAGCAGGGCAGATCATAGCCTTTGTCGAAAATCAAAAAAGTCTCCAACCCTCCGTCTGAAAGGAAGAAGCGTTGCGTGTCTTTGAAAGCGTTCAGTCGCATCGAAGCAATCCTTGTCCGTTGATGCGAAAGTGGTACTCTTGAACCCGACCGGGCCGATAGTTGCCGCGTGGTTCGGTTGCTGTGGCTAATTTTTTACTGTCATTTCAGGCAGTAACCCAAAATGTGACCGCCAGGCCAAGCTTGAAGGTCGAGTGAACTGGACTCGTAGTACAGTAACGAGGGGCGCAATGGATCAAAAACTGGATACACGCAGCCGAATCCTAGACATTGCTGAGGCTTCGGTGCTGGAAAAGGGGTTCGAGGCGACCTCGATCGAAGAAATCGTTGCCGGTGCAGAGATCTCGCGCGGTGGGTTTTTCTATCACTTCAAGGATAAGAACGCTTTGGCGCGGGCCATGCTGGAGCGCTATATCGAAGTCGAAAACAAGCTTTATGATGATCTGTTCGCTCGCGCGCGCGAGTTAAACGACGACCCGCTGCATTGCATGCTGATTGGTCTGAAACTCTTGGCGGAGATGCTGGAAGAAATGCCAACTGGACATCCCGGATGTGTTATTGCATCAACCGCCTATCAGGATCGACTGTTCGACGAGGGCGTGCGCGAGCTAAACCGTCAGGCCATCCTTGGCTGGCGAAAGCGATTCCGCGGAATGTTCGAAGAGATTGCCGAAATTTACGAGCCGCGCGAAGCCGTCAACATGGATGCGCTTGGCGATATGGTCTCTGGCGTGGTTGAAGGTGGGCTTGTGCTGCAACGGGCCTTGCGAGAACACAACAATGCCTCGGAACAAATCATGCTGTTCAGAACTTATCTGAAGCTGCTGTTTGCTCCTAAATAGCGCAGAGGCAGAAGCGTCCAACCTCCGCTCTGTATCATTTGCTCATCCCAAAATTGCTTCGACCTTCGCCAGTGTTGCCGCGTTCACCGCAACACCCTCGGTCTGAGCGACGATACGTTTTGAACCGCGACCGTCCCCTGGCAGATGCGCTCCTTCTTGCGACCGTATCGCCTCAATCAGGTTTGAGATCCCGGCATCGAACGCGCCACCTCCGGTTGCGGCAGGATCAATTGCAATAAAGAACTGACCGGTTTTTGGCGGGCCGCCTGCGGTTCCTGAAAACGGCGAGGCATTGATGCCCAGCGTGGCCCCTGTCATCGCGGCGGCCAAAAGCTCGACCATTAGCGCGACGCCAACGCCTTTGTAGCCGCCCGAAGGCGCCATGGACCCCTTGAGGCCCACTTCTGGATCGGTGGTCGGATTACCGTCAGCGTCCAGCGCCCAGCCGACCGGGATCGGCTTGCCTTCGCGGGCGTGTTTCATCACCTCACTTTTGGCGATGGTACTGGCGCTTTGGTCGATCAATAATGCGGGCTGGCCATCTGGGCCCGGTGCCGCGATTGAGAACGGGTTGGTCCCGACCACAGGTTTAGAGCCACCTGATGGCGCGATTGATGCCGGGGCGTTGGTAAAGCCCAAGCCAACCAGACCGGCCTGAGCCAGCCGATGCGTATGATAGCCCAGAACACCGCAGTTATAACTGTTTCGGATCGCCAATACCGCGACGCCCTGTTCGCGGGCAGCAGGGATCAGCGCCTCGAACCCCGTGTCGATCGCGGAATGCGCAAAGCCGGTAGCGGCGTCCACGGCCACAACACTGGGCTTTGGGCGTGACACTACGGGCTTCGCCATCCCATCGACCTTCCCGCATTGCACATGCTCGCAATAGATCGGGATATAGGCCAGCCCGTGACTGGCAACACCATCTGCTTCGGTCGCTGCCGTGGCTTGCGCCAGTGGACGGGCATTTGCCTCGGAGGTCCCGGCTGCCACAAGGGCGCGGAACGAAAGGTCTTCGATTTCTGCGAGGGTCAGGGTGCGAGTTTCGGTCACGTGTGTCTCTCTTTAGTCATTGTCAGAAAGCCCGGCGCCGGCACCCAGCAAACGGGATTCCTCGGTCGCGGGGGCATAAGTGCGGTGGGCGAAAGTGAGTAGCGTCTGCCAATCTTTTTGGGTCGGGACAGCGCGCGTATACGGATCGCGGGGTGAAACTGGTTCTGTGCTGCGTCGAACTGTAACGCGTTTTGCCCGGGCCGCTGGCATATCGAGTGCCGATAGAGTAGCACCATCTGTGGTAGTGTGGATCCCGTCGATCTCTACGGCGATGGCACAATTCAGCGCTCGTGCGGCATAAGACGCAAAAGGCAATATCAAGGCAGAAGCTGCAAGATCATGGATCTCAATCGGGCCGTCGTCCAACATGTGAACACAGTCTGAAAGCAAGGGGCCGACTGAAAGCGGACAGAGGGCTGCGTCGCCTGTCCAAATTCCTTCAATTTTCTTGGGGCGGTGCAAATCGGGATTGGATGCGAAGCCAAGGTTCAACAACGCGGCGAGCGTTCCGGCCCCATCCAGGCCTTTTTCACAAAGCCATCTTGTTGCCTTGGCCGCTTCTTCGGCCTGACCCCAGGTATAGCCCGCACCACGGGTGGCGCGCTTGGCAGTCGCCTCCATCTCGTTCAATGAAAAGTTCATGCGGGTTCCTGCGGATAAACCCATAGGTCGGCGTTCTCAGCCGTCAGCTCCTCGGGATAAGGCGCGCCGGAATACATGCAGATGCGCACCCACCGATCCGAGCGCGGATCGAAATGCGTCGCGCCAAAGAAAGACAGTTTTGCCCGCAACATATCGATGGGCAACACTGCGTCTCCGATCGTATTGTCGCGGATTTCCCCATACGGTGTGGCACGCGCCAGTTGCGCGCGACGGATCGTGTGGCGGTGTTCGGGGTGGCGCAGTAGAAATTCGGCAATGGTCTGGCTGTCATCCCACTCGCTTAGCGCGGTGTACGCTGCAGCCGCATCGCGGGCTGGGGCGAGGGGTTGTTCATACGCCTCGATAGGCTCTTCGAACCGTTCGCCCAGTCGGGGTTCCAGCTTTTCTTCGGACACGTACCAGGCGCGGGCACAGTGTTCCCGTGCTGTCCAATCCAGATCAAGCGCCCATCCATATGTTTCTCGGATCAGACGACAGGCTTGGCCGATGGACATTCTGCCATTGATCACAAAAGCCTCTGTCCGGCTGTCCGCCATGCAGGATGTCAGCCCGTCGACAAGACCCGGATAGGGTTCGAGGACAAGCGAAGCCACAAACTCCTGCCCTTCCTCACTAAGCGCGATTTCAGACCAACTGACGAGTCGGTTCCACGGATTTGCACCGCTCAGGTCATCATCGTCGAGATAGGCCTCAATCGCCTTAAGATCGGTGTTCAACTGCGCGAGTTTTTTGATCTGTATCGGATGTTCAGACTGCCACCATGAAATCGACAGCTGGCTGCGACGGAACAGGTTGCAGAACTGATCTACTTCGTCCCGCGTTGCTGTAGCGACCGAGCGGACACGAGCGATCGCCTCTTCCCGCGCCATGATCCAGTTGTTGAACAGAACCGGGTGGTTGACGATGAAGGGGGCCATGCCCAACCCTGTGGAGTTCCCAATCCCCAGCCAACGTGCGATGTCGGGATCCAGTTGCGCGGCTTGATCGTCGCCTTTGGCATTGGCCATATGCTGTACCAGGTCACGCACAAAGGTACGGGTCAGAAACACCGACAGCATCTCAATCTGAAATGGCGCTTGTGCCTCAGGGCGATTTGCGACCTTCTCTCGATCAGCCGCCCCGAACTTGCCCGATCCATAGACGGCGGTCGTGCGCATCAGGTAACCGACCTGATGTATCTGCGCCAAATCCGGTTGCTTCCCTGCCGCCAGAGCATCCACAACATGTTTCCACAGCCGGACCGAACGGTTGGCGCGGGACAGGGACAATTCGTTCTCGCTGATGCGCCCGGCCTCTTGCAAGGGCACGTTTCGGGACAAACGGTCGATATCGGCTTCGGTCGGGACGCCATCGAAGAGGGTAAAGGTGGCGTCCCAGGCTTCGGCAATCACCCGGTCGGATCGTTGTTCTGGCGGCAGGTCATGGGCAAAGGCGACCAACGAATAGGCGCGTTCCGGCCCTTGCGCCGTATATACGGCCCGACCAACGCCATTGGCATCAATGTCAAAGACCGGGCGTGTGAAGGACCAGTTCTCTTGCGCAAGACGGCGCGTCAATTGCCGCATGAAGCTCAAACGACATTGATGCAGCGACCCCAACCGCGACAGGCGCATGACCGTTGCTGGGTCTCGTCTTTCGATCTGTGTCTCGGTCTGAGTTTCCATCCTCTCACCCCTGAGCGACGAAGTTTTCGGCAAAGAACCTGTACCAGTTGCCCCCCATGATCCCGGCCACCTCGTCATCATTCAGGCCGGTCGCGCGCAACCCCTCCTCGATATTGCCAAAGTCACGGTTGTCATTGAACCAGCTGGGCATCGGGGGAAAACCTGCATTGCTGGCTGACCCTTCGCCGTAGTCAATCTCCTTAGTCCAGCGCCCAACGCGCATCCATTCGACCACGCTGTCGGGCTGATCCTGGCACAGGTCCGTGCCGATCCCCAAATGTTCGGCGCCGAACTTCTCAGCCGTTCGCGCGATCATTTCGCAAAAGCTTTCCAGCGTGCAGTCGGACTTGTCTTTCAGATGATGAGGATAGACCGAAAAGCCGAGCATCCCACCATTTTCTGTCACCGCACGGATCACGTCGTCACGCTTATTGCGCAAGGCGGGTGACCATTCATGCGGGTTGGCGTGAGTGATGGCGATGGGACGTTCGGACAGGTCGGCAGCGTCGATGGTCGACCGATCCGCCGAATGGCTCATGTCGACAACAAGACCTACACGATTCATCTCTTTGATCACCTGCTTGCCCATGCGGGTAATGCCGGTGTCCTCGGCTTCATAGCAACCCGTCGCGAGCAGGGATTGGTTGTTATAGGTCAGCTGCATGAACCGCGCGCCCAGATCATGCAGGATTTCCACCAGGCCGATATCGTCTTCGATGGGCGAAGGGTTCTGAAACCCAAAAAAAACCGCCGTCCTGCCAGTTTCCCGCGCCATGTCAACGTCGCTGGCCCAACGGCCTTTCATAATCAGGTCCGGGTATTGTTCGAACCAGCGGTTCCACTTTTCAAAGTTCAGAACCGTTTCGCGGAAATTCTCATGATAGGCGATGGTGACATGGATCGCGCCCACGCCACCTTCGCGCAATTGCCGAAAGATCTTTTCCGACCAATTGGCGTATTGCAGCCCGTCGATCCGCATCACATCGGCTTTCCAGCGCTGATATAAGCGGTTTTGACGGTGGTGTAGAACTCGGCTGCCGCCTTGCCCTGCTCCCGCGGGCCGTACGAGCTGTCGCCGCGGCCACCGAAAGGCACGTGATAATCAGTGCCTGCGGTTGGCAGGTTCACGGTCACAACCCCGGTGCGGGCGTTGCGGCGGAAATGCGTTGCGCGCGCAAGGTTCTGCGTCACGATGCCCGAGGTCAGTCCGAAATTGGTGTCGTTGACGGTAGCCAGCGCCTCATCATAGCTGCCCACCTTGATGACTGAGGTCAGCGGCGCAAACATTTCTTCGCGGTTGATACGCATGTCATTGGTGGTGTTCAGGAACACGCCGGGCGACATGTAATAACCGTCATGGGGCATGTCCAAACGTTGGCCGCCACAGGCCAGTTCGGCCCCTTCGGATTTGCCCAGATCAACATAAGCCAGGTTTTCCGACAGCTGCTGTTCACTGACAACCGGACCCATCTGAGTGCCGTCTTCTAGCGCATGGCCAACCTTCATTGACTGCGCACCAGCCACCAGTTTTTCGACAAATGCATCGTGAATGGCCGCATGAACGATCAGTCGAGAGGAGGCGGTGCATTTCTGACCAGTGCCCCCAAAGGCCCCACCCAACGCCAGCGAGACGGCAAGGTCGAGATCGGCGTCATCCATCACGGCCAGAGCGTTCTTGGACCCCATCTCCATCTGCACTTTGGTCAGGTTCTGGATCGCAGCTGCAGCAATTCCCTTGCCCACTGGAACCGACCCGGTGAACGAGATGGCGTTGACCTTGGGGCTCTCCACCAACCTCTGCCCAATTGACCGGCCTGAGCCCATCACGAGGCTGAACAGACCCTTGGGGATGTCCTGGCGGTTGATGATTTCGGTCAGGGCCACAGCCGAGGCCGGGGTGATGTTGGCAGGCTTCCAGACCACTGCGTTGCCATAGCAAAGTGCAGGCGCAATCTTCCATGACGCGGTTGCGGTTGGGAAGTTCCACGGGCTGATTACGGCGACGACGCCAACGGCCTCGCGGCGCACATCAATTTCGATATCCGGGCGCACAGAATCGGCGTTCTCACCAATCTGGCGCAGGCATTCGGCGGCATAGTAGGTAAAGAACTGACCGGCCCGGAATACCTCGCCCTTGCCTTCGGCCAGCGGCTTGCCTTCTTCGCGGCTGAGCAGGGTGCCCAGCTCTTCGGCGCGGGCCATCAGCTCATTGCCGATATTCATCAGAACGGCCTGCTTGCGCTCCAGCCCATAGGCAGCCCATTCTGTCTGCGCTACACGCGCCTGATCCAGCGTCGCTTCCAGCTGATCGACACTGGCCTGCGCATAGTGTCCGATCACGTCGGTCAGATCAGACGGGTTGCGGTTTTCGATTTCGCTTTCGCCAGCCAGCCATTCGCCGGCGATCAGGTTCAGATTGGTCACGATGGGCCCCAGGGTCAAAGAAAGTTTGAGGCAGAATGGACTCGGCAGGCAACATCAGTCAAACTCAAATAAATTGACCCAACTTCAGAAAAGCTGAAACATGGCCATAAAAATTGAAATGCTGCGCTGTTTCTGTGCGGTCGCACAAACGGGCAACCTGTCCGAGGCCGCGGACAGGCTGGGGCGCACGCAATCGGCTGTTTCGATGACCCTCAAACACTTCGAAAGCCACCTGGGCAAAAAGCTGTTTGTCGGTGAGCGCAAGAACCATCTGTCCGCATTGGGTGAGCAGGTATTCGAGATATCCCAGAAACAGGTGCGTCAGTTCGACCAGACAGTACAGTCGATCGAGGCCGCGGCAGATGCCTCTCACGGGTTGATCCGCATCGCCTCGGTACCTTCCGTTGCAGCGCTGATCTTCCCCTCGGTGCTTGAACACATGACACAGCGGTTTCCGGGCGTGAAAGTTGAGTTGCGGGATACAGACACGCAACAGGTTCTGGACGCGCTATCGGAAGGCAAAGCCGATATTGGCATCGCATCGGGCTTCCACCCGCTTAAGGGCATCAATGCGATCCCCTTGTTCGAAGACCAGTTTGGTCTGGTCTGCGCCTCGGATCATCCCTTGATGGCGCAACCTGAACTACCCACTGTTGAGGATGTGATTGCCGCCTCATTCGTTCGCAACGCACTGTGCGATCTGATCCAGACGCCAAGATTTGTGACGGCCATTGCCGACGCAGAGGTCACCATTCACAACACCCATTCGCTGATCACGATGGTTCGCACTGGCAAGTGGGTCACCATATTGCCCCAGACCGTCGCGCGCTTCATCCCGGAAACCACAGCGTTCCGCCTGTTGTCTGACCTGCCGGACAAGCGACAGGTGTACCTCTACAAGAAAGAAAAATCGCGCTTCAAACAGCTGACTAACGAATGCAGCGCCTTCATTCTAAGCCAAAAACTGGGCTGAGGCGCCAACACGGCGACCCGACATCAGGTCGCAAAAAGACAAGTCTAGACCGCATTTCATCTAAGCCATCCTCCCTCGAATCGCGCATGTTGTTTTCAAACTGACACGAGTGAGCCATGCAGTATTCCGGATTTCGGATCATCAAAGAAGCTTTGACTGGGCACAAAGGCTGGCGACCAGCCTGGCGCGACCCCGAGCCCAAAAGCGAATATGACATCGTCGTTGTGGGCGGCGGTGGCCACGGTTTGGCCACCGCCTACTATCTGGCAAAGGAATTCGGCGAGGCGCGGATCGCCGTGCTGGAAAAAGGCTGGATCGGTGGCGGCAACGTGGGGCGAAACACGACCATCATCCGCTCGAATTATCTGCTGGATGGGAACGAGCCATTCTACGAATTCTCGCTGAAACTGTGGGAGG
Source organism: Ruegeria sp. SCP10 (assembly GCF_040329495.1). Lineage (NCBI taxonomy): Bacteria > Pseudomonadati > Pseudomonadota > Alphaproteobacteria > Rhodobacterales > Roseobacteraceae > Ruegeria > Ruegeria sp. SCP10. The sequence goes on from NZ_JBDZYF010000003.1 coordinate 368,556, forward strand.
GGTTGGAACAGGATTTCAACTTCAACGCTATGGTCAGCCAGCGGGGGATCCTGAACCTTGTGCATACCGATGCCCAACGCGATGCGGCGCGGCGGCGGGGCAATGCGATGATCCTGAATGGCTCGGATGCCGAATTGTTGGACACCGAAGGCGTTCGCGCTTTGTACCCGTTCTTGAACTTCAACAACGCGCGGTTCCCAATCAAGGGCGGGTTGCTGCATCGTCGCGGTGGTACAGTGCGCCATGACGCGGTGGCCTGGGGCTATGCGCGCGGTGCCGATATGCGTGGCGTGGATATCATTCAGAACTGCGAAGTCACGGGCTTTCGCATTGAAAATGGCCGGGTATTGGGGGTTGAGACTTCACGCGGGTATATCGGGGCCAAGAAGGTCGGTGTGGCCGTCGCGGGTTCGTCCAGCCGGGTGATGGAGAAAGCGGGCATGCGCCTGCCCATCGAAAGTCATGTTTTGCAAGCCTTTGTCTCGGAAGGGCTGAAGCCGCTGATTGATGGAGTGATCACCTATGGTGCCGGGCACTTCTATTGCAGCCAGTCGGACAAGGGGGGGCTAGTCTTTGGCGGTGATATCGACATGTACAACACCTACGCCCAGCGGGGGAACCTGCCGGTGATCGAGGATGTCGTAGAAGGCGGTGTCTCTCTGATCCCGGCATTGGGCCGTGTGCGCCTATTAAGGGCCTGGGGCGGCGTCATGGACATGTCGATGGACGGCTCACCCTTTATCGATCGCACCGGGATTGATGGGCTCTATTTTAACGGCGGCTGGTGCTATGGCGGGTTCAAGGCGACCCCAGCCTCGGGCTGGTGTTTCGCGCATCTTCTGTCCACAGACCGCCCGCATGAGGTGGCAACCGCCTATCGGCTGGATCGATTCCGCACCGGTCACATGATCGATGAAAAAGGGATGGGCGCGCAGCCCAACCTGCACTGAGGGAGTTTGAAGATGATCATTAATCACCCTCTCTTGGGTCCTCGTGATGCACAAGAATTCACCTATCTGGGCGATGCTGCAATGATTGATCGCCCTGACTGGCAGGCGGAAAACGCGGCCGAAGCGTTTCATGACTATCTCTATTTGCGCGATAACCCGGCGGGTGAGCATCGCGAGCTTTGGTTTCACGAGCAAGGTGACCGGTCGTGGCTGGTGGTCACGCGTAACACGCTGACTCATGAAATCACCAACGTTGAACTGGCCCGCGACGTGGCCCGGGCACAGGGGCGTGGCAGATGAGCAGACAGATCAATCGATTGAAGGGTGGTCTGGTCGACCACGGGCAAAACCTAAACTTCACCTTTGATGGCAAAAGCTATCAGGGGCTTGCAGGCGATACGCTTGCTTCGGCCTTGTTGGCCAATGGCGTGCGACTGATGGGTCGTTCGTTCAAGTACCACCGACCGCGCGGGGTGCTGACCGCCGGGTCAGAAGAACCCAACGCGCTGGTCGAACTGCGCCAAGGTGGGCGGCAGGAGCCAAACACGCGTGCGACCGTAGCAGAGCTTTATGAAGGATTGGAGGCGCAGTCTCAAAACCGCTGGCCGTCACTTCAGCGCGACGTGATGGCGGTGAATGACCTGTTCAGCAATTTCCTGACCGCTGGCTTTTACTATAAAACCTTCATGTGGCCCAAGGCGTTTTGGGAGAAGCTTTATGAGCCCATCATCCGCCGCGCCGCCGGGCTGGGCAGTGTGTCGGGCGAAGATGACCCGGACGTTTATGACAAAGGATTTCTTCATTGCGATCTGCTGGTGATCGGAGCGGGTCCTGCGGGTCTGTCAGCCGCCCTTACGGCTGGCCGTGCCGGGGCGCGGGTCATCCTGGCGGATGAGGATTTTGCCCTTGGTGGGCGGCTGAACTCCGAGAGTTTTGCCATCAGTGATATGGCCGGGTCAGCTTGGGCGGCTCAGACCGTGGCGGAACTGACGTCGATGGATAATGTGCGACTGTTGCCGCGCACAACGGTGGTCGGGGCCTTTGACCACGGCATCTATGGCGCGGTCGAACGGATCGCGGATCACAAACCGCAACCCGGTACAGCCGAACCGCGCCAGATCTTCTGGCGGATTTATTCAAAACGGGCGGTTCTATGTGCAGGTGCTACGGAACGCCCTATCGCCTTCCCGAACAATGATCGGCCTGGCATCATGATGGCGGGGGCCGTGCGCTCTTATGCCAACCGTTGGGCCGCGACGCCACATGAACGCGTCGCTGTCTTTACAAACAATGACGATGGGCACCGGACGGCTACGGACCTGATGGCAAAAGGCGTTCAAGTAGCGGCTGTGATTGATACGCGGGCCGATGCTCCTGCGATCGACGGCACCGAGTGCTTCGCCGGAGCGCAGGTGATCGACAGCAAAGGCCGACTGGGTCTTGAGACCGTCACGATCCGTACCGCGCAGGGCTTTACGAGTGACATCATCTGCGGCGCGCTAGCCCTGTCAGGTGGTTGGAACCCGAATGTGCATTTGACCTGCCATCAGCGCGGACGGCCCCAATGGAGCGAAGCGCTGGCAGCGTTTGTGCCGGGTGAACCTCTTCCGATTGGCTTGTCGGTCGCCGGTGCGGCAGCAGGTGCGTTGTCAACCCACGGCGCAATGGAAACCGGGGCCGCCCGTGCCGTCGAGGCGTTGGCCGATCTGGGCATTCAGGCCACGCCGGGCGACTTGCCACAAGCCGAGGATGCGCCGGTCAATCTGCAGCCCTTCTGGTATGTGAAAGACGGCAAGGGCCGGGCCTGGATCGACCAGCAGAACGATGTAACCGTCAAGGATGTGAAGCTGGCGCATCAGGAGAATTTTGTCTCGGTCGAGCACCTGAAACGCTACACGACCCTTGGGATGGCGACCGATCAGGGCAAGACCTCGAATATGGGCGGTCTAGCGGTGATGGCCGAGATGACCGGCAAGTCGATCCCCGAGACCGGTACAACTATTTTCCGCCCGCCTTATACGCCCGTGGCGATGGGCACTTTGGCCGGGCGCGCGGTCGGCAAGCAGTTCCACCCCACCCGAAAAACACCCAGCCACAAATGGGCCACCGAGCAGGGTGCCGTGTTCACCGAGGTCGGAGACTGGCTGCGCGCGCAATGGTATCCGCAGAAGGGTGAAACTCATTGGCGGCAGTCTGTGGATCGCGAGGTTCTGGCCACCCGCAATTCGGTTGGCGTTTGCGATGTGACCACGCTGGGCAAAATCGACGTGCAAGGCGCAGATGCAGCGGAGTTTCTGAACAAGATTTACTCGAACGGTTTCGCCAAACTGCCTGTCGGCAAGGTGCGTTATGGTCTGATGTTGCGTGAGGATGGTATCGCCTATGACGACGGCACCGCCGCGCGGTTTGCCGAGGATCATTTCGTCGTCACTACGACGACCGCAAATGCAGTGTTGGTCTATCGCCAGATGGAATTTGCGCGGCAATGTCTGTGGCCTGATCTGGATGTTCAATTGATCTCAACCACCGAGGCCTGGGCACAATATGCCGTTGCAGGACCGAATTCGCGCAAGCTGCTGCAAAAGATCGTCGATGCCGAGTTCGACATCTCAAACGACGCCTTCCCGTTCATGGCCTGCGGCGAAATCACGGTTTGCGGCGGTTGCCGCGCGCGGCTGTTCCGCATCTCGTTCAGTGGGGAGCTGGCCTATGAGATCGCCGTGCCAACCCGCTATGGCGATGCGCTGATCCGCGCACTTATGGAAGCGGGTGAAGAGTTTGACGCAACCCCCTACGGCACCGAAGCCCTGGGTGTCATGCGGATCGAAAAAGGCCACGCCACGGGCAATGAGATCAACGGAACAACAACGGCGCTGAACCTCGGCCTTGGGCGGATGGTCAGCAAAAAGAAAGACTGTATCGGCAACACACTCAGCGAACGGGATGGTCTGAACGAACCGGACGCGCTGCGGTTGGTGGGGCTGAAACCGGTCAATGCCACACAACCAGTCACTGCGGGCGGGCATCTGATGAACAAGGACGGGCCGGTCGATGCGGCCCATGATCAGGGCTATGTCACCTCGGCAGCGTATTCGCCAAACCTGGGTTCCTCGATTGGGCTTGGTTTCCTAAAAAATGGGGCTGACCGGATCGGAGAAGTCATCCGTCTGGTTAATCCGCTGGAAGGGTCTGAGACCGAGGTCGAGGTCGTGAGCGCCCATTTTGTCGATCCGGAAGGGGAGCGTCTTCGTGCATAAACTGAAAGCCATCACCGCACTCGGCGCAAGCGACCTAAAGGTCTCGACCATTGGCGACATGACCCTGACCGAGGTTACCGACCGCGCGCTCGCCTCGTTGTCGATGCGATTGGGTCAGGACGCCGAATTCGCCAAACGGGCAAAAGACATTCTGGGGATCGAACTCCCTCTCCCTGGGGTCGCAGAGGTCGGGTCGCCGTACTCGGCCTTTTGGATTGGCCCTGACAGCTGGATGATCGACGCTAGCTATACCTCGCATCAAACATTGGCCGCAGACCTCAAGTCCGCCATGCAGGACACCACGTCGGTGGTCGAGCAAACCGATGGCTGGTGCCGTTTTGATGTAACTGGCGCCTCAGCTTGCGACCTTTTCGAACGGCTGTGCAATGTGGATATTCGCACCATGCAAGCGCAGACCGCGACCAGATGCGCCATCCATCACATCGGCTGTTACCTGTGGTGCATCGAGGCCGGAACACGCTTTGCCGTTTTGGGGCCAAGGTCCTCGGCGGGTTCGCTCTATCATGCGATGGAAGAGGCGGCGCAGTCGATCGCGGCGCGCTAAACAGCATTCAGTGCAGGAAGCTGTCGCGCGTATGCCGAAACTGGTTACGTGCCTGACGGTCCTGCCTGGGCGAAGCGCCAAATTGCTCGGCATATTGCCGCGACATCGAGGTCGGGTTGGTATACCCAACCGCCTGCGCGATCGATGTAAGCGAGTCCTGCGTATAGATCACCAGCTGCCGCGCTGCGCGCAGGCGCAGTTGCCGATAATATTCGCCGGGGCTTTGGCCTACGGCCTGGCGAAAACTGCGCTCTAGATGACGGGCCGATACACCAACCTGCTGCGCGATCTCACGCGTTGTTAGTGGATACTCAAGGTTCTCGGAAAACAGCCGAACCGCGTGTGAGACCACGGTTGGTAGATGATCAGCGGTTTCATCAGTTTGAAAGGTCGGGGTTTTCTGGCGGATATTCGGGCTGCGGATCGCGGGGTGCTGAAACCAGCACGCAACCTCGGTCATGATCGCATCACCCAAAGTGGTTTCGATCATATGCAACGTGAGATCAAAAGCCGCCGCCGCGCCCGAGGCCGTAAAACTGCGTTGGTTCACGGCAATCACATCATCGCTAACCTCGATCTGAGGAAAAGCGTGCTCGAACGCGGTGCGATATAGCCAGTGCACTGAACAGGTTTGCCCGTCCAGAACACCAGACTTAGCCAATGGAAACACCCCGCCGCTGATCGCGCATAGCCTGGTGCCATGGCGCGACAGGTAGCGCAGTTTGGCGGACACGTCATTTGGCGCGTTGAACTGCCCGTCGGGTTCGGACAGCACAACAAGAAAATCAACGCTTTCAATATCTTTCAGCGCGCCGCAGGCCTGAAACTGAATGCCAGCACTACAATCAACCGAAGCGCCATCCTCGGAATACAGTGTCCAGACAAACAGATTTCTCTGTGCGATTTCATTGGCCGCGCGCAACGGTTCGATCACTGATGACAGACAGGCCATCGGAAAGCTGGGAAGCAGTAGAAAACCGACGGAAATCTCTTCACGCCCTTCCAAGCCCAGATCTTTCAGGGGCGGCGCTGTTTGGGGCATGTCAGCCTCCGTTACTCGTAGTTCAGGCACAAGCCTCAGAGGATCGTACCTGTTTCACACCAAGATGCAAAAAATATTCCCCTCAAGACCATCTAACCAAGAGGGAGCATCTATGTGACATGGTTAGGCGGAATTAACAAATAACGTCTGGGAAGCGGGAATAACTTTGGCAAAGATAAGCGAAGACAAAGCGACCCTCTCACAGAATCCGCATCGGTTGCACGACAGCGGTGAAAAGGACCTCAAAACCGCGATTGGCCGCGAAATCAAAGCGCTTCGATTGTAATTGGGAACGACGATATCCGAGTTGTCTGCTCTGACAGGCTCGTCGATCAGTATGTTGTCGAAGATTGAAATTCGTCTTCTCTAATCACATTACAAACAATGGCAAATGCGCTGCGTGCCCCGATCACTTCGTTCTTTCGTCGCTATGAGGAAACCAGAAACGCCGTGCACACCAAAGCGGGTGAGGGAGGTGAGGTCAACTATCGCTATGGCGATAGGATCTACCTTCACAAACCCGGTTAACACTGTTCTTTGATGCGTACGAATCACACGGGTCCGAAGTCCCGGTGGAGCTACCTGCTGAGTATCTGTCGATCATATCTTGTACTGAAACGGCATCAGTCATCCAGCAAAAAGCCGTTCCGCGATTTTCGTGGTGTCATCCAGGTGCCGCTCGACCGCATTGCGGGCGGCGGCAGGATTGCCCGATACGATAGCCTCGCAAATCTGTTCCATATGCGCGATGCCGGGCTGATCTCGGTCTTTAGACGACAGGGTCATCATGCGCAGGCGGCTGATCCGGCCGTTCAGGCGCTGGACGATATCCCAGGCGATATGATGCCCCGCGCCGTCAAAAATCTCGGAATAAAAATCCGCTGTGGCACGAAACACAGCGCCAGAGGTTTTGCCCTTGAACCCGCGTCTAAGGCGGTCCAGAGCGTGCCTTAGTGCCTTTTCACGATCCGGGGTCATGTTGCGTGCGCAATTCTCGGCGGCTTCGGTTTCCAGCATGCGGCGGATATCATAGATTTGGCGCGCATCCTCCCAGGTCATGATCGCGACGATCGGTCCGCGTCCCGGAAGAATCTCTACCAGACCTTCCGCTTCGAGATATCGGATAGTCTCGCGAACCACCGTCCGGCTGACGCCCAACTGGTCACAAAGCGGACGTTCCACTAGCCGCTCGCCGGGCTCGAAAGCACCTTCGATGATCGCCTCGCGCATCCGTTCTTGCACCATGTCGCGCAAGGTGGCCGGAGGGTGATCTATCTTCGTCAGTTTCGATGCCGTCATGGCCAAAGCAGTAGCGGTTTGGTGATTTCTGCACAAGGTATGATTGACAGTTTGTATGATGGTATACCATCTTCTTCTCAATCGAATCGCAAGGACCTGCCAAATGCCCGCCGAAATCCGCAAAACCCTGCTGCATGTTGAAAACACCTTGATCGAAGGGGGGAAGGTGGCGGAAACTCCGCTTAAGATGATTGCTGCCGTTGCAGTCATCAGAAACCCCTGGGCCGGGCGCGGTTTTGTTGACGACCTAAAGCCCGAAATCCACGATTGCGCGCCGGGTCTGGGCAAGATGCTGACCGACATGGTGCTGGAGGCTGCTGGCGGTGGCGACAAAGTCGAAGGCTATGGCAAAGCCGCCATCGTTGGTGTGAATGGCGAGGTCGAGCACGGCTCGGCCCTGATCCACACGCTGCGGTTTGGCAATTTCTACCGCGAGGCTGTAGGCGCGAAATCTTATCTGGCGTTCACCAACACACGCGGTCCGGCCGATGCGGCGATGCAAATCCCGCTGATGGACAAGAACGATGGCGGGCGGCGTAGTCACTATCTGACCATTCAGTTGCAGGTGGCAGATGCCCCCGCTCCTGATGAGATCATGATCGCATTGGGGGCCTCCATCGGGGGCCGACCGCATCACCGTATTGGCGACCGGTATCAGGATCTGAAGGAACTGGGTCATGACGTCGACAACCCTGCAGCTGTCTGAGCCCTTCGGACAGGTCTCATACCGTGAGGCCGGGCAGGCCCATGTGGGGGTCCGCGCAACCGTCGTGCTGATCCACGGGGTTGGCATGCAGTCGGCGGCCTGGGCTCCTCAGGTCACGACGCTATCGAAGTCGCACCATGTGGTCGCTCTGGATATGCCGGGACATGGGGGCAGCGACCCGATCCCCGCAGGCTCGGAGCTTCCGGTCTTTGTTGATTGGTTGCGCGCCGTGCTAGATGCGCTCGGGCTGCAGCAGGTGAGCCTGGTGGGGCATTCTATGGGCGCATTGATCGCGGGCGGCTTTGCCATTGATCACCCTGATCGGGTGGCGCGTGTTGCTTTGTTGAACGGCGTGTTCTGCCGCGATGCAATCGCCAGAGCGTCAGTCATCGTGCGGGCCGAACAGATCAGGGCAGGATCGTTCGATCTGGAAACACCCTTGCAACGCTGGTTCGGGGATACCCCCTTGGAAAAACAGGCCCGAAAGGATGTGGCTCAGTGGCTGTCGCAAGTGGATATCGATGGCTACGCGACAGCCTATGGTGCGTTTGCCCGTGGCGATGCGCTTTACGCGGATCGGTTTGACAAAATCAGATGCCCCATGCTGGCTTTGACAGGTGAGGACGATCCGAACTCTACCCCGGAAATGTCACACGCGATGGCCAGCGCGGCCCCCAATGGGCATGCGGTCGTCATCCAAGATCACAGGCATATGGTGAACCTGACCGCGCCGGATGAAGTCAACTCAGCCCTGATGGACTGGCTGCATATGCCCGCCGAACAGGACGTGCTGACATGATTGAATTTGACCCAAGCACACTCGATGACCCGCGTGCCCTGCGCAACGCCTTTGGCAGTTTCATGACAGGGGTGACCGTTGTCACCACCCATGACGATGCAGGGGAACCGTTGGGCTTTACCGCGAATTCTTTCACTTCAGTCTCGCTGGATCCGCCCTTGGTTCTGGTCTGTCTGGCCAATACCTCCAGCAACTACGAAACCTTCGCCGCGACCAGGCGATTTGCCATTAACATCCTGTCCGAGGCGCAGATCGAGGTGTCCAACACCTTTGCCCGCCCGGTCGAGGATCGGTTTGCAACCGTTGACTGGCAGCCGGGTCCCCACGGCTCGCCCATTTTGGACAGAGTCTCTGCCTGGTTCGACTGTGCGATGCACAAGACCGTCGACGCGGGCGATCACCTGATCCTGATCGGTCAGGTCAAAGCCTTTGATCAGGATATCGCGCCAGGTCTGGGTTATGCGCGCGGCGCCTATGTCACACCAGCGGCCGAGGCGCGGGCACTCAGCAAACGGTCCGACATGGTGGTTTCCGCCTTGATCGAGAGGGATGGCAAAATCCTGCTGCAGGATGATGGCAACGGTCACCTGACCATTCCCAAAACCGATGATGTGGCGGGCGGTGCAAATGCTGCACTCGCGCAGCTGATCCGGGAAAGCGGCATCCACGCCGAGCCCGGGTTCATCTATTCGGTCTTTCAGGACGAAGCGCGCAAACAGCAGCACATCTCGTTCCTGTGTCAGGCCGATAGCGGCGATCCGGCAAACGGTGTGTTCACCGAGATCACCGCCTCGACGCTGATGGATGTCTCTGATCCGGCACTCTGTACAATGCTGGAGCGGTTTGCGGCGGAAAGCCAGCTCGGGAACTTTGGGGTGTATTACGGCAATGAGGTCAGCGGTGAGGTCAAGCCGCTGTCCGGCAGGAGGTAAAGGCGCATGAAATTCTCGCTCTTTGCGCATATGGAACGGATCTCGGAAGATCAGGATCAGAAGCAGCTCTATGATGAGTTCATCCAGCTTTGCAAAATCGCTGATGACGGTGGCATGCATGCGGTCTGGACGGGTGAACATCACGGTATGAATTTCACCATCGCGCCGAACCCGTTCCTGAATCTGGTCGACGTGGCGTGTCATACCAAAAACGTGCGGCTGGGCACGGGTACGATCATCGCACCGTTCTGGCATCCGATCCGACTGGCGGGTGAAGCGGCAATGACCGACATCATCACAGACGGTCGTCTGGAACTGGGCATCGCCCGTGGGGCCTACAGCTTTGAATATGAACGTTTGATGCCGGGTATGGACGCTTGGGAAGCCGGGCAACGCATGCGTGAGTTGATCCCAGCCGTTCAGAACCTTTGGCAAGGGGATTACGCACATAAAGGCGAGTTCTTTGAGTTCCCAAAAACAACCTCGGCCCCACAACCGGTGCAACAGGATGGACCCCCGATCTGGGTTGCGGCGCGGGATCCAAACAGCCACGAATTTGCGGTGTCAAATGGCTGCAATGTTCAGGTGACCCCGCTGTGGAACGGCGATGAAGAGGTCATAAGTCTGATGTCCAAATTCAACGATGCTTGCGCCAAATTCCCCGACATCCCGCGCCCTCGCATCATGCTGCTGATGCACACTTATGTGGCCAGCGATGAGGCGGATGTGAAACAGGCGGCGATCGAGTTGAACCGGTTTTACAACTATTTCGGTGCCTGGTTCATGAACAAGCGCGAGATCAGGCAAGGCTTGATCGATCCGCTGAGCGAGGAAGAGATCGCCGCGCATCCGTTTTACTCTCCCGAAAACATCAAGCGCGATCTGGTCATCGGCACGGTTGACAGTGTGATTGACCGTCTGCGCAATTACCAGGCGTTGGGGTATGACGAATACTCGTTCTGGATAGATTCCAGTATGCCGTTCGAGCGCAAGAAAGCCTCGCTTGAGCGGTTTATCAAAGACGTCATGCCGGCGTTTCAATAAAGAGGTGCCGAAAGATGCAGCGGTTTCAACAGTATATTGACGGCGCATTCTCGGACGGTGCGGCGCAGTTTGACAGTCTGGACCCGGCGACCGGCGCGGTCTGGGCACAGATGCCCGAGGCCAGTGCGGAAGATGTCAATCAGGCTGTCGAAGCCGCAGATCGTGCGTTTTGCGCGCCTGAATGGGCGGGGATGACGGCCACTGCTCGGGGTAAACTGCTGTACCGGCTGGGTGATCTGATCGCGGAAAACGCCCCGCGTCTGGCTGAGCTGGAGACCCGCGATACGGGCAAGATCATCCGCGAAACCTCGGCCCAGATTGCCTATGTCGCCGATTACTATCGCTACTATGCCGGACTAGCGGACAAGATCGAAGGGGCGCATCTGCCCATCGACAAACCGGATATGGAGGTCTGGCTGCGCCGTGAACCCATCGGCGTTGTGGCGGCGGTGGTGCCTTGGAATTCGCAACTGTTCCTGTCGGCGGTCAAAATCGGCCCTGCTTTGGCGGCAGGCTGCACGGTTGTTCTGAAAGCCTCGGAAGAGGGGCCAGCCCCGATGCTGGAATTTGCCCGCATCTTCGATCAGGCGGGCTTTCCGAACGGCGTGCTGAACGTCATCACCGGAGGACCCGTCGTAGGCGCGACCCTGACCAGCCACCCGAAAGTGGCGCATGTTGCCTTTACCGGAGGGCCAGAGACCGCGCGCCATATCGTGCGAAACTCGGCCGAGAACCTGGCCTCGACCTCTCTGGAACTGGGTGGAAAATCACCGTTCATCGTGTTCGAGGATGCCGAAATCGAAAGCGCGGCAAATGCACAGGTTTCGGGGATTTTCGCGGCAACAGGGCAAAGCTGCGTGGCGGGGTCGCGGCTGGTAATACAGACCTCGATCAAGGACGAGTTCCTTTCACGGCTCAAAACCAAGGCCGAAGCGGTCGTGATCGGCGCGCCCGATGACATGGGCACCGAGGTTGGTCCGCTTTGCACCCTGCGCCAGCGCGATCATGCGGTCGATCTGATCCAGCGATCTGTCGCGCAGGGGGCCAAGTTGATCACCGGTGGGCACCCGATTGACCGGGATGGGTTCTATTTTCCACCCACTATTCTGGATTGTTCGGACGTGCCAGACGCCGATAGCCTGACAAACGAATTCTTCGGCCCGGTCCTGTCGGTTGTTTCGTTCGAGACCGAGGCCGAAGCCATCGCCATTGCCAACGATACAAAGTTCGGCCTGGCCTCGGGCCTGTTCACGCAGAACCTGACACGTGCGCACCGCATGATCCGCGCCATTCGTTCGGGCATCGTCTGGGTCAACACTTACCGCGCCGTCAGCCCCATTGCCCCGTTTGGGGGCCACGGCCTGTCCGGTCATGGGCGCGAGGGTGGCCTACAAGCGGCGCTGGACTACACCAAGATCAAATCCGTGTGGCTGCGCACCAGCGACGACCCCATCCCGGACCCGTTTGTCATGCGTTGATCACGCAGGCGCCCAAAACCATCCGTCACGTCCGAGCAGGTTTCTGATCGAACGTGATTAGGAAACAGGCCCCTTCTTGGCTTGGACCCAAACTCAACTCTGCCTCAACCGCCTCGGCGGTGGCCTTGACGATGTTCAGACCCATGCCGGTGCCGCCACTGTCCCGGCGCGTCGTGAAGAACGGTTGCAGCACCTTCTCGATGTTCCCCTCGCTTATCCCCGGTCCGTCATCCTCGATTCTAAGACCCGCCTGATCGATGCTCAGGCGCACACGGCCTGCGCCATGTTGATGCGCGTTTTGCAACAGGTGGGTCAGCATGATTAACAGGGTGCTTTTGTCGACCGGCAGAGGCTGGGTGCTGTTTTCAATCTCCAGCGTCAGTTGCGGGAAGGCCTGCCTCAGCTCGGTGGCGATATCGTCCAGACAACAGGTTCCGGTCAGGGCGCTCTGATCGGCCAGGCTGAAAGCGCGCATGTTGGACAGCAAATCCTCCATCCGCGTGCTGCTTTTGTCCACGGCATCCAAAAGCCTGTGCTTTTGGGATTTGGGCAAACTGTCGTCGCGCAACAGCTCAGCCGCGCCTTTCAGCGCGGTCAGGGGCGATTTCAGCTCATGGGTCACATGGGCCGTGTAGGTTTTCAGCGCATCCTGCTTGCTTTGCAGACGCTCGGTTAGGGACTGAAAGCTGCGGCTCAGATCCTCCAATTCGCGCGTGCCCAGTTGATCGGGCGGTTCCCACGGTTGGCCTCCATACCCGGCGGATTGGCTGCGTTGGATCAACAGCCGAATGGGCTGCGTGATAAAGCGCCAGAAAACATAGCCAATCAGAGCGGTCGACAGCGCGACAAAGGCCGCCGCCTTGATCAGATTGAACCGCTCACCATAGAGGAAACGGAAAATATGGTTCGGTGTCCGGCTGAGATAGACAGCACCAATCAGCGTTTCGCCGTTGAAAACCGGCATCGCCACAAAAACCCGCACCCGCGCGCCGCGGCTCAGAGTATAAAGGGCAGGGGGCCGGTCCTCGCGCAGTCGTGTCCGCGCGACCGAGGCCGTTTCGCCAGACAGGGCAAGCTGCACCTCAGCCACATGGCCCAGTCCCTTATCGATCTCGGCAGTGCCGGCAAAAACATTGCCGTCGGTGTCCAGAAAGCGATACCCGGCCAGCGTGCGCGCCTGTGCAGCGTCAGAGATACGGGTCAGCGGCGCAGCGATCGCCTGATACACCCGTCCGGACGACGCGGAAACCTGCGTCGTATCCGGGCGCGGCGGCAGGATCGTCTCTCGATTGACCGACAGCGACGGGAAGACCGGGTCGTAGCTTGCACCTGGCCCCGCGTCGGACGATTGAGATGCTGTTTGCTCGGCATAGAGCTCGGCAAAGGTGGCAGACATCACTGCCGCTTGGGACAGTAGGCTTTCCTCGGTTTGTTGTACCAGCTGGCTGTCATAGAACCGGAACAGGATCAGCCCGGCAAAGGGCAGACACAGGACAATCCCCAGCACCAGCAAAACCACAGTCCAAAGCCGGGGCCGCCACCTGCGCACTAGCCCGAGGTGCATGGACCCATCCTGAGGCCAACACCATGCACCGTCACGATCCCCTCGGCGCATCCCACAGCTGTCAACTTGGCGCGAATGTTGCGGATATGGCTGTCGATGGTGCGGTCCGAGACATGGATGTTGTAGCCATAAAGCGCGTCGACCAGCTGTGCGCGTGACAGAACGTGATCGGGCCGGGCCATCAACGTGGCCAGCAATCTGAACTCCGACCCGGTCAACGCCACGTCGGTCGCGCCAAACCGGCAGAGATGCCGGTCGGGATCAAGCGCCAGATCGCCATGCGCCAACCCCTGTTCCGGCGGCGGGCTGGAGGGCCCGGTGCGTTTCAAAATGGCCCGGATACGCGCCACAAGTTCGCGCGGCGAGAACGGCTTGGTCAGATAGTCATCGGCGCCAATTTCCAGACCGACGATCCGGTCAACCTCATCATCCCGTGCGGTCAGGAACAGGATCGGCACGTCCGAGGATTTGCGGATTTCACGGCAAACCTCCAAGCCATCTTTCTCGGGCAGGCCAATGTCCAGAACGATCAGATCCGGGTTTTCTGTCTGGCTGCTTTGAATGGCGGTGACGCCGTCGGTGGCAAACAGCGTCTCGTATCCGGCTTTCTCAACCGCGATTCCCGTCACGTCCAGGATATTGGGGTCGTCATCGACGACAAGAATGCGAGAAGGCATCAAACGCGGTCCTTTAATTGTGTTGCTGATAATAGGCTTGGATCCGCCATCTCCGAAAGCCCCATTCGCGCCAGGTGTCGATCCGGTTTTGGTTCAGATAGTAGCGCATTGATCGGCCGCATAGGTCCTGGTCCGCTTCAAGCTCGTAGGCGTGAATGGCAGGGTAGGCGTCGGCCCCCAGACTACAGATATAGTAGCCGTCACGCGAGGCCAGATCGCCGTGCCGCAGGTTGTAGCGGGCAATGATCTCGGCAAAATTCACGAAACAGCAGGCGTATAACGTCACCAGCGTCGCCACGAAACATCGCCGCAACAGCCAGCCCCGGCTTTGACCGCGATGGATTTGCAGCAGGGTCAGAACCAGCCCGACCATCACCAGTGCCATCCAAATGAACGCCGCAACCCGCAGATGGGTCAGCGCATAGGCATCGACATAGAGCTGCAGCCGAAACGCGGCGGTCACCACCAGAAACACGTTCTGTGCAAGCCACAGATAAACCAGCACCCGCAAAGTGGTGTCGGTTTTGATCATGGTATGGGTCATCAGGGTGAACAATCCCGCCAGCAAGGCGGTCACCACCAGCGGATAAGCGCCGCGATGCGCGTAGGACGCATAGCTCATCCCCTCGGGCAGCGCGACGCCGCCGGTCAGGATGCCCAGATCCATAACCGTTTGAACAAGAAACAGAAGATTGAACAACAACAGCGAATTGCGCACCGAAACCGGGTTGATCAAAAACGAGGATCGGGCCGGCCCGGCCTTCGGGGCAACGGGTTGGCGGACCCTTGGCCCCAGCCATGGATCACTCAGGTTCAGGTAGGGCCAGATCAGGCAAGCGCACAGGCCCCAGAACAGGACCCGCATCCAAAATTCCCATTCGAACAGATATCCTGGATCAAGTTCGGCAATCACGTCTTCAAGCACCGGATTGGCACTGGCCAGAAGGGCCAGAAACACCACGCCCATGATCAGCGGCAGCAACAGCGACGTGGCATGGCGGCGCAGGCCAGAGTTGATATTGACAGTCTGCGTATCCAGCAGAGCATCCCGGATCAGCAAAACCGCCCCGACGGTCGGCAACCGCACGGCCAGTCGCACTGCGGCTCCTTCGCTCGACTTTCCGCCATAGATGACCCAGAGCGCCAGACAGATGATCCCGCCCAGACTGAACAGCACCGAGAGAAACTGGAAATCGATCGCCACCGGAAGATTGCACAACAGGGTAAATCCGGTCACCCAGATCCATTCCGATCTGCTGGGCCGCGCGCGTTTGGTGACCATGATCGCTGCGGACAGGATCAGGGCAAACACCGCGACCGAGATGCCCAAAGGCTGTTTCCAGAACAACCAGTCCGCCACCGTGATCAGGGCAGCCAGTACCGGAATCGCATGTTGCATGCGAATAGAGCTCAGCAATGGCCCGTCTGATGTTGTGCTCGGGTGGTGATCCTGCTGCGGTGTGCTGATCGTTTCCAGCCACCATGCGTCGCGTTTGATCCGGTCGGGAACACCTTGGATGATCAGCTCTTGCCTCATGTTCTGCCCCTTGATTGCAGTCTGATTGTTAGCAAACCTGCCCGTGCCAAATGCAGCTTTACCGAACTGTGCGCGTAGGGATCGGGGGGCTTTTGTGCAGGTTTCGTGCAGGTTGGGAAGATGGTCGGGCGTAGAACTGACCCCGTCATCCAGAACCGGACTTGCCGAAGAATCGGCATCGATCCTGCAATATCGAATAACGTCGATACATAAGTCACTAATATTTAGTGAATTGACGTTCGCGTAACTTAAAGTCTGGAAATTTCCTGTAACTTCTGCAAGATACGTCGACACTTTTGGAAATACGCTCTTCCAAAAATATGGATTCGGTGGGGTATTGCCGATATTCTGGCGCAAAGAGCGAGCGTCAGCAGGGGGACACTATCATGGGCGAGGGGTCATGACAAAACTTGTCACCCATTCAACCCGTCTTGGCAAAATCCTTGCCCAGGCCGGGCTGGAAGAGTTTTTGTCCCGATTTGCCGAAGAAGAAGTCTCGGATGATATTCTCGATGATCTGACCGACCCAGATCTGCGCGATCTGGGCCTGACGGTTGGTCAGCGAAAGCGCTTTCGCCAAGCTCAGATCGTATTGAAAACACTGGATATTGCGGATGACCCGCAGGTTTCTCGCGTAGCCGAACGGCGCCAGTTGACGCTGGTATTTTGCGATCTGGTGGGGTCAACCCAACTGGCTCAGCGCTATGATCCAGAAGAGCTGATGCAGATCATGACGCTGTATCTGGATACCGCCATCGGCACGATGAAACGGCATGGTTGCCACCTGGCATATCGCCAGGGCGATGGGATCATGATGTATTTCGGCTACCCCAAAGCGATGGAAGATGATGCCGAGCGCGCGGTTCGGGCCGTTCTGGAAACCATCGAAGCCGTGCAGAATCTGGATACGAAGTTCGGCGAAAACCTGAATCTGCGCGCCGGTATTGCCACGGGCCTTGTCGTTGTGGGTGTCGTCACCTCAAAAAGCCTAGGGACAGAGGATTTTCTTGTCGGTGAAACTGCCAACCTGGCCTCGCGCCTACAAGGACTTGCCAATCCGGGCGAGGTAATCGTTTCTTCGGAAACGCAGCAGCTGACCAAAGGCACGTTCGAATTCGAGCCGCGCGGCAGTCATGAACTCAAAGGGTTTCAGAACGAACGCACCGTGTATCGCGTGGTGTCCGAGACACTGTCACCCAGCCGCTTTGATGCGCGGTCAGGGCCATCGGCTGTGACGCTTGTTTCTCGACAGAACCATCTGTCGACGCTGACGGACCTGTGGGAGCGCGCCAAGGCTGGCACAGGTCAATTGGCCTTTGTTGGCGGCGCGCCGGGAATTGGCAAGTCGCGTTTGATAAAATCACTGTCCGAAACGCTGGGCACTGAACCCATTACGCTGCAATGTGTGCCCCATCTGGCCAGTTTGCCACTGCACCCGCTTCAGGGAAAGCTGCGCAGCCTGTCACGCCATGGCTCTGACGAAGCGGACGTTCGCGCTGCGATCTCGAAGTTTGCTGAGCGCTCGTCCCGGCTGACCGAAGCAGATGTTCCCCTGTTGGTGGACCTTGCGGGACTTGCTACGGAAACACCAATCGAATCCGACCCGATGAAAAAGGCGCGCATGTCGTTGGACATGTTGATCCGATGCACGGCCAGCATCTGCGACTACAACGGCTCGATGCTGCTGGTATTGGAAGATGTGCATTGGGCGGACGCCACAACACTAGATGCGTTGGATGCGCTGTTCGGCGTTTTGGAACAATTCCCGATCCTTGTGGTCATGTCACACCGTCCAGAATACCAACCGCCCGAGCATTTCACTGGTCGGGCGGAGTTCATTGACTTGACCCCGCTGGGTAAAACCGAAGCATCTGAACTGGTGCGTCGCGTAGCGGAACCGCGCAGCCTGCCCGTGATCCTGATCAGGCAGATCATCGAAAAGGCGGATGGTGTTCCGCTTTATATCGAGGAAATGACCAAAGCCGTTCTGGATCAGCTGCCACAGGACGCGCCGATCGATACCGCTGTTCTGGATGCATTGAGCATTCCGACGACCCTGCAAGATTCGCTGATGTCACGTCTTGACCGCATGGAAAATGCGAAACCGATTGCACAGCTTGGATCAGTGATCGGCCGCAGCTTCACCGCGCCGATGATCCGTGCTGTTGCACCAGAAGATACCGATGTGGATGCGGCTTTGATCCAGTTGATGGCTGCCGGGCTGGTGCTTGCCACAAGCAAGGCAGGCACCGCCACATACACCTTTAATCACGCGCTTGTTCAGGACACCGCCTATAGCTCGTTGCTGCGTGATGATCGCGAGAAGATCCATCTGAAGATTGCTCAGGCCCTGTTGGACGGCAACAAGGCCTTTGGCACGCCCGCCCCAGATACGGTTGCCCACCACTGCGATCTTGGCGGGCTGAATGATGAAGCGGTGACGCATTGGGTGACCGCCGGGGAGCAAGCCCTCTCGCGGCTTGCGAACCTACCTGCCATATCGGCCTTCCGGGCCGCACTGCGAAACATAGAAACGCTGCCCGGTGCCGCCGAACGGGATGGGCTGGAATTGCGCGTTCAGATGAACGTTCTGCCTGCATATATGGCAATCTACGGCTGGTCCTCGGATCAAGTTGCCCAAACCGCCGCGCGCGCCATGGAACTAGCGCAGGCGCTTGGCGACGGCGAAACGCTGTTTGCGGCCACCTTCTGCCGCTGGACCCATTTCTTCGTGGCTGGTGAAATGAGTCGCGCGATGGAAATGGGGCAGGCGCTCGATGGGATGGCAAGCGTGGCAAAGGACCCCGTTACCAACGTTCTTGCGGCGCGCGCACTGAGTTTCACTCACTACTTCCAGGGCGATTTCGAGGCATGCCAGGCTCAGGTCGCCCGGGGGCTTGATCTGATCTCGCCGGAACTGGATGCAGCGACGCTTCCAATGACGCAGTCCTCGACCGCCGCGTCCCTACATGCGATCCGGGGCTGCCTGTTATGGCAATTGGGCCAGTTTGACGAGGCCGAAGCCGCCCGTTTGGAATCGATCGAGATCAGTCGATCCCTGAAGCACGCACCCAATCTGGTTTACATCATGGGCGCTTGTTCGATGTTCCTGCCTTATGCGGGTGAATGGGAACGGATGGACAAAACGATGAAAGAAGCCCGCCAGATCGCGGATGAAGAAGGGTTTCTGTATCTGCACGCGATGCAGGACATCTATATGGGGCTTGCACAGGCCGGGATGGGCGATGTCGACGGTGGTGCAGCGCGGGTTGAAACCTATATGGACATGGTCTCGAACGCAGGTGGCAATTTTACCTTCCCGCAAAACCAGATCGTTTTGTCCGAACTACAAATCGATCAGGGGAATATCGAACCTGCCTTGGACCGGCTGGAACGTATTTGCCAGCCCGGATGGGCCCGTGGAGAGCTGTTAAACAAGCCTGAATATCACCGCGTCCGGGCCAAGGCCTTTGCCGCTCTGGGCGATATAGACAAAGCTATGTCCGAAGCGGAAATTGCGCTACAATTGGCCCAAGATACTGGTGCCATTGTATTAGAAGATCGTGCCCGGCGGCTGTTGGAATCGCTGAGCGCTGAAACAACAATAGATAAAGCTGCCAATATTAGTTGAGCAGTCCCAACAGGAGGGATTTTTGATGACCGAAGCACTTGATTGGAGTCAAGAGCAGTGGAGTACAATAAGTCAGGTTGTTCACGATGAAGCGTTGCGCGCGCGTGTTGCGGCCAGCTTCCTGCCGCTTTATGGGCCTCTGCCCGCCGATACCCAAGCCGTTCCCTTGAACAGTCTTGAACTTGCCGCATCGCCGGGCGGGGCCGCGAAGCGCTTTGTCGTGAATGACTACGACACAACCCGACTGTCGACAGTGTCGGTCAATGTTTATCTTAAAAACGCCCAGATGTCGGATCCTGAATTGTCCGCGGCACAGATCATGTTCCGCCGCGCAGCCGCAGTAGTTGCCCGCGTAGAAGATCTGATTGTCTTCATCGGCCAACCAGGCACCGGAAAAGGCCCGACCCCAGTAGGCCCCGAAAAGCTGCCCGAAGTCTATACGGTCAGCGGTGGCGGCAAGTATGATGGCCTGTTGCAAGAAGGGGCAAAAAACCCGACCACAGGCACCAAAGCCGGGGCTACCCCGACTGGGGACGAAGTCTTTCAGGCGGTTGTTGCCGGGATCAATAAGCTGGAAACCGAAGGACATCTGGGGCCATTTGCCTGTGTGATGGGCAACGCTCTGTTCCGGGCGATAACGACGCCTTTGCCAAACTCGATGGTTTTGCCGCGCGACAGCATCCTGCCGTTCCTGGATGGTCCACTGCTGCGCTCGGGCGCTATTCCAGAGGACAAGGCCATTCTGGTCTCGCTGCAGGGTGCACCGATTGAGATCGTCGTGCCATCGGATATCTCGGTGAAATATCTGCAAACTTCGGCCGATGGTGACAATATCTTCCGTGTCCAGCAGAAGTTCCGCCTGAGGGTCAAAGAAGGCGAGGCCGTCACCACAATCTCGTTCTGATCTGGACATGGTCATGCGCGAGTTCACCGATAAAGGGGTTACTCTGCGTTGGTCAGAGGCGGTCACGCAGGTGGCCAGTGGTGTACAACGGGTGCTGGTTGAGGCCGGACCTGCCGTGTCATCGCATGACACGCTGCGTCTGATCTTCTCAGAAAACGGCGGGCCAGAACGCGCGGTCCGGGGGTGGCCTGTAGGCTGTGATCCGCAGACTGGAATGCAGCAATTTGCGGCAGCTTTGCCAATGGCCATGAAAGGGCACCCTTTGGCGTGGCGGCCGGTTCTGACCGCCAGTGGACGAGAGGTCGACCCGGGCCAACAGACGATAGCGAAACCAGGACCTGCCAACATAACTGAGACGGATCGGCCCTCACCGTCTCTGGAACATATTGCGCATTTCGTCGTGCCCTTCGAGGCGAATTTCCATGCAACCGGCGAAACCCCGGATGGCGTTTGGCTGCATTTTTCCATCCGCGAAGGCGGCACAGTAACGGGTCCAAAGCTGAGCGGCACAATTGAACCCGTTGGCGGCGATTGGATGCAGGTCCGCCCGGACGGTGTTGGTAACCTGCATGCCAAGGCGATGATCAAACCCTCAGATGGTGGCGCGCCGATCATGTTCGATGACAGCGGCATCTGCGACTTTGGGCAATCTGGGTTCGCTGCGCTTTGCAACGGGCAGTTGCCCGCCACGGCCCCGGCGCGCATCGCCTCTCGATATCTGACGTCAAACGCGCGCTATACTTGGTTGAACCGGGTGCAGGGATTTGGGATTGGGCAAGCCAGCCTGTCTGATGTGACTCTACGTTTTGACGTCTATTCCGCGAAAGGAACATCCGATGGCTAAGAAGGTCGTCATACTGGGCGGAGGCGTGGCCGGGATGAGCGCCGCGCATGAGCTGATCGAACGTGGCTTTGAAGTTGAAGTTCACGAACGTCAGTTGATTGCAGGCGGCAAGGCTCGCAGCATTCCCGTGATGAAAAGCGAAGATGATCGCGGATCAAAGGCTAAGCATATCAAAGCGTTACAGCAATGGGTTGATATGGACGGCGCTGATTTCCCGCCCGGCGTCAAACGCCCATGGCTACCGGGCGAGCACGGGTTCAGGTTCTTTCCGAATTTCTATCGGCACATCACCGATACGATGGCGCGCACGCCCTATTACGATAAAGGCACCTGCTACGACAATCTGATGCCAACCACTCAGGTACTGGTCAGCCAGTTCGACAAACCGGGCATTATCGTGCCCGAACGGTTCCCACGCTCGTTGAAGGAATTCGCCGACGCACTGAAGACGTTCGCCTATACGATCTCGCCTCGAGACCAGATTGGTTTTGAAGATGTCGAGCATTTCCTTAGCTGCATGTGGCGCATCGCCACTTCGTGCAAAGAGCGTCGCGATGACGAATATGAGCGCACCGGCTGGTGGGATTTCATAGGAGCCGAGGAAAGGTCAGAGGCGTATCAGAAATTCCTGGCCATCGGTCTGACGCGATCGTTGGTGGCCGCCAAGGCGAACACGGCCAGCACAAAGACCGTCGGTGACATCGCAATTCAGTTGCAGATGGGGATCGCCACACCCGAACCCCATTGTAACAGGCTGCTGAATGGGCCGACCAATCTGGTCTGGATACAACCCTGGCTCAACTACCTTGAAAGCAAAGGGGTGGTCTACAAGTTCGACTCGAAAGTGACCGGGATCGAATGTCAGGACGGGCGCATTGTCAGCGCGACGGTTGAACGCGACGGGCGGCAGGAAACCGTGACCGGAGACTGGTTCATCAGCGCCTTGCCGATCGAACGGATCGCTCCACTTGTGACCCCGGCCATGACTGCCATTGACCCCGCCTTGGCCAAGCTGAAACTGCTGGCCGAAAACGTGCAGTGGATGAATGGCATCCAATACTACCTGACCAAAGAGGTTGAACTGACCCATGGTCATGTGATCTTTATCGACAGTCCTTGGGCCTTGACCGCCGTGTCGCAAAAACAGTTCTGGCCCGATATCAACTTCGAGAATTGGGCCGAGGGCAAGACCAAGGGCTTGCTGTCCATCGATATCTCTGAGTGGGATAAGCCGGGGTTGAACGGCAAGACTGCACGCAATTGTACCCGACAGGAGATTGCGGATGAGGTCTGGGCCCAGCTCAAGCGCAGCCTCAATGTGGATGGTGAAACCGTTCTGCGGGATGAGGATATGCACTATTGGTTCCTCGATCCCGATATTGTGGCCGACCCGGAACATCCCTCTCGCATGACCAATGTCGAGCCATTACTGGTCAACCGCATCAACACGTGGCGCCTGCGTCCGAACGCGGCCACTTTGATCCAGAATTTCTTTTTGGCGTCGGACTATGTGCGCACTTACACCGACCTCGCCACGATGGAAGGCGCGAACGAGGCCGCCCGTAGGGCGGTCAACGGCATCCTGCGGCGCAGCGGGTCGGATGCCGAACGCTGCAAGATTTGGGATCTGCACGAACCTGACATCCTGCGCCCGTTGCGCGCCTATGACTACGCGCGGTATCAGGCTGGCTTGCCCTGGGATGAGAGGTTTTCCGAGGCAGTTCAAGCCTCGTTGCGGTCTGCACAGGATACTACCGGGACAACCGGCGGTGGCGAGGGACCTTTGGCTGCGGTTGGACCAGCGGCCAACGAGTACTCGAAACCTGGTGGAGTTGTCGAAGAACCTGCCGTGGCAGACGCGCTGCGCATGGTCTGCCCACCAGAAGCCTTGTACGATCTGATGGCGTCTTACGTGCCAGGCGTCGACGTTCCGATACCCGGCGCTGAACAGGCCGAGACAGCTGCCCTGGATGTCGTCGGAAATAGTGCCGAGCCCTCATCCTTGCCCGGGATCAATCGGGTGATGGGGACGTCTTTGAACTCGAAGTCTAACCCGGGCGGCGGCGCTGCAGGTGGCACCTCGGGTCGCAAAGTCATTATCACACAGAAGGGCTGAACCGGTGGGCGCATCAACCGCGCAATTGGATCCGGCGGCAACGCAGGGTTTTCTTGAGCAACTGACCCGCTATGGGGATCAGGCGCGTCAGGCGTTGATGGCGCGTTTGCCCTTGAGCGAGCCGCAGGACTATCTGTACGGCCCGATGCGCGACTACATCGAAACCTCTGGCAAAGGCTTGCGCCCCGCGCTGCTGCTGGCCACATGCGAGGCGTTCGGGGGTAAAACCGATGACGCTATGGTCTCGGCTTCGGTGATCGAGCTGCTGCACAATGCCTTTCTGATCCATGATGACATCGAAGATGTCAGCGACTTCCGGCGGGGCAGGGAGTGCATGCATAAACGCCTTGGCGTACCGATGGCCATCAATACCGGCGACGGTATGCAGGCGATGGCCTTACGTATGTTGCGCGACAATCTTGACCCCCTCGGTCCGGAAACATCTGCCCGCGTTCTGGATGAGTTTGACCACCTTCTGATGCAATCTATCGAAGGCCAGGCGATTGAACTTGGCTGGATCCGGGACAATCGGCTGGATGTGACCCCTGCCGACTATCTGAACATGTGTCTGAAAAAAACCTGCTGGTACAGCTTCATCCATCCGATGCGGATTGGGGCGCTGATCGCACGACCGGAAGATGTCGCCTCGGGCAAGCTCAATTTGGACGACTTCAACGCGTTTGGCTTCTTTCTGGGTGCTGCATTTCAGATACAGGATGATGTTCTGAACCTTGTCGGCAGTCAGGACAAATATGGTAAGGAAATCGGCGGCGATATCTACGAAGGCAAACGGACCTTGATGCTGAGCCAGTTGAGCCAGCATGGTGAAACGCGCGAGAAAGACCGGTTGACTCAATTCCTGTCCAACCCAAGGCAAGACAGGTCAGCCCATGATGTAGACTGGGTACTGGATCGGATGCATCACTATGGATGCGTCGAATATGCGCAACGTGGCGCAGATGATCTGTTACAATCCGCCCGTCAGGAATTCGAACATGTCTTTGCTGGCGCTGAGGGCGGGCCGCGTGCTTTCCTGGGTCAGTTCATGGATTATCTTGTCGAAAGGCAGGTCTAGCGGGCGAGATCACCCGTCCACAATCTCGAAGATCACCACCATGGCAGATGTCTCTGACCCAAAGCTGTGAACCCGCCCGTGATAACGGCCCGGTTCGGCCAGATCATGCACCGTCAGTATGACGCGCACTTCACCCACTTCGCCCGGTGCAAGCCGCACCGCTGGTGGGTCGACACGCAGCCGATCTGCCGGGATCACCGCCCCGTCCTCATTGGTCAGATCACCGGGTTCAAACCGCAACTCCACCGTTTCACCATCAGCCGGGGCTGCAACCGATAAAACAATTGTTCCTTTGCTGCCCGGTGTGCAAACCGTGCGGCATTGAAACGGCCCGTCCAGCGGCAGTTTCTGACCACTTTCCGCATCCAATACGCGCCGGGCCAGTTCAGATATCGGTGTCTGATCCGACACAGGCGCAGTCGGGGCGACGGCGTCAATCATGCTGGCATAGGGTTTTCGCTCAAAATAAGGCATGTCTAAATGTGCACCGGTCGCGGCGGTCAGTAAATAGGATTCTCGCTGAATTTACTTGGAAATTGCGGTTTTCAGTCGAACCCGATCAGTTCAGTTTGATGCGACTTTTACCGCGCCACCTACCGAAGCTCTTCAACGGTGACTTTACCGCTCGGCCGCACATCAATCTCAAAATGACGAGCCTGCACAACATCCTGCACAGCAGGCGGCACAAAACAAACCCAGTTCTCATGACCCGGTCGGCGCACACTTTCGTACCGGATACCTACGCGCGCAACTCCGGGCCCTGTCTGCCGAACATAGTCGCCAAAACGTTGAGGGGTAGGATAGGTCGCATCATCGGGGTCATGAAACTCGGGGTGTCGACCGAAAACATCGACAAAGGTTCCAACCAACCGCGCCTCATACTCCCGATAGGCTTCGCGCTTATGCGTCAAACCAGACAAGGCGATTTCCTTGCGCAACCCATTGGCAACCTCGAGCACCGAGGTCATAAGGTCGGTCGCGGCATACCATGCCCCCAAAACCGCTGAGGTAAAGCGCATGCCCGTGACCGACCCGTGCAGAAACGAGGACATGACAATGCTTGCATTCGGTCGACCATAGACCCATTGCGACCGATCCAGCCGCGACAGGCGCGTGGCCACCAGCCGGTCATTGGTCCAGCCTTCAAGCTCAAAGATATCCGCGAGATCGTCCTCGCTGGTCACGGCCTCGAAGGCTGGAACAGGGGGAAACCGGGTTGGGATGATACGACGGGTGTGTGTTGGGGCTTGCGCGCCGGGATAGGCGGTCAAATCCCAGCTCACAGAAAGACCACATCGTCTTCGGCAACCAGCTCGAAACTGCCCTCGGGCGCACCATGACCCATCTGACCCCCGCGCCAGGCATCCAGATACCGGCGCACACTCATCATTCCGTCCTGCCCGCCGTCGACAATCAGGTCCAGCGGCGCGGACCCGGCAAAGATCGTTCCCTGATGCGAGCTGCTCAGCCATTTCACGGCCTGATCCTGATCCAGAAACAGGATCGCCAGGGCCTTGTAGATTCCCAGAACAGCTGAAATGCGCACCAGAGTGTCAAAGGGCAAAGAAATCGGTTTGTGATCCACAGCTTTCTTGATCCAGGCATGATAGGTCGACCGACCAGGATGCCCCAGCGCCGCGATTCTTTGTGCCTCGCTCAGCTCCCAAGCTTCGGCGATGTTACGAAATGTACGCAGCCCTGGCCCGCTGAGACGCGCGCGATCAGCCGTGCCAACCGGGATCAGTAGCGGGGCTGTTGCAATATCCTGCGGTAGGGATGCGATTTCCATGGCTCAATGTCCTATCATGGATATAATGTCTATATATAGACAACATGTTTGGAAATCAACCATCGCGCGCGTTGACCACGCAGGCCGGTTTGCCTATCCCGTCTAGGCCGAAGGACGCAAAGACAAAGAGATTGGGCAGTAGCTTGAATAAAACCAGCCTTCTGGACCATGCAATCCTGATGATCGGCGCGGTTGTGATGACTGGTCCAATTGTGGTTTTGGGCTGGCAACTGGTGGCCAGCGTCGGTGTGGAACAGCTGGGCGCGCTATTCACGAATCTTTGGATCAACGGCGTCAGTAGCAATGCGATCAGCGCTGGCGCAATGCTGTGGAACTCATTGGTTGTGGCCATTGGCGTTGCTATTCTGAAATGCACCGTTTCCGTGCTGGCGGCCTATGCATTGGTGTTTTTTCGCCTGAGGTTGAGCAACCTGATCTTCGGAGTAACCCTGTTGGCTATGTTCTTTCCAATCGAAAGCCGTATGCTGCCTACTTTTGCAGTGACCAGCGATTTAGGACTTCTGAACTCCTACGCCGGGATGATCCTACCCGTCACCGCCAGCGGGCTGGGCGTGTTGGTTCTGAACCAGTTCCTAAGGCAGATTCCTGTGGAACTGATGGAGGCTGCCCGAATGGACGGTGCAGGGCCAATGCGCTTTTTTCGCGATACGGTGCTGCCCCTGTCCCTGCCGATGATTGCTGCTCTGTTTGCGATCCTGTTTGTATTCGGCTGGAACCAATACGCTTGGCCAATCATCATCACGACCACCAGCCTGACACATAGCACACTGGTCAGCGGAATGACCTATGCCGGGGTGGGCAGCCCATCCGGAATGGCGCTGGCCTTGATGGCCTTGGGGCCACCGGCCATTGTCTTGTTGCTGGTTCAGCGCCATCTCGTGCGGACCCTGACCGCTGGAATTCACTAACAGCGGGGCGGCTTAGCTTAGAACCAGATCAGCGAGGCGCGAATTTGATAGAATGCGTTTTGCGTTCGGGATGTCATTGGCGAATGCCCGATCTCTGGCCGCGTCTGGGGGCAGACCATGATCAAGCCAACGCTGTTGCAGCCGAATTTCGAGCGTTTCGAGATCAACATCGAGGAAAACACTCAGCGCCCAATGCTCGGACAGATCCGACCAGCCGGGTTCTTGCAGCAACAAATAATTGCCTTCGACCAGAATAAGCTGCTGATCAGGTGTCACCAACGCACGGGCGGCGATGGATTTGTCGATTTCGCGGTCAAACTCCGGGACGGCAACCTCGCCCTCAGTCAACAATCGGTGCAGCAAGGCTTGAAACCCTGCTACATCGAATGTCTCAGGCGCGCCTTTGCGAGGAAGCAGATCGCGGCCGGAAAGAATGGCGTTGTCATAGTGAAATCCGTCCATCGACACGAGACCTGTCGCGACCCCTTGTTGCTGCAAAAGATCACGCGACAGCGCTGCAACGGTTGATTTCCCTGCCCCCGGCGGACCTGCAATTGCCACCAGATTTCGCGTCTGAGACTGTGGCAACGCCCGGACTGCTTCGGCAATACGATGCGCCAGTGTCAGCGCACTAGAGCGGTCATTGCTCACGCCCCCATGCCTTCACTCGGGGGTTCTTTGGCACCGGTCATGAAGGCCACTGCGTCCGACATGGTGTGGTCTTTGGGATCAATGACACAAAGCCGTTTGCCAAGACGATGAACATGAATGCGGTCTGCGACTTCGAACACATGGGGCATATTGTGGCTGATCAGAATGATCGGAATGCCGCGCGATTTCACATCCTGGATCAGTTCCAGAACCCTGCGACTTTCTTTGACGCCAAGCGCCGCTGTCGGCTCGTCCAGAATGATGACCTTCGATCCAAAGGCTGCGGCACGCGCTACGGCGACGCCCTGGCGCTGACCGCCCGACAGCGTCTCAACCGCCTGATTGATGTTCTGGATGGTCATCAAGCCCAGCTCGCTCAGCTTGTCGCGCGCGAATTTTTCCATCGCCGGCCGATCGAGCATGCGAAAGAGCGACCCCATCGGGCCCTTGCGCCGAATTTCGCGCCCCATGAACATGTTGTCAGCAATTGACAGGGCGGGGGACATGGCCAGCGTCTGATAAACCGTTTCAATCCCGGCTTCGCGCGCATCGATGGGTGAGTGAAAATGGACCTTCTGCCCATCCAGCCAGACATCGCCTTCATCTGGAGTGACCGCACCCGAAACCGCCTTGATGAGCGTGGATTTACCTGCGCCGTTATCCCCGATCACCGCCAGGATCTCACCCGGCATCAGGTCAAAGTTACACTGGTCCAGTGCTGTGACCTTGCCGTAGCGTTTTACAAGGTTGCGTCCTTTGAGAATGGGTTCCATCAGGCTGATACCTTTCTGATCCATTGGTCGACCGCGACCGCTGCAATGATGAGGATACCGATCAACAGGAAGGTCCATTGCGCATCCGCCCCTAGCAGGCGCAGACCCAGCGTGAACACCCCAACGATGAGCGCCCCAAATAGCGACCCTAAGATCGAGCCACGTCCGCCGAACAGAGAGATGCCACCAATTACGACCGCTGTTATACTTTCGATATTCGCGAGTTGGCCCGAGGTCGGCGATACGGAACCGATGCGACCAATCAAGGCCCAGCCCGCAAAGGCGCAGATCAGACCGGATAGCATATAGACGGACATCAAGGTGCGATGCACATTAACACCGGACAGTTCAGCCGCTTCAGGATCATCGCCCACTGCGTAAACATGTCGCCCCCAGGCCGTATGCCTGAGCGCGTAGGCCAGCACCAATATAAGCACCAACATGAAGACCACGCCGACCGTAAAGACGGCACCGCCTATGTTGAACTTTTCGCCAAATATTTGAAGGATTGGCGCGTTTGCCTCGATGTCTTGCGACCGGATCGTTTCGTTCTGCGAATACAGGAAATTCGCCGCCAGAACGATCTGCCACATACCCAGCGTTACGATGAAAGGCGGCAGTTTGATCCGGCTGACCAGATAGCCATTGATCGCGCCGATCATAGTCCCAACCGCCAGGCCACAGACAATCGCGACTGTGGGTGGCAGTCCATAGCGAAAGGTGAATTGCCCCATCACCACCGATGACATGACCATGATTGCACCCACGCTCAGGTCAATGCCAGCGGTCAGGATGACAAGGCTTTGCGCGGCGGCGACGATGCCAACGATTTGAACCTGCTGCAGGATCAGTGTCAGCGCGAAGGGTGAGAAGAACTTCGAACCCAAAAGCAACCCGAATATGATAATGGCAACCACAAGGACGATCAGCGGAACAAGTGACGGGTTCACGTGCAGGAAATGCTGAACCGTCCCGACAAATCCCCGGTGATGATCTTCAAACTCAGCGACCTGTTCCGGGCTGCCCTGTGCAGCAGATTCGAAATCATCGGAGTGTCGTGGCGTATCGGACATAAATGGATCCCCCAAGCGTCAAGAGTCCGTCTGCGGACCATTTTAGCAAGTTTTTTGGGTGAGAATGTGATGAGATGGCAGGAGGCCACTTCGCAGCCTCCTACATGATCAGTTTAGCCCCAGCAGAGGTTCATGCCTTCTTCGACCGTGATGGACTCGACCCCATCCGCAGCTGCGCCCGTGACAAGTGCGACGCCGGTGTCAAAAAAGTCCTTGCCCGGTGTGTTTTCAGGTTTCACGCCTTCATCGGCCCATTTCTTGACAGCTTCAACACCAAGTGAAGCCATCAGCAGCGGGTATTGCTGCGATGTTGCGCCGATCACGCCATCCGCCACGTTCTGAACGCCGGGGCATCCACCGTCGACAGAAACGATCAGCACGTCATTCTCACGTCCAATGGCTTTGAGCGCCTCATACGCGCCCGCGGCGGCTGGTTCGTTGATCGTATGGACCACATTAATCGTCGGATCTTTGGCCAGCAGGTTCTCCATCGCGCGGCGACCGCCTTCTTCGTTGCCAGCGGTCACATCGCTGCCAACCAGACGCGGATCATCTTCATCACCGATCACGTTGGGGTCGGCCAGATCAACACCAAACCCCTGCAGGAAACCCTGATTCCGCAAGACGTCCACTGTTGGTTGGCTTACAGCCAGATCCAATGTGGCGATCTTGGCGTCATTTGCGGCATCGCCCAGCGTTGCCTTGGCCCATTGGCCAATCAGCAGACCCGCCAAGAAGTTATCGGTGGCAAAGGTGGCATCCGCCGAGTCAATGGGCTCCAGCGGAGTATCCAGTGCAATCACCAGGACACCCGCGTCCCGCGCTTGCTGTACGGCGGGGACGATCGATGAGGTATCAGAGGCCGTCAGAAGAATGCCTTTGGCGCCGTCCAGAATGCAGGTCTCAATCGCCTGAACCTGGGTCTCGTGGTCGCCATCCACCTTGCCCGCAAAGGCTTTGAGCGTCATGCCAAGTTCTTCTGCTTTGGCAGTCGCACCCTCTTTCATCTTCACAAAGAAGGGGTTGGTATCGGTCTTGGTGATCAAACATACGGTGGTATCTGCAAACGCACTGCCCGCTGTGACTGTCAACGCCAAAGCTGTCGCGCCTGCGAAAGTCGCAAGTTTCATGAAGTATCCTCCCAGTTTCTCCCATGCCATGTCGGCATATGCGCAATCGGCCGGGTTGGGGCTGATCACACCCGAAAACCATCACAAGAATCTCAAAATGAGTCAATAAATAAATCACTCTTATTTATTATTGACAGCATGACCGCTTATTCTCATCCTTTGAACGGGGAGGATCATTCGTGTCTGTTGAAGCGTCTCAGGGCGGTACACCTTTGGATCGGGTGTCAGAGGTGCGCGGCACAAATCAAAGCGGGATGCGCGCGCGCAATGAGCGTTTGGTCCTGACTCTGGTCCGCAGGCACGAAGCACTGGCAAAGGCCGAGATTGCGCGAATGACAGGCCTGTCCGCCCAGACCGTTTCGGTGATCATGCGACAGCTTGAAAAAGACGGGCTCTTGCTGCGGGGTGAGCCTGTGCGGGGCAAGGTCGGCCAGCCATCAATCCCGATGCGCCTCAACCCGGAGGGGGCTCTGTTTTTCGGGCTAAAAATCGGGCGACGCAGCACTGAGCTGGTATTGATCGACTTTCTAGGCCGGGTGCTCATGCATGAGCGGCAGACCTATGAATACCCGCAACCACAGGCAACGTTGAACTTTGCCAAAAAGGCCTTAGACCAGATGATGTCCGCGCTGACATCTGAGGCCCAAGACCGCATCGCCGGGCTGGGAATCGCCATGCCGTTTTACCTGTGGGATTGGGCCCAGACCTTGCAGGTACCGCAGGAAGAAATGGACCCTTGGCGCACAGCCGACATCCAGTCGGAACTGGCAGATATCTATGATTTTCCGGTGTTTCTGCAAAACGACGCCACTGCCGCCTGCGGGGCCGAACTTGTATTTGGGCCAACGGGTGGCCCACGTGATTTTCTGTATTTCTACGTCGGATACTTCATAGGCGGGGGCATAGTCTTGAATGGCGCGATCTATTCGGGCCGTGGAAATGCGGGCGCTTTGGGTCCGATGCCAGTCGCAATCGGGGCCGGTGACGTGAAGCCTTTGATCGACCTCGCCAGCCTCTATACGCTTGAACGCACCATTGCGGGGGAGGGTCAAACCGCGGGGCTAATTTGGGAGTCTACCGATCACTGGGACATCCCAAAGGAGGAATTGAACAGCTGGCTGCACCATGCGGCGATTGGGCTGGCCCATGCGATTGTGTCTTCGTGCAGCCTGATCGATTTTGAATGCGTCAAAATCGATGGCTGGATGCCCGCCGATGTCAAAGAACAGCTGATCACCAAGGTCGAATCACAAATCCTGCGTCTCAACCTTACTGGCTTAGAACGACCGGCGATTGCAGCTGGTACCGTGGGTCCGAATGCGCGATCGCTCGGTGCGGCCAGCTTACCTTTGTCCGAGCGATACTTGGTAGAAGCCTAGACCTGCCAACAAGAAACCAGACTGAAAGCGACGCGAAACTCACACCAAAAGAGTCGGTTCCAAGATTCATCTTGATCATTATGGAACGTTCCAGTAAGCATACTTCTGGAACGTTCCAGTAATGAGGGCTGCAATGAACTGGGTATTTGTGGGGGCAAGCACGATTGCGTCACAACACATGTTGAACGCCGTGCGAAAGCAGCCTGGCAATGATGTCACTTGGGTTGTCAGCACATCACCCGATCGGGTGGGGGTCTGGGCCAAGGATCACAGCATTGCAAACGCCACGACCAATCTAGCCGAAGCGCTCGCTGACCCGGACATGCAGGCGGTCTACATCTCATCAACCAATGAAAAGCACCATGCCCAGGCTATGGCTGCGATTGCCGCCGGCAAGCATGTTCTGTGTGAAAAACCCCTTGGAATAACGCAGGCTGAAGCGGTCGAAATGGTCCGTGCGGCAGAAGCCGCTGGTGTCATTTTTGGCACAAACCACCACCTGCGCTGCTCGGGCACCCATCGCGCGATCCGTGATCTCATCGCGACGGGCCGCGTTGGCAAAGTGCTGTCGCTGCGCATTCATCACGCGGTTCACCTGCCGGGCCACTTGCAGGGCTGGCGGATCAATGACGCGGGCGCCGGTGGCGGCGTGATACCCGACATCGTCGTGCATGACGCGGACGTCACCAGGTTCCTGCTACAGGAAGACCCGACGAGCGTTGTGGCGCAGATGACAAGTTCCGGCATGGGGCAGGGGGTCGAGGATTCCTGCATGTCGGTCTGGACCATGCCCTCGGGCGCGATGGTGATGACCCATGAGAGCTTTACACACCCCTTCGCCGGTTCCGGGCTTCAGGTGCACGGGACAGAAGGATCGATCTTTGCTAACGGCGTCATGACCCAGCAGCCGGTTGGTGAAATCACGCTCGTTACCGGCGCGGGCACCGAGGTCATTCCCTATTCCAACCATGACCTTTACGTGCAGGGCGTTTCCGAATTTGTCGCTGCCTCAGCAGGGCAGGGGCGCCCTGCCGCAGATGGCTCGGATGGGGTCAGATCCCTGTCCGTCGCGCTCAGCGTACGCGAGGCAGCGGCAACCGGGCAGCGCGTTGACATCGACTATGGTGGCTTCTGATGAGCAAGCTAGTTCCTGCCTCTGATGCCGTCTCCCGCATCCCGGATGAAGCGATTGTCACAGTCTCATCCTCATCGGCACTGGGGTGCCCCGATCTGGTTCTGAAAGCCATGGGCGAACGGTTCCAAGCCGAGGGGCACCCGCGCAATATCACAACGATGCACCCGATTGCTGCGGGGGACATGTATGGCGTCAAGGGTATGGAATATCTGGCGCACGACGGACTGCTGACCCGCGTGCTGGCCGGATCGTACCCCTCGGGACCGTCCAGCCTTGAGATGCCGGAAATCTGGAAGATGATCGTCGAAGATCGTGTGGCCGCCTACAACGTGCCGTCGGGGATCATGTTCGACATGCACCGCGAAGCCGCAGCGCGGCGTCCGGGTGTGCTGACTCAGGTCGGGCTCGATACGTTCGTGGACCCGACCCGTGAGGGTTGCGCGATGAATGAACGCGGTGCTGCCGCACCCATCGTGCAGCGCGCCGAATTTGGCGGCCAGACCTGGCTGCACTTCCCGAACATCATCCCGACTGTCTGCATCCTGCGCGCCACCACGGCGGATGAATTCGGCAACCTGACTTATGAGCATGAAGGGGCCTATCTGGGTGGGCTGGAACAGGCCATCTGCGTGCGCAACCATGGCGGTCTGGTGATCGCGCAGGTTCAGCGGGTGACTGCCGAGGGCAGCCTGCGTCCCCATGACGTGCGCGTGCCGGGCCATCTGGTGGATCTGATCGTCGAGGACCCGGATCAGAAACAGACCACAGAAACGCCCTATGACCCCGCCATCTCGGGCCAAATCATGCGCCCGTGGGACAGTTTCGCATTGGCCGAACACGGGGTCGAAAAGGTGATCGCCCGCCGCGCCGCGATGGAATTGCGCGCGGGGATGAGCGCCAATCTGGGCTTTGGCATCAGCGCCATGGTGCCCCGTATTCTGCTGGAGGAAGGACATCCCAAGGCAGTCACATGGGCCATCGAACAAGGGGCTGTTGGCGGAGTACCGCTGACCGGTTTCGCCTTTGGTTGTGCGTCTAACGCGCATGCCTACGTGCCTTCGCCGCAGCAGTTCATCTACTTTCAGGGAGGCGGGTTCGATATGTCCTTCCTCTCCTTCCTTGAGGTTGATGTCGAGGGCAATGTGAATGTCTCGAAACTGAGCAAGAAACCGTATCTGACCGCCGGGTGCGGCGGCTTTGTCGATATCACCGCAGGCGCGAAAAAGATCGTCTTTTCGGGCTGGTTCGAGGCTGGCGCCAAGATCGAACTGGGCCCGGATGGGATCAGCGTCGCGGCCCCCGGAAAGTTCACCAAGATGGTGGATCAGGTGGAACACGTCACCTTCTCGGGCCGCCGGGCGCGCGAGCTTGGGCAGGATGTGATCTACGTGACTGAGCGCTGTGTCATCCGCCTGACCGATCAGGGGCTGGTCGCGACCGAGATCATGCCGGGCATCAACACGCAGCGGGATATTGTGGCAGCCTCGGACGGGCGCGTGACGGTAGCCGAAAACGCGGCCCTGATGCCGAAGTCCCTGTTCACCGAAGGCCCGATGGGAATGGCAGTATGAGCGGGATTGGCTTTCATATCGACGGGGCCACCGCCATCCTGACGCTGGATAACCCGTCCAAGCTGAACGCGTTGACCATCGACATGCTGGATGCGCTTGAAGCGCATGTGCAGCAGATCGAGCGGGACAATGCGATCCGGTCTCTGGTGCTGACCGGGGCCGGAGAACAGGCGTTTTGCTGTGGCGCGGATATCGGTGCCTGGGGGGGGCTGAGCCCAGCAGAGTTTGCACGGCATTGGGTGCGGGACGGGCACCGGATTTTCGACCGCCTCGCACGGCTTGGCAAGCCAACGATTGCCGCGATCAACGGCCATGCATTCGGAGGCGGGCTGGAGCTGGCCAGTTGCTGTGATCTGCGTCTGATGGCGCCGCGCGCAACTCTGGCGTTGCCCGAGGCGCGGATCGGCATTGTTCCGGGTTGGTCGGGCACACAGCGCGTGGCGCGGCTGATCCCCGAAGGCGCGATCAAGGAAATGGCCTTGTTCGGTCGCCGTATTGGCGCAGACCGCGCGGTTGCTTTGGGCTATGCCGCCGAAGTTGCTGACGATGTCCTGACCCGCGCGCTTGAGATCGCCAGCGAGGCACAGGCTCTGTCCCCGCGCGCCACCGAGATCGCCAAGAACATGATCCACGCGGCGATCGGCGAAGATTCGGCAGCCGCGATCGAGGCGCTTGGCAGCGATGCTGCGGCGGCCTCAGCCGATCGGGACGAAGGTGTCGCAGCCTTCATGGAAAAACGTAACCCTCAGTTTTCAGGGCTTTGACGCATATGAAAGACCTCACGATCAACCCTGCGATCCCGATTACCCTGCCCGAGATGTTCGAAGGCCGTCATCTGATCAACGGCGCATGGCAAAGCAGCGCGTCTGGTGAAACGTTCGAACGCCGCTCGCCCTCGCACGGACATGTTGTCAGCCGGTCGGCGCTTGGTGGCGAGGCCGAGGCCGAAGCGGCCATCGCCGCAGCCCGAACCGCATTTGACAGCGGCATCTGGAGCCGCGCGTCGGGCAAAGACCGCGCGACAGTACTACTGAAAGTGGCTGATCTGATCGAACAAAACGTCGACCGCATCGCTGTGATCGAAACACTGGAAAGCGGCAAGCCGATCAGCCAGTCCAAAGGTGAGGTTGGGGGTGCCGCCGATCTGTGGCGCTATGCAGCGTCTTTGGCCCGCAGCACGCATGGCGACAGCCACAACACGCTGGGTGCTGACATGATGGGCTTGGTACTGAAAGAACCCATCGGTGTCGTGTCGATCATCACGCCCTGGAATTTCCCTTTCTGGATTCTCAGCCAGAAACTGCCATTTGCATTGGCGGCTGGTTGCACGGCAGTGGTGAAACCCTCCGAAATGACGCCTTCGACTACTCTGATGCTGGGCGAACTGTTGATTGAGGCTGGATTGCCCGCAGGTGTCTGCAACATTGTGCTGGGCTATGGCCAACCGGTCGGCGGTACACTGTCCAGCCACGAGGCCGTAGACATGGTCAGCTTCACTGGCTCAACCACCGTGGGCAAAACCATCAGCAAGACGGCATCGGACACGCTCAAGAAGGTTGCGCTTGAGCTGGGTGGCAAGAACCCACAGGTGATCTTTCCCGATGCCAACCTGGATTCAGCCGCAGATGCGGTGGTGTTTGGCGTCTATTTCAATGTCGGTCAGTGCTGCAACTCCAGCAGTCGTATCATCGTGCACGAGGATATCGCGCAAGCCTTTGCCGACAAGGTGATTGCGCTGTCGCGGAAGGTGAAATTTGGCGATCCGTTGGACCCGAGCACGCAGGTCGGGGCGATTGTCACGCCCGAACACAACGCCAAGATCGATTCTTATGTCAAAGAGGCTCGATCCGCAGGCGCAACAATTGCCTTGGGCGGCGATCCTTTGAACGTTGAGGGGTTGGGCAACCAATTCTATCAACCGACCATTATAACCAATGTTCAACCTGATATGCCCATCGCACGCGACGAAGTCTTTGGCCCCGTGCTGTCGGTACTGACGTTCAAAACGCTGGACGAAGCCATTGAGATCATGAATGATAGCGCTCTCGGTCTTTCGGCAGGGGTCTGGAGCGAGAATGTCCATACTTGCCTCGACTTTGCCCGTCGCGCCCAGGCGGGGACGGTCTGGACCAATACCTGGATGGATGGGTTCCCCGAGGTCGCCTTCGGTGGCTACAAACAATCCGGTCAGGGCAGGGAGATTGGGCAATATGGGTTCGAGGAGTTTTTCGAGGTTAAATCTGTGGTGATGCGCATTGGCGATAGCCGGGCACCCTGGGTGCCGCAGGATTGAAACACGCGCCACGCGGCGCAGGAATAACAAAGATCGCATTAAGGGAGGAAACGAAAATGCGTAACATGCTGAAAACAAAGTCGGTCATCGTGGCCGGGCTTCTGTGCACATCCAGTCTTGCACAGGCGGAAGAGGTTGAGGTTTTGCACTGGTGGACCTCGGGTGGTGAGGCCGCAGCGCTGAACGTCCTTAAGGATGACCTGTCCGGTCAGGGCGTCGGCTGGACCGACATGCCGGTTGCCGGTGGTGGCGGTGAGCAGGCGATGACCGTTCTGCGTGCCCGTGTCACAGCTGGTAACGCACCGACCGCCGTTCAGGGTCTGGGTTTTGACATTCAGGACTGGGCCGCACAGGGGGCCTTGGCCGATCTGAACGAAGTGGCCGCGCAGGAAGGTTGGGACGCGGTTGTGCCAGATGCGCTGAAGGCCTTCGCTAAGCATGACGGCAAATGGGTTTCGGCCCCTGTGAACGTGCATTCGACCAACTGGGTCTGGGCCAACAAGGCGGTTCTGGACGCAAACGGTATTGCTCAACCTACCAATTGGGAAGAGTTCGTAGCTGCTGTTGAAGCGCTGAAAGCGGCTGGTGTAACACCAATTGCCCATGGTGGTCAGGCCTGGCAAGACGCAACTGTGTTTGATGCCGTTGCCATGTCGACCTTGGGCCCGGACGGCTACAAGGCGGCTTTCATCGATCTGGATGAAGAAACGCTGGGCGGCGATGCCATGAAAGAGGCGTTCGACCGCATGGCCTTTATCCGCGACAACGTAGACGAGAACTTCTCGGGCCGTGACTGGAACTTGGCGACTGCAATGGTCATCAATGGTGAGGCCGGTTTCCAGATGATGGGCGACTGGGCCAAGGGTGAGTTTCTGAATGCGGGTAAGGTGCCCGGTCAGGACTTCCTGTGCTTCCGCTTCCCCGGAACGGCAGATCAGGTCACCTTCAATGCGGACCAATTCATGATGTTCGATCAGGGCGGTTCCGTTTCGGCAGAACAGGCGGCGCTGGCCAGCGCGATCCTGTCTCCGTCGTTCCAGTCGGCCTTCAACGTGGTGAAGGGCTCGGTTCCCGCGCGGACCGATGTCAGCGACGCTGACTTTGACGACTGCGGCAAGCAGGGCATGAAGGATCTGGCGGCGGCTGCATCATCGGGCAACCTGTTTGGATCGATGGCCCATGGCCACGCGGCTCCGGCTTCGGTCAAGAACGCAGTCTATGACGTGGTAACGGCGCATTTCAACGGCGAATATGACAGCGAAACCGCTGTTGTCGAACTGGTCGACGCCGTGTCCATCGCCAAGTGATCACCTGATCCTCCCGACGGGGCGGCAAACATGCCGCCCTGTCACCAGCGGGCATACCCCGCTCCTCAGACACTTCCCCACTTGCAGGAGGGCGCGCCATGGCTGGCTCAGCCGACGCGGATTTCAAAACACGCCTTCAGAACTGGATCCCCAAGCTGGTCCTGTCCCCATCGCTGGCGATGATGATGGTCTTTGTGTACGGGTTCATCCTGTTTTCGGTGTACCTGTCCTTTACCGATAGCCGCATTCTACCGAGCTTTGGCTGGGTCGGCTGGGAAAATTACGACAAGCTCTGGCGGCTCAGTCATTGGGAAACCTCACTGATCAATATGGGGATTTTCGCAGGTCTCTACATCGTGATCTGCACCTGTATCGGGCTGGGTCTGGCGATCTTCCTTGACCAGAAAATTAGGGGCGAAGGGCTTTTGCGCCCAATTTACCTCTACCCAATGGCGCTGAGTTTCATTGTCACCGGCACTGCGTGGAAATGGTTCCTCGACCCGGGTATCGGCCTTGAAAACGTCATGCATACTTGGGGTTGGACCAGTTTCGAGTTCGACTGGATCAAGAACCGCGACTACGCGATCTATACGGTTGTTCTGGCGGCCGTCTGGCAGACCAGTGGATTTGTCATGGCCATGTTCCTGGCGGGTCTGCGCGGGATCGATAACGAAATTCTACGGGCGGCGCAGATGGATGGAGCCTCGAACTGGAACCTCTATCGCCGGATCATCATCCCGCAGTTGCGCCCCGCCTTCCTGTCGGCCTTTGTGATCCTCAGCCACCTTGCGATCAAGACGTTTGACCTTGTGATTGCATTGACTGGCGGCGGACCGGGACGCGCGACCGAGTTGCCCGCGACCTTCATGTATTCCTACACGTTCACCCGGAACCAGATGGGGATCGGCGCGGCCTCGGCCACGATCATGTTGATGACCATCGCGGCGATCATGATCCCCTATCTATACGCTGAATTGCGGGAGAAACGCTGATGTCCCAGGCAACTCAGGATACTGCAATTCGTACTGGTCGGGTCACGCGTGCCTTGATCTATGTGGTGCTGATCCTCTTCTCGCTGTTCTACCTTCTGCCGCTTTACGTCATGCTGTCGAACTCGGTGAAACCGCTAGAGGAGATCACTGGCGGCGGCATGATGAACTTGCCGCAGGTCTTTACCTTGGAGCCGTGGATCAAGGCATGGTCTTCGGCCCAGATCGGGGTCGAGCCAACGGGGCTGCGGCCATATTTCTGGAATTCGATCAAGATGGTTGTCCCAGCCGTCATTGTTTCGACCATTCTGGGTGCGCTGAACGGCTATGTGCTGACCAAATGGCGTTTCAAGTACGATACCATCCTGTTTGGCCTGATGCTGTTTGCCTGTTTCATTCCGTTCCAGATCGTTCTGATCCCGATGGCGCGGATGCTGGGCCTGATGGGTTTGGCAGGCACCACCTGGGGCTTGGCCCTGGTGCATGTGGTCTATGGGATTGGGTTTACCACGCTCTATTTCCGCAACTACTATGCCGTCTTCCCGACCGAGCTGATCCGGGCGGCGCAGATCGACGGAGCCGGGTTCTTCCAGATCTTCTGGCGCATCCTGTTGCCCAGTTCCGGGCCGATCGCAGTGGTATCGATCATCTGGCAGTTCACCAATATCTGGAACGACTTTCTGTTTGGTGCCTCCTTCGCCGACGCCAATAGCCAGCCGATGACGGTAGCGCTGAACAATCTGGTGCAGTCATCAACCGGTGTGAAGGAATACAATGTTCATTTCGCAGGCGCCATTCTGGCCGCCATGCCAACTCTGCTCGTCTACATCGTGGCCGGTCGATACTTCGTCCGCGGCCTGATGGCGGGTTCCGTGAAAGGATAAGGCCTCATGGGTTTTCTGGACATAGACAACGCAACCAAATCCTATGGGGCGGTTGAGGTTCTGCACAAGGTCGACATCTCTGTGCAGGAGGGAGAGTTCCTGGTGCTTGTCGGCCCTTCGGGCTGTGGCAAGTCGACCCTGCTGAACATGATCGCGGGGCTGGAAGAGATCACCAGCGGCGAGATCCGTATCAAAGATCAGGTGATGAATGGGGTGCACCCGTCGAACCGTAACATCGCCATGGTATTCCAAAGCTATGCTTTGTATCCGAACATGACGGTCGGGCAGAACATCACCTTCGGGCTTGAGATGCACGGCGTTCCAAAGCCCGAACGCGACAAGGCAATGCACGAAGTCGCCACTCTACTGCAGATCGAGCAGTTGCTGGACCGCAAGCCCGGCCAATTGTCAGGCGGTCAGCGTCAGCGCGTTGCCATGGGGCGCGCGTTGGTGCGGGAACCGGATGTGTTCCTGTTTGACGAGCCTCTGTCCAACCTCGACGCCAAGCTGCGTGTCGATATGCGGACCGAGATCAAGAAGCTGCATCAGAATCTTGGCACGACCATCGTTTACGTGACCCATGACCAGATCGAGGCGATGACCCTGTCCAGCCGCATCGCCGTGATGAATGGCGGCTATGTGCAGCAACTCGGAACCCCGCAGGAAATCTACGACACCCCGGCCAATATCTTTGTGGCAACCTTCATGGGCTCACCCGCAATGAACGTGATGCCCGCGAAAGTGGCCATGCTGAACGGTCGTCCCCATGCCGAGGTTGCCACCCATGATGGATCAATGGCGCAACTGCCGTTCAGCCAAGACAATCTGGCCGCTTGGGATGGGCGCGATATCCTGTTGGGCATCCGACCGGAAACCATCACCGATATGGATGGTGCAGACCGGAAATCCTCGAACATTGCGCAGATGACCAACCGGATTGTTGTTACCGAACCCGCAGGCTCGGACACCTTTGTCTCGATGCAGTTGGGGGGCCGCGATGTTATCGCCCGGATGCGCTCGGACGCTGAGGTTGCGGCGGGACAGGATTTCGACTTTGCCGTCAATATGGAAAAGGCCGTGGCCTTTGACCCGGAAAGCGAGATGCGGATTGTTCCGTGACAAACCCGGATGTCATAATCATCGGATCTGGGATCGGTGGGGCAACGCTGGCCGCAGCACTTGCCCCCTCGGGCCGCCGTATTCTGATCCTTGAGCGGGGAGAGCATCTGCGCCCGTCGCCCGTGGATCGGGACCCCAAGGCAATCTTTGGGCATGGGCATTTCCGCCCCGATGAAACTTGGCTGGATGGCGAAGGGCAGCCTTTCAGCCCGGGCAACTATTACTGCGTTGGCGGCAACTCGAAATTCTACGGCGCCGCCCTGATCCGCTACCGAGCCGAGGATTTTGAACCGCGCCAGCATATGGGCGGTCGCTCTCCTGGCTGGCCTCTTCGCTACGGAGATCTGGAACCGGACTACACGGCGGCTGAACAGCTTTATGCAGTGCGCGGAACCGCCGATGAGGACCCGACCGAGCCGCCGCCTAGCGGCGCTTACCCGCATCCTCCCGTGGCCGATGAGCCTGACATCGCGGATCTGCGCGCGCGTTTGCGCGGGGCGGGGCTGTCGCCCGCATCTGTCCCTTTGGGGGTGGATATCGACCGCTGGCTTTCGGCCGGGCAAACCACGTGGGATGCGTTTCCGAACACCTGCGGTGGCAAAATGGACGCCGAAACCTGCGCTCTGGCGGACGCCCTGAAGCATGAGAATGTCGAACTATTGACCAACGCACCCGCCGAAAAACTGCTGAGCGACAAGGACGGGCACATCGCAGGTGTTGAGGTCAAGGGGCACGGTACCCTGCACGCGCCGATGATCGTGTTATCTGCCGGGGCGGTTCAGTCCGCCGCGCTGTTGTTGAAATCCGCCAATGACAATTGCCCCGCCGGATTGGCGAACCGATCCGATCAGGTTGGGCGCAACTTCATGAACCACAATTGCTCGGCGGTTCTGGCTTTGCATCCGCTGCGCCGCAACCGCGCGGTCTATCAGAAGACGTTGATGTTCAACGACTACTACAATGATGACGGGCAGGGCGGCGCGCCGTTGGGCAATATTCAGATGCTGGGCAAGATCACTGGTCCGATCCTGGCGTCTCAGACCAGGCTTCCCGGCCCAGTAGCTGCGCTGATCGCAAACCGCAGCTTCGATTTCTACGCCATGTCCGAAGACCTGCCCAACCCCGACAGCCGGGTGACGATCACGGGTGACCAGATCCGGTTGGACTGGAAACGCTCGAACTGGCAGGCGCATGAGGCACTGGTGGCCAAGCTGAAACAGCACCTGCGCCGGGCTGGGTTTCCGATTGTCCTGTCGCGGCCCTTCGACCGGCGCACGCCCTCGCACCAATGCGGGACAGCCCGGATGGGGCGCGATCCAACCAGCAGCGTGGTGGACCCGTACTGCCGCAGCCATGACCACCGGAACCTGTTCATCGTTGACGCCTCGGTCCTGCCGACCTCGGCTGCCGTCAATCCGGCCCTGACCATCGCGGCGCTGGCCTTGCGCGCCGGTCGCCACATCTTAGAGACGGAGTTTGCAG
Source organism: Ruegeria sp. SCP10 (assembly GCF_040329495.1). Lineage (NCBI taxonomy): Bacteria > Pseudomonadati > Pseudomonadota > Alphaproteobacteria > Rhodobacterales > Roseobacteraceae > Ruegeria > Ruegeria sp. SCP10. The sequence continues at coordinate 411,480 of NZ_JBDZYF010000003.1, forward strand.
CATGACCGGAGTTGCTTTGGTCACAGGGGGCCAGCAAGGCATCGGCCTTGGCATCTCGCGCGCATTAATCGCGGCTGGGTACAAGGTGGCGCTGGCGTCACGGTCTGCCCCGGACAAACCAGTGGTCCGGAACGCTTTGTCCGAATTGGGGCCGGGCGCGATCTATGTGCAGCATGATGTGTCCCAGATCGATCACGTGCCCGTTTTGTTGGATCAGGTCGAGGCCCAGCTAGGCCCAATCACCGCGCTGATCAACAACGCGGGCGTCGGTGCGCCGGCACGTGGCGACATGCTGAACCTGAAACCCCAGAACTGGGATTTCGTGCAGAACATCAACCTTCGCGGTGCCTTCTTTCTGGCGCAAGAGGTCGCGCGACGGATGTTGGCGCAACCTCAGGACCGCTACCGCTCCATCACCTTTGTCACCTCGGTCAGCGCCACGATGGTGTCTATCGAGCGCGCAGAATACTGCGTGTCCAAAGCCGCCGCCGCGATGATGGCGCAGCTGTTTGCGGTGCGGATGGCCCCGCACGGGATCGGCGTGTTCGAACTCCGCCCCGGCATCATCGCCACGGAAATGACGGCTGGTGTGCGCGACAAATACACCGACCGGATCGAAGGCGGGCTGGTGCCCGCCGCGCGGTGGGGTGAGCCGCAGGATATCGGCTCGGTCATCCTCCCCATCGTGGAAGGCCAGATACAATTCGCCACCGGGGCCGCGATCCCCGTCGATGGCGGGCTTTCGATCTCGCGCCTGTAAGGAACTCAGAGGACAAGATGTCTGAAGGATATGATTTCATCGTGATCGGCGGCGGCTCGGCAGGTTCGCTCATTGCCGCGCGATTGTCCGAGGAACCCTCGGCCAAGGTCCTGCTGTTAGAGGCAGGATCCTCTGACCGCCATCCGTTTTTCCACCTGCCTGCGGGCTTTGCGAAGATGACCAAAGGCATTGGCAGCTGGGGCTGGTCGACGGTGCCGCAGAAGCACATGCAGGGGAAGGTATTCAACTACACCCAGGCCAAGGTGATCGGCGGCGGATCGGCCATCAATGCCCAGATCTACACACGCGGCGCTGCTCAGGATTATGACGACTGGAAGCAGATGGGGTGCGAGGGCTGGGGCTATGACGACGTTCTGCCCTATTTCAAGAAATCTGAGGATAACGACAGCTACGACAATGAGTTCCACGGCAAGGGCGGTCCGCTGGGCGTGTCGATGCCCGCCGCCCCTTTGCCGATTTGCGATGCCTATATCAGGGCCGCCGGGCAGATTGGCATCCCCGAAACGCGGGATGTGAACGGCGCGAAACAGGACGGGGCCGGGTATTACCAGCTGACCCAACGCAATGCGCGACGGTCCTCGGCAGCGATGGCGTTTCTGGCACCCAATCGGAACCGTCCGAACCTGACCGTGCGTATGGACGCTCAGGTCCGTCAGATCATGGTCGAGAAAGGACGGGCAACCGGCGTTGAGATGATGAGCGGCGAAAAGATCACAGCCGCGCGCGAGGTAATTTTGTCTTCCGGCGCCATCGGCTCACCCCGCCTGCTGCAACTGTCCGGGATCGGACCAGCGGATCATCTGGAAAGCCTCAGGATCAAGGCAGTCTATGACCAGCCACAGGTTGGGGAGAATCTGCAGGACCACCTCGACCTCTATTCAATTTGCGAGGTCACCGGCCCGCACACTTACGACCGCTTCGCCAAGCTGCACCTGTCGGCCTGGGCCGGGCTGCAATATCTGTTCACCCGCAAAGGGCCAGTGGCGTCCAGCCTGTTTGAAACCGGCGGCTTCTGGTACGCCGACCCCGACGCCCGTTCGCCCGACATTCAAATGCATCTGGGACTGGGAACCGGGATCGAAGCGGGGGTCGAAGCGATGCCCAATGGCGGCGTTACCCTGAACGCCTGTTTCCTGCGACCCCGGTCTCGGGGGACGGTGCGGTTACAAAGCGCCGATCCAGCGGCAATGCCGTTAATCGATCCGAACTATCTGGCCGATCCATATGACCGAGAGATGTCGATCCGGGGTTTGAAACTGGTGCAGAACATCCTCGCGCAGGATGCGTTGAAGCCATATGTTCTGGCTGAACGTCTGCCCGGTCCGACTGTAAAGACCGAGCAGGAGTATTTCGACTTCATCTGCGTGCATTCCAAAACCTCGCACCACTGCGCGGGTACCTGTCGCATGGGCAAGGATGACAAGGCTGTTCTGGACCCCCGCCTGCGCTTTAACGGGATCGAGGGTCTGCGCGTGGCCGACGCCTCAATCATGCCAACAGTTAATTCTTCGAACACCAACGCGCCCACGATCATGATCGGCGAGAAAGCCGCCGATATGATCAAGCAAGATCAAGGATTTACGCAATGATCCGTCATATCGTTCTGACGAAATTCCGCCCGGATGTGACCGAAGAGACGGTCGCCCAAATCTACAGCGGGCTGGCCAAGGTGGCTGAAACTCTGCCCGGTGCCAAAGGTTTCACCGGGGGTCGCAGTCAAAGCCCGGAACAGATCGAGCGCGGCTATATGCATGGGTTTGTGATCGATTTCGACGATTGGGACGCTTTGGCGACCTATCAGGCGAACGAGGATCACAAGGCTTGCGGTGCGCAATTGGTGGCAAATGCAGTGGGGGGCATCGACGGCATTCTGGTATTGGATCTGGAGGTCTGAGGCGATGACAATAATCTTGCCAAACCGCCACGGACAGTTGGAAGGTTACACACTGACCGGAACGCCTTTGGTCGCTCGCGCGCCACGGGTGGCTTTGACACGTACCGCTTTCGCGGCCGCCCATGTGGTTTCTGACCCGCTGGCCGAGCGGAACCCGTGGGATGGTCGACCAGCCGTGGACTGGGATGCGACCCTGAACTTCCGGCAGGGTCTGTGGGATCAGGGCCTTGGGCTGGCCGAGGCGATGGACACCGCCCAACGCGGCATGGGTGTCGATTGGGAAACAGCGCTGGAACTGATCCAGCGCACGATGGTGGCCGCCAAAGCGCACCCCCTGTCGCCACGCGTTGCCTGCGGGGCCGGGACGGATCATGTACCTCTTAGTGCCTTGAACACAGCCAGGGAAATCCTGTCGGCTTACGAGCATCAGGCCGAGGCCATAGAGGCCGCAGGTGGTCAACTGATCCTGATGGCCTCACGCGCCTTTCCGGCCATCAATGCCGAACCGGACACGTATCACGACGTTTATCGCGCGCTGATCGATGGGGCAGCGGAACCTGTGATCCTGCATTGGCTGGGCGACATGTTCGATCCGGCTTTGACTGGATATTGGGGGAGTACGGATGTGGATCAGGCCAGCGATTTTGTGCTGTCTTTGATCGCTGAAAACCCCGGCAAGGTCGATGGTATCAAAATTTCACTACTCGATCAGGCGCATGAAGAGGCGTTTCGGAAGCGCCTGCCGGACGGTGTGCGCCTCTATACCGGGGATGATTTCAACTATGCCGATCTGATTGCTGGGGATGGGAGCCGCTATTCTCATGCCCTGCTAGGTATTTTTGCAGCCATCGCCCCGGCGGCCGCTCAGGCGCTTGAGGCCCTGGCGCAGAATGATATGGATCGCTACCACGCGCTGTTTGTGCCGACTGTGCCGCTCAGCCGTGAAATCTTCCGCGCACCGACGCAGTTCTATAAGGCCGGGATTGCCTATCTGGCTTGGCTGAACGGCGCGCAGTCCCATTTCATTATGCCCGGCGGGTTCCAATCCAGCCGCGACATCTGCCATTACGCCGAAGTGTTCCGGCTTGCAGATCAGGCGGGTTTGCTCTCGGACCCGGATCGGGCTACAGCGCGGATGACAACATTGCTGAAGCTGCATGGGGTAGATCAATAGACTGAATGCGCAGACCGACGATCATAGATGTCGCCAACAAGGCGGGCGTGTCGAAATCCACGGTCAGCCTTGTGTTGCAGGGCAGCGCGCAGGTCAAAGCGGAAACCCGAACGCTAGTTCATGCAGCGATGAAAGAGATCGGTTATGTTTATAACCGATCCGCGGCCAATCTGAGGTCAACCGGGAACGCGCTGATCGGGCTGGTGATCAACGATCTGACCAACCCGTTCTTCACCGAATTCGCCACATCGCTGCAAATGGCTTTGGGGTCGCGGGGCTATGCGGTGGTGGTCGCCAACACCAATGAAGACCCCAATATTCAGGACCAGGTGGTCACCGCGATGTTGGAGCACGGTGTTTCAGCCCTGATCCTGTCCCCTGCTTACGGGGATGTCTCAAAAACACTTGAGGCTGTCGAGCGTGCTGGTATCCCGATGATGCAGGTCCTGCGTCAGGTCGAAAACGAGACGGGCAAACACCCCTTCATCGCCCCTGACTATCGCGCGGGGGGGCAGGCCGCTGCCCAGCACCTATTGAACGCCGGCGCACGCCGGGTTGCCTTTGTGGGCGGGCTCGAGGGGCGGCAGGTCACCCAGGAACGCTTCTCAGGCTATCTCGAGGTTATACAGGAAAGTGGTTTGGACCCGATTGTCATGACGGGCAAAACCAGTCGCGCGTTTGGGCACTCAGCAGCGATTGATCTGTTCAGGAACCACCCCGATTGCGATGCTGCACTGTGTTTCAACGATTTGGTGGCCTTCGGAATGATCAACGCCTGCCACGAGGCCCGCGTTGAGATCGGAAATTCCTTTCAGATCATCGGGTTCGACGACATTCGCGAGGCGTCAGAATGTTGGCCCGCGCTATCCTCGGTTCACTGCGGCGTTGAGGCCTTTGGGCGACAAGTGGCAGATACGATCTTGTGTTGGCTGCAAAAGGACGAGATGCCCGAGGTCGAAACCCGAACAGATGTCCGCCTGATACACCGACAAACGACAAAGGCGCTCGGCTGACAGCACAACGAAGGCGTTTGGCCAGAATCCGGCACAGGTTTTAGGATGACATGCCAACGTATATCGGATTGTAATGAATCAACTGCGGCTATGCTGCCTCTGTCATCCACGGATAGGCTGGTTCACACATGAAGATTGTCTCGCAATTCCCCAATTCTGTTGAAGAAATCTATCACGTCGAGATTCCAATGTCGGATGGCTGCCGACTGGGTGCGCGCATCTGGATGCCCAAAAGTGCCCCGTCACAGCCGGTGCCTGCGATCTTCGAGTTTCAGCCCTATCGCAAGAATGACATCATGGCCGAGCGGGATGTGACGCTTTATCCCTATCTCGCAGGGCACGGCTATGCAGTTGTCCGTGTCGATTTGCGCGGCAGCGGCGATTCCGAAGGCGTACTGACCGATGAATACACCCCTCAGGAGCTGCAAGACGGGTGCGAAGTGATCGCTTGGATCGCTGAACAAGACTGGTGCGATGGCAAGGTCGGGATCACCGGGAAATCGTGGTCCGGGTTCAATGGGTTGCAGATCGCAGCTCTGCAACCGCCTGCGTTGAAGGCCGTCATGACCCTGTGTTCAACCGATGATCGCTATGCCGATGATATCCACTACTCCGGGGGCTGCGTGCTGGGCGAGCAATTGACGTGGTCCTCGATAATGTTTGGCAAGAACACCATGCCGCCAGACCCGGCAAATGTGGGTGAACGCTGGCGCGAAATGTGGTTGGACCGCCTGCGTGGCTCGGGGCTTTGGCTAAAAACCTGGATGCAGCACCAAACCCGCGATGCGTTCTGGAAACACGGATCGGTGTGCGAGGATTTCTCACGCATCAAAATCCCAGTCTTTGCAGTCTCAGGCTGGGCGGACGGGTATTATCCTGCGGTGTTTCGCATGATGGAACATCTGCAAGGGCCGCGCAAAGGGCTGATCGGGCCCTGGGCACATCTGATGCCAAATGCCGGCTTGCCCGGTCCTCAGATGGGGTTCCTGCAAGAGGTTCTGCGTTGGTGGGATCATTGGCTGAAAGGGCATGACACCGGCATCATGGATGAGCCAATGCTGCGCCTTTACATGCAGCACAGCACCGAGCCGAAGGAAGCGATGACCCACCGCGACGGGCACTGGGTGGCAGAAAGCAACTGGCCATCGCCAGCCATAGGGTCATCTGACTGGTACCCAAGCGCCGAAGGTACCTTGGCGACCGATGCCCCCGGATCGGGAACAGTATCAGTGAACTCACCTGTCATGTCGGGTGGCTATGCTGGGTTCTGGTGCGCCTTTGCCAGCGATGGGGACTTGCCCGGCGATCAGCGGCGTGACGATGCGCTGTCGGCCTGCTTTGACAGCGCACCCCTCTCGGACTCATTCGACATTGTGGGCCAACCGGTGCTGCGACTGGCCTTTTCATCCGACAAGCCGGTTGCGCAAATCGCCGTGCGCCTGAACGAAGTTTTGCCCAGCGGGTCATCATCACGCGTGACCTATGCCGTATTGAACCTGACCCACCGCAATAGCCACGAAACTCCCGAGGCTTTGGTGCCAGGACAGAACTATGAAATCGAGGTTCCATTACGCGCCATCGCCCACCGGTTCGGCGTCGGCAATCGCATCCGTGTTGCGCTTTCCACCAGCTATTTCCCATTGATCTGGCCAACACCCGAAGCCGCGACCCTGACGCTCAATCTGGATCAGTGTTGTCTGACGCTGCCGGACCGGCAACCAAGTCCGCTAGATGAAACGCTTCACGCCTATCCAGGGCCCGAGCAAGCCGCACCGCTTGAAACAGTGACGTTGGCGGAAGGTGCAGGCGGCCGAAGCATCACTCATGATGTGGTCCGCGATATTGTGATCGTCGACACAAGACATGAGACGGGCCGTTACAGGATCGTGCAAAATGGCCTTGAGATCGAGGTGCAAGGCCGCGAAGTCTTTAGCGCTTCCGCTCAGAACCCGGCGGGCGCAGAAGGCAAGACGCGTTGGGTCTACCAGATGTCACGCGGCGATTGGTCGATCCGAACCGAAACCGAAGTTTGCATGACTGCTTCGCCGAAGAACTGGCAGATCACCGCAACCTTGCGCGCTTTTGAAGGCACCGAATCTGTCCATGAACAGCATTGGTTTGAAGAGCTGCCGCGCAATCTGAACTGAACTGGCAGCAGGTCAGAGAAGGCCGCGCTCGTCCAGAACCTTTCGAGCAACGCGGAAACACTCCAGCGATTGCGGCACGCCGCAATAAATGCCAATCACGTGGATGATGGCCTGGATCTCTTCTTTGGTGACACCATTGTTCAAAGCGCCTTTGCAGTGAATTTCCCACTCATGCATCTTTCCCAGCGCGCCGATCATCGACAGGTTCATCATCGAGCGGGTCTTGGCATCAATCGTGTCGTCACCCCAACCAAAACCCCAGCACCAGGCGGTCATTGCCTCTTGAAAAGGGCGGCTAAAATCATCGGCGGCGGCCAGGTTCTTTTCGACATAGTCGGCCCCCAGCGTCGCCTTGCGCTGCTGTAGCCCCTTTTCGAACAGATCGTTGTCCATCATTTCTCTCCTGTTTCAATACTTTGAAGGCCACGCGACCCTTTGCCTGCAACCAGATCACAATTCCAGATTTTCACATAGATCAATCGACCGCGTCGCGCATCCATTGCTGTAGCCGAGCGATCGAATGCTCGCTCATCACTCCGCCATCGGGGTCTAGAACCAGAGGCCCGGGAACATATCCCTTGGATTTCAGACCGCGATATACGGATTCGACCAGGCGGATATCTTCGGCCACGGTTGTCTCACGATCCTGAACCGCCAGCCCGCGGATCACATCGCTTTCATGTCTGCCCTCCGTGTACCAGCCTCGCCAGACCGTACAGGTATCAACGGATTCAGCGCGCCAGTGATAGGTGTTCAATACATTACCTGGATAACACTGGAACGAGAACATCGGCCACAGGAACCATGACTGGTAGTCGCCCGCATGTGGCACTGACATGTCGATGGGATAAGTCATCTTTTCTAGGCTCTGACACTCGGTTGTGTGGCGCAAAACATAGCCACCACCCATATCGGGCTGAATATTGTAGGTTTCGGGTTTCACTACGCCTTCTGCAAATGTCGGGTGGTTGGTCGGGCAGTGGTAGCATTCCGAGTAGTTCTCGACCGAGACTTTCCAATTGCAGTTCTCTGGGATTTCAACCCATTCCAACGGTGCCAACTCGTCAATCTGGGGAACAAATGCGGCAATCTCTTCCCGCACACCGGGATACCAGTCGTCCATTGGCGCGGCGTCTTTGTCCAAATTGACAAAGATAAAGCCTAGGAAAATTTCGGTCCGAACCTCGGTCAGGCAGATTTTCTCACGATCAAATCCGGGAACCTTCTTGATATTCGGTCCGGCGCGCAGCCCGCCGGTTAGCTCATAGGTCCATTGGTGGTAGGGGCAAACGACCACGCGAGTGTTGCCCGTGCCCGTCACCATCTCATGCGCGCGGTGCTGGCAGACATTGTAGAAAGTGCGGATCACCTCATCCCGGCCACGAATGGCAAACAGGTTCTGCCCGGCGATCTGAAAGGCAAAATAGTCACCCACATTCGGGATGTCTGCCGCATGCCCTGCAAATTGCCAGGTACGAGACAATAGCCCGTTCATCTCATTCTGGAAGACGGCTGGATCGGTGTAATAGTTGGCCTCCAGCGAATGGGTGAGCGGTGTATTCATTCTCTGACCTCGTAACAAAGCCTTAGCGATAAGCAGCCAATTCGGTCTCAAAAACCTGTGCCGCAATCATTTGTATCATTTTTCATTGACCGTGGTACATTTGTTTGAATATCAAATCCACAGAAATCTGCGACTCTCGAACAGGAATTTTGTAATGTCCAAAAAAGAACTGCCGCAGCGTGCGAAGGTCGTCATTGTTGGCGGCGGCGTTATGGGCTGTGGCCTGGCCTATCATCTGGGGCATGAAGGCTGGGGCGAAGACACGATCCTGCTGGAAAAGGCTGAACTGACCAGCGGGTCGACATGGCACGCAGCCGGGCAGATCACCCATTCCACCAGTTCCTACGGACTGGGGCGGATGGTCGACTACAACATTGGCCTCTATTCCAAGACGCTTGAGGAAGAGACCGGGCAGGCCGTCACCTGGCACGGCTGCGGCTCGTTCCGTTTGGCCTATACCGAGGATGAGATGGACTGGCTACGCCATACCCTGTCCGTGGGCCGCTCGCTGGGGTTCAATATCGAGCTGGTCGGGCCCGAGTTCATCGCAGAAAAGCACCCGTTCTATAATCTGGATGGCGTTCTGGGCGCGCTTTACACCCCGGACGATGGCCATGTGGATCCGTCGAATGTGACCATGGCCATGGCCACCGGCGCGCGTCAGAAAGGGGTACGCATCTTCCGCCATTGCCACGCCACCAACATCTCTCAGAACGATGTGGGCGAGTGGGTGGTTGAGACCGAAAAAGGCACTATCACCTGTGAGCATGTGGTCAATGCCGGCGGCACCTACGCGCGCCAGATGGGCGAATGGTCGGGCTTGCAACTGCCGATGACCTCGATGACGCACCACTATTTTGTCACCGAGAATGTGCCCGAATTTCAGGATCTGGACACCGAACTGCCCGTGATCCGCGACGACAAGATGGTCTCGGGCTATATCAGGATGGAGCAGAAAAAAGGCCTGATCGGGATTTACGAGAAAGAGAACTCGAACTCCGTCTGGCACGACGAATGCCCCTGGGACTACGAGAACTGGCTGTTCGAGGCCGATTATGACCGCGTGATGCCATGGTTGGAGAATTCTCTGGAACGCATGCCGATCTTTGCTGAGCTGGGTATCACCCGTGAAGTGCATGGCGCGATCAGCCATCCGCCCGACGGCAACCCGATGGTTGGCCCCGCGCCGGGCGTCAAGAACTACTGGTGTTGCTGCGGCACTCAGATCGGGATCGGCTGGGGCCCCGGCCTGACCCGCGAACTCGCCAAGTGGATGGTCTACGGAGCGGCTGACATTTCGATGCGCGACTACGACCCACGCCGCTTTGGCAGCTATGCCAAAAAAGACTGGCAGGTCATCAAAGCGCATGAGGATTACAAACTCCGCCACGAGATTCCCTTCCCCCATTTCAACCGACTGGAAGGTCGCCCGATCAAGCCGTCACCGCTCTATGAAATCCTCAAAGAAAAGGGCGCGGTGTATGAAGAGGTTTATGGGTTCGAGCGCCCCCGCTGGTTTGCGCCGGACGGCATCGAGCAGCGCGATCACTACAGTTTCCGCCGCAACGTGGTGCATGATGTGGTCGGGGCCGAGGTGAAAGCCGTGCGCCAAGGCGTCGGCATCATGGATGTCACCGCCTTTACCAAGGTCGAGGTTTCGGGTCCGGACGCATACGCATTGTTGGACCGTCTGACCGCCAACAAGATGCCGCAGAAAACCGGCTCGATCACGCTGACCCATATGCTGAACCGCCGGGGTCGGGTCGAGTTGGAAACCACGCTGGTGCGCATGGCGGATGATCGGTTCTACCTAGTCTGCGCCGCCTTCTTCGAACAGCGTCTGCTGGACCACTTGAACCACAACCGCGCCGATGAGGACGTAACCATCACGGCCCTGTCCGCCGGATGGTCGGCCCTGTCGTTGAACGGCCCGAAATCACGCGACGTTCTGGCGCAATGCACCGATGCAGATCTGTCGAATGCCGGTTTCCGCTGGCTGTCGGCGCGGGAAATCACCGTTGCAGGCCACAAGGTATGGGCGTTCCGGATGTCCTATGCGGGCGAATTGGGTTGGGAGTTACACATGCCCGACGCGGCTTGTGTCGACGTCTATACCGCGCTCTGGGCCGCAGGTGCGCCCTTTGGCATCGTCAATTACGGGTCCTTCGCGATGAACGCGATGCGGATGGAGAAAGCTTTCCCCGGTGCGGGTGAATTGACCAACGAGGTCACGCTGCCCGAGGCCAATGTGGGCCGGTTCATGAAGCTGGACAAAGACTATCTGGGTGTCGAGGCCACGCGGGTCAGTGCACAACAGGCCGAGACAGGTGAGATGCCCTGGATCTGCGCCTATCTGGAGATCGAACCGGACGGGGTCGAGGACGGCCATGGCGGCGAAGCCGTTGTTGCGAATGGTGAAATCGTGGGCGCCACAGCCTCGGTCGCTTATGGCCATACGGTCGGTAAAATCCTGGCCTTCGCCTATATCAAACCGCACGCGCATGTACCCGGCACCGAGATCGAAGTCATCATAGCGGGCAAGCCGCGCAAAGGGCGCATTCTGGGTGAGCCAGCCTATGACCCGGCCAGCCTGCTGCCGCGCACCGACGCCCCACAGCTTGAACAAGTAGAGGAAGCCTGAAGTGAAGATCACGCGCATCGCGCTGTGGGAAGTCCCCCTGACCAGCCATGAGACCTACTACATGGCAGACGGAAAAACCTGCGACACCACCACCTCGGTGGTGGTGCGGATCGATACCGATACCGGACTGCAAGGATGGGGTGAGGTCTGCCCCATTCCGCATTATCTGCCTGCTTATGCCAAGGGCGTAGTGCCTGCCGTCATGGAACTGGCCCCGGTTTTGATCGGGGCCGATCCGATTGGCCCCGAGGCGTTGATGGAGCGCGCGAACACCTACCTGTATGGCCATGGCTATGCCAAATCGGCCATCGATATGGCCCTGTGGGATTTGACAGCACAGGCGGCGAACCTACCACTGTACTGCCTGTTGGGCGGGCGACAGGTCAAGGACATGCCGCTCTATCACTCGATCACCTGCGTCGCGCCGGATGAAATGGCCCGAATGGCACGCGACGCTTACGACAACGGCATGCGCCAGTTTCAAGTGAAGCTAGGCGCGGACGACGACTGGCAAGCGGATGTGGAACGTCTGGCCAAGGTGCGCGAAGCCGTTGGGTCAGGTCCCCTGGTTTACGGCGATTGGAATTGCGGCTGCGATGCGCTGACGGCTATCCGGGTTGGGCGGGCGGCATCCCATCTGGACGTAATGCTGGAACAGCCCTGCGCCACTTTGCATGAATGCGCCCATGTCCAGCGCGCAACAGGCCTGCCGATGAAAATCGACGAAAACGCCCATGACATCACCTCGGTGCTTGAGGCGCACCAACTGGGCTGCATGCAGGCGGCGGCGTTGAAACTGTCCAAGATGGGTGGCCTGTCTGCGATGCGGCAAATCCGCGACCTGTGTCTGACGCTGGGCACCCAGATGTGCATCGAAGACACTTGGGGCAGCGATATCACAACGGCGGCCGTGCTGCATCTTGCAGCATCGACACCCACGCGCGGCATTATGAATACTTGCGACCTAAGCCACTATGTCGGACCTCGCTTGGCTCCGGATTGCCCCGTGCGTCAGAATGGCCGCATCACTCCGCCCGAGGGCCCCGGTTTGGGTATCACGCCCGATGCTGACACGCTGGGCCAGCCGATTGCAATCATCGACTGATCCAAGTCATCGCGTGCTCAGTCTTGTCGTTGGCACCGTGCGATCCTAGTGTGACCCGATCAGCCACGGATCGTAAGTGGCGCAAGCTTTAGGCTTACTATGCCAAATACTTTCGACAGTTGGATCGGGCGCAGCGAAAGCCACAGCGACATCCTGCGTCCCGAACCAGCGCGGTTCATGCAGGCCACGCTGGGGCAGAAGCCCAGCTTGGGGATTGGCGATCCGCTCCCCCCGCTGTGGCATTGGCTCTACTTTCTCGATGCCAAACCTCTGGATCAGCTAGGGCGGGACGGGCACCCGAAGAAGGGCGGTTTTTTGCCACCTGTTGCATTGCCTCGGCGCATGTGGGCAGGGGGTCGATTTACGTTTCACACACCCTTGCTGCTGGGGGCGCGTGTCAAGAAACGCTCGACCATCAAAGCCATCACTGAAAAAAGCGGGCGCAGCGGGGAACTGTGCTTTGTCACGGTGATGCATGAGGTTCTGGCCGAAGATGGCACGCTTGCCCTGACCGAGGAGCATGACATCGTTTATCGCGAAGATCCAAAACCCAACGCACCAAAACCCGCGCAACCTGTCGCGCCTGCCGACACAGAGGTTTCGGAAATTGTTACGCCGTCCGAGGTCATGCTGTTCCGCTATTCGGCCCTGACTTTCAATGGCCACCGCATCCACTACGACGTGGACTATGCCCGCACCGTCGAAGGGTACAGTGGGCTGGTTTTTCACGGCCCGTTGACAGCGACACTATTGGCCGATCTAGCCAGTCGGAGCGTCGGTAGACCGCTGAAAACATTCGCATTCAGAGGCCTATCTCCCATCACCGGGATGGCACCATTTCAACTGCAAAGCAGGGCGAGTGAAGATGGTTTGGACCTTTGGGCCCGCCGCCATGACGGGGCCAACGCGATGCGGGCCCGCGCGACGTTCTGATCCTCAGCTGTCGACCGCGCTCAACACCGCGCCTCAAGCAATTCAACGGCCTGATTGAAGCTCGAGGTACTTTCCTCAGCCCGTGCGGTCAAATGTGCCCCTTCCAAGAGGGCAAGAGCCGCGCGGGCCTCGGCTGGGGCGGCGCCCAAAGATGAAATAGACCCATCCTGCGCCGCCAGTTCGAACACTCGGATCAGCCAGTTCACCATCATTGCTCGGAACTCAGATATCTTTTGGATCACCTCATCCGACAAGCTTTCGCGGCTACCGATCAAGGCCACGCACAGGCACAACGTTTTGCCACCGCTTAGCGCGTCCCGGTAGATATCGATCAGCGCCAGCAGACGCTGGCCCGCAGTTGGCCAGGCGGCATCGATCCGATCACAATCGGCCTTCAGTGCGTCATGGTATCGATCCATCAACGCGGCAGATAGTGCTGCCTTGGTCGGAAAATGATAGTGGATCGATGCTTTGCGAATGCCGACCGCATCGGCCAGATCTGCATAGCTGAACCCATCAAACCCACGGGTACGCGCGGCCTGCTCGGCGACGTTCAGAAGGGCTGTTTTCGTATCGGTCATCATGACAACTCAACCTTTTGGTAAATGATAAGCCTTGCGGCCTGTTCCGCGGCTTCCAATGCACCTTCAACGTATCCACCGAACTGGGGGGCAACCTCGGTCCCGGCGAAAATCAGCGCCTGGTCCCAAAGATCCATCAGGGGTGAGGGCAGGCCATAGGTTGGGTGACTGAATAGCGGTTGCTGATCTTCCAGTGTTGCCGTGAACGGGTCATCGGCCCAGTCTTTGACAATCAGGTCCAGCGGCTGTGCAGCCTCTGGCCCGAACAGCCGCACGAGTTGATCCAAGACCAGTTGGCGCAGACGCATCTGATCTTTGCGCGACTGCGGCGGCAATCCGACAAAACCGAATAGCGCATAAGGCCCGTCTTGGGCGGGCGAGGCATCATGGATTTCAACCATCGGACCCCGACGGCTCATCGCGTCGCCGGACAGTCCGGCGTTGCGCCAGAAGGGCGATGCGTAGATTGCAACGGCCTTGGCCTGACCCGCCATCCAAGTAGGAATCGCTAGCATCGAACTCAGCGCTTTGTCAGGCAACGCGGGCACAAAAGACAACTGCGCAGCAACCCGCGGGGGCAGGGCAAGCACAACCCGGTCAGCGTGAACGGTCCGGCCGTCGGCAGCTGTTACAATCACACCATCTTCGCCACGCGCGATCTGTTGTATTGGCATCGACAGCTGAATCCGGTCCGGGTGGACGCTTGCCGCCAAAGTGTCGATCAGCGCACCAAAGCCGCCGTCCAATCGCAGTGATCCCCGCATGGATGAAAATCCAAGGCCCCGCGACACGCTACCATGTTCGTCCTTATAGGTCAGCTCGCCTGCATAATGCTGATCGAACCAGGATAGACCAAGCTGGCCGATCAAGTCTGCAATCCTTGGCTGACCGGGCCAGAACCAGGCAGGACCCAGATCATAGCCGGCATCGCCAATATGCCAGGTCAGAATACGACCGCCCAGGCGATCCCGAGCCTCAACCAAAACAAAGTCATGCCCTTGTCGCGTCAGCTCTGCCGCGAGGCTCAGGCCCGAAAGACCGCCCCCGATGATCAGGGTCTGCGTCCGTAGTCTGGGTCGCGAGCTCATGTGCATGGCGCGATCACGCTGCAGGCGCTTTGGCATAGGGCAGATGGCCGGTCTTCATCCAGACCTTTGCACCATCAGGACCTGCCACAGCCGTCAGGTTTTCGCCGTCGGGCAACCGAAGCCATGCGTTTTTAGCCAAAGTATCCCCGCCCGAAGTGATCTGGCCACCTATGACCAACAGCTCATGACCACCAGCTGCATCTGAGGTCAGTTCCGCACCTGGATCAAGATGGCTGTAGGTGACGCGTTCGCGGGGATCTTCGTGCAGTAGTGCTGTCGCAACGCCATTGACTGGCGCGCTAAGTTCCTCCGCCATGGTTTTGCGGAACTGCGTTCGATCCTCCATGTCAAACTGCCAGAGTTTGACAAAGATCGTACATCCGGGCTCTGAACCGGGTGTGTGAGACGAGGTTGGTGGATTGCGCACATAGGTACCTTCAGGGAAATCGCCGTGTTCGTCTTGAAACACCCCGTCCAGTACGATGAATTCTTCGCCTCCGGTATGGGTGTGGGCCGAGAACGAACTGCCTGGTGCATAACGCACAATGGTGGTCGCTCGGGCCACTTCGCCTCCGATCCGATCCAGCATCCGACGGTCAACGCCCTTCATGGGCGAGGGCAACCAATCAATCTGGTCCGAGTGGACAACGACGCGGGCGGAAAAATCGGAGTTCAGTTCCATAGGAGATTCCTTCTCGGGAAAGGTAGAGTATTATATCAGTATCTTGTTATATATCTACTATTAGGTAGATATTTTTCAATGCCAAGCTTTGAACAATTGTTTTGACAGATGTGCCGCCAGTATATGCCGCTAAAAACCGCTATGAATGCGCCAGAGCAGTCACCAAGTAGTCGATCAGTGCGCGAATTCTGGCGGTCAGATGCCGGTTTGGCGGGTAGGTGGCGTATAGGCCTAGTACTCGGGCTTCATAAGATTCCAAGATCAATTTCAGCCGTCCTTCCGCCAAGAACGGTTTTGCGGTGTACAAAGGCACCCTCCCGATTCCCAACCCATCAGCGGCCATGTTCGCTACCGCGCGGGGCGAATTGGCGCGGAAATTGCCCGAGACTGGAACAGAGAGCTTTCCATCCGAGGTTTTGAAATCCCAGCTGTCAATCACATTGCCCGTCGTTTGCAGCAGGCAATTGTGCTGTGACAGATCTTCTGGTGTTTCCAGAGGGCCCATGCGATCCAGGTAGTCCGGCGCAACACAGCAAACGATACGCATATCGGTCAACTTACGCGCCACCAGCGAGGAATCTTTCAGAACCCCAAAGCGAATGGCCAGATCAAACCCTTCATCCACCAGGGACACATGGTGATCAGACAAATGCAGTTCGATCAGAACGCCGGGATGTTCATCCTGGAAGGGTTTGAGCAGGTGAACCAGCTCGGCCGATCCATAACCGGTTGGGGCCGTTATGCGGATGCGACCGGCCAATTCGGTCTGACGTTTTTGGACTAGCCCTTCCAACTCATCGAATTGCTCCAATAGCGGTAGGCAACGTTCGAAATAGGCCTTGCCGGTCTCGGTCAGGGTAACACTGCGGGTGGTGCGATGAAGAAGCTGAGCATTCAGACGCTGCTCCAGTTGCCCTATGTATTTACTGGCCAGTTTCGTGCTGATGCCGACCTGTCGGGCACCGTCTGTAAACGATGCATGGCTTGCGACAGCCATAAAAACGCGCATTCCTGCGATGGTGTCCATTATCTACACTATGTTCATAGTAATTCAATAAATGAGTATATTATCGCCCAACTCTCAGCAAGTTATCTTTGACTCCAATGCAATCGAAAAGAAGGAGCCATCTGATGACACATCCTCTCCGCATTCACAGCTTTCCACTGTCTGGCCACGCCCACCGGGCAGTTTTGTTCGCCAGTCTGGCCCATATTCCTCATGACGTTGTAAATGTGGATTTGGCGGGCGGGGCGCACAAACAGGATGCATTTCTGGCCTTGAACCCTGCAGGGCAAGTTCCGGTTTTAGAGGACGGCGATGTTGTCGTGTGCGACAGCAACGCGATCCTTGTTTACCTTGCCCGCAAATACGCCCCAGACTATCTGCCCAATGATCCGGTGCTTGAGGCTGAGGTTCAGAAATTCCTGACCCTTGCCGCTGGCGAGATCGCCTTTGGCCCCGCAGCCGCCCGGTTGATCAATGTGTTCAACGCACCATTAGACAAGGCGTTTACCCATGCAACAGCAGCCAAAGTGCTGGGCAAACTGGACGCACATCTGGACGGGCGCAATTGGCTGGTCGGTGATCGGCCCACAATCGCTGATGTGGCCATCTACAGTTACACCGCCCACGCCCCCGAAGGCGATGTTTCGTTGGAACCCTACCCGAATGTGCGGCGCCTGCTAGCCAATATCGAGGCGCTGGAAGGTTTTGTACCAATGCCCAAAACCGCAGCCGGGCTAAACGCCGCCTAAAGCAGCATCTGAACCCAAAAGACACCGCGAGGTCCGCCATGAACGCGCCCCTTCAAACCGAGTATTCTCCGTTTCACCGCGGTGAGCGCGAGATGCAGCGCCGTATCGGGAAACAGGACAGAATGGAGAAGATAGGTCGGACGGTGATCCGCCCGTTCATGCCGGACCAGCATCGTGAATTCTTTGCACAGCTGCCCTTTGTATTTCTGGGCAGTGTTGATCAAGATGGCTGGCCCTGGGCATCGACCCTGTCGGGCCAGCCAGGATTTTTGTCCTCACCAAATGACAGACAGTTGAGGGTACAGGCCAGGCCTCATCCCAACGATCCATTGGCTGACGCTCTGGTTTGCGACGCGCCACTGGGTTTGCTGGGGCTCGAGCTTTCGACGCGGCGGCGGAATCGTCTGAATGCAACGATTGGTAAAGTATCAGAGACCGGCATACTGTTGGATGTGACGCAGTCTTTCGGGAATTGTCCGAAATACATTCAAACGCATGACATTGACTTCATCCGAGAGCCGGGCAGCAACTCGAAGCACTCAAAAAGCGAGCGGTTCAATGAACTGGACACCGCCGCGCGTGACATGGTCGCCTCAGCCAACGCATTCTATGTCGCAAGCTATGCCGACACCGATAAGGATCGCAGCGTTGACGTTTCGCATCGCGGTGGGCGGTCGGGGTTTGTGAACGTGCAAGGCAACAGCCTTCTGGTGCCGGACTTTCAAGGAAACAACTTCTTCAACACGCTGGGAAATTTTCTGGTCACGCCGCGAGCGGGGCTTTTGTTCCCAGACTATCAAACCGGCGATGTGCTGATGCTGACAGGAACGGTAGACATTCTGCAGGAACAGCATCCAGACATCGCGGTGTTTCAAGGTGCACAACGTGGCTGGCGGTTTGAATTGGTCAGCGGCATTCGGATACATGACGCGTTGCCGTTTCGCGCAGAATTGACCGAACATTCACCGGACAGCCTCAGCACGGGGAGTTGGTCGACATAAGCAAGGTAAGGGCAGATACCCCGTTTGGGTATGTCGCTCCGGATCAGATGTGTCGCAAATACGCTAGTTCTCGCGGTTATCCAGCGCAACAAATAGATATGCGCTGTGTTTCAACAACCAACCCATTGGACCGCCGAGCAACCGGCTGTGATCTCGTTGTGATGCGCCAATAGAAGCCCGAGGGGCGTTCTGATTGGTCGAAGTCACATGCAAAACGAGATGAAACATGACAAATGCGCTGCGCCTGGCCATAGATATCGGCGGCACCTTTACCGACACGGTTCTGGTCGAAGGCGATGAGACGATACTGGCCTCGACCAAAACCCTGACGACCCATCAGAACCCGGCGGACGGGGCGATGGAGGGCGCGCGGCGTGTGATGGCCGCAAGCAGGCGATCTCTGCCACAGGTGACGGGGTTCATCCATGGCACCACGCTGGCAACAAATGCGCTGATCGAACGGCGCGGGGCCGTAGTGGCGACGATCTGCACCGAAGGGTTCCGAGATATCCTCGATATCGGGTATGAGAGGCGCTATTCCCAATACGATATCAATCTGGAAAAGCCTGATCTTCTTGTCCCGCGTGAGCGGTCCTTTGTGATCCGCGAACGTATGTCCGCCGAAGGCAAAGTGCTGATCCCGCTGGACGAGGCGCGGTTGGATAACCTGTTGGCTGAATTGGACACCTGCGGGGCCGAGGTTGTCGCGATCTGCCTGATGCACGCCTATTCCAACCCTGCGCATGAACAGCGTCTGCGTGATGCTTTGGCTGAGCGCCGCCCAGACCTAACCGTTTCAATCTCATCCGATGTCAGTCCCGAAGCGCGTGAGTTCGACCGGCTCTGCACCACGGTCGCAAACGCCTACATCCAACCCCTGATGCAAAGCTATCTGGCCGGCTTCGCCAAGAAATTCGCAGCCGAAGGTGTGACATGCCCGATCCTTATGATGACGGCAGGCGGAGGCATGTGCACGGTCGAAACCGCAGCCCGCTTTCCAATCCGTCTGGTCGAATCCGGCCCAGCGGGCGGGGCCATTCTGGCCGCACGCATCGCCGCGCAAGCAGGACTCGATCAAGTTCTATCCTTTGACATGGGTGGCACGACCGCCAAGCTGTGCCTGATAAACGATGCAAGGCCGCAGACTTCACGTTCTTTCGAAATCGCGCGCGCCGCGCGGTTCATCAAAGGCTCGGGTATGCCGGTGCGTATTCCGGTGATCGAGATGATCGAGATTGGTGCCGGCGGCGGCTCTATTGCCGGGGTGGATCGTCTGGGCCGCCTGACCGTCGGGCCGCAATCTGCAGGGTCAGAGCCCGGGCCGGTGGCCTTTATGCGCGGTGGAACGGAACCGACGGTGACCGACAGTGATATTACATTAGGCTACATTGTGCCGGATACCTTTGCCGAAGGGCATATCCAGTTGGACGCGATTAGCGCCAAGGCAGCGTTGGCCCGTACAATTGGGGAGCGGTTGGACTTGGATGCGTTCGGTGCCGCCGATGGGATCAGCCGCATTGTCGATGAAAGCATGGCCAGCGCCGGGCGAATGCATGCGGTCGAGTCGGGGAAAGACCTCGGCCCACGCACAATGATCGCCTTTGGTGGGAACGGCCCGTTGCACGCCAGTCGCGTCGCCCGCTCTGCCGGTGTGTCCCGCATCGTGATCCCACCCAATCCGGGCGTCGGATCGGCGGTGGGCTTCCTGTTCGCGCCGGTCTCGTTCGAGATTGTGCGCTCACACTATTCGCTGCTGAACAGCATGGACCTGGATGGGGTGAATGCCTTGTTTGATGCGATGATTTCCGAGGCGGAAGAGGTCGTGGCCAAAGGGGCGGGCGATGCGCAGACTCAAACCCGGCGCACAGCATTCATGCGCTATCACGGGCAAGGGCATGAGATCGAAATCCCTCTGCCGGACCGTGCGGGGACGCTCGAAGACATTGCCCCGCTGACCACCGCGTTTGAGGAGGAGTACCGCAAGCAATTCTCGCGCCCCGTGCCTGGGATGCAGATCGAGATCTTGAACTGGGCCGTTAGGGTAGCGACGTTGGACAATACAGTTGCACCGGTGCTCGATGCGCCCGAACGCAATGTGTTCACCGCAACCGAGACGCGCCCGATCACCTGCGATGTGGATGGAACTGCGAAAAACGCCGTTTTCATTGCGCGTGCCGATCTGAAACCCGGTGACCACGTGCCGGGGCCAGCGCTGATCCATGAACCTCAGACCACCACGCTCGTATCCGCCGATTTCTCGGCCCATATGGATGCAATTGGTAATTTGGTTCTGATCCAACATCAGAAAGGAGGAGCATGATGAAACCCGATCTTTCTCCCGCTCGACTGCAAGTCATGTGGAACCGCCTGCTGGCCGTGGTTGAGGAACAGGGCCAGACCCTGATCCGCGCCGCCTTTTCCCCTATCGTGAGGGAATGTGGCGACATCTCTGCCGGAATTTTTGATGTCGATGGCAGGATGCTGGCGCAGGCTGTGACCGGAACCCCCGGACATATCAACACCATGGCCGAGGCGGTTTTGCATCTGTGTCAGCGCTTTGCCATTCAGGATATGAAGCCCGGTGACATCTACATGACCAACGACCCCTGGCTGGCTTCAGGGCATCTGAACGACTTCCTGCTAATGATGCCCGCTTTCAAGGATGGCAGGGTGGTAGGCTTTACCTCCTGCACCTCTCATCTGGTGGATCTGGGGGGGTTGGGCATGGGGCCAGAAGGATCGGATATCTACGACGAGGGCCTGCTGATCCCTCCTTGCAAACTGGTCGAAGAAGGCACGCCGAATGCGCTGCTGATGGACATCATCCGCGCCAACTCGCGCGAGCCGATCGCCAATGAGGGCGACATCTACGCCCTGATCGCCTGTTGTGAGGCAGGGGTGAACCGGCTGGTGGCGATGATGGAAGAATTCGGGATCGACGATCTGGATCGCTTGGGCAGCTATATCATTGACACGTCGCGCAAAGGCGCGCTGGAGGCCATAGCCGAGGTGCCTGAAGGCGTCTACAAGAACGTGCTGCGCATGGATGGCTACGAGCATGAGCTGGAACTGCAGGCTACGCTTACCGTTGCCAGCGACGGCATGCATGTGGATTTCACCGGCACATCGGGTTGTTCCAAGAAAGGCATCAACGTGCCGCTAAACTACGCTACGGCCTATACAGTCTTTGCCCTGCGCTGCATCGTCGGGCCCGATATTCCCAACAATGCGGGCTCGCTGGAGCCGTTCACAGTGGATGGCCCAAAAGGTTGCATCCTGAACGCACAGCGCCCGGTTCCGGTGGCGATGCGTCACACACTAGGGCAGGTGACGCCTGATCTGGTATTGGGGTGCCTGCATCAGGCGCTGCCCGATAAGGTTCCGGCCGAGGGGGCAAGCTGTATGTTTGACCTACCCATGCGCCACGCGCCTGAGATCGCAGCCAATGGCGGGCGCGAGTTTGCCATTGAACCCGTGCACAATGGCGGCACCGGTGCGCGGCCTCATGCGGATGGGCTGTCGGCCACGGCCTATCCTTCGGGCGTCTTTGGCTCTCAGGTCGAAATTACCGAAAGCGTTGCGCCGGTGATCATATGGCGGCGCGAATTGCTGCCGGATTCGGGCGGTGCGGGCAAATATCGCGGCGGGCTGGGGCAAAGGATCGAGATGACTTCGTCCAACGGTGCGCCCTTCATCGTGTTCCTGTCGGTTGAGCGGCTGAAATTCCCCGCCTTGGGTCGGATGGGCGGCCAACCCGGCGCGCCGGGACGTATCCGGTTTCGGGACGGGGTCAGCGACATTCCCGGCAAGGGCGAGCTAAGGGTTGAAGGCGGAGACTGTCTGATCTTCGACACGCCCGGCGGTGGCGGGTTCGGCGATCCGGCAGATCGGGACCCGGACGCCGTAGCGCTGGATCTGAGGCGCGGATTGGTAACACCCGAAGGGGCCAAGACCTATGGGGGCAAGCCATGATCAAGCCGGTCGATCATATCCACGCCATGGCTCCTTACGCTCTGGCCGATCTTGGAGATGCAGACACCGTTTCTCTGGCACAGAATGAAAGCGCCTTTCCGCCCAGCCCAATGGCTGTTGCAGCGGGGCAGGCGGTATTGGATCAGATGCCGCTGTATCCTGATCCGGACTGGTCTGATTTGCGTGCAGCGATTGCCGAGGTGCATAACCTCGACCCTGAAATGGTCCTGTGCGGAGCGGGCTCGATGGAACTGATCAGTTGCTTGATCAGTGCCTATGTTGGCTCAGGCGATCAGGTGTTGGGTACGGATTATGGCTATGCCTATGTGGCGTCGGCCACGGCGCAGGTGCAGGCGGATTATGTGCAGGCGCGTGAGGTCGATCTGACCGTTTCGGTCGATGATATTCTGGCCGCCGTCACGCCCCAAACGCGGATTGTTTTTGTTTGCAACCCGGGTAATCCGACAGGAACTCTGATCCCGAATGCTGAAATCATCCGTCTTCGCGACGCTCTGCGAAACGATGTGCTGCTGGTGATCGATCAAGCCTACGCAGAGTTTTCAGATACAGACCAGAACCCGGCTGAGATTTTCGCCTTGGCGAAACGTGGTGATACGGTGGTTTTGCGCACGTTCTCAAAAGCATATGGGTTGGCGGGCGCGCGTGCGGGCTGGGGTGTCTTTCCGCCAGAGATTGCATCTGAGGTGCGAAAAGTCCTGAACCCGAACAACGTATCGATTCCCTCTCAGATCATGGCAGCGGCAGCGATGCGGGATCAGGCGCATATGCAGGAAACGGTGAACCGAACGGCTGCGATCCGGGATCGCTTTGCCAATGAGTGCAGGGCGCTCGGCCTGACTGTGCCGAACAGCCATACGAATTTTGTGCTGATCAGGTTTGCAGATGTCGAAACCGCTCAGAAGGCAGATCATGCCCTGCGCGCCGAAGGTTTGCTGATGCGGGGCATGGGCGGCTATGGGCTGGGCGATTGTCTGCGGGCAACGATCTGCCCGCAGGAGATCATAGATCGCGGTTTGGCCGTGCTCAGAAAGGTGATGTCATGACCCACGAGACCCGAACACGGGCAAAGATCGGTGTGTTGGTACCCTTCACCAACACCAATCTGGAAGCCGACATGATGCTGATGCGCTGCCCGGATACGACGGTGCATTTCCAGCGCATCGGCGGGTATGACGTGGACGAAATCCCCGGCTCAGATCAAATGGCCGGGCTGGGGGCCTCGGATATCAGCCATGATCTGCGGATGATCGGGGGCGTGCGGCCCGATGTGGTTCTGTACGGCTGCACCTCTGCCACGCTAACCCATGGCTCCGGCTTCGACGCGCAATTGGCGCAGGACATCAAGGCCGCATCCGGGGCGATCACCTTCACTGCTGCTGGGGCGCTGGTCGAGGCGAGCAAAGCATTGGGTGTGGGTAAGGTCGGGTTCGCCTCACCCTATTTGGGTGAGATCAACGTGCAGGCAGCAGATTTTCTGGCGCGGAATGACATCACCACGGTGCATTCTGCCGATATCGGGCAGACGTTGGGAAACTATGGTCAGGGTGAGCTGACACCAGATGAGGTGTTTGATCTTGCCTGTCGCGCAGATCACCCCGAAGCAGAAGCCATCGTGCTCAGCTGCACCGATATGCGGGCGGTCGAGGCCGTTGAGCGGATCGAACACCAACTGGGCAAACCAGTGGTCACATCGAACCAGGCGATGATGTTTGCGCTTGTCCGGGCATTGGATTTGCCACGGCATCCCGGCCTTCCCGGTCGTTTGTTCGATCTCATTTGATGGGGAACGCGCCAACTCTGGCGCAGATGTGGCAAAAAGTCAGTTTCGGCCCTCTTGTGATCGGCAATCCTTATTACTATTGTCAGGTTTAAATTTGCAACCCAATCACGCAGACGAACAGGTTTCAGCCAACTATGCACGCAGTCGTTTATAAGGCGGTTGAAGAACAGCGCCTTGCGCCAGCCCCGCAAATCGCGGATCGGCCCTTGGCGATCATCAACCACTTGCGAATGGTTGCGCTGCGCTGCCGTTCTGCTGCGCGGGTCGATCTGGATCAGGCCTGTGCCTTGCTGTTGGCTGATCCTGCAGACGCGCAGATGCGGCATGCGGAAATTTTGATGCGCGGCTTCGGTCAGGCGGTTGAAAAACGTCCGGTCTTTCATCGCCCGGGTTCGTCCGAACTGTCCTTTGATGAGGCCTGGCTAGCGCGGTTGTTCGATGCCATCGAACGCGAGGATGATGATAGTTTCCGGTTTCTGATCCAGTCCCGCGTTTCCCGTTGGCGGCAACGAAATTTGGCTTTTCTGGTTCGGGCTGTCTCGGACCAGTTTTAGCTTTTTTAGAATAATTCTAAATAAGTCTTGGAATCTCTGCCTGATCCTTTAGATAGAGGTAAGATCCCTGTTCTTGATCGACAAAAACATTTCGAACCCCAGGAAAAAAGGTGACTTCCATGACACAAACAGCCGTTGATCTGACCACCGACGCCCGCACCGCCATCGCAGATGCGTTGAACCAGTCAGTTGCTGAAACAGCCGTAACAACCATGTTGGCGCAGAATTTTCATTGGAATGTAACCGGCATGGCCTTTAGCCCGCTGCATGAACTGTTCCAGAAAATCTACGAAGATCACTTTGTTGCACAAGATGATCTGGCAGAACGTGTAAAGGCGTTGGATGCCCATGCCGAAGGCACGCTGGCGGGGATGCTCAAGCGCTCGAAAGTTGAAGAACATGACGGCCACGCCACCGATAGAGAGATGATCAAGCTCATGCTGGACGCTCAGGAAACACTGGCGGCGACTTTGGCTGGCGCTGGCGAACTGGCCGCCGAGCACGGTGATACCCTGACCGAAGACCTTTGCATAGGCCGCGGTCAGACCCATGAGAAATTTGCGTGGTTCCTGCGCGTTATGCTGCGCTAAGCTAGCCGGCCAGAGAGATCTTCACTTTGGCCTTCCTTTTCTTCAGCTTTTTCAGATAGGCCGGTCCCCAATGGGTGTACCGGCCCATTTTTTTCTGCTGGCAGATCAGCATCTGCACAAATGCCTCTTGCTGATCTGGACGCTTGATTGACTTGAACAGCTTCTTCTGAGGTTTCGTCATCGAGCAGCCGATGCAATGACCCTCGCGCCGGAATTTGCAGACGTCGATACAGGGCGAAGGGACTTTCTTGCTCATCAAGACTACTCATTGAATAGGGGCCAAGGAATCGCCCCTAGCTGGGTTTGCGACTGCTAGGGTTCACATAAGGCGATCTTCTGTTGATTTCGAGAGATGCAGGTTCAGAATTGCGCTCTATGGTCGATCAGCACCATTGCTAAGTTGATCCAAGACTGTTTGCGGCCCTTTCCCCGCGCAAAATGTCGTGGAATAAACCACTGAAACAGGTCTGGTGTGCTAGTTCCTTATGGGCCCACCGATGAGCGGCGACAGGAACCCCAAATGATCAAAGACAATCCCGATCTGATCGCGGCCATCCGCGACCGTTTCGCCCATGTCGAGAGCTGCCCGTTTCAGGGAGAGCGTATCTTCTTTGAAAACGCAGGTGGTGCGCTGACATTGAAAAAAGTGGCCGAGACCTCGGCTTTCTATGCAGCGATCCCGGACAATCCGGGGCGGATCAATCCGGCAGGGCAGGGCACCCAGAACGTGATCAACAAGGCCAAGGCCGATCTGGGCGTTTTCATGAATACCAGCTCAGGTCAGTTCTTTGCCGGTGAAAGCGGGACCGAGTTGCTGTTCCGGCTGATCCGCACAGCTTGTCTGGTTGCGCCTGAAGGGGCCAAAGTGATCGGGTCCTCGATTGAACACCCCGCTACCCGCAGCGCCGCGCGCCGCTGGGCCGGGATCGCTGGGCTAGATTACGTGAACGTCCAGCATGACGATGCAAGCGGGCTAGTCACCGCTGAAGACTATGCCGCTCTGATGACCCCGGATGTGGCGGTGGCGACAATCCTGCATGCCTCGCCCGTGACGGGTATGGGCATGGACGTGGCCGCAATCTCCGCCGCGATCCGGACCGTTTCACCCGACTGCCTGATCATCGTTGACGGTATCCAGCACGCGGCGCACGGCCAGTTGGATCTGGATGCGTATAATGTCGATGGCTATGCCATTTCACCTTACAAAGTGTTCTCGCGCCACGGCTATGGCATCGCGTGGATCTCCGATAAGCTAAGCGCGCTGCCCCATGACATGCTGATCGACGCGCCCGCGACGGGGTGGGAGTTCGGCACCCGTGATTCCGGTTCTTACGCCACAATGTCTGATGTGATCGACTATTTCATCTGGCTGGGTGGCGAGGTGTCCGACGAAGCCGAGCCGCGTAAACGGATCGAGGCGGCAGGCCGCGCCATCCACGCCTATGAGACCCAACTGACCAATGCGATGATCAACGGGGTCGGCAACCTGCCGGGGCTGCGGGATATGGACCACATCCGCATTCTGGCAGGAGCAGACAACACCGCGCGGGAAGGGCTTGTGTCGGTTGTGGTGGATGGCGTCCCGTCCGAGCAAGCCGTCGAAACCCTCAACCAGCAGGGCATCCGCACCCATGTGCGCAAAGCGGACCATTATTCGGGCAATGTACTGAAGCCTCTGGGCCTGTCTGACTGCATCCGTATCTCACTGTGCCACTACAACACCGAACAGGAGGTGGCGCAATTGCTAGCCGTCTTGAAAGACATGGCAGCTTGAGCCCATGAAAAAGCCCGACCAATGGGCCGGGCTTATCTGCACTTAGATCACATCTTTAGAAATGAGCGGAATTGGTCGTCGCGGGGGCCTTTACCGGTGGTGCAAATTTGGTCAGATTTATGCCCTCGACAGCAGTCTTGTACTCGTCGATGGTTGGGGTGCGGCCCAGAATGGCCGACAGCACCACGACCGGGGTCGAGGCCAGCAGGCTTTCGCCTTTCTTATCCGGCGCATCCGCCACGACGCGGCCCTGGAACAGGCGGGTCGAGGTGGCCAGAACCGTGTCGCCTTTGGCCGCTTTCTCCTGATTGCCCATGCAGAGGTTACAGCCCGGGCGTTCGAGGTACAGGATGTTCTCGTATTCTGTACGGGCTTGCGTTTTGGGGAACAGATCGTCGAACTCGAACCCAGAATAGCGTTGAAGGATTTCCCAATCCCCCTCGGCCTTCAATTCATCAATGATGTTGTAGGTCGGTGCGGCCACAACCAGTGGCGCGTTAAACTCAACCTTGCCCGCGCCCTTTTCGAGGTTGCGCAGCATTTGAGCGACGATCTTCATGTCGCCCTTATGCACCATGCACGACCCGACAAAGCCCAGATCCACATGCTTTTCAGCATTGTAATACGAGATCGGGCGGATCGTGTCGTGGGTGTAGCGCTTGGAGACATCGGCGTTGTTGACATCCGGGTCGGCGATCATCGGCTCGACGATTTGATCCAGATCGACAACAACTTCAGCAAAGTACTTCGCGTTGTCATCAGGGCGCAGCGCCGGTTTTTCACCCGACTTGATTTCGGCAATGCGCGCATCCGCGATATCGATCAGCTTTTGCAGCATGCCATTTTCATGTTCCATGCCTTTATCGATCATGATCTGGATACGCGACTTGGCCAGTTCGAGTGATCCAATCAGGGTCTCGTCATTTGAGATGCAGACCGAAGCTTTGGCCTTCATCTCAGCCGTCCAGTCGGTGAAGGTGAACGCCTGATCCGCCAGCAGCGTGCCGATATGCACCTCGATCACGCGGCCCTGGAAAACGTTGTCGCCATGTTGGTCCAGCATCTGAGCCTGCGTCGCATGCACCACGTCGCGGAAATCCATGTGATTGGCCATGTGGCCCTTAAAGGTCACCTTGACCGATTCAGGGATCGGCATCGAGGCTTCACCGGTTGCAAGCGCCAGCGCCACAGTGCCCGAGTCCGCCCCGAAGGCCACGCCTTTGGACATACGGGTGTGGCTGTCGCCGCCGATGATGACCGACCAGTCATCCACGGTGATGTCGTTCAGCACCTTGTGAATCACGTCGGTCATCGAATGATAGACGCCTTTCGGGTCACGACCGGTGACAAGGCCGAAATCATTCATGAACTTCATCAGGCGCGGGGTGTTGGCCTGTGCCTTGGCATCCCACACCGAAGCCGTGTGACAGCCCGATTGGTATGCCCCATCCACGCTGGGAGAGACCACTGTCGCAGCCATCGCTTCGAGTTCCTGCATGGTCATCAAACCGGTGGTGTCTTGTGAGCCAACAATGTTTACCCGGACGCGCACATCAGACCCGGCATGCAGGGTCTTGCCAGGCGTGGTGCCCAGAGCGTTTTTGTTGAAAATCTTTTCAACTGCAGTCAGGCCCTGACCTTCGTGGCTGATCTCTTTAGACGGCGCAAAAACCAGGGGGGCTTCGACGCCCAGTGTCTCAGCCGCGATGGTCTGCAGCTTTTTGCCAAAGACAATGGCATAAGAGCCACCGGCCTTCATGAATTCGACCTTCTGTGGCGTGAAGGATGCTGGGACATCGACCAGTTCTTCGCCATCTTCGTTTAGCAGCTTGTGGGTCTTGGTGTTGATCTTCAGCACCGTACCTGTGGCAACCGAGTATTTCTCTTCAAGGATCGGATTGCCGTCATTGTTCAGGATCGCGTTGCCGTCTTCGTCGACCTTTTTGACCCAGTTCTTCAGGTCAAGGCCAATGCCGCCAGTCACGCCCACGGTGGTCAGGAAGATCGGCGAGATGCCATTGGTACCCGCCACAACCGGCGCTATGTTAACAAATGGCACATAAGGACTGGCCTGCTTGCCGGTCCACAGCGCCACGTTGTTCACACCCGACATACGGGACGAACCCACACCCATCGTGCCTTTTTCCGCAATCAACATCACCCGTTTGCCAGGGTGTTGAAGCTTCAGCGCTTCAATTTCCTTCTGCGCTGCCTCGGAAATCAGGCATTTGCCGTGCAACTCCCGGTCAGCGCGCGAATGCGCCTGATTACCGGGCGAGAGCAGGTCGGTCGAAATATCGCCTTCGGCGGCGACATAGGTGACAACCTCAATCTCCTCATCAATTTCGGGAAGCTTGGTAAAAAATTCAGCTTTGGCGTAGCTTTCAAGAATGTCTTTCGCGATCGGATTGCCGGCCTCGAAAGCGACCTTTAGACGATCAGTATCAGCGTCATAAAGGAACACTTGCGTCTTAAGAACTTCAGCCGCTTCGCCAGCAGTCTTTGTATCTTCGCCTAAGGCCAGATCCAGCAGCACCTCGACCGAGGGGCCGCCTTTCATATGCGAAAGCAACTCAAACGCAAATTCCTGCGTTATCTCTTCGACATCCGCGTCGCCAAGAATGATCTCTTTCAGAAAGCGGGCCTTTTCACCGGCGGCGCTCGTTGTACCAGGCAGCGTGTTGTAGATGAAATAGTTCAGTGAATCGGCGCGATATTCGTTCTGAGGGTCGCGGATCTGATCGATAATCTCTTTCACCAATGCACCATCATCAATAGGCTTGGGGCTCAGTCCCTGCTCTTTGCGGGTTTCGATTTCACTCAGGTAATCTGTATAGAGGCTCATGGCGTTTTCCGACGATTGGGGCGAGAGCGCGAGGTGTGAATTCTACCTCGCCATTCAATTGGTATGCGGCGGTATACGAAAAGCGCGCGAGTTGCAAGAGTAGCAGGTGTGGCGCCATGTCTCGGCTTTGTCGTTCAACGAATGACCGCGATCCAGACATCCCCAACACGGAACTGACTGACAGGGCCAAGCCGCACTGGTTTATCCGGTGCAATTTGCCGCCCACGCACCCAGGTTCCGTTCGAAGACCCCATGTCCCGAATCTGAAGCTGGTTGCCTTTGGCAATCTGCAAGATGCAGTGTTTGCCCGACGCGCCCTTGCTGCGTGTCAATGCCAGATCGGCCCAGCCGGGATCGCGCCCGATCTTAATCTGCCGCAAGGATTTGAGGCCCTTGACCTGATTGAACACCAGGCTCTTTCCACGATCCGGTCCGGATTGCACAACTAACCGCCACAGAGGCACCGGCCGCGGCGCCATCGGGCTGAACCAGCGAATTTCGGCAGCCCTGTCATATCGTGCGGCAGTGTTTGGGTTCAGACCCGTCATTCCCAGCGTCATGATCTTTTTCATGGCGCGTGTGGATCGCCGCACGGGTGAAACCGGCTTGCCGCTTTTGTCACGCATCGTCAGGCGCAGGACAAAGCGACCAAGGGTTGCGCCGCTCAGCACGCCTTCGCAGATCAGCCAGTAGATAAGGACCATCGCCAGATACAGCCCTGCCGAAAGAGCGGGGCCCGCACGCAGCAGGCCAAGCTCTTGCCGCAACACGGGTTCGATAGTGGCGCAAACAAATGCCAGAAACATGAAATCGAACAGCGCAGCTGCGCTGAGCAGGCGGGCGGCGTTTTTGTCGTCCAAAGGGCCCCCGATCGCCATCACCGTGCCCCCAGCATTGTCAGAATCATGAACAGCGCTGCTCCGATTGAGCACAGCATGAGCGCATCACAATGAAGCCGCAGCGCATGTTTCCCGGCTGCGTTGGAGTTGCGAAAATGAAACCCGGCCACCCACAAGGCAAGGCCCATCCCGACAATGGTGAATAGCAAGGTCTCGGACAGGATTTGCCGGTTCATGGCAACCGCCAACCAGTCGGCAGCACCCACAATCAATCCACCCCACAGGATGGCAACAACATAGACAGCAAAGCTCAACGCCTCATTCCGGGAATGGCTGAGCCAAGTCACCAATGCCCCCAAACCCCAGCCCAATGCGGCGGCGATGAGAATCACCAAAATCATCCGAACGGGCAGCGAAAGTGTTGCCACCTCAACATTAAAGACCAGCCTGGAGGTATTGTTCGCGAAATTGGAACTAATACCCAGAATAGCCAATAACGCGCCAATACCGGCGCCAATATTTCCGGCAAATGCAAAAACCTCATTCGCCAGAACCATCTTGTCCCGTAAACCAAAGGGTAATCTCATCTTAAAACTCATCCTATGATCGAATGTTCAAAAGTATTTGGTCGAATGCCAATCGAATCAGTATTCTATCTTTGCAGGTCATTTGCGAATCGTTGATTGAAAATAAAAAATATGTGAGTTCTTAATCAACTAAGAAGAAAAATTGTTTTACGGAGTAACGAGATGCGTACAGTTGCGGTGTCATTTTTTGCTGCTATTTCCCTTCTACTGACAGCATGTACCGATGAGGCGTTCCAATCTGCGTCATCATCTTCAGTGGCTGGAAAAACCCAACAGGAAAAACAGCTGGAAAAGCAGGTTAAAAGCCTGGATCAGGTGTCTAAGGACATCATTGTTAACAATACGGTTCAGGGTGCGCTGGCTGGCGCAGTTGTCGGTTGTGGCCTTGGCCTATTGCTGGGAGGAGACGCCGGGGATTGTGCGGCAGGTGCCGCCGCGGGTGGCCTAATTGGCGGTGTCGGCGGCAACCAGGTCGGCCGTCAGGCCGCTGCTAAGAATGTTGAAATCGTCAACAGCAAGCAGGTTCTGGCAAATCTGTCGAATGTAAGCAAACAGCTGAGCTCGGTCGAAGCGAACCTGCGTTCGGTGCTGGCCTCGCAAAATGCAGAACTGAAATCGCTGCGCCGTCAACTGGACGGCGGTCAACTGTCTCAGTCGGCTTACAATCAGCGCGTCAACGCGATCAAATCCAACCGTCAGGTTGTGTCGAACGAGTTGAAGCGCAGCGAAAAGAACATGGACAGCACCATCTCGGAGCTGAAGACGGCGTCAAGCAAAGGCCAACCCGGCTTGGGCGGAGCAACAAATGCTGCGGTCAGCAACAAAAACCGGCTGGCACGGACGCGGGCATCCATCAACCTGCTATAAGTTTCAATAACCCGCGTCTGACCTTGGGCGCGGGTTTTCAATTGGTAAGAGTGAGAAAATGACTTCAGATCTTCTTCGTTTTTCAAGACCTTTCGCCCTTGTCGCCGTTACCGCTGTTGCGGGATGTACTGGTTCAACAGATCCAACAACGGCAACTTTGTTTGACAATATTGCTAACCTGAATTCCGGTGAATACGACCGCCAGATCGCCAATAATAAAGCGCAAGCGGACGCTATTATTGCACAGAACAAAGCGGCAGAGCAGCGCAATGCGCAATTGGCAGCGCAAAGCAATGCCAACAAGGCCGAAATCGACTCGCTGCGCAGGCAGATCGCTGATGTAAAGGCTCAGGGTGCGAAGGCGCGCGCTGCCTCGGCCTCGGACCCTGTAAAACTGCAGCAGGTTCAGGCGCTGGACAATCAGCTGAACGCGGTCGAGCGTGACGTTAACAGCGGTGCAAGTTCCGCCGCCATCTCGTCGGAACTGAGCCGGATCAAGTCGGCGTATCGCGCGCTGTCCATATAATTCTAATCACGTCAGGTCGGCGCTTGTCGGCACATGCGACGACCGGGACGTCTTGCCTGAGGGGGGTCTTGGGATCGTGACCTACGGATTTTCACGCAGATTGGTGGCGCTTGCCGCTGCTTTGGTCATTTCGGGCGCAGCCCACGCGCAAGAGGGGAAAACCCGCGCGCCAGCCACCGGGCTAGCAATCTTGGATTGTGCGCCCGCTGATCCCGCACCCGAGGACAGCTGCCTCGTTCGCGTTCCGTCCGGCAATCAGCGTGGCGATATGAGCTTTCGCTCGCTTGGTGACGCGCAGGCCGATTTCGAGTTCGTCAAATCTCTGGATGACGTCCCAGGCAACCTGACCCTTTCGGCGACAATGGTTC
Source organism: Ruegeria sp. SCP10 (assembly GCF_040329495.1). Taxonomy (NCBI): domain Bacteria; kingdom Pseudomonadati; phylum Pseudomonadota; class Alphaproteobacteria; order Rhodobacterales; family Roseobacteraceae; genus Ruegeria; species Ruegeria sp. SCP10. The sequence goes on from NZ_JBDZYF010000003.1 coordinate 444,562, forward strand.
TGATTGACCTGTCCGTCGGTGAGCGCAGCGCGCGTGTGCGCAGCTGGAACCGCGAGCGTGAGCTGATTTCGCGCGTGGTGACCAATCTGCCGACGGATGAGAAGGTGGCGATTTATGGGTTCGGCAATGACATTGTTGAATTGTCGCCCTTCTCCACCAGTCGGGCCCAGGCCGAAGACGTGGTTGAGGGGCTTGAGATCAAGGAACAGAACACCCGTCTGGTCGCCAACGCCACCCGCGCCATCGAATTGCTAAGCCAGCAAGATGACGTGCTGCTGAAAAACCTGATCCTGATCACCGACGGAGATGAGGAAGGTCTGGCCACGGTCGAAGAAATCACCGAGGCCGCCGAGCGCGAAGGCGTATCGGTCTCAGCCCTTGGCATGTTCTGGCGGGCACAGGGCAATGCGCGCACCACACGCGGCATTGATGTGCTGAAACGCCTGACCGATCCGCAAAATGGCCTTATGGAAGAGGTCTTTTTGCAAAATCAGTCTGATGCCAATGCCGTGGTGTCAGATTTCATCCGATCCTATGGCAATTCTGTCAAAGGCTCGGGCCTGATTGTGCCGGTTGGAGATCCAGCACCCGCTCGCATTACCATCGAAATGATCGAACCGGTTGTCGGCCAACCGGGACAAACCCAAACCAAGAGCTATTCCGCCGAGTTCCAGCCCGTGGTTGACCCGACGCCGGAACCGGAACCAGAGCCTGCGCCAGAACCGGAGGACGAGATTTTCGGTTTCCCGGCGCTTTATGTCTACATCGCGGTTGGCGTTCTGTTGCTGCTGCTTCTACTGCTGGCGGTGCTGCTGGCGCGGCGCGGTTCGGGGGGTGAGCCCGAGGATGATCTGGAGGCTGGCGATTTCGACGATGGCGACGCAACAGGTATGCCACCACCGCAAGATGAGACACATACGGTGGCAACCGCCCCGCCGCCGATTGCCTTTCTGGTTCGGGTGGACAACGGGCATCGTTTCCCGGTGCCCGCGGGACGCTCGACCATCGGGCGTAGCAGCACAAACGGGGTGGTTATCCCAGATGGTGGTGTTTCGCGCGTGCACGCGGAACTCAGCGGTTCGCCAGACGGACGATTTACCATCAGCGATCTGGATAGTTTGAATGGTACGTTGATCAATGAGCGCAAGATCAAAGGCGCGCAGAGAATAAATGTGGGTGACACAGTGGGCCTTGGGTCCGTTCGCCTGAAACTGGTTCGGGCATAATCCGGGACCATACACACAGGAAAGGTGAAGACATGGGCAACGACAACAAGACAAGCTGGCTGTTCGACAAGGACGACGAAGAGCTGAACGACGATCTGGATTTTGGCGCAGATGACGGGTTCACCGAAAGCATCTCGCCCTCGGATGACGAGGCGACGCATGCCATGCCAAGCGGGTCGTCCTTCAGCGAAGCGCCGACCGAATATGTCGAGGATGACAAGACGCAGATCTATCACGGTGGCATGTCCAAGAATTTCTCGGACAAGGCCGAATTCGACCCAATGGTAGATCCGATCACCGGCTGGCTGGTGGTGGTCAAGGGGCCGGGGCTGGGGCAGTCGGTCAATCTGGGCTCGGGCATGAACACGCTGGGCCGCGACGGTGCTGAGCGTGTATCTTTGGATTTCGGCGACAAGATGATTTCCGGCAATGATCACCTTCGGATCATTTTTGACGATGCCAACCGCGTGTTTTTTGCCGCCCCCGGCACTGGCCGCAATATCAGCCGGATCAATGGTCAGATTGTGGCGACTACCATGCCGCTGGAGAACTACGCACTGATCGAGCTGTCGAAACAGACGCATGTGCGCTTTGTGGCCTTCTGTAACGAGGATTTTGACTGGTCGGAGCTGGCCGAAAGCTCTGACGACTGATCCCGATGACAATCATCAGCGGCAAACAAAGCCTAGGCCAACGCGAAAATCAGGAAGACGCGTTCGATCTCGTCTATCAGAACGAACGAGACCCGAAATCCGACATTCTGATGCTGGTGGCCGATGGGATGGGCGGTCATGCAGGGGGCGAGGTTGCATCCAACTTGGCCCTGTCGGCGTTCAAGAAGCATTTCATCGGGGGCTCGGAGGCGCCTCGCCCGCGGGACCGGTTGCAGGAGTCGTTGACGGCGGCAAATGATGCTCTACGCCAGCGCATTGCCAGCCAGCCCGACCTGAAAGGCATGGGATGCACGCTGATCGCGGCGCTCAAGCTGGGGGATCGGCTGGTTTGGGTTTCGGTTGGTGACAGCAGCCTATTTCTGTTGCGCGACGGACGCTTGAAAAAGCTGAACGCAGATCACTCGCTTTACGGTGAATTGTTGCAGATGGTTGCTGCGGGCAAGATCACGCAGGAAGAAGCGGATAGCCACCCGCGTCGCAATGCCTTGCGCTCGGCGTTGATGGGGGACCGGATTTCCCTGACCGACGTCAACGCCATCAGCCTGAAACCCGGCGATGTGGTTCTGTCCTGCTCGGATGGGCTAGATACACTGTCGCAACCTGAAATCCGGGATATCCTACAAGATGGCAAAAGCCGCGATATGCGCGGTGTTGCCTCGGATCTGTTGAACGCGGTCGAGGCAAAAGGAAAGCCGAAACAGGATAACACAACCGTCGTCGTTTACGCTCATGTCCAAGACGGCATGAGCAGCATGCTGCGGGGAAGCCAATGGGCGTTTCACAACACCGGCGGCAATGGGAATACGCTTAAATATGCAGCGATTGGTCTTGGAGCTTTGGCCCTTGTTGCGGCAGCTGGCGCATGGCTGCTGCGGCCTGATCCAGTCGAAGTCACGCCAGAGCCTGAGCCCGTCCAAAATCCGCCATCACAAGAAGAACGCAGTATTGGTGACAGCACTGTCGATGATGACCCAATTGCGTCCGACTCCAATAGCGACGAGGAGCCGTTAACAGAGCCTGAAGGCCAGGTGCCAGAAGCTGAAGAATCGCAGCCAGAAGAACCCCCCGCACCCGAGGAAACGACCCCAGAACCCACCGAACCGTCTGCGCCCGAAGAACCAGAAAGCACAGAGCCGGTGGAGCCGGCAACGCCTGCGCAAACTCCGGAAGAAGATGATGTTTCTGTAGAAAATCCTAGTGGTGAAGGAAGGTAGTTCTGACGGTGTCGGTGCATTTGCCAAAAGGAGAAACCTTTGCCGGGTACGTTCTGGGGGACGTATTGGGGCAGGGGGGCTTTGGCATCACCTATCGTTCGCGCAATCGCGAGACCGGCGAGCGTTTTGCGATCAAGGAGTATTTTCCCGCTGACTATGCGGACCGAGGCCCCAACAACGCTGTTTCGCCCACGTCCGAGGGGCGGCAATTGTTCCACATGGGGTTAGAGGCGTTTCTGCAAGAAGCCAATCTGTTGCGTGATCTGCCACAGCAGCAGGGCCTGATGCGCGTGCGGGCTGCATTCCGAAAACACGGCACAGCCTATTGCGTGATGGAGTATATTCACGGCGATCCACTGGATCGGATGATGGCGCGCATGATTGATGCCCGCGGATCGGTGCCGCCCGATCTTGTCACCACTTTCCTGCACTCGATGCTGAATGCCCTGGATGCCGTGCATGATGTCGGTGTGGTTCACCGCGATATGAAACCGGCAAATGTCATGATCCGCAAAGACGGGCAGCCCATTCTGATCGATTTTGGCGCTGCTCGCCTAATGGGAAAATCCAGCGGTCTCGCGTCAATGTTCACGCGCAAATACGCAGCGATTGAACAGTTTCCGGCGGATAAAACCGGATTGACCGGCAGTATTCAGGAGGGCCCGTGGAGCGATTTGTTTGCCCTTTCGGTCATCCTGTATGAAATGGTCTCGCAGAGCCTTCCGCCCAACGCCGAAGAACGTTGGAAGGAAAAGCGGGCGACAGGTCGTGACCCCTACGTCCCCGTACGCCACAACCTGAAACGCAATCGCGTTCAGGAAAAATATGATGATGCCTTGCTGAATGCCATCGATCTTGGCTGCAAGTTGCTGCCGCGTGATCGCATCCGCACGGCGCGTGACTATGCGCGGCTCGTGGGCATTGATCTACACGGTGCTGTGCCCGGTCCTGACCGGCCAGAACGAGAGCCCCGTGCGAAACCTGTTAGCCGCCCGAGGCCGCGCCCAAAGAAAAAAACCGGGGGTCGCAAGGCTTCGATATTAGTGTTGCTGTTGATCCTGATCGTGGCAGCGGCCGTCATTGCATATGGAATACTGATGTGAAGATTGTAGCTTTAACTCGTTCCCTTTGTTTTACGGCCGCTTGGCTGTTCGGTATGGCCTGCGCTGTCGCTGCGCAAATTGCGCCGGATATCGTTGCGGAAACGGACAAGGCCGTTGGACGAGCGGTCGTCGACGTCAGCGGCGGTCAAGCAACTGGATCGGGATTCGTCCTGTCAGAACTACCCGAAGGTGGCGGTTACTACTACATCACCAACCATCATGTGATTAACGGTGGCCTGAACATACAGGTCGGGTTCAAACAGGATGACCGAGTTTTTCTGTATGATGCGAAGGTTCTACATGCCTCACGCGAACTGGATTTGGCCGTACTGCGCATTGTCCCGCAGGAATCCAGCGGACATAGGCCCGGATTTTTGTCTTTGCGCGAAGGCAAGGCACTGAAAGGTGAACAGGTGGCTGCCATCGGCTATCCCGGTTCCTCGGACCAGATCAATGCCGGGCGGGATATGTTGCCTTTTTTTGAAACGACACTAACCCAGGGAGCGATCAGTAAGGTTGCTCCGGGATCATTCAATGAAACAGGGCGGACCCTCGAAATTGTGCAGCACACCGCATCGGTCAATCCCGGTAATTCGGGCGGACCATTGATCGACTATTGCGGATCGGTACTGGGTATCAACACCGTCATCTCGGTCTGGAACTCGGATGGTCGCACGCCAACGAACAACACATTCTGGGCCTCGTCAGCGAACCCAATATCCGGTTTTTTGCGGGATGCGGGCATTCCCTTTAACGCGCACCAGCAGGAATGTGATCCAGACAACCCGGACTTTGTTGGCGGTGGTGCAACAGACAACAGCCTGCTGATCATCCTGGCCGTACTGGCTGGCGCCAGTGCAGCCGTGATCGGCGGCATCTATTTCGTAGTTTCGCAAAGCAAAGCCGATCGCGGATCAAAATCCGCGCGCGGGGATGGGTCGGCCAAATCTTCGGGCCGGGCCATTCTGGCCGTCAGCATGGATGGAAAATCCGAACGGTTCAGCGCCACCCAACTCCAATCGGGTGTCACGATCGGGCGCGCCAGCGAGAACACGCTGACCATCACCGATCGCAATCTCAGCCGCCGCCATGCCAGCCTGTCCTTGCAGGGGCGTAAGATGATGTTGACCGATCTGGGCTCGTCCAACGGCACCAAGGTCGATGGCCGCCGTCTGAAACCGAATGAACCGGTGCAGATCAACACCAAATCGAAGGTCGAACTTGGGGGGGTTGCGCTTGTCCTCAGACGCCCGTGATACGGTCCTGTCGATCCGCAACCTTGGGATCGAACGCGCGCCCGGTTTCTTCGTGGTGATCGAAGAGCTGGAACTAAGCGCAGGTGAGACCATCGTTCTGGACGCGGTCAGTGGGGCGGGCAAAAGCACAGCGCTGGGGCTGATTGCGGGGGCGCTGCCGCTGACGGACCTGCCGGATATGCTGCATGTGATCGACGGAGTGACAGTCACTCCTGAAACCCCACGGGCCGAATTCGCTGGGCCGGACAAGTTGGGCTTTGTGCTGCAAACTAATACGCTGGTGCCGTATCTGAGTTTGCAGGAGAATATTGAACTGCCTATGCGCATCGCCGGGCAGGTGCCGAATGCCGAATGGCAGGATCACCTGATCCGCGCTATGGGGCTACGGGACCTGACCGCCCGCAAACCGGGTCAGTTGTCGGTGGGCCAACGCCAACGCGCCTCGGTCGCGCGAGCCTTGCTGGGACAGCCCGCATTGCTGTTGCTGGACGAGCCGGTCTCGGCCCTCGACCCCGCAAACGTGGCCGAAGTTGAGGGGTTGATCGTGCACCTGGCAGCCGAAGCCGGGTCAGCCGTTGTGTTGGCCAGCCATCAGGCACAAACCGGTGAGTTTGCGGACACCCCCCGTGCCGATCACCGCATTCTGGATCATCAGGGGCAATCCTATTCGATCTTCTCAACAGCGGGCCGCGCGGCGGCGAGGGTGGCGTGATGGTGCGGATACCAGCCATGTTGGCCCTGCGCGAATTGCGCCATGACTGGCAGTCAGCATTGTGTTTTGTTGCCGCGCTGGCGGGTGTTCTCGGCCCTCTACTGATCATTCTGGCGCTGAAGAACGGGATCATCGGAACCATGGTAGGCCGGTTGATCGAGGACCCGTCGAACCGCGAAATCCTGGCCATCGGGGCCGAACAGCATGATGCGGCCTTTTTCGCCGCCCTGGGCGCGCGGCAGGATGTGGGGTTCATTGTGCCCGCCACCCGCTCGATCAACACATCCGCCAACGCGGTCCGGCATGAGGTGCAGCGCAAACTGGAGCGCGCGGTGCCCCTGATCCCCTCAGCCGCGGGCGATCCGCTGATCGACGGCGAACCCGTTGCGCCGGGTCGCGTATGGGTCTCAGACAAGCTGGCACAGGACCTGTCAGTTTCATCCGGGGATACCGTCGATATGATCATCGGGCGCGAAGTGGATGGGCAACGCGAAAACGCCCGTCGCGATCTGCAGGTGATTGGCGTATTGCCCCCCGAAATCTGGCCGCGTCCTGCCATCTTCCTGTCGCTGCCCGATCTTCTGGCGGTCGAGCGGTTCCGCGATGATCTGACCTCAACGCCTGCAAACTGGACCGATCCGGTTGCCGAGCCCGAAACCTATGCCAGTTTCCGCCTCTATGCGCGTTCGCTTGAAGATATCGGAACCTTGTCTGCCCATCTGGCCGAACAGGGGCTGCAATCGCGTCCTCGGGCTGAAAACGCAGCCCTGTTGTTGTCCTTCCGGCGCAATCTGAACATACTGTTCACCGCCATCGCAGCACTGGCCATGTTTGGCTTCTGGGCGGCAATGTCTGCCAATCTGCGCGGAATGGTCGAACGTCAGCGGGTCATTTTCAGCCTGTTTTCCATGCTGACTATGCCCGACCGGCAGCGTTGTGTAATCCCGGTGGTCCAAAGTCTTGCGTTGGTACTGGGTGGCGTGATCGCGACGCTGATCATCATCCTGCCCTTCCTGTTGGCCATCAACGCCACGTTCGAAACCGCCCCCGGCGAATCCGTTGCGCGCCTTTATGCGGGCGATGTTTTTGCGACGCTGGTTCTGGGCGCCGTGACGGCGGTGACCGCTGCGGTCTGGGCCGTTTTTGCCGTACGCAATGTCGAACCTCAGGAGGTCTTGACCCATGCCTAAACTGACCCGCCTTGCCCTGGCCCCGCTGATCGGTCTGTTGACCTTCTCTGCAACCGCGCAGGCACAAGACATCAGTTGGCGCGAGAAGTACTATAACCCGCAGCCTGCAGACGGGGACCTGTCCCTGCCCATGCCCTGCGGCGGAGCGATGACCTTCCGCAAGGTGGCGACGCCCAACACAGATGGCGTGATCGGAGATGTCTCGGTCGTGCTGGGGCAGGAAGGCAGCGATCAACCCTATCTGAATGGATTGCGCCGGGCTTTTGTCTCGGGTGCCTTTGCCGATCCCGATGGCGCCGCCAAGGGCTATTTCTACATGGCCAAGTATGAGCTGGCGCAGGCGCAGTGGGATGTGGTCATGGTTGGCTGCCCCGACAAGGAGCCGCGTCGCCGGGGCTTTGTTCCGGCGGTCGGGAATACCAAGCTGGACTATCAGCGCTTTGCCGAGGCCTACACCCTATGGCTGATGGAGAATGCGCCCGACAGCCTGCCCCGCGTCGGCGATACGCGGGCCTATCTGCGCCTGCCCACCGAGGAGGAATGGGAGTATTCCGCCCGTGGTGGTTTGGCGGTGGATCAATCCCTGTTCCGTGCCCCACTACCACCGGTGCCAGAGGGTACGCCACAGGACGAATACATCGCCCATGGCGGCACGTCCTCGGCAGGTGGAAAACTGCAAGTGGTCGGTTCTCTGAAGCCCAACCCGTTGGGTCTGCATGACATGCTGGGCAACGCGGCCGAGATCGTGGGGGATCCGTTTGCTCTGGTCCGTCACGGGCGACTGCACGGTCAGGCCGGGGGGTTCGTGAAACGCGGTGGCGACGCGCGGACGCCCTTGGCAGACATCACATCCTCGACCCGGTTTGAGGTTCCACCCTTTGACATCCTGTCAAACACTGCCTCGGCGGATCGCTTCACCGGCACAAGGCTGGTGTTGCAGGGTTTGGCCATAACTTCGGCGGATCAGGATCAGGCGCTGAAGGACGGGTTGGACCAACTGGCGCGCCCGGATGAAGCGCTAGCTTCGGCAGCAAGCGAACTAGAGGCGATGGAACTGCTGGATGAGATTTCAGCAGAATCCCTGTCGGATCGAACCAAGACGCAACTGGCGGTGATCAAGGACACCCTGAATCGGGGACGAGTTGAGCGCAACGCGCAACGGGATCAATCGGTCAGACTGATCCTCACCTCGGGCGTTCTCGTCTGCGGTCAAGCTCTGCGCCGCTATCTGAACGCTCTGATCTCAATGCTGACAATCCAGCCCGAGCTTGATGCCATCGAACGCGAGGCGCGCGCCGCCGGGGATCAGGAACTGCTGAAAGAAATCGAGATCGCCCGACAAGAGGCTGCGGCGAAGCTCAGGGAAATCGAAGAGAAAGCCAAGGCAGATGTGGTTGAATATGCCAATCTGATCGAAGGGCTGGTCGATCAATACTCGCCCGTGCTGCTGCGCAAACAGATCGATTTCATCTACCCCACCGAAGAAAGCCGGGGGCGCGAACGGGCAAACTGCCTGGCACTGGTGCAAGATCACATCGGCGCGCGCAGCGTCGCGGGATATTCGGATTTGGATCAAATCGCGGACGATATTCAGGGGCTGGCCCTGTCGTTCATGGAAGACTGACTTGGAAAGGTTAAAGAATGCGGGATGTATTGAACAAGTCGCTGGAGGTTCTGGTTTGGATCACCACCGCGCTGTCGATTATCTTTTTCTGTTTCACCGCTGTGACCATGCTGCGCCTGTCGCCGCTGGGCCCGGATACAACCACGATCATCGCCGCCTTCCTGACGGTGGTGTTCGGGATCACTTCCTCGCTGGTATTCGCGGGCATCTGCTTTCAGATCATGGATATCCGCACCTTTAGCAAGCACAGCGCCATCAGCCTGAAAAACCGGAGGTAAGGACAACCATGGAACACTCGGTACTTGGCCTGAAACCCGGCAGCGTTCTGCAGGACACGTATGAGATCAAATCCCTGCTGGGTGAGGGCGGCATGGGGGCCACCTTTCGTGGCCTGAACCGGGCCAGCGGGCATGAGGTGGCGATCAAGGTCATGACGCCCAGCTTTGCCAAGAACCAAAAGGCCGTTGATCTGTTTAGGCGTGAGGCGAACCTGCTGCGTACCGTGCGCAGTGATGCCGTAGTGCGGTTCGAAACCTCGATGCTGGACAAGGATGGCCGTCTGTTCCTGGTGATGGAATTTGTGCCCGGTCATCCATTGGCGCACTACCTGAAAAAGGGGGCAAGGCTGTCCTCTGATGATGTGTTGAAACTGGGTCTGCGCCTGTCGCAAGGGCTTGAAGCCATTCACAAGCTGGGCATCGTCCACCGCGATGTGGCACCGGATAATGTGATGATCTCGCATGATGATATTAATCAAGCCAAGTTCATTGATTTCGGCTTGGCGTCAGACAGTGTTGGGACGGACAAGTCCATCATCGGTGATAGTTTTGCAGGTAAGCTGCGCTATTGCGCGCCGGAACAGTTGGGCCTGTTCGGCAATGAGGTGTCCACCGCCACAGATGCCTATGCTCTGGGGCTGGTCTTGATGCGGACCTCGGGGCTGGAGCTACCCGGTGAAGGCAAAGGGTTCGCAGCCGTCGAAGACCGGAAGGCGGATGTCAAAATCACCGATCCCAAGGTCGCGCCTGGTTTGAAATGGGCGCTTGAGCAGTTGCTGAAAGCCAACCCAAAAGACCGCCCCTCCGACCTGCCAGGATTGTTCCGTCAAGCGCTGAACGGCGAGGTAAAAAAGAAACCCTCAGCAGGCGCGGCCCCGCCCAAAGGCGCTGCGCCGTCCGAGGAAAGCTCTGGCGGCAACAATATGCCCATGATCGCGGCTGGAATCGTCGCTCTGGCCGTCATGGCAGGCGCCGCGTGGTATTTTCTTGCCGGCCCCGGAGGTCAGTCGGCCAAGGTCAACGAATCCGTTGTCGTCGCACAAGAGGCGGTCGCAGCAGACAATCCCTTGACCGCGGCGCGCGATTTGCTGGCGGCGGGTGGGGCTCAGAATCTGGATGCGGCCCTGGGCGCATTGATTGCGATCAGCAATGACCAAGAGTTGTCGGAACAGGACCGGGCCGACGCCAATATCCTGATTGCCGAAATGTATGACCCCGAAACCCATAGCACAGTGACTTCCCCTTTTCCGCGCCCCAACCCCTCGGCGGCGCGGCGATATTATCAGCGCGCAGCTGATCTGGGATCAGACCCGGCGCGCGAAGCCCTGAACAGATTGGGCGAGTGAGGAGACGGATAACATGTTGAAACGGATACTCCTTCTTGTAACGGCGCTGTTGCTGGCCGGGCCGCTGCTGGCGCAATCGAAATCACCATTGCCTATCGAGGGCAAAACCAGCCTGTTCCAGCGCGTACTGATCCGGGAACGGATCGAAGCGCGCGCAGAACCGGAAAGCGAAAGCCCCGGCAAGGCCCTGTCGCCGCTGCAGGTGTTCTTTGTGTATGACCGCAATGGTGACTGGATGCAGATCGGGGCCACTGATCAGGGAGACGACCTGATGTGGGTGCCTCAGGCCGCGACGGTCGACTGGAACCAAAACATCGTTGCGACGCTGGAAGGCAGCGACAATGTGGGCCGGGTTTTGTTCTTCAACGATATCGACCCGATCTACGACATCATCGAAAGCGAAAACCCCGCCGATCTGGCCGCGGATGCTCGGGATGAAGCTCTGTCGGCCGAGCAGGGGGGAGACCCGTCGGAAACCGTAATCGCCCTTGGTCCGCGTGAGACGATTGATCAACGGCAGAACCTGTACGTGATGCCGATCCTATCGACCGAAGAAGCGGTGTTTGACATCGGACCCTTCGTAAATCTGCTGCAAGTTGCCGTTGCCAGTGCCAATGCACCGAACCCACCGGCCGCCCCAAATGGTCAAGCTGCGGGTGATCTAAAAACCGGGGTGGTGTTTGTCGTCGACACGACCATTTCCATGGAGCCCTATATCCGCGCCACCCGCGATGCGTTGCAGGAAGTGTACCGCGAGGCAGCCTCCTCGGACGCCGCCGACGCAGTCAGCTTTGCCCTTGTGGGCTATCGTGACAGCCTGCAAGCGGCGCCTGATTTGGGATATGAGGTCAAGACCTTTGTGGATTTGCAACAGGGGCTGGATGTCGAGAATTTTCTGGCCGGGATCGACCAGATGCAGGAAGCGAAGGCCAGCAGTAAGAACTTCCGCGAAGACAGCTATCGCGGGATCGAACATGCCCTGCAGGATATGGATTGGAGCGATTTCGGAAGCCGGTTCATCGTTCTGGTGACCGATGCAGGCCCGCGCGAATTTGATGATGAATATTCCTCGACCGGTCTAAGCGCTGAAAGCCTGAACCGCCTTATTCGAGAGCGGATCGGGGGCGCTATGGCCGTCATGCATCTGCGCACCGCGCGCGGCGCCAAGGATCACCCCTCGGCCGAGGCGGCCTATAAGCAACTGACCGCTTTTCCCAACTCTGCCCCGCTGTACTTCCCCATCGAGAATGGCGACCCCGCCATCTACAAGGACACGGCTCGCCAATTGGGACAGTTCGTTGCGCAACAGGCCTCGTCCTATCGCGGCAGCGACGGGGACGCGCTGCTGGATGAAGATGCCATCGTCAATGAAGCCGAAGGCGGGTTGTTTAGTGGCCTCAATACCGCCAGCCGTACCATGCAGCTGGCCTATCTGGGCCGGACCGAGGGCGCGCAGGCCCCCGATCTGTTCGAGGCTTATGTGGCCGACCGGGATTTTGATCGCACCGGTTTGAAACCACTGTCTATCCGTCTACTGATCTCCAAGGCTGATCTGAGCAATCTGGAAGAGGCTCTGCGGATCATCGTGGATCAGGCTGAACGCAACGTGGTGAACCCTGATCAGTTCTTTACTCAGGTTCTTGGTGTGGCTGCTGATATGAGCCGTCGGCCCGACCAGGTCTCACGCCAGTCCGATCCAAGCCTGGCCGAGGCTGTGGCTTTGGACGAGTATCTGGCGGATTTGCCTTATAAATCACAGATCATGGCCATTACCGAAGATGATTGGGTGCGCCTGCCCATTTCGGAACAGCAGACCATCGTCAATGGCCTGTATGACAAGATTGAACGCTATCGCCGTTACAATGAATCGACGGATCAATGGGTCGATTATCTGGGTGCCGGGCCACAAGCGGGCAACCTGTTGTATCCCATGTTGCTGGACGATCTGCCTTAGAACAGGGGAACAATCCAAAAAACCGGGGCATCGGGATCATTCCGATGCCCCGGTTTTTATTCTGCGACCTCAGTTTTTTCAGCACCCTTTTTAAACTGTTGGTCATAGAGCCTGCGGAAGCTGCCGTTGCGGGCGATCAGCTGATCCAGATTGCCTTGTTCGACAACGGCCCCGTCCTGGATCACCATGATATTGTCCGCCTCAAGGATCGTGGATAGACGGTGCGCGATGACGACCACTGTCATGTCCTTTGTCAGCGCATCCAGCGCTTCGCGCACCAGGTTTTCGGATTCTGCATCCAGGGCGCTGGTGGCTTCGTCCAGCAACAGGATCTCAGCCTTACGCAAAATCGCGCGGGCAATGGCCAAACGCTGTTTCTGACCCCCGGAGAGGAAGGCACCGTTCTCACCGACAAGTGTGTCATACCCATTCGGCAGTTCGGAGATGAAATCATGCGCATGAGCGGCGCGGGCCGCGTCATAAATTTCCTCATCTGTTGCATCAGGTGCAGCAAAGCGCAGGTTCTGCATCACTGTAGTTGAGAACAGGAAGGTATCCTGGCCCACGTAAGAGATTTTCTTGCGCAACGACGCGAAACTCGCATGGCGTACATCCTGGCCGTCGATTTCGACCGACCCTTCGTTGGGATCATAAAACCGCATGATCAACCCAAATATCGTTGACTTGCCACCCCCAGACTGACCGACCAAAGCAGTGGTTTGCCGCGCTGCAAAGGTCAGGTTCATATCTTCAATCACAGAGATTGAACCCTGATAGCCAAAGGTCACATTGCGCAACGTGATCTCACCCTGACCATCTGGAATATCCTCGGCATCTGGGCTCTCGGTCATTGTGTCTTCCTGGTCCAGCAGACCGAACACAAGGCTTACGCCGACCATCGCTGCTTCGATCTGGACGCGCATTTTCGAGAGTCTTTTTGCGGGTTCATATGCCATCAAAAGCGCAGTAATAAATGACATCAACTGGCCTGCCGTTGGTTGCTCCGAGCCGGCAATCCCCAACGTGCTGACCACCAAAACACCCGCGATCGCCAGACCGGCCAGAAACTCCATCAGCGGGCTGGCAATGGCTTGCAAGCGTGCGATATCGTTGGATCGCGCCTCAACTTTCCTGATTGCCACATCCATCCTATTGGTCATCAATTCTTCGAGCGAGAGGACCTTGATAACCTTGATACCGGCAGAGGTTTCCTGAAGTACCCGGATAATCTCGGCAAGCGATGTAAACTCCGCCTGCATGATTTTTCGAACGCTCTTCAACAGGTAGCGAACCCCCAGTAGCGCCACGGGGCCGACAACTAAAAACATAACAGACAGAAGCGGTTGCTGGTAAACCATTACCGCGATCAAACCGACAAGTGTTAGCAAATCCCTTACAAAGCCTGTCACCAACACATCAATCAAGGTGCGGGCAGCTTGAGCGCCATGTGTCGTCCGCATCAACAGTTCGGATGACTCGTTCTGCCCAAAAAAATCAACCCCATGCCGAAGAAGCTTGCGGTAAACCTTGTCCTGTTGCGCGGCGACAATCCGGTTTCCAGCCCGTGCCAAATAGATGGCCTGTATGTAAGTTGCCGCCGCTTTTGCAAGAAACAGGCCTACAACAGATAGCGCGATCAACGGCGCCCAGCCACGCATCTCGGGGCTGGTCATGGCATCGACGATGTACTCCATCATATAGGCCGCGCCGGCAGTGGTGGCGGCGACCAGTATCATCGCAACGATTGCGATCCCGTACATCCAGCCTTGTGCATAAAAGCTTTCGCCAATCAGGCGGCCCATATAACCAGACCGCCAGTTATCCCAGGCGCGCTTAATCATTGCATTCTCCAGATCATGAAACCATGCGCTCGCTCAGATAACCTAAAATCATTTTGGCCAAAAGGGCAGATACCCAAGCGTGACAGAGTGACCTTTCAATTGATCGCGCATGGGCGACGGCAACGCACCGTCGCTCAGGCGTGCACAGGTAGGTACGATCCAGGCACGATGCAACAGCAAGCGCAACAAATGGAGGCAATCCGGTGCTTCAATACCCCTGATCCCAACGGTTATATCATTGAGGGAATTCAGAGTTTCCCCAACTGAGCGGATACTTGCCACCAGAGCGCCGCTGACAGCTGGCACAGGGCTAGGCAGCGTTTGCTGCTTGTGATTGTCATACTTGACCCTTAGATACCTGCCAGAATTCGTTTAGGTAAGCCGCCAGTGTCGATCAAAGCCGTAATTCTAAGCCTTCCAAGGGACATTGATCGGCGCAACGCATGTGAGGCGGAATGTACACAGCTGGGGTTGTTGCACTCTTTTTTCGACGCCATCTACGGCGATCAACTGTCAGACGAGGATGTGTCGCGCGTTTACGATGCCAAAAGGAACCGGCGCGCGTTCAAGCGACCGCTTAGCCGCAATGAAATAGCCTGTGCCTTGGGCCATCTGAAAATCTGGCAGGCTATCGCTGAGGCTGATGATACCTTGACCCTTGTGCTGGAAGATGATGCGACATTCATTCAGAACCCGATGCCATTTCTAGCTGCATTGTCCGAAACATCGGAGCGCTATCAAGACGTTGTGATCAAACTGGATGGCGTGGCAGGTAGTGGCAGGCAGGTTTTGGGGTCGGTCGCTGATCAAAGCCTAGTCCTGTCGGATCGGCTGCCCCCTAGAACAACAGGCTATCTCATTGGCCGCAAAGCGGCGGCGCATCTGGCAGCTGTCCACGCCCCGTTTGCCCGCCCCGTCGATATCGACCTCAAGTTCTACTGGGAACACCAAGTGCCAATTCTGACGTTGGCGCATCAAATGGTTGCAGAACGCGGAACTTTTGACAGTACAATCGAGGCGAACCGCAACAGCAAGAAAGCCGGTTCTTCTCTGGGGCGCTTTCTAAGCAATGCGCTATACCAACTCAGATACAGTTATGGGCGGCTTAGTCATCCGCTCAAACCCGACGAGATTGCGGGGCTAACACCCCTTCTAGACAGCCGAAGCGGGGCTCAGGACAGATCATGAAGAAAAACTTAGTTGTTGTCCGGGCAGGCGGAAAGTCCTTGCATCCGCGCTGGCAAGAGATTTCGTATGAAGATCGCAACTATGATCTGCTGATCAGCTTTTTCTCGGATGAGGCATTTGCTGCGTTCAAGCCCGAACCCGGGGTCGAGGCCGTTCTGGTCAAGGGCGGGAAATGGGACGGTCTGTTTCTGACGCTTTCGGGCAGGGATCTGGAAGCGTATGACTATGTTTGGCTGCCAGATGACGATCTAGATATTGCAGCACAGAATGTGAATGACTTGTTCAACGCCATGGATTCCCATGGCCTAAGGATCGCACAACCGTCACTGACACCCGATAGCTATTTCTCGCATTTTGTCTTCAGCCAATGCCCCGGTTTTGTACTGCGATACACCAACTACATCGAGATCATGGCCCCTTGCCTACATCGCGATGTCCTGAAAAAAGCCTTGCCCTTGTTTCAGTCCACTATGAGCGGTTACGGCCTGGATTACATCTGGTGCCGCTGGCAAGAGGCGGGCGCGTTTCGCACAGCCATTCTGGATGAGATTGCTATGCATCACACCCGCCCGGTCGGCAAGAACCTCAAATCCGCTATGGCCGCAAGCGGCAACCAAAGCTCGGAAGAGGAAGAGGCGGTTTTGAAAGAGATGTTCGATATGTCGCGCCGCACGGTTCCGATCATATTTGCAGGTATCCTGCGTGGGGGCCAACCGATCGCGGGTCGGGTTCGGGTGGGTTGGCACATGTGCCGTGCGTGGTGGTCAATGCTGTCCGATTTCCGCAGCACCAGCGAAGCGCGCGCGGGAATATTCAAGATCGCCCGCCGCCAATTGACCAAGCCTCTGGAGATGACGGCGATTTCGATGAGGCCGTGAAATCTACTCGTGTTTTCAGCAGAAGCGAGGGCGTCGCCGACGCGACTCTGCTGATAGCGGTTGAAACACCTGTTGCAAGACAAGTAGCAATCAAATAACGAAGCGTACCGCCGATAGAAACCAAATAGGCTGAGAATGTCAGGAAATTACTTGATGGTGGGTGCCGGTCTGTCGGGGGCTGTGATAGGGCGTCACTTGGCTGAGGTCGGTCATAACATTACGATCATCGAAGCTCGGGATCACTTAGGTGGTAATTGCCACACAGCCCGTGACGAGAAGACAGGGATCCTTTTACATGTTTACGGGCCCCATATCTTCCACACAGACGACGCAGAGGTTTGGAACTACGTCAATCGCTTCGAGACTTTCCTACCTTACAAGAATCAAGTCAAAACTACCTCTCGCGACGTCAATGGGAAACGCGGCGTGTTTTCGCTTCCTGTCAACCTGCACACGATCAACCAATTCTTTGGCAAAACCCTGAGACCGGATGAAGCAAAGGATTTCATTCTGCGTGAACAGGCTGATACCGGCATAGAGGTTCCGCGCACATTCGAAGAGCAGGCCCTGCGCTTTGTGGGTAGAGATTTATACGAGGCGTTTTTCAAGGGTTATACAAAAAAACAGTGGGGCCTTCACCCATCTGAGCTTCCTGCGTCCATTCTGAAGCGGCTGCCGGTCCGTTTCAACTACGATGACAACTACTTCTTCCACCGCTTCCAAGGCATGCCAAAGAATGGTTATAGTGCAATGATCGAAGCCATCTTGGATCATCCAATGATAACGGTGCATCTTGGCACAGAGTTCACCCAGGGCATGAGCGGGGGCTTTGATCATGTTTTCTATTCCGGGCCGCTGGACGGGTATTTTGACTATCAACTGGGCCGCCTAGGATACCGCACGCTGGATTTTGA
Organism: Ruegeria sp. SCP10; assembly: GCF_040329495.1. Classification (NCBI taxonomy): domain Bacteria; kingdom Pseudomonadati; phylum Pseudomonadota; class Alphaproteobacteria; order Rhodobacterales; family Roseobacteraceae; genus Ruegeria; species Ruegeria sp. SCP10. The sequence continues at coordinate 461,960 of NZ_JBDZYF010000003.1, forward strand.
GCGGTTCGACTACGATGGCGATTACCAAGGCTGCGCGGTGATGAACTTCGGCGAAGAGGACATCCCTTACACCCGTATCACAGAACACAAGCATTTCGCGCCATGGGAAGAACACAAGAGCTCGGTCTGCTATCGTGAATTTTCACGCCTAGCAGAACCAGATGATACGCCTTATTACCCGATCCGCCAAGTCAAGGAAAAGGAATTGCTCAGGGACTACGTGAATCTGGCCCGTTCAACAAATGGCGTAACATTTGTCGGCCGGTTGGGCACTTACCGATATCTCGATATGGACGTCACAATTCGCGAAGCACTGGATACGGCGCGCGGATTTGAAGCTAGGGTGAATGATCGCGAAGAAGTTCCCCCTTTTTTTGTTGAGACACTTTGACAAGGTTAGATTACTGGAGCTTGGTTGCTAAAATATGCTCGGGAATTCAGATTGTTAAACTTTTCAAGCTTGCGATCGCAGTACCAAAGCCGAGTTTCTAAGTTTCGCCACTTGAGGAAAATACGAAGTCGCGAAAGTTCTGACAAACTGAAGGCCATGCTATGAAGTTACATTCAAATAGCGCAGAAAAAGCTAATATAAATTATAATATTAACCGACAGTTGTCGGATGTCAGAGACGATGATGTTTCTGCGGAAATAGACATTTGTTTAACGTTTGATCGCAACTTCATTCCGCATGCAGCCGTGACTCTGTTGTCAGCGACCCGCGCCATTGGAAAAAGGTGTCAATTGAATGTTCATGTTATTTGTAGCAGCGATATAGGTGATGAGGAGCATCATGCGTTTGAAACGCTTTCACCACACGCGAAAATTACTTGGTATGAAGTGGACACCAGTCGTTTCGAGAGGCTCCCTGACAATAGAGAGCACATCTCCTTAGCGACCTATATCCGCTTACTGATTCCCGAGACTCTTTGCCCTGTTGTGCAAAAGGTGATTTATCTTGATTGCGACACGATCTTGACTGATCGATTGTATGACTTGTGGTCCACTAACCTCGACGGCGCACCAATTGCGGCGGCACCAGACGAAGGCGGTCAAACTCATGCTAAACGTTTGAAATTAATTGATTCTTCGTTCTATTTTAACGCTGGGGTGTTGGTTTTTGATCTTGAAGCAATTGATTCAAACTGGTTTGCTGAAGAAGTTGCACGCGTTGTCGCGCGAGATGACGTGGATTTGCATCTTCAGGACCAAGATATTCTCAACCTCCTATTCGAAGCTAAAGCGCATAAACTAGATTTGCGTTGGAACGCGAACACACGGCTTTACACGCCAAATGATCTTAGACCTGCATATACTCCTATCGAAGCGGAAGCTGCGATGTTATTCCCTGGAATCTTGCATTTTACGGATCGCAGAAAACCATGGACTGAAAATTGCAACCACCCATTGCGTGATCTGTACTGGGAACTGAGGAACCAGACACTATGGCGCGAGACTCTAAGTCAGCAACTGCTAAGAAATGTCAAAGATCTGCTGCGCAACCGATTTAGCAAATCACGAAGGTTGGTCAATATGAACTATTAAGCTCCAAATCGAAAACGGGCACCGACTATACTACATTTGGCACAAAACTATTGCCAAGCTTTGACGTGCAAACGTGATCGAATAAAGCTTTGTAGCTTCGCCAAAACGCGCAATACGCCACCGAAGGCTTAACTCTCTGCGGAATGAAGGACTCTGTCTTCTAAAAGCTGCATTAGATAGTCGGCGTAGCTCGTCTTCTTGAACATTTCAGCCCGTTCGATCAAATCCGATCTATCGACCCAACCTTGCAGCCAAGCAACCTCGTCTGGACTCCCCGCTTGCATGCCCTGCCGCTCGGTCAAAGTTCGCACGAAGTTCCCCGCATCAAGAAGCGAAGCGTGGGTGCCTGTATCGAACCACGCGAAACCACGTCCCAGAGATTGAACCTTAAGTAGTCCGTCCTCTAAGTAGGTCTCTAATAACGTTGTGATTTCGAGTTCTCCGCGCGGAGACGGTTTAATGCTGCGAGCTCTCATAGGAGCCTGCCCATCTAGAAAATACAATCCAGTAACCGCATAGCGTGATGGCGGCTTTTTAGGTTTTTCTACAATGTGACGCACTTTGTCGCCATCAAAATCGACGACGCCATACCTCTCCGGGTCAGCGACTCGATAGGCAAATACAGTGCCTCCGTCTATATTGTCGTTTGCGGAAGCGAGAAGTTCGGGCAAGGCGTGGCCAAAGAAGATGTTGTCACCCAAGATCATTGCAGACGGCGCTCCATCGAGAAAATCCTCGGCGAGGATGTATGCCTGTGCAAGCCCATCAGGCGATTCCTGAACAATCCATGTCAGGGAAAGGCCATACTGACTCCCGTCTCCCAACAAGCGTCGGAACTGCGATTGATCATGCGGAGTCGTGATGATTGCTATCTCACGTATTCCCGCCAGCATCAGTACAGTGAGCGGATAGTAGATCATGGGTTTGTCGTAAATTGGCAGCAATTGTTTAGAAACTGCCATAGTGATTGGATAGAGCCGAGTGCCTGAACCACCTGCCAGAATGATACCCTTACGTCTCATGTTGGTTCCTTTTGGAGTTTGCTGCCGCGTTAATTTTATTCAGGTGAAACTACTAAAGTCGTGGCAAATCGTTTAGTCTGAAATCCCCAAACGTTTACCCACCCCGGTTCGGGATTTCAGGTTGTTCAACCACACGGAGTTGTCCAGATACCACCGAACGGTCTGCTCCAGCCCCGTCTCCGGCGTGTGGGAAGGCCGCCAGTTCAGCTCTTTTTTCACACGAGCAGCATTGATGGCATATCGTTTGTCATGACCCGGTCTATCTTGTACAAATGTTATGAGTTCCGAGTAAGGAGCAGGCCCAGGCTTTAGCCGATCCAGGATCGAACAGACCTTTTTTATCAATTCCAAATTCGTCATCTCATTGTCGCCGCCGATATTGTAACTGCGCCCGATCGTTCCTTTTTCTAGGGCCAGAAGCAGAGCTTCGGCGTGATCTTCGACATGCAACCAGTCGCGGACGTTATCGCCATTGCCGTAGACTGGGATGTTTTCTCCGGCCAGCGCTTTTAAGATCACCACTGGGATCAATTTTTCCGGAAACTGAAAGGGTCCGTAATTGTTGGAGCAATTAGTCACTATGATCGGCAAACCGTATGTCTCATGCCAAGCACGCACGAGATGGTCCGATCCGGCCTTTGATGCCGAATAAGGAGAGTTGGGCTGATATGGGCTATTTTCCAAAAAGAAACCAGTTGTGCCTAGAGATCCAAAAACTTCATCTGTAGAGATATGGTGGAACCGAAAACCTTCAGGACGACCTTGTGATATCCACCAATGACGCGCGGCCTCAAGAAGCTTGTATGTTCCAACAATGTTGGTCTCGATAAATGCGCTGGGACCATCGATAGAGCGATCCACATGGCTTTCTGCGGCTAAATGCATAATCGCATCAGGTTTGTGTCTTTGAAGCAGCTCTGACATTTTGACGCCATCGCAGATATCGGCTTTCTCGAAAACATGGCTCGGGTTGTCTGTGACGCAAGCGACGTTATCAAGGCAGGCGGCATAAGTGAGTGAGTCTACATTTACCACGGTGTGACCGCTTTTGATTGCGCGTCGCACCACCGCAGACCCAATGAAGCCCATTCCGCCCGTTACCAATATTTTCACGCTAATACCCCATTTCTAGATCTTGTGCGGGCCACTCGCCAGATGCAGCCAATTAAACGCAAGCTGCCCCAAGGCCCGCTTATGTGTCTACCCATCATAGAGAACTCACATGCCGACCAGCGTTTCGAACCAGACAACCCGCTTGGTCATGAGCTGATTTAGAAACTTCATCGCCGCCAGGCTCGCCATCTGAGTTCTTTCAGTGTCCGGGTTTTGTTGATATCGGACGTAAGTGTTTTGCGATCACTAGGGATTTTTAGCACTATTCACAATAGCTATCCAAAGTTACCGGATGGCACTATGGTATCAGCAGGCCGGTATCCGCGCATGGCAACGACTGCCTGTAGCCAACCGAAGGCTAAGTTCTGGTTGGCCGCTCGCGGAACTCGCTCCTAACACCGGAGAACAGATCCTTTGAAATAGTGAAACTCTGACAAATCTACACTATGTGCCTGCTGCGATCAGTATGAAACAAATCCAAGTCGGAAAAACCAAAGAAACGACTATCCCGGGATGGCCCAATGGGATTGCGAGTTAATGCAGCGCAATAGAGAGTGTTCAACCGATCCAAGAAGACCTCTCCCCCGCAATCGACACTAAGGCTTTCAAATTGCCTGGCTGCTGTGCTCTTTCGATCAGCTTCAGATTCGACCAGGCTCAAGAAGTTATCAACTAATTCTTCATCGGATCGGATATATTCGCGTTGTTTCACGAGAAAATCCATCTGCCCAATGAATGTTTGCCTAGAAACGACTGGCAGACCATGGCTGATGTAATCGATAGCGGTTGTACAGCCGTTTTCAGGCAGAGTATCCAGAGCGACGTCTGCAGCTTTCATATAGCTTCGAAATTGTGTTTCATCGCAAACCGGGATTGGGACAACGCGTTGAACTTCAGCTGCACGTCCCCCCACATCCTGAAGTTGTTGATGACAAAAGCTCTTGGACAAGCCGACAAGGAGAAACCACACGCGTTGGTTTCTTTGCAGGATTTTGTTAATCGTTTCAAAAAGGTTCAACTCAAGGAATGGTTTGAACTTATATTCTGATGCGGATGCGATTCCGATCTTGGCTTCTTTGGGGAGCGAAAGTCTATCTCGAATGGCATTGGTTTCTTCTCTCACAGCATCCCTATCTGGGTTCAACGGGATCCCCAAACGCTGGCTATCTAAAATTCCCCGCCTCAGTTTTGAAAGCTCTTGTCCCCAACTGCGGGTTTCAGCCACTGCGCATGCGACTTCAAAACCCACAGAGAATCTGTGATCTGCATGGTTATAGAATATGACAGGAACAGGAAACGAACATTCCCCAAAAGCAAGCGAAGGAACGATATCGTGCATATGTATGTGAAGAACGACATACTCAAATTCCAGTGCCAGAGACCTGAGTTGCAGGGCGCGGTCTCTGATGGGTTTGTCCCGCGGAAGCCTAAAAATTGATCCACCTACGCTGGCTGCCGCTTCCCGCAGATTTTTTGGGACAGGCTGAAGGCCCTGCTCGGTCAAAGCGACTGACTGTGATCGCTCTTTACCGTCCAGTTTCATCCAGCGCTCAACAACACGTGTATGGCCGCCCCAAGGAAAAGCACAACTCATAACATGCAAAACACCAGAGCGCCTTGTTTTACGAGAAAGTGATGGCCTTTCCAAATTGGCGGATAAATCAGATAGAGCAGCTTCTAGTTTCTCGGATCGATACACGCCAGCACCCGTGCCATTGGCAAAGTGAGCCGCAGCCTCAACTGCCTTCATCTTTTGTGTTGGTTTCTTGAGCCCCTCAAGCTCGAAGCAAAGACGTTCAAACCGCTGAGCATTTGCAAACGTTCTGGAGAGTAGCTCAACTCGTGAAGGCATTCACTGCCTCACAGACGCGTAACACATCTTCGTTGGACATCGTGGGGTCGATTGGCAAAGACAGCACTTCGTCATGTATGGCTTCTGTGACGGGCATCGAAAGGTCGGCAAGCTCGGAATACGCTGCCTGTTTGTGAGGTGGAATAGGGTAGTGAACAAGGGTTTGAACGCCTCGATCTTTCAGATGCTCTGCTAGCAGTTCCCGATTTCTGGTCCGGACTACGAACAAGTGCCAGACGCTAGTGGCCGTATCGCTGGGAAACTCCGGCAAAGTCACGTGGTTGCTTGTGATCCTGTCGCAATAAGTCTTCGCAATATCACGGCGGCGGTCGTTGTCCTCATCCAAGTACTTTAACTTGACCCGCAAAATAGCAGCCTGCAGTTCATCCAATCTGCTGTTGCGACCTTTAGCTTCATTCACGTATTTCTGTCGAGATCCGTAGTTTGACAGCATGTCCACTTTAGCCGCCAAAGTTGAGTTATTTGTAACGACAGCTCCCCCATCACCCAAGGCGCCTAGGTTCTTACCGGGATAAAAAGAAAATGCAGATACATCCCCGAAATTGCCTGCACGCGTACCGTTCAATTCTGCACCATGAGATTGGGCACAGTCTTCTACGACATAAAGCTCGTTTTCCTGGGCAAATGCACAGATCGATTGCATTTCCGCCAAGCGCCCGTACAAGTGAACCGCTAAGATGGCGCGGGTCTTGGGCGACAGCGCGTCCGAGAGACCTCTTCCCGACAAGTTAAACGTACCCGGATCAGGTTCCACCAATACGGGCCGCAGTCCCATTCGGGATACGGCGAGTAGCGTTGCGATATAGGTATTGGCGGGCACTATTACCTCGTCCCCGACCTCAAGATCCAAAGCTTCCAGACAAAGCTCAAGAGCATCAAGGCCGTTCCCGACGCCAATGGCATGGCGCGTCCCGCAATACTCGGCGAATTCTCGACAAAAGTCATGGTATTGCTTGCCACGCACATACCAGCCGCTTTCGAGAGTGTCTTGCATAGCCTGAGCGATCTCGTCTTTGTAACGAACGTTAATTTCTTTAAGGTTCAAAAAACTGATCATCGCGTATCCTTTACGTTTTGCGGCTACGTTCGTGGTTCGCAAATTAAGTTAGTGTCCACAGCAATTGACATATCCAAAGGCTTACGGATTTTAAAACTGTAGTCCGCACCCAAATCTTCGACCCATTTGCGGGCGTTGAAGAACTGATCAAAATTGTGATAGATACTAATGAGCAGAACCGGTCTTTGTTCACATATAGTCTTGCGTGCCCCTTCTAGTACGTCCAACTCCATGCCTTCCACATCGATCTTAATCAAACCCACGTCTATGCTGTGCTCGTCCACGAGGGAGTCTAATGTTCGAACTGGGATCTTGCTCTGTCCCTTAGAGCTATCTGCCGTTGCAGCCACTAAATGAGACTGGTCACCTTTGTCCAAAACCATCATCTCCGAGGGTTCGGCGCCAAGTCCGATGTTCATCGGATAAACAGATTCTAGTTCATTTTTTTTGATGGTTTGCTGTAGAAGATCAAAACTCTCAAGGCTCGGCTCGACGGCCCAGATATCTCCATCGGTAAACTCTCGCATGATCAATACTGAGTCGCCGAAGTAAGCGCCTACATCAATCATGGCTTTGGACATAAGGGACTCGGGCTTTTCGAGAGCAGAAATAAAATGCTTGTAATAGAATACGGTTGACGAAATATCAGCTGATGGCAAATGGTACTTTCCATCATAGAGATACCATCTATCTGACAGCTTCAATATGCGATTGTAGTGAAAATCCATCAGCATGCGAAACTGGTCTTCCTCCTCGCGTGTGATTTGGAACACCCCTGCACGGTGAATAGCATATTCTCGAATACGTGTAAGAACACGAGTTACAATATGACGACTTTCATCATCCAAACCGGCAATCAGGTCCAGATATAGCTTTTCCACATCGCCACTGAATTGTTCGTAGGATGCCTGGTCAATTATAGAGTCGCACGTGTCCATCAAAGCTACATATGAGGTGTGGTTAACGTGCCTTTTGGGCGACCCCAGGACCGCTGCGGACGTCGTTTGTGCGATTTCCCTTACAGTTTCAGAACTGAGAAGTTCGAAGCGCGTACTGTCTGGCTTGTCTTCCAGATGCGATAGCTTTTCTTCGTTTCTTTTTTTCTTGGACTTTCGCAGGATGCTCACGAAGACCAGCAACAAGGTCAGGGGCAAAGCCGCCACTGCGATCAACACAATTATTAAGAGCCATAGCTTGTATTCAATGCCCTTAAACCTCATACGCCGAATTAGCTTACCTTTGTAGCGCAGCTCCAGCATGTCATTGGTATAGCGCACCGCTCGCAGTTTTCCCTTAAGGCCGAGATTGTAGGCTTTCTTTTCGATCTGCCAGCTCAGAAACGTTTTCTTTGCGTCCCGGTAAGTTAGCGTGGAATTGTTGGCGGCCTTTAAGAACTCTTCGGCAGCGAATTTGGCGTTATGATATTCCGAAACATACAGATGAACACCATCGCCAAGCTGTTTTTGACGCTCGGCACTCATCAAGTCTCTTAAGACTTCCGCACATGTGCGGATAGGTAGTTTGAACGTTAGAGCCTGTTCTACCTGCCAACCCAAGCAAAATCCCTTAGTTTCGTTCAAATAGACAAAAACGTCATCATCGTAGTCGTGGACTTCGTTACAAACAACAACCGTGGGTATGGCCAATCGACCCGATGCCAAGACAGATGTACCCATAGCAAACATCATATCTACATTGTTGATCAGGAACTCGTCGAGTTTGTCGTCGAATAGAGGGCCCGTAAAGACGATGTTGAGCGACGGATAGTCTTCTGGAACGATCCTCTTTTCTTCAGGGCCGTTGCCGATTACGTAAAGAGTTTTTTTGCCCGAGTATGAGTAAGCGTCAAAATGCCGTGCGAGGTTGGTTACAGAAAACACCTTATCGATTGAAAGGCGGCCTAGAATTGCGATTCGAATCTCACCATTCGGAGCGCGATAGTCCGTTTTACGCCGGAGGCTAGGTTCAACGCCGATTGGCACATAATTTTCTTCGAAAGAGATGCCATAGTCAGATTGCGCTTGCCGGTGCGCGGCGTCACAAAAGAATACCGCCTTATTTTCGCCAACCATTTCGAGAAACTCTAGCAGACGATCCGATTCTATATTCCAAGAGTCTTTTAGAACGGGAACACAAAGGTTGTGCCAATTGACAAAGAGAACTTTGCTGTCCGGATGAAGCTCAGGTAGCCAATGGGCCCAGTAGATGGGCGTCACAATGATAACAGGTTCAGTTAGGCCGACTTCAAATTGCCCATCCTTGATCTCAATTTTTTCAACGCCCGATTCCTTGAGCATCGGATCTGTGATGCCGTCTTCATAGTCAGTGTAGTAAACCTTGCCGGGATAGACGTCGGCCAAACGCCGCGCGATGGAAGTCAAGTATACGGGACCTCCAGATGGTTCACGCCACGGAAAATAGAATACGACAGGTATGGTCATCTTGTGGAAGTCTCGATAAGTTCGACTATGAATCGGTTCGGCATCACCATGAACACAATTGGGGTTTGAAAAAACACAGATTGTTTTACAGGTGTTATAGGGCGAATGCCTAGGCGCGCCATCGTAGACATGGCTGCTTGGATATCCTCAACGTGGTACGCAAAGTGATAGGGCGCTACGCTATGTGAGAGCCAGCTGTCGAGCGTTCCTGAGCCTTCCATGTTTTCAAGAATCTCAATTCGAGGCTGCGATCTTGCGGTCATAAAAAGACCATGTACCCCCTGTTCGGGATCTGTAAATCGTGCTTCGTTCGAGTACCCGAGCAGTCGGTAGCCCGCTGCCGCAGCTTCGATTGATTTAGCGGCTATTCCGATATGGTGAAACTCAAAAAGTCCCAATTCGGATTTTAGGCGACGATTAAAAATATTCTGACAGAAGGTGTCCCACTTTGAAACCGTCTGCCCAAGGTACTCTTCTTTGGTTAGAACATGTTCTATCAGCTCGAATGTCTCACCACGCAGCTCCACTTTGCTTGGTTGGCTTGTGGAACGACGCTGAGCATAGCCATCATGAAACTTAACAACGCTCACATTTTCGGCAACGGTTCGGCAATAGATTTCCGACAAGTTCAACTCGTTGAAGCCGAACGCCATAAGCAGATTAACGCTTTCGATGGCGGCCAAGCTTCCGTCCTCAATGATCCAACGGCCCCACTCCGCCCGACCTTCTTCTATGTCATAGAGCCCAATCAAGCCGACATTCTTTTGGGTGAACCGATCTTGGACGAGGAAGTAGTAGTCTCCATCGTTCTGAGACTGTTTGCGCAGCCAAACTCGCTGAGCGTCTACATCCGCGGAAATTGGATTCAGGTACTTTTGTTTTTTGCTGTCAGTACTGCGAAGATTGACGATGTACTCCGCATCGCCTTCAGAAATGGGGCGCAGTTGAAAGGATAGCCCTGTCAAACGACGTGAACGAAGTACATCTACCACGAGTATGTACCTTAGTTTTCGTTCAGTTTTGCTTGGATTGCGTCAACGAAGCTTTTTGGAGAACCAAGATCTGTCAACTCCTCAGGCGTGAACTGAATTCCGAACTCCTCCTCGGCAGCCAGAGCGTGCTCAATGCGATCAAATGAGCTCCAGACCTCAGCATCCTCGTAGTGGGCTTTGAACTTCTCACCCAGGCCAGCCCGGGCTTCTACGAAAGTCAGTACGTTGTGAGGCATGGTCAATAGCTCTGCTCTTTTACATCAAGTTCTGGCATGGAGATTTCGACGATTCCCTGCGGGAATGTGTATTGAAGCTCCGACGCGGCGGCGGTTTGTGCTTTTAGGTTGTTCTCGACAAAGTCTGCAGCTGGACCGTTGCGTTCTCCTTTTTGAAACGCAACTTGAACCTTCGAGCACTTCAGCTGATCGGCCGCGCATTTAATGGCCCCCAGCACGACGACTTCATCAAGACCACGGCCAAGCGCACGGCAACTGACAAACATGTCTTCGACGTTTAGCGTGTCTCCGTGTTTGTGGCCGACCAGACAACCTATGATCCCGCTATCAATCAGCTTATCGCTCATGGACACTGTCATAACGCAAGACGACGGGTTCCCTGCTGCTGCCTTTACCTCGGCCAGAGAATAGCGCTTGTAGTTGAAGATAAACTGGTTGGTTTTTCGCGACAGTTCAGAAACTCGGGTAATCTGATCCGGGTGGTTCAACTGAAAGCTGATTTTGATTTCAAGCGAGCGTAGGTAGGCTTCGGGTGACATTTGCTCCCGTAGACGCCGACGTTCTTCGTTTGCTTGAACATCCTTGCTTCTGGCAACATCTTCTGCAGAGACTTTGGATTTCAACAGACCAGGATATACGCCGACACTGCGCGCGTTCGAAGCGCTGTCTGGTGACGCCCATAGCATCTTGATGTCCGGCAGCTTGTTACTCACTTCGAACAACTCTCCCATGTTGTCATCAATGAATAACATCGCAGAGTGATGGATGTTTAGGAACTTTTCCAAGCTCTGAATGTTGGAGGACTTAGACTCCCAGTTGACCATGAATTTAGTCACATGTTCAGGTCGCAGAGGAAAGTCACCACGGACTTTGAACAGTTTCTCAACATCTTCGGCTTCGTTCTTGGACGCGATGCATACAAAAAAACCCTGCCTCGCTAGCTCGGTTAGTTTTTGCTGTAGCGCAATATGCCCCGGTTCAAGTATCACGCCGGCCGCGCCATCTTCGCCCAAGACGCCCTTGTACAGAGTGTTGTCTAGATCGACCACGATAGCCTTTAGCCCCGGTAGTATCACTGCTGGGATTGTGCACAGACCAAGCAAGCGAGACATTTCCATGCAGGCTGCAGGGCTGCAGCGCGTGCCGGTGAAACTTGCGAGCCGTTCATCAAAGAACTTGCCACCCAGATGATCCATAATACTTGAGAAATCCGCCTTAACTAAGGGATCTTCAGCCTCGAAGTTTGCACCAACCGGAGCGACGATGACAGGTTTGACAGCGTTTTGGCTCAACTCGTTCAGCCGAGCTATGATGTGTTTGCGGCCTTTTTCGTCGTATCGTTCCAGATCAACCCAAATGATATGGGCATCTGCATCGGCGGCAAAATCCGCATTTGCGAAGGCATCATCGTAATCACTGTAGCTGAAGTCTGCCTTGAGGCCAGCGACCGCTAAGAAGCTATTGATAGTAGCTGCCACTAATTCGAATGAGTGGTTACGTACGACATCAATCTTCAAGTTGCGTGCTTGAGCATCGGCACGGTCTATTAGGTCTGACCGCCTCAGGCTTTGGCTTGATGTGAGCTTGTGAATTTCGAGAAGCTTGTCCATTACTAGCTGCTTATCTTCATGGTTCTGTAGTCTTCGAACGAGTAGATGTATTCTTCGGGGTCATAGTAGCTATCAGAAACGACAACCAGAACGCAATCGTTGCTGAAATCACACATTTCCTTCCAAACCATTTTCTCTATCCAAAGGAGCTTTGATGGGGAGTCCAACTGCACGTTAGCAAACTCGCCTTCCGGAGCAATCAGCTTAACGCTGCAGCTTCCGTTGAGGCAAAGAAACCCAAAACGTGAGCGTCGATTTGCATGACTGCCACGTGGCTCGTTACCGACAGTGCCATAGATTGCGAACATACGTTTTAGTTCGAACGGAAGTTCCTTAAGTTGCTCTATGACCACGAGGTTCCCACGGCAATCGCCGCGAACAGGAAGTTCGACAAGGCCGTACAATTCTGTGTAGTCGTTTTCCGACCAAGCCATGAAACACACACTCAGATTTCAGGATTTTTGGTGCCTTAACATCGTTTCTACAGCACGTACAGTGGCACTTGGTATCTATTCGGCGGTTTTTCGCAAATCCAATTTCAGTTGGGCTGTCCAGATTTGTGTTGTGGATTAATGATTTGAGCCAATGCCTTGTAATCAAACCATTAGGATAGGAGCTGGTCGTTGGATCCAGAACCAGATCCTATGATGGGTCGCCTGACAGGGAGGACGATCCGAGACAGCAAAGAGATCGGACCTGCCGCTTGGGGCGATCCGCAAATAGCCATCGTTTGCCAACCCGTGATCCGGCGCTGCAATATGTGGCCAATGGCAATCGCCCGTTTCAATGCGGCCTGACGCACCAATGTCGGATGTAACCCGATGTGGCGGGGCATTCCTTATCTCATCGCGATCTCGGACCGGTTCAGTCGCCAGGTGCTGACCGGGGGCTTAGAGACGGACGTCTACCCTGAGGTCTATACCAAGGGCTTTGTACCGACAAATCGCACTCTTTGAACCCGTCCTGTCCATGGGCCGCGCGAGGCTCTCGGCTTAGGCTCAGGACTAATGGCCAGTAAATGACGAGGCAGCCAACGCGATTGCCGACAGGAAGACCTTGGGGCACCTGTCGTATCGGATTGCTACACTCCGCCAGTCCTTCAGTCTGCCAAACTGATCTCAATCTTGTTGCGCCGCTTTCGTCCCGAGGTACATGCGCGTATTCCTTTGCCTTCCAACGCCTCTCTGAGTCAATCGGCGTGATATCCTCGATCCCCGAGTAACCAATCGACGTCCGGCAAGGTGCTCAGCAATACCCTTTCACCCATTTAGTCACTGACCTGACCGGCGGTCACAAAGAGGTTCCGCGAGCGCCATTCGCCGTTGTGCTTGAACCAATGGCCCACCACGGCTTATCTGTCACAAGTTTCTTGCCGCTTCGTACTCATACCACCCTTCTTGCAGCAGATCTGGCGCACACGTCCCCTTTTTCGCCGCCATGCTGGATGCGGTGCGGTGTGCTTTGAGGCAGGTGACATCGATCATCCCCGTCTTTTCCTCATCGTGATCAGCAGCCAACCCCATCAACATCTCGGCAAAAAGCCTTTATCGCTCCACCGCTTCCAACGGTTTAGGGCGTCTTGTGCGGGCCATACTCCATCGGCGCGTCGTTCAACCAGAATAGATCAGACATGTTCTCCGCTCGTTTGGAGCCGTGAAGCATGCAGACTCGCGGGAATCAATGAGATCTAGGCCTAGACACAAGAAGCATCGCGACGCACCGTCACTCACTTGTTCAGCGTGGAACTCGAGCCTCGCGGTCTGTCTCCTTTGCTGCAATAGACGCTTTTAAGGGAACGGATCAGCCCGCAATACGTCCGGACCAACCACCTCGCCTACTAGAAACCGGATCAGACACGATATTGGTTCGTATTCAGCCACTTGAGCCACAGTACGCGCATAGCCCATCAGCAAACCGACACCAATGGGCACGTGACAAAAAAATCCAAAGGATACGATGGTACCCATCGTTGCGCCGAAGTAGCGTCATATCAAGAAGAAGTCATCTTCGGTCGTTGCAATGGGCCCGACATATATCTCGGTTTGAGTTGTAAGGTCTAGTGATAGCAGTGGATTGGCTTCGGTTGGATTTGCTGGGACTACCGAAGCGACATAATCACCATCAGAGTTCTCAGAAACTGCACTCTTATTTGGGTAGAACTTGAATTCATCCATTTCGGCGTTTGGCACTGGCATCTGATTCAATACAGCGGTAAGTGCGACGTTGTTGACGACGTGACCAATTGATCCGTCATTGTTGAGATCGGCGTTATAGACGGTTTCGATATCCACGACGTTACCGACCGCGAGGCTGTCAACAAAGTTGCCGCTGCCGTCCAGCACCCATTCCGAGTAGGTGCCACCGCCATTTTTCCACAGAAGCCGGTAGCCGCCATTGCCATCGGCCTCAACATGGATCGCACTCCAGTCGCCAAGAGATCCCGGCCCCAGGGCGTTACCGTTGAGTTTGATCTCTGTGGCGCCGTTGATCAGATAGACTCCACGAGTGGATTGCCCCAGCGATACAGAGCCGTCATTTTCGATTGGTGTCGTGACGTGACCAATTGATCCGTCATTGTTGAGATCGGCGTTATAGACGGTTTCGATATCCACGACGTTACCGACCGCGAGGCTGTCAACAAAGTTGCCGCTGCCGTCCAGCACCCATTCCGAGTAGGTGCCACCGCCATTTTTCCACAGAAGTCGGTAGCCGCCATTGCCATCGGCCTCAACATGGATCGCACTCCAGTCGCCAAGAGATCCCGGCCCCAGGGCGTTACCGTTGAGTTTGATCTCTGTGGCGCCGTTGATCAGATAGACTCCACGAGTGGATTGCCCCAGCGATACAGAGCCGTCATTTTCGATTGGTGTCGTGACGTGACCAATTGATCCGTCATTGTTGAGATCGGCGTTATAGACGGTTTCGATATCCACGACGTTACCGACCGCGAGGCTGTCAACAAAGTTGCCGCTGAGCAGCCTCATCTGACTGGTCCAACCTGATTGTTAGTGCATCATCGGCCTGTAATCCATTGGGATGATGGTTTCAGGTGCTGGCGGGCGATAGCCCAGTGCACTGTGTG
>NZ_JBDZYF010000004.1:0-268010 GCF_040329495.1 Ruegeria sp. SCP10
TTCTGCGGCTCTTTGCCAGCAGACAGGTCGTATTTGGCGATGACTTCTTTGGACAGTGACCCGCGCACACCTTCCGACAGGAAGACATATTTGCCGTGCAATTCCATGCCTAGTTCGGTGTTCGGACCGTAGGAGCCATCCGCCTCCAGACCAAAGACACCGGCAACAACGCCTTTGACTTCGCCGTTCTCACCATAGACCATTTCGGAACAGGCCATGCCCGGGAAGATTTCCACGCCCAGTTCTTCTGCCTGTTCCGCCATCCAGCGGCAAACATTGCCCATCGAGACAATGTAGTTGCCGTGGTTGTTCATCAGCGGCGGCATCGGGAAGTTGGGGATACGGATCTGACCCGCCTCGCCCAGCATATAGAAATTGTCTTCGTTGACCGCGGTGTTCAGCGGTGCGCCTTTTTCCTTCCAGTCGGGGATCAGCGCGTCCAGACCGCAGGGGTCAAGAACCGCGCCCGACAGGATATGCGCGCCCACTTCGGACCCCTTTTCCAGAACGACAACGTTCAGATCGGCATCCAGTTGTTTCAGACGAATGGCCGCCGACAGGCCCGCAGGGCCTGCGCCCACGATCACCACGTCATATTCCATCGCTTCGCGTTCAATATCGGCCATCGCGGGCTCCTTAGCTAACTTTCCAATCGGGTCGTCGAAATCTGTTGGGCTCTAAGTTAACTTAGGCCGCCAGAACTTTATCCTGACAGCCAGATTGAATTGTCTCTTAGATCAGCCGAGTTTCTCGGTCAGTTCCGGCACCGCCTGGAACAGGTCGGCAACCAGACCGAAGTCGGCGACCTGGAAGATCGGCGCTTCTTCGTCCTTGTTGATCGCAACGATGACCTTCGAGTCTTTCATCCCAGCCAGGTGCTGGATCGCACCCGAGATGCCGACAGCGACATACAGATCCGGGGCAACAACCTTACCGGTCTGACCTACTTGCCAGTCGTTCGGCGCGTAGCCAGAGTCCACAGCGGCGCGCGACGCGCCAACAGCGGCGCCAAGCTTGTCGGCCAAAGTCTCGATCAGTTTGAAGTCCTCTTCCGAGCCGACACCACGGCCGCCCGAGACAACAACGCCAGCCGAGGTCAACTCGGGGCGGTCACTTTCGGCAACCTTGTCCTCGACCCACGATGACAGACCTTCGGAACCGGGAACCGAGATGGTTTCAACCGAGGCCGAGCCACCTTCGCCTGCTGCGTCGAAGGACGCGGTTCGCAGGGTGACGACTTTCTTGACGTCGTTCGACTTTACGGTCTGGATCGCGTTGCCCGCATAGATCGGACGCTCAAAAGTCGAGCCGTCAACCACGCCGGACGCATCCGAGATCACCATCACGTCCAGCAGCGCAGCAACACGCGGCATCACGTTTTTGGCGTCGGTGGTGGCAGGGGCAACGATGTGTTCATAGCCGTCGGCCAGAGACACGATCAGCGCTGCGGTCGATTCCGCCAGGCGGTGACCCAGCGAGGCATCCTCAGCAACCAGTACCTTCGACACACCGTCGATCTTGGCGGCGGCCTCGCCGGCAGCGGCGGCAGACCCGCCCGCGGCCAGAACAGTCACATCGCCCAATACCTTTGCGGCATTGACGGCCTTGGCGGTGGCGTCCAGCGACAGCTCACCATTGTTGACTTCAGCCAGAAGAAGAACAGCCATTACACAGCCCCCGCTTCTTTGAGTTTCTCGACCAGCTCGTCGACCGAGCCTACGACGATACCAGCGGCACGTGCCGGCGGCTCATCGGTTTTGACAACCTCCAGACGCGGAGTGACATCGACGCCGTAATCGGCGGCCGTCTTCTCATCCAGCGGCTTTTTCTTCGCCTTCATGATGTTGGGCAGCGACGCATAACGCGGTTCGTTCAGGCGCAGGTCAACGGTCACGATGGTCGGCATCTTGACGTTGATGGTCTGCAGACCACCGTCAACCTCACGGGTGATCTTGGCGCTGTCGCCTTCGATGTCCACTTCCGATGCAAAGGTGCCCTGGCTCCAGCCCAGCAGGGCCGACAGCATCTGACCGGTGGCGTTCATGTCATTGTCAATCGCTTGCTTGCCCGCCAGAACCAGACCGGGCTGCTCTTCCTCGACCACTTTGGCCAGGATCTTGGCAACGGCCAGAGGTTCGACATCGGTGTGCACATCATCAGCGGCAACAACCAGAATTGCACGGTCGGCACCCATGGCCAGAGCGGTCCGCAGGGTTTCCTGCGCCTGCTTGACGCCGATCGAAACGGCGACGACTTCGTCAGCCTTGCCGGCTTCTTTCAGGCGGATCGCCTCTTCCACGGCAATCTCGTCGAACGGGTTCATCGACATTTTGACATTGGCGAGATCAACACCGCTACCGTCCGCTTTGACGCGAACCTTCACATTATAGTCAATCACGCGCTTGACAGGCACGAGTACCTTCATCGCGTTATCCTTTGGTTAACTTGGTTTGGTTTTTCCGGAGAGGGGCGCCCAGACACTGTTTAGTCCCAAACAGTAAATTGCGGGCGAATGGCGATGTAAGAGAGGGATAGAGCTGGTTCATGAGGACATCGACCTATCGAGCATTGCTGCCGGAGATAATATCTTGTCCAATTCGCTCTCAGGGATCAGACCTTCCTCGATAACCACGTCGCGGATTGACGCGCCAGTGGCCAGTGCACATTTGGCAACGCGCGCGGTTGCGTCATACCCCAAATGCGGGGCAAGTGCGGTGGTAAGAACCAGACTGTTGTCCAGCAAATCCCTGCAGCGATCCGCGCTCGCTTCGATACCGAAAACACATTTCTCGGTCAGGACATTTGCCCCGTTGATCAAAATCTTCAGCGACTTCAGAAGATTGTAGGCAACGACTGGCTCCATCGCATTCAGCTGCAGCTGACCGGCTTCTGCGGCCATCGTCACCACCAGATCGTTTCCAATAGTCTGATAGCAAATTTGGTTGACCACTTCCGGGATGACCGGGTTGACCTTGCCGGGCATGATGGAAGACCCGGCCTGTACTGCAGGCAGCGTGATCTCGCCCAACCCTGCACGCGGGCCAGACGATAGCAAGCGCAAATCGTTACAGATTTTCGACAGTTTTACCGCCAGACGTTTGAGAATGCCTGAAAAGGTGACGAACCCTCCCAGATCGGACGAAGCTTCGATAAGATCTTTGGCTTGTTTGAAGTCGAAGCCTGAAATCTGTGACAAATGGGTAACCGCGCGTTTGTCATAGCCGGTTTTGGTATTCACGCCAGTACCAATCGCCGTGCCACCTAGGTTGATTTCCTTCAGTAGCCGCCCGATTTCTCGGATTCGATCAATGTCCTCGCCAACGGTAACGGCAAAAGCCCTAAATTCGGCGCCCAGTGACATAGGCACTGCGTCCTGCAACTGGGTGCGACCGACTTTAGCGATGTCGGCAAATGCCTCGGCGCGATCTCCAAATGCAGACTGCAACCCCTTTAGCGCGGCGCAAAGCGGCTCCACATGAAAAAGTACAGCAAGCCGGACAGCTGTCGGATACACATCGTTTGTGGACTGACCTTGGTTCACATCGTCATTAGGGTGGAGATGCTCGTACTCTCCGGGGGCATAGCCCAGCTTTGTAAGGGCGAGGTTCGCAATGACCTCATTGGCGTTCATGTTGGTCGACGTTCCTGCGCCTCCCTGGATCATGTCCACCATGAAGTGTTCATGATGTTTGCCGTCGATGATTTCCTGACAGGCCGCATCTATCGCCTCTGCCTTCTGCGGCTTAATGCCACCGATTTCGATATTTGCCCGAACGGCGGCCTGTTTGACCATGGCCAGAGCGACAACGATGCTGGGAAAATGTGACAGCGGCACGCCAGTGATCGGGAAGTTCTGCCGTGCACGCTCGGTCTGAATTCCGTGCAGAGCCCCAATGGGCAGATCCAGTGAGCCGATCGTATCGGCTTCGCTTCTTCTTGATTGCATAGACAGTATTTTCCCTGTGTTTGCCCACGTCGATTAGCTCAACCAGTTGGCCGACCAAAAGACGGGCTTTCCACAGCATTGATTAGTTTGTCACAAAGCAGACATGCGGGGGCGGCATATCCTCAAATCTAAAGATGAGCCCAAGGGTTAGGTATTTGCTAACGAACGCTAAGGAACACAGTTCTTAACGCCTAAGCACCGCTTTTCTATCTTTTCCAAAAGGCAAATGCGCGTAAGGGAGGTTCCTTTGCCACACAACCCAAAAGATGCGATTGATGTGCAGAGCGCAGTGAAACGCTATGGCGATTTCACTGCGTTGAAGACAATCTCACTCACGATCGCCGATAACGAATTCTTCACGCTGCTTGGCCCTTCCGGGTGTGGCAAGACAACCCTTTTGCGAATGATCGCGGGGTTTGAAACCGTGACTGAGGGTGCAATCTATCTGTACGGGGAAGAGATCGAAAACCTGCCACCAAACCAGCGGCCGGTGAACACAGTTTTCCAGAACTATGCGCTGTTTCCGCATATGACCATTCTCGAAAACGTGGCTTTCGGCCTGGAAATGCGAGGTAAATCCAAGAGCGAGGCACGCAGCCGTGCGGGTGAGATGCTTGAATTGGTGCAGCTGTCTCAATTTGCAGCGCGCAAACCCTCACAATTATCGGGCGGTCAGCAGCAGCGTGTTGCTCTGGCTCGGGCGCTGGCGCCGCAGCCCAAGGTCTTGCTGCTTGACGAACCTCTGTCGGCGCTGGACCTCAAGCTGCGTAAGGCGATGCAGATCGAACTGAAGCATTTGCAGCGCGAGACCGGGATCACCTTTATCTTCGTCACGCATGATCAGGAAGAAGCCTTGACCATGTCTGATCGGATTGCGGTTATGTCGGCCGGGGAATTGCAACAACTCGGCGCGCCAACCGATATCTATGAGCGGCCTCGCAACATGTTTGTGGCGGATTTTATTGGCGAAACCAACCTGCTGGAGGTTTCTGTCGATGAAATCCGCGATGGGCGTGCGATCTGCCATCTGGGCGGTGGGCATGAGCTGACGTGCGATCAAGTCGAAGGAATCGATGCGGGTTCCAAGGTTCACATGTCGATCCGACCCGAGCGTCTGTACATGTCCGACAAGCCGGTCGAAAGTGAAAGTCTGAAGGGCCGCGTCAAGGAAAACATCTTTGTAGGCACCGATATCAGCACGATCATTGATCTGCAGGATGGCCCGGATTTTGTTGTGCGTACGTCGAACTCGGATCGCGGCAACAAACGTATCTTTGAGCCAGGCACGGAAATGTTCGTCAACATGGAGCTGGGGGCGGGACGCCTCCTTGTGGACTGATGGCAGCTGGTGCAGCGAGCGGCGGCAGCGCGACAACCGACACGTATAAAGAGGCCAGAAATTGGCTTTTGCTACCGGCCTGGGCAGTTCTGACAATCTTTGTTCTGGCCCCAGTCTTGATGATGCTGGTTTATTCCTTCCTTACCAAGGAATTCCGCGGCGGCGTGATCTGGGAGTTCAGCCTTGCGGCCTACGACCAGTTCTTCTTTGACCGCGGTTTGTTCGGTGACGAGCCGCCCAAGATTGAATGGACCTATATCACGATCTTCTGGCGATCGATCTGGCAGGCTGGTGCGGCCACTTTGCTCAGCCTGGTAATTGGTTTCCCAACAGCGTATTTCATTGCAACCCGCCCGGAAAACGTGCGCCCATTGTGGGTCTTCCTGATCACGATACCCTATTGGGTCAATCTGCTGATCCGGACTGTTTCCATGAAGTTCCTGCTTCGGGATCAAGGGCCTTTGAATGACTTTCTGATCGGTATCGGCCTGATCGACAGCCCGATTGCCATTGTGAATACTAACTTCGCGGTTCAGCTGGGTTTGTTCTATTCGTACCTGCCGTTCATGGTTCTACCCATCTACGCAGCTGTCGAGCGGTATAACTTCTCACTCAGCGAAGCTGCTGCAGATCTCTACGCTAGCAAAATGACAACGTTGCGCCGGATCGTGCTGCCAGCCGTAAAACCAGGTGTGATGGCGGGCTGTATTCTGGTCTTCGTGCCTTCTATGGGTTCGTTCCTGGCGCCTGACCTGCTGGGTGGCGCTAAGAATTTCATGATCGGATCGTTGATCGAGGAACAGTTCAAGGGCAACGCCGGGAACTGGCCGTTTGGTGCGGCTGCTTCGATGATCCTCCTGACTATGGTGTTGATCATCCTGATGATGTCGGCCCGTCAGCAAGCCAAAGCCAGCAAGGCGGAGGGGTAAGTCATGGCCCATGTGAATGAGAACATCAAATCTTACAAGGGCTTCAAGACCATCACTCTGGCATGCCTAGTGATCCTGTATGCCCCGTTGGTCATCGTGACGATCTACAGCTTCAACGCGTCGCAATCTATCACCAATTGGGAAGGTCTGTCGCTACGCTGGTACGCGGATGTGTTTACCGGTCCGGAAAGCGCCAAATTCAAAACCGCAGCGTTCAACAGCTTTACCATCGCGATTATCGCGGCCACCGTGGCGACGACAATTGCAACCCTGGCGGCCACGGCAATGGTTCGGGGCGGCAAGTTCAAGTTGCGCACGGTGTCCTTCGGCCTGATCTCTCTGCCGATCATGGTCCCCGAGATCGTGCTCGCCACAGCAACGCTGATCTTCTTCAACTCGATCGGGTTCACCCGTGGCTATGCGACGATCCTGGTTGCCCATATCGCCTTCTGCATTCCTTTTGCCTACCTGCCGATCTCAGCCCGGATGCAGGGGATCGAGGATAGCTTTGAGCAGGCGGCGCTGGATCTTTATGCCACCAAGCGGCAAGCGTTCACCAAGATCCTGCTGCCGCTGATGATGCCGGGGATCATCTCGGGCTTTCTGCTGGCTTTCATCGTATCGCTGGACGATTTCATCATCACCAACTTCGTCAAAGGTGCGGGTGTGGAAACATTGCCCACCGCAATCTTCGGGTCGGTCAAGCAGGGCATCAAGCCGAACATCATGGCGATTTCAACCATGTTGCTGAGCGTGTCGATCATCATGGTCACGATCAGCTACTTCGTCAGCAAATCTGACAATACAAAATGAACCAACAAGGAGCAAACCCATGAAACATTTTCTTAAATCCGGTGCAGCGGCTCTTGCCCTTGCAGTGTCGGCCAATGCGGCCACCGCCGAGGGGGAACTGGTGATCTACCATTGGTTCGAGTACATCCCTCAGGAACTGCTGGACAAGTTTTCCGAAGAAACCGGCATCAACGTGACTATGGACACATACGACTCGAATGAGGCGATGCTGGCTACATTGAAAGCGGGCGGTGTCGGCACCTATGACGTTGCTGTTCCCGGCGACTATATGGTCAAGATCATGTCGGGTGAAGGGCTTCTGGATACGATCGCTGACGGCGAGTTGGCCAACAAGGGCAACATCGCGGACGAGTGGGCCGACCCAAGTTTTGACCCGGGCCGCGCTTCCTCGATCCCGTATCAGTGGGGTTCGACCTCGTTCGCTGTGAACCGCGACGTGTTTGACGGTAATATCCAGTCCACAGACATCCTGTTCAACCCGCCGGCTGAGCTGTCGGGCAAGATTAACATGCTGGACAGCCAAGGTGACGTTATGGCCATGGCCTCGCTGCATCTGGGTATCCCGCAATGTTCGACCGATCGTGAGCAACTGAAAGCACTGAACGAGATGTTGCAGAACGCGAAACAGCACTGGGTCTCGTTTAACTCAGACACCGCCAAAGAGGTTCTGGTGTCGGGTGACGCGGCAGTTGGCCAAATCTATGACGGCTTTTCGGCCAAGGCCAGGGAAGAGGGTGCCAACGTCGAATACGCCTTCCCGACACAGGGTTACGTGGCGTGGATGGATAATGTTGTTCTGCTGAAAGATGCACCGAACCGCGACAACGCCCTAAAATTCATGGACTTCCTACTGGAACCAGAAAACATTGCAGCTGTGACCAACTATGCGCAGTACAACGCGGGTGTGAGCGGCGTTACCGAGTTCCTTGATGCGGAACTGGCTGCTCAACCCGAAAAGAACCCGCATGCAAACGCGGGTAAAGGCGTTTTTCTTGAGGTTTGTGACGAGGAAACGCAAGCTGTTTACGATCAGATTTGGACCAATCTCAAGAAATAGGTCCGATGTAAGCTAAGATCCGGCGGCCCTTATACTAAAGGGGCCGCCAAACAAATCTGGTGAGACGGAAAGCGTCATGAAACGCGTTACGATCTGCAGTGTTTCAATACTACTCTCAGGAATAGCAATCATAATTGTGTTGCGGATTTTCGGAGTATTCCGGAGTTTGTAGCCGCCCATGAAGCGTCGACCTCTTCAAGGGTTTTTCCTCGATTGTTGGGTTCCACTAACATACATTATGGCTCGGTGATTTCGTAGTTGCTCGGACTACAACCGCGGCTCTTAATGGCGCATTTTTCTTGGGTTGCGGGCTTCCGATTGCGCAAATAGTGACGAAAGACCTACAATTGCTGGCAGCCGGATTTAACACATTCAGGTTGATCGTAAGTGCTTGTTTTGCCCCAACTCTGTCGTCACATGGTTTCTGTCGCTTATGGGCGCCATCCTATCCACTTTGCGATTTTATCGTAGTGAGCCAGGCCACACAATTCAGGCTCCGGGATTATCCATTGGCTACCGCGGTGCGCGATCAAAGCGTCAATTCGCGGCGTCCTAACGATATCCTGAACCGCGCGGTCGGTGAACTCGAATTCGGTGGCGATTTTGTCCTTCCAGTCAGAAAGAGATTCCTCGGTCTCAAGCCAGCGCCGCATCAATCTAACCAAGTAATACTCCGAGAGGTTACTATCGGTATGTGTCCGTCATCGAATGATTTGGAACACGAGCATTTGATTGGTTTTGGAGGATCAGGCTCATCTGGTTGGTTTGATTATGCGGCGGATTTGCGGTGAAGCAAGCGTCGCGTTTCGATGGTCTTTCGTTTGATCCTTTCTCGTTGTTTCAGAATGGTTTCTCCGAGTCCGAAGTAGACATCGGCCGGGGTGAGGTTCTGCAGGCTCTCGTGGTAGCGCCGGTGGTTATAATGATCGACGAAGGCGTCGATCTACCGTCGGAAATCGCCAGGCAGGTGGTAGTTCTCCAGTAGGATGCGGTTCTTGAGGGTCTGATGCCATCGTTCGATCTTGCCTTGGGTCTGCGGGTGATACAGAGTGCCATGGACGTGATCCATCTCCTGATCTTCAAGCCAGTCAGCCAATTCTCCGGAGATGTAACTCGACCCGTTGTCCGAGAGCAGGCGCGGCTTGTGCAGCACGGTTGCCCAATCACAGCCTGAGGCGTGCAAGGCGAGATCCAGTGTGTCGGTCACATCCTCGGTCTTCATTGTCGTGCAAAGCTTCCAGGCGATGATGTACCGGCTGTAGTCATCGAGGATGGTTGACAGATAGAACCAGCCCCAGCCGATGACCTTCAAGTAGTTGAAGTCAGTTTGCCATAGCCGGTCCGGACGCGTTGTCTTGTCTTTGAACTCGTCTGCGGCTGACAAAACCACATAGGCTGGGCTGGTGATCAGATCGTAGGACTTGAGGATGCGATACCCGTTCGTCGGGCGATCCGTCCACTGGACGGATCACTGACCCTTCTTACCCTCTGACACAAAGTACTTTTCCGTGTCGGTGAACTGCACGGCCAACTCACGCAGGGGAACCCAAGACCCGCTATGCCGCCGGAAAGTACGCAAGCTTGATGATGGGCGTCCACAAATGGTTGGCGACCGTGCTTTTGACCGCATGGTCATGTCGATCTCTCGCTGATCCTGCTTTTTCCGACTCGCTCCGACCGAACACCTAAGGACAGTTAGATGAAAACCAATGACGCCATTACTCACCTGAACCCGCAGAGATGGGCGGACACCTCCCCCGCCGAGCGGTTAGCCCTACTGGAAGCTGTACGCGAAAACCTAAAGAAATTTGACGGTGAACTCGCCGCCTCGGACTCGGCCTTGAAGAATGGTCAGATGGGTGAAGAGATTTATACTGACCCGTTATCAAAGATCGCAACGATTGTGCCGATGGCCAATACCGTTTCTGCTGCCATCGAAGTTTACCAAGGCATCGTGCACGGAAAGATGCCAGAGCCGATCAGCATCACCAAAGTTGGTGATGATCGCTATGACATCGCGGTCTTCCCGATCGACACCAAGGACAAGCTGATGAACGGCAACCGCAAGGATGTCATTCGGGTCAAGGGCGAACCGAAGCAAGTGAACCCGATGGACAAACCTGCCGGTATCACCGCCGTACTGGGCGCAGGGAACTATTCGTCGTCTTTGGTGATGCTCCAGGTAATCTTCTTCGGCAACAGGGTCGTGGTGCACAAACCACACCACCTATATGCTGAAAGCGCTAAGGTTTGGGAAAAGGTCATGGCCCCGCTGATCGATCATCAAGCCCTGGCTTTCGCCGATCACGACCAGGGACGTGTGCTGACGACCGATACCAAGATCGACAAAATCTACTTTACGGGTGGTGCAGGTACCCCGAAAGCGATCGAAAGTGCCACCCAGGCCGAATTGATCTCCGAATGCGGAGGCAACAATCCGGTGATCATCGTGCCGGGCGACCGCCCGTGGCCGACGAAGAAATCGCTCGTCAAGCACATCAGATCTTCACGATTAACAAACTCAACGGTGGTGCAGTCTGCGGTCGACCTCAAACGTTGGTAACCTCCAAACACTGGGCCCGGCGGGATCAGTTCCTGGGTGCGATTGGCAAGGCGATGGTCGAAGACACGCCCGCCGAAGGCACCTGTTATCCGGGAGCAGGCGAGGTGAAAGACGGGTTCCTCACAGCCTATCCTCAAGCTGAACGGCTGTCGCCGGAGAGCGGTCAGTTCAAGGCGGCTGAAAACCTGCTGATCACCGGCATTGAAGAAGACAGCTATGGCACGCGCAACGAAGCTTTCTGCAAGATCACAGGTGAAGTGCCGTTGGATGTGCATGCCAACGCTGCAGAATTCCTGCCCGCAGCAGTTGCTTTCTGCAATGAAAAGCTGCTTGGCACATTGGGCAGCGCCATCCTGATCGACGAAGATACCAAGAAGACGCATCAGGCTGCTCTGGGCCGAGCGGTAACTGAAATGGAGTACGGCGCAATTGCCGTAAACGCCATGCCACCCTTCATCTTCCTTTGGCCCTGGCTGACGTGGGGCGGCAACGAAGAAGGCAAGGAGTTCGTCTCGGGAGCCGGCAATTTTGGCAAAGCCATGTACTTCGAGAATGTCGAGAAATCTATCATGACTGCAGGTTTCATGTCGCCCGGCCACATGATAAAAACCAACAAGGGCGCCTTTGACACGCTGACTACGGAAGTGGCCCATTGTGCGGTTGAGCCATCCTGGCGAAACCTAACATGCCTGGTGGGTGGTGCTATCATTGGCGGTTTCCGTCGGAAGGACTTCTGAGGCCAGTAACCCTTAGCCACGGTGCGTTGTACGTGATGACCCTACTGCCATCTTGGTGGTAGGGTTTGAGGTTGTGGGATTCACTCAACCAGAGATCGCTTCACACAACAACCCTGCACCGACGTTCGTGGTTTGTTTCGATGCCGCCAAACATCCAATGGTTGCGGAAATACTCGATTCGGGAGGCTTGGCAGGTGGTCTCAACACACCGCATTTCTCGGCCATATAGCGTCCTAACCTACCATAGCTTTGCGACAATCTCTTCCCGCTTGAGCCGCTTGAAGCTCCATTTTATCCTCCGTTTCGCAACTATAAGGGTGGACCAAGTCAGAAGGGTAGGGTCACTTACAACCTACAACTGGATGTATTCACTGGATATCGTTTGCTTTCTTGTTAGGGTGCAGCCAGCGCAGAATTAAGTCTGCAGTCGTTTGTACAGCGTTTATCGGAGCTGACTTTTGATCATTCCATTTCATGTGCGGGAAATGCTGCGGCGTATAAAAGCGCGATATGATGCTGAACGCACACCACAGCAGATGGCCCCAAGCGACGAAGAATTTTCGTCTTTGCGCCCCTCTCGCAAGGCTGACAGTAAGACGGTTGCGCGGTTCTGGGATCATCTAAAGCCCAGGCCAAGCGACGCAGATCAGGCATTGATCGCTGATGCTGCGACAGTTGCAGCTTCTGAAACCTACAGCGCCAATATTGAGAACTTCATTGGAACTGTGAAAGTGCCAGTTGGCATCGTCGGACCATTGCGCTTGAACGGTATGAACGCCAACGGGGATTTTTATGTGCCTCTGGCGACGACTGAGGCCGCGCTTGTTGCCTCGTATGCGCGAGGGGCCTTTGCAACTGGCCGTTCTGGAGGGGTTAGCACGGCCGTCTTGTACGAGGGTGTCCTGCGCACGCCCGCCTTTGTGTTCGAAGGTCTTTTGCAAGCCGGTCAGTTTGTCGATTGGGTGGTCAGCAATATCGACGATCTTCGCGCCGCAGCCGAAGCCACGACCCGGCATGGCAAGCTTGTCTCGGTCGAGCCGTTTATCGACACCAATATCGTTTTTCTGATTTGCCGTTACACAACAGGGGATGCCGCGGGCCAGAATATGGTGACCATTGCTACGGATGCGCTGTGCCGGGCGATCGTCAATCATTGCCCGATACCCATGGAAAACTGGTATATCGAGGGGAATTTTTCAGGCGACAAAAAAGCCTCGGCGCTTGGGTTGGTCACAGGGCGTGGTCGCAAGGTCAGCGCGTCGGTCACCTTGCCTGCGGAAGTCGTCGAAAAAACGCTTGGAACGACCGTGGACGCCATGTTGGCCTATGGGCGGGTCGCCAATCTTGGCGCGCACCTGTCGGGTCAGCTGGGGGCGCAGGCCCATTATGCCAACGGGCTTGCTGCTTTTTACATCGCAACCGGGCAGGATGCGGCCTGTGTCGCCGAAAGCGCGATGGGTGTGACGCGGATGGAGCCCAAAGGGGACGATCTTTTCTGCTCGGTCACGCTCCCGAATATCCTTGTAGGGTCTGTGGGCGGCGGCACCGGTCTGCCCAGCCAAAGTGCGGCGCTGAACATTCTGGGACTGAAGGGCGCGGGCCATGGCACGGCGCTGGCCGAAGTGGCCGCAGCCATCTGTCTGTGCGGAGAGATTTCGATTGTAGCAGCAATCGCTGCGGGCCATTTCACCCGCGCCCATGAAAGCTTGGCCCGCCAAAGATGACTTTGCTGGCGCGATTGTGGATCTATCAGGCCGAACGGTTTCCGTTGAAGAAGACCGTTCCGCTGTTGCTGGTGTTTTCGGCGGCCAGCATCTGCGTCTCGGCCCGGCTTGCGGATCGCCCGTTACCTGAATGGCCCGGTTTTGTGGTTGGATTTGTGCTCGCAATGGCGCTGTTTTTCCAGATGCGCGTTTGCGACGAGTTCAAGGATGCCGAGGATGACCGCCGCTACCGGCCCGAACGTCCCATTCCACGAGGGCTGGTGTCACCCGCCGAAGTTCTGGTGCTGGGCCTGCTGACCCTGCCGGTGGCTGTTGCCGCTGCATGGCTATGGTCCCCGTTGGTTTTGTGGTGCCTTTTGGGGGTTTGGGTGTGGCTGGCGGCAATGACTGCTGAATTCGGCGCATCAGCCTGGCTAAAGGCGCGGCCGGTTCTCTATCTGGTCAGTCATATGGCAATCATGCCGCTGATCGACCTGTTGCTGACCAGCATCGAATGGCTTCCGGCCGGAGGAGCGGCGTCACAGCTTTGGTTGTTTCTGGTGCTGTCCTTTATCAATGGCTGCGTTCTTGAGATCGGGCGCAAGCTCTGGTCGCCCGAAAATGAGATTGACGGGGTCGATACCTATTCGGGCCTGTGGGGGTATCGCCGTGCCACCATGATTTGGCTGTGCTGTGTCGTTCTATCCTTTGTTTTTCTGGTGGGTACAGGGTTTGCAACGGGCGTGGGCTGGTTCACGGTCGGGGTTGGGGCTCTTGCGTTGGTGCCCTGCGGTCTGGCCGCGCGCAGCTATGTCATGGCACCGACCCCCGTTGCGCAGGATAGAATGGACACAATTGCCGGGCTTTGGGTGTTCTTTTGCTACGCCACAGCGGGTTTTTTGCCGTTTCTGATTGGAGCTTTCAGATGAGTTTTATCGTCAGCCAATCCGAAGCCACGGATCCGAGCCAGGTCGGAGGCAAAGCCGCCGCGCTGTCGAATCTAGCCTGCCACGGGTTCAACCCGCCTGCGTTTTTTGTCATCACCGACGCCGCGTTTCGCAAAGGCAAGACGGGGCCGGTCGCAGCACGCGGGTTGAAAGGCGCGCTGGATGTTGCGTTGGGCGTGCTGGGTCCGGGGCCATATGCAGTGCGCAGTTCCGGTCGGGCCGAAGACGGAGCAGACCACAGCCACGCCGGTCAGTTCGATACGGTTCTGAACGTCACAAACAGCAACGTGTTGGGGGCGGCGAAACAGGTTTGGCAATCCGGGTTTGCAGAGACAATCGCCATCTATCGCGCCGTCAAAACCGGGGGCGGGGCAGAGGCCCCGGCGATCATCGTCCAACGCATGATTGATGCAATGGCGGCAGGTGTCGCGTTCTCTGCCGATCCCGTGACAGGGCGAAGAAACGTCGTCGTTGTGTCCGCCGTCAAAGGTCTGGGCGACGCGCTGGTGGCAGGTGAAGTTGATGGTGAGGATTGGACCATTGACCAAAACGGGCACCCCGAATGCGCCCAAGCGGCACCTCAGGTCCTGACCCCGGATCAGGCGCTTCGGGTCGCAGCGCTTACACGGCAAGCAGAAGAGGCTTTTGGCGCTCCGCAAGACATCGAATGGGCGTTCGATGCCGATGGTGCGCTGCATATCCTTCAGGCGCGGCCAATAACAACCGCATTGCGACCAGCGGCTCTGCCGGATGGTGCGCTGACCATTTTCGACAATTCCAACATCGTCGAAAGCTATCCGGGCATGGTCAGCCCGTTGACCTATTCCTTTGCTGTGCACGTCTACTCGCGGGTTTATCGCGCTTTTGTTCGGCTTCTGGGCGTATCGGACAGAACTGTCGCGCAGAACGCGGTCATTTTCGACAACTTCCTTGGGCGCATTGATGGGCGGGTTTATTACAATCTGGTCAATTGGTACCGCGCGCTGGCGCTGTTGCCGGGGTTTTCGCTGAATCGCGATTACATGGAAACGATGATGGGTGTGTCCGAACCCATGCCGTCTGAAATCACCGACCAGATCGGGCCTCCGCCCGCCAAAGGTGTGCGCAAGACATGGGAATACGCAAAACTGGCTGGGGTTGCGTGCGGCCTGACATGGCAGGCTATGCGTTTGCCGCGCACCCGGCGCAATTTCTACGACAGGCTGAATGATGTTCTGGATCGTGATCTGGACATCGAAACTGCCAATGCGACCGAACTGGCCGCTGAATATCGCGATATCGAAAGCAGCCTGCTGGATCGCTGGGACGCCCCGTTGGTCAACGATTTCCTGTGCATGATCGCCTTTGGCGCATCGCGCAATTTGCTGCACAAGTGGCTGGGTGAAGATGGGCTAGTGCTGCACAACGATGTCATGATTGGTCAAGGTGACATCGTCTCGGCGGAACCGGTGCAGCGTATTGCCCGGATGGCGCATATGGTCCGCGAAGCAGGGATAGCGGATCATCTCAGCGCGGACTGCCGGTTGGAAACCCTGGATCCTTACCCCCGAATCAAGGACGAGGTTCAATTATATCTGAAAAAATTCGGCGACCGATGTACCGAAGAACTGAAGCTGGAAAGCATTCCGCTGCGCGAGGACCCCTCCAGCCTGTTGATGGCGGTCGCGGCCAGTGCTGCCCGACCGGAAGGCAAACGACATACAGGCCGTGAGCCGGACTGGAAATCCCTGTTCCCCGCCAATCCTTTGAAACGCTACTTGTCCAAATGGATCGTGGGCTGGGCCAAGGCGCGCGTCCGGGATCGAGAGAACCTGCGGTTTGAACGCACCCGGATATTCGGCCATGCCCGGCGTGTTTTCCTGGGGATCGGGCGCGAGCTTGCGGCACGGGGGCTGCTTGCCGAACCCCGTGATGTGTTTCACCTGACAACGCACGAGGTTCTGGGGGCCATTGAAGGGTTCAGCCTGTCCCCGGATCTGAAAGCCATCGTCGCGCAACGCCAACGCGAAGATCGTGCATCGTCTGAACGCCCCGACCCGCCGGAGCGAATAGAAATCCGGGGGCCTGCAATTGCTCCGATTTGGGCGGACGCCGAAGAACCTTTACGCGACTGCGAACGGCTGAAGACCGGCACGGGCTGTTCGGTTGGGCAGGTTACCGCAAAGGCCCGAGTGATCCGTGACCCGCGCACCGAGGCGCTGCAACCCGGTGACATCCTTGTGGCGCGGCACACAGACCCGGGCTGGATCGCCGTGTTTTCGAATGCCTCGGCCATCGTTGTGGAACGGGGGTCCCTGCTGTCCCATTCCGCCATCGTGGCGCGAGAGCTGGGCATACCCTGCGTCGTCGGCTTGAAAGGCGCGACGCAGTGGATCCGGGACGGAGAAACGCTTTTGGTTGATGGGGCAAGCGGCAAAGTGGAGCGGTGCGATGGGGCAGAGTGAAATCGAAAGCAAGGCAGATTTCGACCACATCCGATACGCACAATTGTGGGAGGATGCCGATGTTCTGACCGCCGCGCTGGGCGATTGCGCTGGGGGCACGCTGGTGTCCATCTGTTCAGCCGGGGATAACGCGCTGGCGATGCTGACGCTGGACCCGGCCAAAGTTGTGGTTGTAGATTTGTCCCCGGCGCAAATTGCTTGCCTGAAGCTGAGAATTGGCGCGTTCCAGTCCTTAACGCATCCAGAGTTTCTGGAACTGACCGGGTCGCGCCCCAGCAGCAGGCGTGCCGATTTGCTGTCGCAGGCACTGGAGGAATCCGACCCGGAAACGCGCGCCTTTTGGACCGCGCTTTCCCCCGAGGTCGTGCGCTTCGGGATCGGCGGCGTTGGTAAGTTCGAGCGGTACTTCCGCATCTTCCGCACCCGGCTTTTGCCGTTTGTGCATTCCAGAAAAACGATTGATGACGTCTTTGTATCCCGCCCCTCCGAAGCGCGGGCAGTATTCTTTGACACGCGCTTTGATACCTTCCGGTGGCGCTTGTTGTTGAACCTGTTCTTTTCCCGTCTAGTCATGGGCCGCATGGGACGCGACAAGGCGTTTTTCGATCACGTTGAAGGCAGCCCGGCCCAGCATGTGGCGCGCCGTATTCGCCATGCAGGCGTTGATACTGATCCGTCGCAAAACCCTTATCTACACTGGATATTGAAGGGCACGCATGGCGATGCTCTACCGATGGCCTGGCGACCCGAGCATTTTGACACGATCCGCGCCCGCCTGGATCGTCTGGATATCCGCCCGGGGTCGTTAGAGGCTTTTGTTTCGACCGGTGAGAAGGCCAACGGGTTCAACCTGTCCGACATCTTCGAGTATATGTCGCCTGACATGTTTGAAACGGTCTATGGCTCCATCTTGTCAGCCGCGGCCCCGAACGCGCGTTTGGTGTATTGGAACATGATGGCACCCCGCCGTGTGCCGGCCCGCTACCAGAGCAAAGTTGAAACACTTCAGACGGTTGAGGATCAGTTGAAAGCCCGCGACACGGCCTTTTTCTACTCGGACTTTGTAGTGGAACAGGTGCGTTCATGAGTGTTGTGGCCCAGATCCTGTTGGCTGTGATGTCTGTTTTTACCTTGTTGGGGCTGATGGCGGTGGTCCGGCGGCTGGCACATAAGGTCGGGCTTAGCGGGGAAGTGCAACGTAAACTGATGCACGTTGGCACCGGGCTTTTTGCCATGCTTCTGCCGTGGATTTTCCCGGATCGCTGGCCGGTTTACATGCTGATCGGGGCCACGATGATCGTGATGCTGATCTTGCGTTTGCCCCGCTTCTCAAAAGGTCTGGGGGCCGCCATCCACAGCGTCGAGCGTACTTCGTACGGGGATTTCCTGTTGGCGCTTTCGGTCGGGCTTTGTTTCTTGCTGGCCGGTGAAAACACGCTGTACTACTTGCTTCCGATCGCTGTTCTGACACTGGCTGATGCGGCAGCTGCGCTTGCTGGTACCACCTATGGAACCAAACGTTATGTGGTCGAAGATGGCGACAAAAGCCTGGAAGGATCGGTGGTGTTTTTTGTCGTAACCCTGTTGGTTGCGATCATCTGTTTCCTGTTTTTGTCAAAGCTGCCGCCGTCCAACATCATGATGCTATGCCTGATGGTTGCCGGTTTCGGCACCCTGGTCGAGGCGCAAAGCTGGCGCGGCTTTGACAACCTATTCCTGCCGCTCGGCTTGTTGATTTTCCTGAAAACGCACTATCACAGCTCGTTGGCAGAACTGGCGATGCTTGCAATCTTGTTCTTTGCCGCGCTGGTCAGTTTTGGCGTGGTGGGAACCCGGATAGGCCTTAGCAAACATACGACCCGCGTTTATGTCGTTGCGGTTTTTCTGATGCTGGCCGCCGCCAAGATGCAGAATACAGTTCTGCCGATCCTGGTTCTTGCCGCACATGGCTGGGCGCGCACCGCGTCTCCGTGTGACAGCAAGTATCCTGATCTGGATATCGTGGCCGCACTGGGGATTTTGGGTTTTGGTTGGCTTGCTCTTGGCAATGCAACGGGCTGGGATGCGATATCCTTTTTCGGCCTCAGCGCCATGGGTTTGGCCATGGGGCTTTGCGCTGTGATGTTAAGGGCCATACCTGTTGCGATACCGATTGCTGCCGCTGTTCTGTTTCTGATCCGTATCTGGGCGGTTTCGCTAAACTCTGACAGTTCCAACTGGGCCGAGCCTTTGACCGCGTTGTCACTTGTCACGCTCGCAGTGACCGCGATCATGCCTTGGGCGCTTCCGGATGTTTTTCAAAAGAACCGTGTTTCGCGGCTCACGCTCTTGGCGCTGCTACTGCCACTTACGTATTACATCTGGTCCATAGCAGGGGATATCAGCGCGCGGATCGCTGGCGGAGTTATATCATGACGAAGGAAAGCATTCGAACCGACGGTGCCAAACTGTCCATACATCTGCAGGGACCTGAATGGGATGGCGCGCCCGCGGCAACCATCGGTGACTTCTCATGCAAGACGCCAGAGGCCGGTTTGCAAGCTCTGCATCAGGCTATCGAACGGATCCGCAGCGCGGGGATTGACCGGATTATCGGTCCGATGTCCGGGGATACCTGGCACAGCTATCGGTTTGTCTCGGAAAGCGACGGTTCAGCCCCGTTTTTGATGGAACCGGCAAACAAGCCACATGACCCCGACGTGTTCAAGGCGGCAGGTTTTGCACCCATCAGCAGCTATTTCTCGGCGCGCGTTCCCTTGGCGCAAACGGCCAGGTCGTCTTTGACCGCAACCGATGCGTTTACGGTCGAACCTTGGGATGGAACCAATCCCGAGGGCCTGTTCCGACAGGTCTACCACCTATCAATCAAGGCGTTCGCACGCAATGCGTTCTACAAACCTATCTCTGAACGTGATTTTCTGGCGATGTACATGCCTGTCGTTCCGATGTTGAAACGCGAGCTAATCTTTTTTGCCCGCCGCCTAGATGGCTCGTTGGTGGGATTTTTGTTTGGCATTCCAAACTATGCAGAAGGCCCAAAGCCCAAAGCGGCGATCCTGAAAACTTATGCCAGCCTGGAACGGGGCGCAGGACGCCACTTGGCCAGTCATTTCCACAAGTCCGCCCTGGAACAGGGCTTTGACACAGCGATCCACGCGTTGATCCACGATGACAACCAATCCGCCGAGCGCAGCGGTGTCGAAGGGGCCAATGTGTTCCGGCGGTACGCCTTGTTTGGGCTGCGTCTGGATGCCTAACCTGCTGGACCATTTTGCCGATGCGGTCGCGCGACAGCCGGACCGGATCGCCATTGTAGAAGGCACCGGTCACCAGGTCACATTCCGCGCTTTGCACGGACGCGCGCAGCAATTGGCCAGCAAGTGGGAGCGCAAGGGTCTTCGCCATGGAGACCGTGTTCTGTTGGCAATGCCCGTCAAAGCGGATCTCTATGCCAGCCTCGCAGCCTTGTGGTCGTTGGGGGTTACGGTCGTTCTGCCTGAGCCTGCGATGGGTCTTGCGGGGTTGCGTCACGCGGCAAGAACAACCCGGCCCAAGGCGTTCTGCGCATCGGGTTACTTTGCGTTGCTCAGCTTTGTTGTGCCAGAGCTTGTGGGGCTGCCTCTTTTACGACCGGGCCAAGGGCAGGGCGAGCCGAGTGTAGTGGATGTTCAAGACAACGATGTGGCGCTTGTTTCCTTTACATCCGGAACCACGGGTCCGGCCAAGGCCATCCCACGCAGCCACGCGTTTCTGATGGCCCAGCATGACGCAATCGCACCGCTTCTGGATAGTGCCATGGCCGAGCGGGATCTGGTCGCGTTTCCGGTCTTCACTCTGATCAACCTGGCGGCCGGACGCACGACGATTCTGCCAAACTGGAAGATGACCAAGCTGGACCGTCTATCGCCCGAGCAACTGGCGGGCTGGATAACGAAACAACAGGTCACGCGGCTTTTGATCCCGCCGTCCCTGTGCGAAAAACTTGCGCAGTGCAAAGATACCG
The DNA here is from genome assembly GCF_040329495.1 of Ruegeria sp. SCP10. Classification (NCBI taxonomy): domain Bacteria; kingdom Pseudomonadati; phylum Pseudomonadota; class Alphaproteobacteria; order Rhodobacterales; family Roseobacteraceae; genus Ruegeria; species Ruegeria sp. SCP10. The sequence continues at coordinate 20,482 of NZ_JBDZYF010000004.1, forward strand.
GCCAGTTGCACACCGTCTTTACCGGCGGCGGCCCGGTCTTTCCCGACCTGACCCAAGGTTTGCTCGAACAATCCAGCCTGGATGTGTTCTGCGTTTACGGCTCCACCGAGGCGGAACCGATTGCGCATCTTGATGCGCGCGACATCTCGGACATTGATTATCGCGATATGGCAGCGGGCAGGGGGCTTTTGGTCGGACGCCCCGTTTCGCACATCAATCTCCGAATTCGGGACGACGAAGTTCAGGTGGCAGGAGATCACGTAAATGATGGCTATCTTGATCCCGCGCACTCCACAGAAAACAAAATCAAAGACGGTACCACGATCTGGCATCGAACAGGCGATGCCGGCCGGTTGGATGAGCAGGGCCGTTTGTGGCTGTGGGGTAGACTGAGGAGCGAGGTGACAACCCCGACTGGCCGCATCTTTCCGTTCGCGATCGAAATAGCTGCCCGGCAATGGCCGAGCGTGACTAACAGTGCCCTAATGAGCCTTAACGGAAAGCCAACTCTATGTATTGAGGGTGACAAGGATCAGTTGTCAAACTGGAATAGCCTAGCGCTGGAATTCGGGGTTGCCAAAGTGATCCACGTGAAAAAAATCCCAATGGACAAACGCCACAGATCCAAAATTGACCGAGTAGAGCTTACTCATCTCTTGGGTCATTGATCTACAGCACTTTTCCCTTCAGTGTTCTCACGGAAAACTGCAATCGAGCACGGTTTTGTATTTGCCCGGTGGCTAAGCAGCGGAAAAGTCCAGCAACTTGTGAAGAGCAACTGCCAGCATATGCCGATTTTGCGGATGACCTGATTACAGATGGCAGCTTTTCCATGGCTTATGAGAGGGTCGTACATGCCTGCTATACCCCGCTCACAATCGACACGGCACCGCACTTGAAGTGCTTTGTCCTAGCTCTGTTGGCTGTGCTGCCGGAGTATCAAGGCCGTGGCGTCGGCAAGGAGTTGATGGAAACCAGTATCGAACACTTAAAGTCTATCAGCGCGGCCCAGTGTTCGTGTTGGGCGTCCCGACCTTCTATCCTCAATACGGTTCTACCCCGACTGACAAACAGACGCCTTATCCATGAAGGCTCGCGAGCACAGCCAAAGAACAAAATAGCACGGTCACCCGTTCGCGGAAGAGGCTCGCGGGCATCAAGACAATCAACAGGATCCGCAAGGGGCAGATTGGACCTTCGGCAGGAGGATTCCGTCTATTTGCAGAGCTCGATTGCTATATCCACCCGCTCATAGCGATAGCTTGGAAACATACCAAAGTTTGCGATACCGCCCATCTTCCGTTTACATGGTCGGCGAAAAGGCCGTGCAGGTCACTCTGGAGGACGCCTAACAACACACTTTCATGGAAGGAGGCCATCATGGCACATAGCGTCGAATCCCTCATGGACTTGAGTCAGCAGGAACTGGACGAATTGTTCTCCAGCGTGGCGGCCGGGAATATACCCGACGGCGAGGCCGAGGGGACTGCCATTGTGGCTCCAGGCACCAGGTTCACACCGCTGATCTCGCGCTTCATCAACAGTTTTGCCTGGCAGGGCAAAGTCTTCGACCAGCAGAAAGGCGTGTTACGCAATCGCATCCTACCGTTCGGGCTGAATGCGATTTTGGCCAAAGTCTACAAGGACACAAGCTGGCTTGATGGAAAGGAGTGCATCGTTTTGGATTACTCCGATACGTCGCTTCTTGCGCAGTGGATTCGCGACGAGATACGTGCCGTCGGTCCCGGTCTTTATCTGGGTAAAGTCTATTGGGATGACAATCGATTGATCGATTTTGCGCTGGACTTCAATGTCGATACGTCATCGCCCTAAATGTGGTAGACTCGTCCTGCCATGACGCAGCAAAGCACATTTCTGATTTTGGCCCCTGTCGATGAAGGGCGGATTTACGATTTGCGCGCGCTGCTGTCCGAAATGGCCGTCAAACCCGGGCTTGCGGACTCGAAGAACCCGATTGTGCCCTTTGCAGAGTTTGACCGTCTGCACGTCGCGCGGTTCTTCCTTACTCAGGTCGACACATGGCGCGACATCGAAGCCTACGAGGTTGAAGCTCGCCCATTCCCACCACATCTGGCCTTTTTGGGTGACATGGACGGAGATCGGGACAGCTTTCTGGAAGAGTTGGCAAATCAGGCGGGCGAAGGATTGCGACGGATCTTTTCGCATTGCGAAGGCTTCCACGAAGATACGGACCTGAGCGATTGGATGGCCCGGCACAACGTCGTCGAGGCCGCCAATTACGTGAACATGCGCGGTCGCACCGTGCAGCAGGTTCGCGAAGAAGCTGCACTTGCAAAGGCACTGAAACCGGAATTGCGCGCGCTTGTGGATGCACATGGCACGGATGACGCCATTCTGTTGCATGAGCGTCTGCGAGAATTCGTCTCGACCGAACAGCAGGCAGGACGTTTGCGCCTGACGCCGCCGCAACCAGCGCCGCTGCCACAGGTCGCAAGAGACTGGATCGAGAAGATCGCGGTGCCCTTGCTGCTGCTGGCTATTTCGCCACTTGTTTTGCTGGCCTCCCCGCTGCTGCTGTGGAGGCTGCGCCGGCTTGAACGGTCCGACCCCGAAATCCTGCCGCGTCCGGACGACGCACATATTGCTGAAATGGGGACCTTTGAAGATCACGATGTCACCAACCCATTTACTGCGGTTGGCGATCTAAAGCCCGGTGGTTTCCGGCGCGCGATCACAACGGTCGCGCTGTATCTTCTGAATTACGCTGCCAAACACATCTTTCCGCGCGGCTACCTGACCCGCGTGCAGACAATCCATTTCGCGCGGTGGGTCTATTTCGACAACAAACGCCGCGTGATGTTCTGCAGCAACTACGATGGGGCGTTGGAAAGCTACATGGACGATTTCGTCAACAAGGTCGCCTGGGGGCTCAACCTCGTGTTTTCAAATGGCGTTGGGTATCCAAGTACACGGTTTCTGATCAAAGATGGGGCCGAGCAAGAGAGCAAGTTCAAACGGTTTCTGCGAAACCGTCAGCAAGCCACACTGGTGTGGTACAAGGCGTATCCCGGTCTGACGGCAATCGACCTCGACAGGCATTCACAGATCCGCGCGGGGCTTGAGCAACGCCCCGTCGGGCTCAGGGCATTGCGGAAATGGCTGGCAAAAATATGAAAGAAAACGGCGATATCCCGGTCACACGGCCCGACTTTTCCGACATGCAGGGCTTGGTCCGGTTTGGCCATGGCAAGCTGACAGAGGCCGAGTTCCTATTGCTAACCATCTCAGATGCGCAGGCCGCGCGGGATTGGTTGACTGCCGCGCCGATTACCTCAGCCGAGTGGTTGGACACCCCCCCGGAGGCTGCGCTGCAGGTCGCGTTCACAGCCAGCGGATTGCAGGCCCTTGGTCTACCGGGTGAGGTTCTCTCGCAATTTTCGCAGCCGTTCCTAGCGGGGATGGCAGGCGAGGAAAGCCGTACTCGGCGGCTTGGCGACACCGGCGGGAATGCTCCGGAAAACTGGGTCTGGGATGGTAGTGAGGTCCACGTTCTGTTGATGCTCTATGCGCGCGAGGGCGGACTCGATTCCTTGAAATCGAATTTGCTGAAAGGCGTTTTCAAAGATGCCTTCGACATCGCCCACGCACTGCCGACACGCCTAAATGACAGTATTGAACCTTTCGGTTTTGCAGACGGTATCAGCGAGCCAAAAGTGGATTGGGAACAACAAAGCCCGCCGCCAAAACATGGCCGTGAGAAATACGCCAACCTTATAGCACCCGGCGAGATCGTTTTGGGCCATGTCAATGAATACAAGGAAGTCTCACCTGCCCCACAGATCATTGGTGGCGAGGGGCATCACGACTTCGGACGTAACGGCAGCTATCTGGTCCTGCGCCAGCTTGAGCAGGATGTGGCGGGGTTCTGGCAGTATCTGGATACGGCGGCAAACGGGGACGCGGCGTGGCGCGAGGCGTTGGCGACCGCAATGGTGGGCCGCGCGCGGGACGGCACGCCCTTGATTAGGGGGCGGCGCGAGATTGACGGCGGGCGAAAGGGGAACGATTTCACCTATGAGGATGACGTCGATGGCGTCGTCTGCCCGGTCGGCGCTCATATCCGGCGGGCCAACCCGCGAACCGGTGACCAGCCACCTGGTGTTGATAGCCGATGGGCCTGGCTTACCAGCACTCTCGGGTTCCGGCGGAGACGTGATGGCCTGCCGGGCCGGCACGATCTCGTCGCCTCGACACGGTTTCACCGTCTTGCCCGTCGCGGACGTGCTTATGGCCCGCCGCTGTCTCCCGAACAAGCGCTGTCGGGCATGCCTGACACCCAAGAAGCAAGGGGGCTGCATTTCATCTGCCTTTGCGCCGACATCACGCGTCAGTTCGAATTCGTCCAGAACGCATGGATGGCCTCCCCAACCTTCGATGGTCTGCATGGTGAAGCGGATCCGCTCGTCGGCAGCCGCGAACCCGTCGGTGGCGTGCCCTCAGACAGTTTCAGTATCCAGAACGCGACCGGCATTGCAAAGCGGCTCGAAGGTCTGCCCCAATTCGTGACCGTCAAGGGCGGCGGCTATTTCTTCCTGCCCGGCATGCGCGCGTTACGCTTTCTGGCCGAGCAGAAGGACTAGGAGATACTCATGCGTGCCATCCTTCTTGTTATTCGCCGGTTTTTGCATTCTCTGCTTCAGATCGGGCTGAACTTCGAACGCAGGCTCGAACCGTTTTTCCGCCCGCAGCTAAATCGCCTCATACGCGACCCCGCGGCCCGGTTCCTTCAGCGCTTCAAGAACCGCAAGCGTCCAAACCTCGGGCTTGGTCTGGCTGAGGAGAAGATATTCGACTGGGAAGAAGAGGCCCTGCAGACGATCATCGATGAGATGCGCGAGCAGATGAACCTGCATTTTCAACCCGGCGCCTACGAACGCGGCGGGAATACAAAAACCCATGGGCTGGTGCGCGCGACCTTTACTGTGAAGTCCGATTTGCCCGAGCACCTGCGCAAAGGCGTGTTCGCAGATGAACGAAGCTATCCCGCCTATATTCGTTTCGCCGGGCCCGGCCCCGACGTGCCCGAAGATATCCGCGATGTCGGGTTTGGGTCCATGTCAGTCAAACTGATGGACGTGCCCGGCCCTAAGCTGATGGAAGAAGAGAAATTCACGCAGGACTGGCCCGCTGTCGTCACGCCAACATTTGTCACACCAGACGTACGCGAGAACGCCAAACTGCAGTATTGGAGCACCATCGACGAACCGATCTGGTATTTTCTGAACCCCAAGGACACGCATCTGATCGACTTTCTCATGCAGGGGCTGTGGAACGAAACACAGTACAATCCGTTGGGCCAACGCTATTTTAGCTGTGTGCCGTATCTGCTGGGTGAAGGGCAGGCCATGCTCTACTCCTACAGGCCGCTCACCGATGTTCCGATGAATATTCCCGGCGTCCCCTTCGGACGCGTGCCCCCGAACTACCTACGAGACAACATGGCACGCGCGCTACGCGCGGGTCCAGTCGAGTTCGAGATGCTGGTTCAGATCCAGACCGATCCGCATCTGATGCCCATCGAGGACGCCTCGGTGCTGTGGCCCGAAGATAAATCGCCCTGGATACCGGTCGCACACATCCATATCCCTCAGCAGGATTTCGACACGCCCGCCCAAATGTCCTTTGCGCGGAACCTGCGGATCAATCCCTGGCATTCGCTGCCTGAACACCGCCCACTTGGGAATCAAAGCCGGGCGCGGCGGCGCATGTACCAGGAATTGGCGGCCTTTCGCCAGAAAATGAACAAGGCTGATCACGTTGAACCGGACGGCTCCGAGACGTTCGAATGACAGTTTCGCTACCCAGTTGCGAAGATTTGGAGCGGCCAGATGCAGCGTTTCACCGCAGGACCAAACACCTAAAGTGAGGCGAACCGCTCAAACATTTCCGGCAGCAGCGTATTGCGGTAAAGACCTTCAAAGTCCGACGGACGTATGCCCGCTGGCTGGCCCGCGCGGGTGAGCATGCGGAAGAATGACTCCCATTGCTTGGTGGTGAGATCATCCAAAGCGTTCTTCTCTTCTAAGAGCGCCATGAACTCTTGTTCCGGGATCAGACCATCGCCATGCTTTGCAGCCATGTCAGTCAGTGTCCCCATATAGTCCGCCAGCAAATCTTCATCGATCATGCCGTTTTCATCATAGACCGTCGTGCGTTTGCCTGGTCGGCGTTTCGCCATCTCTTTCAGCGGAATGCCGCGACCAAGTAGGAGGTTTTTTAATCCACCAAATTTGAAGGTCGACCCAAGGGTCAGAAACATGGCCCGAGATCCGCTTGTTTCAAACGTTTGCCAGCCTTTCAGGTTTTCCGGCAGCCCAGCACGCGAAATGTCATTACCCAGATTGAAGGGAAGGATATGCTTTTCCATATCCGTCAACTTGAGCTGTACGCCTTCGCGTTTCTCGTCCTTGCGATAACCTCTGAGCTGGTTCACTTCTTTCTGCGTTAGAACCCACTCGCTCGCAAAGCCGGGATGATCAGGCGATTGGTAGCCGGGCCAAGGGTAATTTTTCTCGTCCAGAATGGCGTTGGCCGCGGCAATCAAATCGGCGCGGGTGACGTCATCGGGATCTTTGGTCAGCATATCGCGGGCAAAGACACGGCCTTTACCTTCCAAATCGGCAAACACGACACCATCCGTTATGTCGACGATATAAACCGAGTCCCCATGTGCCAAGCGGATCAGTCGGTTGGGCACGTTGTTTTTGAAATGTGCGTCCTTCCACGGATCACCAAGACCCATGTCACGAATATGCTGATCGCCCCAGGTGATGATACCATTGGATTCCAGCGGATGTTCGTCCGGGGCCTCGGCTGCCGAAGTGCCTACATATTCGTAGGTGTTGACCGTCTTTCTGGTCTCCAGCCAATCGCGCAGTTCCGGGCAATGCAGGTATAGCATTTTTTCCTTATCAACGGCCTCTACCAGATTGATGGCCGTCCACCCAACTTCGTCCGGGCGCCATTTCTCGGTGAGGTAGGGGTTTTTGCGGATGCGGCTGGTGGCTTCCTGCACAAAGGTCTGAAAACCTTCGTTGGTGATGGCCAGACCCTCGGGCCGATGCTCATTCAAGGTCAGCCCGATGATCGCATCCAGTGTTTCAATACCTTCGGGGTAGAGTTCTTGGAGCTTTGCAATCGTTGCTTTGGATGCCTCGCTTGATGGATCAAGGAACAGGTGTTCCCACTTCTCGCTTGGCGGAATATTGTGGGCCCGTTGATAATCTGTCCAGAAGGGCGTGCCACGCTCGCGGTCCTTGCGGATTTCCTGCTCCAACATGTTCATAACACCTTCTTCGGTCGCCATGTTCCGGAAGAAATCGGCCGTATTGCCCGCAACGGGCGCGCCAAGACGGGTATTCATCATGTAATAGTAGACAGCGCCCAAGCCCTCATCCTTGAGGAATTGGTGGCCATCAAGCTCGCGTAAGTTCATCATGTTCACTTCGCGCGTGCCATCTTTGGCGGTCTCTCCGATGGGCGGGCATTTCAGTTGATCGACCCAGATTTGATGACCAAAACGGTAGGCCTTGCTGAAAAAGTTTCCTTTGATCTCGGGCTTGTTCTTTTCGACCTTTCCGGCGGCAATGCCGTGGGCCACAGGATCCGTGCCTTGTTCAGGCCGGTAGATCTTTTTGTCGAAATGCGGCAGCTTGCGTTCCGCGCGCCCGAACAGATTGGCGTTCAACCCGTTGACCACGGCTTCGTTGGCAAACAGCGTGTGCGTCCAGGTACCAGTATGGATTTTCACATAGGTCATTGTGATTACGCGCCGCGCGATCTGGAAAATCTGATTATCGGACCAGTCCGGATACCGCTCCTTCAGAACCTCCGCGACCCAATTGTGGTGGCGCGCGTAGAGCGTGTGTTCTGCTTCCAATGGGGCCGTCATATTGCGCCCAAAGCCGGTAACAATCTGCTTTTGCAGCGGGCCATCTTCACTAACAGACACGTCTTTCAGCGGAAGAAATCCGCCTGTGCCGTCTTCCTCGGTGTCTTCCAGATAGAGCTTGCCGCCTGGCACTGGCGTGCCGTCCGGGTAAGAGCGCACCTCTGCCAGCGTTTCGATATCGCTGCCGTAGATGTGGCTCATGTCCCACCAGACAGTGGTGCCATGCATGCCTTCGCCATCTTCGCGCAAGGCATGCGGCGCATCGGACCGACTCCAATCATATTTCACACCAAGCGCGGCCCATTCACTGTCGGGGTCGATGGGAATCGCGTGTTTTAACGCATTGTCCGGCGCGGTTTGTGCCACGTCATGGACCAGCTGCTGCAGGTGGGCGGCGGCATGAAAACTGGCTGTTTTCGCTTCTATGGTTTGGCCATTGCGATAGCCAAAGACTTTCGCAACATCCGCTTCGTTCGGCAGTTTTGGATTTTGGGACTGGTCTTGCGGGCGATAGCCTTTTTGAAGGCCGTGATCGACAAATTCTTGGCCCACACGGCCTTCGCCTGGCCCAAATTGTGTATCAAGATACGCGCCATCAGGGGAAAAGCCAGAATCCGCCCATTTTGGTATGTCGCCCTTGGGCAGCTGACCGACGATGTCACCGCGCTCTTCGTCAGGGTCGCGTTCGCCCTTTTCCATCTGCGTACGCGCATCGCCCAAAGCCGCGAGCCGCAGAATGCCAAGCTTGCGCTGCGTCCAACGGCCCGCATTGCCAGGCGTCGCGCCGGAATTCGCCCAGGCACCAACGGGACCTAGCGCCAGAGAAACCAGAGAATCCTTGAAGTTTCGCGCCCTGTCCAGCAGCGATTTTTCGGGGATATGATCTCCTGGCCGTTTGAAATCTGTACACAAAACCCACGCATCTTTGTGGCCCTCATACGCCTTGGCCGGATCGGTCTTTAGATATTCTTCCGTCAGTTCGTTGGGTCGAAGGATACCCGCGCCGTTTTGCCCATCCACTCGGTTCTTGTCGATCTGCTGGGTCCAGAATACCGCAAACTTATGGCTTGGGTCTTTCTGAGCGGCCTTCTCGAACCAATCCGCTGCCGAGGGGAAGTCTCCCACATTGCGGAAAGCATGCGCGCCGAGGGCATAATCTTCCGCAGTCGCAAGACCCTCTTCGTGGCGTTCGATATATAGCTTTATGGCTGTCGAAAAATTGCCTGCATTTATGTTTTCCAGCGGATCGTCAGAGACAAAATCGACCCGCTGGTTGTGCTTGGCAGCAACAGGACATCCAGAAACGACGTTCATTTCAACCTCCAACAATAATTTGGGTTGAGGTGCTACAAGATACCAAAAACCCTGAATGAGATGTAGAAACGTGACACCTGCCAGCCTAAATTTGCTGGCTGGATAGGGTTTATTCTAATTTACAAGGCTTTTCAGCGCGACTGTTTTTTCTGGCATAACCGTGGAGCCTTAAACCTCGTCTCCCAGAGGCTCAGTTGCGTAACTCCCGCCTGACGCGCGTCGGTACCGTTCCCCGCTTATGAGTGTTTTCACGTTAACGCCCAGTCCACAAAGAAGTGCTGATGCTGGGATTTAAAGCGGCTTAAGTGGCGACATTCCAGGCGTCAAAGGCCTTGTGGAGGTGATTTTGGATCGTTGAGGCTGAGCGGCGGCGAGCGCACTTTGTCCGGTATGATCCGATTGGCAACAAAACCAAGGCGCTTTACCAGGCGGTGTTACAGCCGTTCTGTCGCCCGCTATTCCCGCTTCGATTAAAAAATTTGTCCGGCACGAGGCCATGCTATTCGACTGCCCTCAAAAGCCTATACTCGCGACTGGAATGCTCACTTCGACTCCATCCCGATGCCAGAGCTCACCTGGACGTTTCGGTCTCTCTCGAAGGTTTCGAGCAGCAAGCGGACAGAGCGGCCATACACGTTATCTCAGGCAATGTCCGATATCGGATCGTCTGCTGCAGCCCTGAGAAATCCCAATTGTAGAAAAATTGAAATCGAAAGCGTTGTTCCACGTTCAATGCGCATGTCGTGACCTGTTCAAGCGGCTTGCCAGGATGAGAGAATGAAATAGCTAGTGGTTAGATCGAGATGCGCACCACCTCCGTTTTTGAACACGGTAATCAAATCGTCACATTATCGCTGTATGCGACCCATCTGATAGAAGTCTGCAATCACATCATCTTGAGTAATTGGGCCCTGCGAGATCGGCCATCTTGGCGGTAGGGTTTGAGGTTGTAGGTGTTTTTTAACATGCTGATTTGGGCGGTCTCGTGTCTCTCGCGACCTTTGGGAGCAGGCAGTTACCTACATATAGAGGTGGTTAACTGCGATAAGGACGACCCACACCGGACGTTCAACTCGAGTTTAGAGATTTCCGTGTTGGTGGGCAGAATTGCCATTTGTTGACCGCTTGCTTTCAGTTTGGGTTGGTTCTTAAACGATCCACCCAAAGACATACCCCGCTCCAATCGACCCAAGTACAGCAAGCAACAGATATAGCATGAATGGCTTCAGTTTGAGCACTGGTACGATGGCCATTGCACCCCAGATGCTGACTACGCCGCCCGATACAAGGAATGCCATCGCCGCGCCTTTGGACATGCCATTGTCGATCAACCCTCGCGTAAGTGGGAGTGCCGCGTACCCGTCGATATAGGCTGGGGCACCAATGAAGACAGCGGCGGGTATGGCCCACCATTTGTCTTCCCCGACATATACAGCCAGCGATCCAGGCGTCAGTGCCGTGTTTAGGGCGTACTCGGCTGCAAACGCCGGTATCAGGCAAATAAGTATAAGCCGACTGGTCGCCCAGAATTGTTTGCCGAAGGAACGTCGTCTCGCCTCAGACCGCCATACCCAGGGATCAAAGGGCTGACCTTCGCCGCATCGCGCAGCACTCAGTTGGCGTGCGAGATCATTGCCGCGAAGCGCATTCATTGCCCAAGGTGCCCTGGAAAATAGCCCGGTAATCGCGCCCCCGAATACACCCAATCCGAAAGCTGCAAGAGTTTTGCCAATCGCAAAGCTTAGACCCAATGTTGCGGCGGTGGTCGCGAGCATCGCCGGGTCCGTTATCGGAGAGGACAGCCAGAATGCCATGATCGGTGCAAGTGGCACACCCGCAGCCAGCAACCCAGCCATTAACGGCAACACGGTAACACCGCAAACGGGCGTAACGGCTCCGATCAGCGACGCGGCCAACACCGTTCGCATTGTCCTGCCCTCAAAGGCAGCAGCAATATGAGTGTCCGCGCTGCTGGCAATGATCCAGGCCGCGAGGAAGATGCCCGGAATCACGATTGGAGCGACGACAATCAAGCCCAAGACGACGAACTTTGCAGTGTTTGCCGAGTGTTCCGGCCAAATAAGACAGACACCCGACAACAGCACCAGAGAAACGCCCCACACTAGGTGTTTGCGGGTAGATGGTTGATGGGCAGCGGTTTGATCGGACATTGCCTACTCCTTTGAACTTGAAAGTTAGAGTGGCAAGAGCCATCTTTAAAACGAATAGTTTCAATTTCAGATATTGGAAAAACTGATGGAAAATCTGGATAGCGATCTTCTGCGAACTTTCGTTGCTGTGGCTGAGGCGGGAAGCGTCACGGATGGCGCAGCTCGTATCCACCGGTCCCAATCTGCAACGAGCCTTCAGATAAAACGCCTGGAATCCATTCTGGGCCGCTCTGTTTTTGATCGGCATGGTCGCGGGGTTGTGTTGAGCGATGCCGGGCAGGCGTTGCTGTTTGTTGCGAAAGACGTGACGGCCCGCCTTGACGCGGTACAGAGGGAGATTTCCCACAATTCTGTGAGCGGAAAACTACGCTTGGGCATACCCGACGATCACGGGCGCGCCAAACTCGCGGAGATTATTGCGGCGTTTACCAGTCATCATCCTAAAGTCGAACTGGAGGTCACCTGCGCTTTGAGCGCAAATTTCCCTGATGCGCTGGACAATCAGCTGTTGGACCTTGCGGTTTATGAGGTCGAAACTCCATCTGACCATGAGGAACTCCTCTATGAAGACCCGACTTGTTGGGTGTCTTCGGCACATCGGGATTTTTCAGTCGAAGAAGTCCTACCAGTGGCCCTTTTCGATGAAGCGTGTTGGTGGCGCGACGCAGCAATCGGTTCGTTACAAGCCCTTAGAAAGCCCTACCGTATCGTCTATTCAAGCCAAAGCGTGTCCGGCGTGATTGCAGCGGTAGAGGCAGGGATCGCGGTTGGATTGCTGGGCCGGTCGTCGCTTCACCCTGGACTGGTGGTGGTCAACGAGGGGTTGGGCTTTAAGGCTACGCCTACCTCCAAGCTAGTGATGGCACCAAGTAGAGCAAAGGAGTATGGGCCTCTAGACGCTATGAAGGAATCTATCCGAGCCGCATTTTTGTCCAGAGTATGATGGGCTGTTCTGACTCTCTCCCGCTCTTCTCTGCACGCTGGATCAATGACGGCTATGTTCAGGAGAACGGAGGATCCACGATTTGAGACAAGCGACACGAACCCGAGGAAACTGTCACGGGGCTGCGGCAGGTTGAGGTGCTTGTCGAGCAGGGACTGGCGCGGATCGATGCGAAACGTCAGGTGCGCCTACCCACGGTGCCTTCTGAGATGTTTGCCCCATGCCCAACGCCAGATTTCAAGTTAAGCTGACCCAAGCCGCATTCCTTGAAGAGCTTTGCACACATGCGGCTACAAACTTAACACCATTGAGCCCGTCATGGACCGTTGGATAAGCAACGGATGCGTCAGGTGAAATCCCATTTCGGAAAGCTTGGATCGCCTCAGCAGCCTCTCCATAGATATTGGCGAAACCTTCAAGATATCCCTCGGGATGGCCCGGAGGGACTCTGCTCAATCGATTGGCGGCATCCCCAGTTCCAGCTCCATGTCGGGTGATCAGGCGCTTGGGTTCGTTGTATGGCGTGAACCAAAGGTAATTGGGATCTTCCTGAGACCACTCCAGCCCACCTTTTTCGCCGTAGACCCGCAACCGAAGTGCGTTTTCATTGCCGGGAGCCACCTGAGACGACCACAGCATACCCCGCGCGCCGCCTTGGAAACGAAGCAGAACATGGGCGTTGTCATCGACTTTGCGCCCCGGCACAAAGGCCTGCAAGTCCGCCGCAAGGCTTTCCGCTGTCAGCCCGGTTACAAAGCAAGCGAGGTTGTAGGCATGGGTTCCTATGTCACCGGTTGATCCACCCGCGCCCGAGCGTTCGGGATCGGTTCGCCACTCAGCCTGTTTGAAATCCTGCTGCTCGGTCAGCCAGTCCTGCGGGTATTCAACCTGAACCACGCGGATCTTGCCAATATCGCCGTTGGTAACCATTTCACGCGCCTGCCGAACCATTGGATAGCCCGTGTAATTGTGGGTCAAGATGAATAAGGCATTCGCGCTTTCCGCTGCTTTGACCAGCTTTTTTGCATCGGCAAGAGTCGAGGTGAGTGGCTTGTCACAAATGACATGAATACCGCGTTTCAGGAACTCACGCGCGGCTGCATAATGGACGTGATTTGGCGTGACGATTGAGACCGCCTCGATCCCAGATTTCAGCCGGGCTTCCCTTATCGCCATTTGTTTGAAGTCTTCATAGACCCGTTCGAGGCCCAGTGCCTGACCACTTTCAATGGATTTTTCGGGCGTCGAAGACAACGCACCGGCAACTAGCTCGAACTTGTCGTCCAATCGCGCGGCTATGCGATGAACGCCGCCTATGAAGGCGTCGTTTCCGCCGCCAACCATGCCAAGGCGAATGCGTCCTGAGGTTTCTTCACTGCGTCCTGTGACCATCACTCAATCCCCAGCATTTTACGATTGGCGGCTTCGTCTGCGCCACCATCAGCGAAATCATCAAAGGCTTTTTCGGTCACACGGATGATGTGATCTGACACGAACTGAGCGCCTTCACGCGCACCATCCTCGGGGTGTTTGAGACAGCATTCCCATTCGACCACAGCCCAGCCATCAAAGTCATTCGCGGCCATTTTTGAAAACACAGCCCCGAAATCCACCTGACCATCGCCCAGTGAACGGAACCGCCCGGCCCGATCGACCCAGCTTTGATACCCGGAATAGACACCCTGCCGCCCGGTCGGGTTAAACTCGGCATCTTTCACATGGAACATCCGAATCCGGTCTTTGTAGATATCGATATTGTCCAGATAGTCGAGGCATTGCAGCACGTAGTGCGACGGGTCGTATAGCATGCAGGCCCGTGGGTGATTTCCCGTCCGTTCCAGAAACATCTCGTACGTCACACCATCGTGGAGGTCTTCTCCGGGGTGGATTTCGTAGCAGACATCAACGCCGCAGTCTTCGGCGTGATCAAGGATCGGCACCCAACGGCGCGCCAGCTCATCAAATGCCGTTTCAATTAAGCCCGCAGGACGCTGCGGCCAGGGGTAAACATAGGGCCATGCCAACGCGCCTGAGAATGTCGCGTGCGCCGAAATGCCCAGGTTCTTTGACGCTGACAGTGCCTTTTTGACCTGATCCACGGCCCATTCTTGCCGGGCTTTCGGGTTGCCACGAACGCTTTCGGCGGCGAAACCATCAAACGCACTGTCATAGGCCGGGTGAACGGCCACAAGCTGGCCCTGAAGGTGCGTTGAAAGTTCGGTGACTTCGACACCATTTTCTTGGGCTTTTCCTTTGAAGTCATCGCAGTAACCCGCGCTGGACGCGGCCTGCTCGAGGTCGAACAACCGTCCGTCCCAACTGGGAACTTGAACGCCCTTGTATCCACAATCAGCCGCCCATTTGGTGATCGCGTCCCACGAATTGAACGGTGCTTCGTCCCCCGCAAATTGCGCAAGAAACAAAGCTGGACCTTTGATCGTCTTCATAAAATTTCCTCCCCAAAACCTAAGCCTCTACGGCGGTAAATTTTCCTTCAGATAGATGTCGATACGGATACGTTCCTGCGCTTTGTTGAATGGAACCTTATCCGAAGTTGCGCGCAATAGACGGACGGCTGAACGAACAATATGCCCGGTGTCTTGCGAGATTAAGGCGTCAAATGTGCCAAGCCTAAGCGCCTCACGACTGAGCGGCGTAAGCTCATGCGCTATTATCACTAGATCCTTGCTGAACCTGTTCTCTGAAAGAAATTGTATCAGGCCCGCATTGCCCGCCGCTGACGAGTATATTCCGACCAGATCCGGATAGGTTTCAAAGATTTCGGGCATCATCTTGTAAATCAGATCCGGGTCATCCCGGCCTTCGACGGACGCTACGACTTGGAGGTGCGGAAATTCCTCAGCCACAACAAGGTCAAAGCCTTGGCGACGTTCCAGGTGGTCACGCGCCAAACGAGAGCCTGTAAGAACTAAGACCTTGCCGTCGCGATGGACAAGCCGCCCCATCAACTGAGCGGCGGTTCGTCCTGCCGAAACGTTATCGATTCCCACGAAATGGTCTCGCTCGGAACTCGGCAAGTCAGACACCAAGGCGACCACCGGAACGCCTTTATCCCTGAGCCTTTTAACAGCATCCCGAACAGAAGGCGTCTCGGGCCCGAAAACGGCGACTCCGTCTACATCCAAACTGTCGACAGCATCCAGAATGTTGACGATATCTTGCGGCTCAAACGGGGCGACCTTCTTTATTTCAATGCGAGTCCGCTCGATAAATTGGTCGCGGGATTGTTCTGCGATCTGACTGCTGATCGCCTCCACAAACTCGTTGTCCGTGTCCGGCAGAACAAAGAGGAAACTGTAAACACGGTTTCGCGCAAGGTTGGCCGCAGCGGTGTCGCGCACATACCCCAGCTCATCAATTGCCTTTTGTACTTTCTGTACAGTTACGGCCCGCACGCCGGGGCGTCTGTTCAAGACCCGGTCAACAGTCGCCAGACTGACACCCGCGACGCGCGCGAGGTCATTGACAGTTGGCTTCTTCACCAATTCTAGTTTTTGTTTTTGATCTTCCACGTGTTCCTCAGCCCTCAATCTCCCGCGCTAAGCCTTCAAACAACAAAGCAACAGCCTCAGCGCCGGGATCGTTATGTCCAACTAGGTTTTCTTCGGGAACATAGGCCGCCCGGCCCGCCTTCGCACGACGAATATTTGCGGTGTTGTTCGCGCCTTCTCGGGCAGCCTCGGCCGCATGCGTCAGACCAGATGGCAGTGCGGCAAGGGCAGGGGCCAAGGCGTCAATCATTGTCCGGTCACCGACCTTGGCGCCCCCAACCTGGCTGACGCGATTCAGACCTTCGACCAGAGACTTCGGTACCGAAGCCCCGCTCGCACAGGCATCCCCGGCTGCGTTGAAAAAGATCGCAAGGATCACACCGGATGACCCACCCATTGTCTGGCTTAACTCATTGCCCAACGCTGGAAACAGTTGCGTCAGATCAGCAAGCGGCATGCGGTCAAGGCTACCTTGCAACGCTCTTGCGGCAGTGGCCAGTGTGCTTCCTGTATCGCCATCTCCGGATTTTGCGTCCAGCTCGTTCAGGTTCTTTTCTGCGTTGATGAGCAGCTCAGACAACCGGGTGATCGTTTCCTTTGTTGCGGGATTGTTCGAAGGGATTGGATCGATCGGGGTCAGGCCATCAGGCAATGGTGCTACTGTTATCGGGTTGATGGAATTGACCCCGGGCCATGCGGCCAGATCAACGGGTGCTTCGAGGGCTGACAAATCGTCCTGATCCACGGGCAGAATGGAAACCGAAAACCCGTGCATATCCAGCGATGTCATCATGGGTGCCGGGCCAATGATATGGTGGGCTATACCAGTTTCGGACAACGCATGCGTGAGGACAGCCATTTCCAGCGGAGTTGTAGAACCTAGGTTGTTGACCAACGCCACACAATCCCCAGCACCCAACCTTTGCTTTAACTTCTCAACCACTGTGGACATAGCCGATACAGCATCTGAGAATTCGACTTGCTGTACACCGGGCTCGCCGTGGATGCCCAAGCCGAGCTCTGCTTTGCCAGGTGCGATCCGGTCTTCTTTTGGAGATCCCGGAACGGTACAGGTGTCCAAGCTCATACCGATGCTGACAACCTTTGTAATGGTCCGTCTCGCTGCGGCGCTGACTGTGTCCAAATTGGCACCGCTTTCGGCAAGCGCCCCGGCTATTTTGTGAACGAACAACGTACCCGCCACGCCACGTGGTTGCGGCAGGTCGGGCAGGGCGATGTCATCATCGACGACGACCATCTCGACCTTGCGGCCCAAAGCTCGTGCGCGTTCCGCGGCCAGCCCAAAGTTCAGCCGGTCACCGGTGTAGTTCTTGACGATCAGCAAGCACCCAGCCTCACCCGTGACCGCAAGAATACCCGCCAAAACCGCCTCGACTGACGGGGATGCAAACACTTCACCGCAAACCGCTGCCGTCAACATACCAGCGCCAACGAAACCTGCATGGGCGGGTTCGTGACCAGACCCTCCTCCGGACACCAGGGCAACCTTCGACTTGTCCCAATCCGACCGGTAAACAACCTTGATATGCGGATAGCCGTCCAGCCGGGTAAGCTGACCGCCAGAGGAAGCCAGAAGGCCGTCTATCGCCTCTGTCACCAGGGTTTCTTTTGTGTTGAGGAACTGGGCCATGCTTTTGCTCCTTAATTCACGCGCGCGCCGGACGCGTCAAAATACAACGGGTTGTGGGGGCGTATTTTTATAATCTTTCCAGATGGGTAGTCCTGATGGACATCAATCAGGGTCACAACCGGGTGACCATTCAGGTCCAGGTGCAGCCGTGTTTGATCTCCCAGATGCTCGGCGCGTATAACACGCGCCTCGCTGCCTTCGCCTTCGATGATGTTTTCTGGGCGCAGGCCGATCTGCGGGCCTTTGTGATCGCCTCCGAACAACTCAGACGGCAGGATGTTGATCCGCGGCAGACCCAACCGGCTGGCAACGTAAACACTGCCCGGGTTTTCATAGATATCCCGGGGTGTTCCGTATTGAACCAATCGGCCGTTTTCCAAAACGCCGATATGGGTCGCCATTGTCATGGCTTCGACCTGATCGTGGGTCACATAGAGCAAGGTTGACCCCAGATCGGCTTGAATCCTCTTCAACTCGACTCGCAAATCCGCCCGTAGCTTGGCGTCCAAAGAGCTGAGCGGTTCGTCCATCAGGAAGATCTGTGGATCGCGCACCAGCGCCCGTCCGATCGACACACGCTGCATTTCGCCACCAGACAGTTCGGTGGCTTTGTTGTCCAGTTTGTGCGGAATCTGCAGGATTTCCGACACTTCGTTGACCTTCCTGACGATCTCATCCTCTGGCGTCTTTAGGATCGGCGACCGCAGCGGGAAAGACAGGTTCTCACGCACCGTCATATGCGGGTACAGCGAGTATTGCTGGAAGACCATCGCCACATCGCGCTGGGCAGGTGTATCTATTCCAACGTCACGCCCGGCAACGCGCACCGTTCCTGAATCCAGTTTCTCAAGTCCGGAAATCAATCTCAGCGTCGTTGTTTTTCCTGCGCCTGTCGGGCCCAATAACACCACAAAAGCGCCGTTGGGGATCGTCATTGAGATGTCATCCACCGCCTTAAGGTTGCCGAATGACTTCGAGATATTCTCCAACACGACTTCAGCCATTGCTTAGTACCTCGTCGTTCAGAGCGGACCTCAACGCGCGCCCGGTAGACTTTTCAAACAGGGTTACTGCGGGAGAGCGAAACTCTAATCCTACCGTCTCGCCGGGATTAACGGTTTCGCGCGCATCAATCCGGGCTTTCAGCTCTCCGTTCGGGCTTTGCAGCGTCACGATCTGGGTGGTTCCCAAATATTCTGCGGCCAGGACCTTGGCCCGGTAGGCGCTGTCGTCTGATAGAAAAACATGCTCGGGGCGAACGCCGAAAACCAAGTCACCTTCCGCGCCTTCCATCAGTTTGGGCACGGCTTCGTCATGACCATTCAGTCGAACCATTTCCGAGCCAGGCGCGACCTTTTCTTGAAATGGCAGGAAGTTCATCGAAGGAGACCCGATAAAGTCCGCAACGAACATTGTCGCTGGTTTGTCGTAGATTTCCTGCGGCGTACCAAACTGTTCGATCACGGCGTTGTTCATCACAACGATCTTGTCGCCCATTTGCATGGCCTCCAGCTGATCATGTGTGACGTACACAGTTGTCGCCCCCATGCGATCATGAAGCGCGCGTAATTCTTCGGCCATGTGTTCCCGAAACTCGGCATCCAAAGCGCCCAGCGGCTCGTCCATCATGAACGCCTTGGGTTCGCGAACAATCGCGCGCCCCAGCGCCACACGCTGCCTGTCGCCGCCTGACAACCCACCTACCGGGCTATCGAGTATGTCGTTGATCCCCAGAATTCTGGCGACTTCCTCGACTTTGGCTTTGACAGCAGCACGCGGCATGGCCTGCGATATCAGGGGGTAGCTGATATTCTTACGCACGTTCATATGCGGATATAGCGCGAACATCTGGAACACGAAGGCAATGTCTCGCTCTGATGGCGGCCGCTGGCTGATTTCTTCACCGTCCAGGTAGATTTCACCCGAGGTTGGAAGCTCCAACCCTGCGATCATCCGCAGCGTTGTCGTTTTTCCGCAACCGGACGGGCCCAGCAGCATGAAAAACTCACCATCCTCGATCGTGAACGAGCTTTCGCGGACAGCCGTGAAATCGCCGAACATCTTCTTTACGTTTTTGACTACGATCTGGGCCATTTCTACTCCGGGAAATGGCTGACGATGATGAACATGACGGTTCCGATCAGCGTGACGATGAAAGAGTATGTGAAGGCCCAAAGGACAAAGGGTTGCATCAGCATGAAGACACCCAGTGCGATAAGGATGGTTGCGACCATCTCCCATGGGCCGCGGCGGAGCCGCAGTAATCCGGTCAGAAACTCGCTCATTTGCGTACGGCTCCGAATGTGATCCCGCGCAGCAAATGTTTGCGCATCAGGATGGTGAAAATCATGACGGGGATCAGGAAGATTGTTGCACCTGCCGCCACAGCAGGCCAGTCCAAGCCGCCAATACCGATAATGGTCGGGATGAACGGTGGTGCAGTCTGCGCGTTGGCAGAGGTCAGCAGCACGGCAAACGCGTACTCATTCCAGGCGAAGATCAGGCAGAAGATGGCAGTTGACGCGATGCCTGTTGCGGCCTGCGGCAGCACCACTTTGTAAAATGCCTGAAACCTCGTGTAGCCATCTATGAGGGCGGCTTCTTCGTATTCTCTTGGGATTTCGTCGATGAAACCTTTTAGCAACCAGACCGCCAGGGAGATATTTACCCCTGTATAGAGCAAGATCATTCCCAGATGCGTATCGCTCAGCCCAAGGTTCCTGAACATCAGGAAGATTGGGATGGCGACAGCGACCGGGGGCATCATCCTCGTACTAAGAATGAAGAACAAAAGGTCATCCTTGAGCGGGACCTTGAACCTGCTGAACGCGTACGCGGCCAGCGTACCAAGGAAGATACTCAAGAAAGTCGAGCCAAATCCGATGATAACCGAATTCATGAAGCGCTCGCCGAACTTGGATGGCCCGACGATCACCATGTCGTATTGGCGCACGATTTCATCGGCCCAGTTCTGCGGTGGGTTCGCTTGCAGAAACTCCTGCGTCTGCCGTGTGCGCGTGGTGAAGAGGTTTACGTAGCCTTCAAGCGTTGGGTCAAACACCACTTTGGGCGGATAGCTGATCGCGTCGGCCGGGGACTTGAAACCGGTCAACAAGATCCATACCAGCGGGATCATCGTGATCAGCGCATAGGTGATCACCAAGAAGCCTGCGATCCACTTGGACCGGTTCGAAGGTTCTGTGACGGAAAAACTGCTCATCTCTGTTTCACCTTGTTCAGGGCTTTGACGTAGATCGATGCAAGGCCGAACACGGTGACGAAAAGGATGATCGCATAGGCTGACGCATAGCCCGTACGCCATTTTTCAAAGGCTTCGCGTTTCAGGTTGATCGAAGTGAGCTCCGTAACAGACCCCGGCCCACCGCCGGTTAGTTGCACCACCAGGTCGAACATCTTGAAGTTCTCGATCCCTCGAAACAGCACAGCGAGCATCAGGAACGGCAGCACCATCGGGATGGTAATCGTAAAGAACTGGCGCAGCTTGCTGGCCCTGTCGATCTCGGCAGCCTCGTAGATATAGTCGGGAATGCTGCGCAATCCCGCCAGACAGATCAGCATCACGAAGGGTGTCCACATCCAGGTGTCGACAATCACAATCGCCCACGGGGCCAACGTGACAGATCCCAGCATTTCAAAGCTAGACGGCTCCTTGCCGGTAAACCAAGACACGAGGTAGTTAAACAGGCCGATCTGAGGTTGATACAGGAACTTCCAGAAGTTGCCGACGACAGCCGGGGACAGCATCATCGGCAGCACTATGATCGTCGTCCAGAGATCGTTGCCCTTGAATTTCTTGTTGATCAACCATGCCAGCGTGAACCCAATCAGGACCTGGAAAAATATCGTCCAGAACAGGAAATGCGCCGTTGCCTGCATATTCAGCCAGGTGTCCGAGTCCGTCAGGATACGCTCGTAATTCCTGAGCCCGACATCTTTGACTTCACGCCCGATCCGGTTGGCTTTGTAGTTGGTAAAGCTCAGTTGGATGGTCCAGATCAACGGAAAGATGTTGATCGCCAGCAATAGAAATATCGTTGGTGAGATGAATATCCAAGCGATCGCGCGGTCGGATAATCCCCGGATTTTTCGCGCAACTCGCTCGGGCGTTGCCTGCGCAACGCGATCTACGGTCCTGTCAGACATCTCTTTGCCAATTCTTGTTGGTTTAGGACTCACGGGTGAAGGTGGAGCGAGATTGCACCCGCTCCGGCCTGTGTCCGGATTACAGCTTGCCTTCGTCTTCGAAGACTTCCGTCCAATCTTCGATCAGAAGATCCAACGCTTCCTGAGCTGTACCTTGGTCAGCAACCACGTAGTCGTGGATGCGTTTCTGCATTGCCAGCAGAAGCTCTGCATAGGCAGGCTCTTGCCAGAAATCCTGCACACCACCCATTGCTTCCAGGAAGTCACCGGCAAACGGTTGGCTGTCCACGAAACCAGGATCTTCCAGCACCGAGTTGTGTGCGGAGTATCCTCCAAGCTCCCACCATTTGGCCTGCACTTCCGGCTGCGCGAACCACTTGATGTACTCAAGTGCGGCGTCCTGTTTGTCGGAGTAGCTGACAACCGAGATACCTTGTCCGCCCAGCGTCGAACCTGCCTGATTTTGGGGTGGGTTCACGAAGAAGTCGATCTTGTCACCGCCCGTATTGGGGTCGGCATAGAGACCTGGAAAGAACGCAAACCAGTTCATGGCCATGGCGACCTGACCGGACTTAAAGGCGTCCAAGCTTTCACCCATGTAAGAGTTGGTATATCCCGGAGGCGTCGCCGTTTCGTAGAACTCCTTGTAGAACTCCAGAGCTTCAACCGCTTCGGGTGAATTTACCGCGCCTTCCATGTCGTATGAGCCCGGGGTGTTTTCGTATTTGAAGCCCCAAGGATACAGCGCTCCGGTCACACCCATGGTGATCCCTTCCGAGCCGCGCTCGGTAAAGATTGCGGCGCCATAGACGGTCTTGCCGTCAATCTCACGACCCTGGAAGAACTGAGCGATCTGCAGCAACTCTTTCTGAGACTGAGGCTCACGCAGGTCCTCACCAGTCGCCTCTTTGTATGCGGCTTGGATGTCGGGGTTTTCAAACCAGTCCTTGCGATAGAACCAGCCGTTTGCATCGCCCATAGCGGGCAGCGCGTAGTAGTTTGGTGTACCCTTAGGCCAGGTCGAGTAAGCATAAACAGTGGCCGGCGCGAAATCGTCCATGCTGATGCCTTCGGCATCGAAGAACTCGTTCAACTGCACATAGTGACCATTCTCAGCGCCACCACCGATCCATTGGCTGTCACCAATCAGCAGGTCGCAGAGCTTACCCCCAGAGTTCAGCTCGTTCAGCATCCGGTCCGCGAAATTCGGCCAGGGAACAAACTCGAAGTTCATTGTATGGCCGGATTCTGCTTCGAATTCTTTTGATAGCTCAACAAGCGCGTTGGCCGGGTCCCATGCAGCCCAACAAAGCGTCAGATCTTCAGCATTTGCCTTGGTAGAAAGAGTAGTAGCGGCAAGGACTATTGCGCTGGCAGAGGCCAGTTTTGTGTAAGTCATCCATTCCTCCCTTTTTGCGCCGTCAATCGAGGATGTGCGAATCGCGGCATACTTCCGAGGCTATTTGAGGTACGCACCTCAAGTCCAGATTTTTTTGAGGTTCGTACCTCAGGTGAACAAAGAAGGTCGTCAATTTCGCTTTTTAGTCATTGATTCTAAATGAACGTTTTGGTTTTCGATGGTGCGCATGTATTTTCAGCAGTGAGGCATTAAATGGCCAATTCTACTAAAATAGGCGCAGCTCACAATCGCGGCCAGGGTGCGGCGAACCGGTTTAGCGAACCCGCTTGTGAAGCTCTCACAGATTATTTGTTCGATACCTTTGAGGATTAGAGATAGCGTCAAACTGCTCGGACCACCCGGGATCGTGCATAGCTCATTTGGTCAGGTGCAGACGTATGAACACTCTCACTATCGTCAGATTGAACCGCTACCCAATTAAAGGCTTGAGTGCCGAGCCCATGCAAACCGTGACGCTGCGAGAAGGGGAGGGGATTCCGGGTGATCGCCTGTTCGGATTCGCGCGCTACAACTCCGGTTTCGACGCGCAGAACCCTCAGCCACTGCCGAAAGATCGCTTTGTTGTTCTGTTGAATGAGGCTGCACTGGCAGGCATTAAGACGAATTTTGATACTGAGACCCAAAATCTTGAGATCAAGGCGAACGGCAAAACTCATAGCTTCAATATGCAAGCCCCAGAAGATCGGATGAATGCGGCAAGATTCCTGTCTTCAGAGATCGATTTGAAAGATCCCGAACCGCCAGAATTCGTTTCGTCTGCTCCTCATCGGTTTACAGATGTGTCTGTCGTCTCACCTAAAATGATGAATGCGATATCCGTTTTGAATCTGGCGTCGGTGGAAAAGTTGAGCGAACAACTGAGCGCAGAAATCCACCCAGCACGCTTCCGGGCGAATATAGAGATCGATGGCTTACCCCCGTTTTCTGAGCTGAACGCAGTTGGATCAGTTCTTAGATTTGGCGATGTCGAGTTAAAGATACTCTCACGTACGAAAAGGTGTGCAGCCACTGAAGTGAACCCGGATACGGCCGAGCGGGACTTGAAGATACCTTATCTTATTCGGAAGTTGATGGGCCATACGGATATGGGTGTCTATGTCGAGGTGGCTAAAGGCGGAACGCTGAGCGTCGGCCAAACTGGCGAAATGTTAAATTGAATATTACTCCCCACGCCAAAGTGGCAGCCCCAGGCGGTTTGTCCTCCGTTCACTCAAATGAATTGTGTTTACTTTTTCGCTAGTCGTTTTCTTGCTCGCCCAGCCTGGCCAGCCCTGTTTAGGCAGGCTGCGAGATATCTTGCGATTCAGTTGTCCTCAATCCGCCGATCTTCATCAAAAGATCGACTATCGCGTCCACCCCTTGCCTGTGACGAAGTGATGAGAATAAGAACGGCCGCCCGTTGCGCATTCTGTTGGCATCCCGCTCCATGACGTCCAGCGACGCGCCGACATGAGGGGCAAGGTCGGTTTTATTGATTACCAGGATGTCTGACTTTGTAATCGCGGGGCCACCTTTGCGGGGAATCTCCTCTCCAGCGGCAACGTCGATGACATAGATGGTCAGGTCTGCAAGCTCCGGGCTGAACGTGGCTGAAAGATTGTCGCCACCGCTTTCGATCAAAACCACGTCGAGATCAGGATGACGCGTTCGCATTTCGGCAACGGCCGCCAGATTGATTGAGGCGTCCTCACGGATCGCTGTATGCGGACAACCACCTGTTTCAACACCGATGATCCGGTCCTGTGGCAAGATCTGCATGCGCATCAGCGCTTCGGCATCTTCCTGAGTGTAGATGTCATTGGTGATGACGCCGATTGAACAAACATCACGCAGCGCTTCGGATAGGGCGGCGGTCAAAGTGGTCTTGCCAGCGCCAACAGGGCCGCCAATCCCGACGCGCAAAGGGCCGTTCATCTGTGTCATGTACGAAACATCCTTGAATATTGGGTTTCATGTGTCATCGACGCGATGTCAGATAGAAACGCGGTTGAGGTCAGTTGGTCTAAGCCAGCCAGATGTGCATTCTGGGCGATCTGTTCACAAAGAGGTGTCAGGTCGCGGATCAGCCTTTGCGCATCCGTTTGACCCAAAGGCACCAGCCGCGTTGCGCAGGCGACCAGATTGCTGGCGAAGGCCTGCAGAAACATTTTGGCTGTTAGCAGGACCGGCAGGGCCTGCAAATGTGCGGCGCGTCCAACCGCGACAGGGTAGGAGAGTTGGGTAAGCTCTACTACCCACACATCCCCTGTTACTTGCCCGAATGCCTGGCCCAGCAAATTGGTTTCCATGACCCGTTCGGACGATGCGCAAAAGGCCCGGGCCATCGAATCGATATTATTCAACGCGTCGACGTCTTGCGCGTTGTAGGCCGCAAAAAGGAACAAGGCATCGTTCCAACCAGACCCATGTTCCAGCACATCCCAAATCCAGGCCTTGGCATCCTGCGCAGATGCAACGGCGCCAGCGTCGATAGCGGACTCCAATCCATGCGAATAGGCAAAGCCGCCTACTGGATAGGCCGGGGATAGCCATTGGGTCAGCGTCAGGATATCGGCGTCAGTGGGCGTGGCCATGTGTCCTGCCATGGCCATAGGCCCCGCCTTCGGGGGTGAAGGGTTCTCGCACTTCTCGCACCGTTGCGCCGATTTTCAGCAGCATGTCGCGGATAACGTGATCGATCTGAATCAGCAGACGTTCGGCTTCGATCTGACAGGGTGTATGGCGATTGCCAATATGCCATGCGATGCGCGCCAGGTCCGGGGCTGTAATCTCCAGCAGGGCTTCGGGTGCAGCCTGTATTTTTACTTGGCGACCATCGTCTAGAACCAGCGCGCCGCCATGGTTCAGAGAGGTAGTCTGTGCCAGATCCACCAGAACTTGCATACCGCTTTCGCATGTCAGCATTTTGCGGCGCAAGAACCTGTCGTCATATGTTAGCGACAGTTCATCAGTGGGATCACCGTGAAGATGATCTGAGTATCGGTGGGCAGTGCAGAAAAGGGCGGTCATAGATACGCCCCATCTGCAGTTGCGGTGTTCAGCGCCAGACGGAGTCCGAAAAGACGTGATACACGATTTGGTCGCGAGAGATGCCGCGCTTTTTCAGGTCTTCGTCGCTGAGCGATTGCAGAAACTCGATTTGCTTCGAGCGTGATCGCGCTTCGGCCACGGCTGTCATCCCGTTGTAAAATGCCTCGCCAACAGAGTGGAAGAAGCCAGCAATCGAAAAGCCAGTGCGTGGGTTGGTTGTTGAATGTGCCATCAGGACCTCCAGTAAACTGGTCTAAGTTGGTCCTCCCTTGGTTTTCATACTTGGTCATTTCGTCCTCGGTGAGTAGAGGGCCTTTCGTCATGGCCGCGTTGCATATGCTGCATTGCAGCACAAATATTGATCAGAATAAAAAGTATCGCTGTGCCATAGGTAGAACTTCGGCTGGCTGGCAGATCAGCAACTCGCCATCTGCGCGGACCTCGTAGGTTTCCGGATCGACTTCGACATGCGGGGTCGCGTTGTTTAGCAGAAGATCCTGTTTGCTGATCTCCCGCGTGTTTTGAACGGCTACGGTTTGCTTTGCCAATCCCAGCGTATCGCCAATCCCGTCGGCCTGAGCGGCTTGAGAGACGAAGGTGATGGCAGAGTTTTCGACCGAGCGGCCATAAGCCCCGAACATAGGGCGGCTGTAAACTGGCTGCGGTGTCGGGATCGAAGCGTTCGGATCCCCCATCTGCGCACACGCAATGGTGCCGCCCAGCAATACCATCTCGGGCTTCACGCCAAAGAAGGCCGGGTTCCATAGCACCAGATCGGCGCGTTTGCCTTCTTCAATGCTGCCGATCTCGTGGCTCAACCCATGCGCAACGGCGGGGTTGATCGTGTATTTGGCAATGTAGCGCCGGACCCGCAAATTGTCGTTCTCGCCGGTTTCTTCTGGCAGACGACCGCGTTGTCTCTTCATCTTGTCGGCGGTTTGCCAGGTGCGGATCAGAACTTCTCCGACCCGGCCCATGGCTTGGCTATCCGAGGCGATGATGCTGAAGGCGCCCATGTCATGCAGAATATCCTCGGCGGCGATGGTCTCGCGCCGGATGCGGCTTTCGGCAAAGGCCACATCTTCAGGGATGGATTTGTCGAGGTGATGGCAAACCATCAACATATCCAGATGTTCCTCGACCGTGTTCACAGTGAAGGGGCGCGTGGGGTTGGTGGATGAAGGCAGAACGTGGTTCTCGCCGCAGATCTTGATAATATCTGGTGCGTGGCCCCCACCTGCGCCTTCGGTGTGGAAAGCGTGGATCGTGCGACCTTTCATGGCGGCCACTGTGTTTTCGACAAAACCCGATTCATTGAGCGTATCGGTGTGGATCATCACCTGCACGTCCATCGCATCCGCGACCGAGAGGCAGCAGTCGATCGCGGCAGGGGTTGTTCCCCAATCCTCGTGCAGTTTCAGCGCACAAGCCCCGGCTTTGACCTGTTCTTCAAGAGCGACGGGTAGAGAGGCGTTGCCTTTGCCCGCAAATGCCAGGTTCATGGGAAACGCATCTGCTGCTTGCAGCATCCGTCCGATGTGCCAGGGGCCGGGCGTACATGTCGTGGCCAATGTGCCATGTGCCGGACCGGTGCCGCCGCCCAGCATCGTGGTCAGGCCAGAATGCAGCGCGTCCTCAATCTGTTGCGGGCAGATGAAATGGATGTGGCTGTCGAATCCGCCTGCTGTTAGGATGCGCCCCTCGCCAGCAATGGCTTCGGTCCCCGGACCGATGATGATATCGACGCCCGGCTGCGTATCCGGGTTTCCTGCCTTTCCGATCTTTTCGATGCGCCCGTCTTTGAGGCCCACATCCGCCTTGTAGATGCCCGAGTGGTCGACGATCAAAGCATTGGTGATGACCGTATCCACGGCCCCCGCGGCGCGCGTAACCTGAGATTGCCCCATCCCGTCGCGGATCACCTTGCCACCGCCGAACTTGACCTGTTCTCCGTAGAGCAGCGCGTTGTCACCGGTCCCTCCGGTGGCGGCTGCCCCGGCGCGCTCGGCGGTCAGGTCGCGTTCGACTTCGATGACCAGATCGGTATCAGCCAGCCGCAGCCTGTCGCCGGTGGTGGGGCCGAACATGGCGGCATAGTCAGAGCGTTTGATTGTTGCGGGCATTAAAGCGATCCCATGACTTTTTGGTTAAACCCATAGATCTCCCGCGCACCGCCGATCGGGATCAGCGAAACCTCGCGCGATTGACCCGGTTCGAACCGCACGGCGGTGCCTGGGGCGATGTCCAAGCGCATCCCGTGCGCGGCGACACGGTCGAACTCAAGCGCTGGGTTCGTCTCGGCGAAGTGATAATGCGAGCCGACCTGAATCGGCCGGTCACCGGTATTGGCCACCATCAGTGTCAGCGCCGTTGCGCTTGCGTTCAGAGTAATGTCGCCCTCGGCCGGGAACAGCTCTCCGGGGATCATTTGTTCAGCTTTGCAATCACCGCGATGGCGCCCAGAGCGATGAGAGCCAGGCCAACGCCCAGATTGATATAGTCCGTGCCATGGGCGTGAATATGCGTGTCGGTATGTGCCGCTGCAGGGCCAGCGAGGATGAAGGCGGGAAAGAGCATACGGATCATTTCAGAGTTCCTTTTTCAGCGGATGGGATTATGGACTGTCACCAGTTTGGTGCCGTCGGGAAAGGTGGCCTCGACCTGAACTTCGTGGATCGTTTCGGGCACGCCTTCCATGCATTGCGCGCGGCTGATCACCTCGGCCCCGGCCTGCATCATATCGGCGACGGACCGACCGTCGCGCGCCCCTTCGACCACTGCGTCAGTGATCAGGGCAATCGCCTCGGGGTGGTTCAGCTTGACGCCGCGCGCCAGCCGTTTGCGGGCAATTTCGGCAGCCATGGCAACCAGCAGCTTGTCTTTTTCACGAGGGGTCAGATTCATCTCAGATCATCCAGCATCGGGGTAAGGTATCGTCGCTCAATCGCCGCAGGATCGGGATCAGCACGCGGCGTAACTCAAAACTGTTTGGCGCCAGTATCCTGACGACCATCAGGTCATTTTTTACCAGCGTGGCCCCCGCGACCGTTTCCGGCAGCATCTTTCGGATCGCATCCAGCTGACCTTCGGCAGCTGACGAAACAAAGACGACCAGCGCCATTGCGCCGGCGCCGTTGGCGATGTTGGGTCTGGCCAAATGAGCATTCAGATCGCCGTTGAACTGCATCGCATCCAGAAAGATGGGTTTGCCGTTCTTTCGAATTTCGATCCTATCGCGCAGGCGAATGTCGGTCAGTACCTCGCCCATGGCTGCGCGCCCAAAGACCCAGGATTCTGCCATCAAAACCGAGGCCCCCGAGGTCAGATCGATATTCAGATGACGGTCGAGTGCGCTGCCTCCGAACAGTATTGTCTCTTGCGGTAACCAAGTGAGCCGGGCGCCAGCATCGATCTTCAACAGGTTTGATATCTGGCCCGGCGGTCCCGGTTTAGCCTGATAGGCACGTTCGCAGGCTTGTGTTGTAAGCGTCAGCGCCGTGCCCTCGGTTGCGTGACCCTGAAATTTGAACACATCCCCGCCTGTAATCCCTCCGGCGGTGTTCAACAGGACTGCATCCAGCGCATCCCCATCTGTCCGGGGGAACAGACATTTGAATGAACCTGATTGGCGAAACACATTCAGAACCGAGGTTTTGCCCAAACGTTTGGTGCTGAGACGAACCGATCCCTGCGCGCGCGGCGGCGCGGCGGTCATAGGGGGCGGTATCGGAGCGTGATGTGTAATAGCGGACCTGCAACGCAAAGAACTGTGTCGTCTGTTTTCCCTTTTGAGCGCCGGGACTCTATTCCAAGGGGCAGAATTCGAAGCGTTTCCTGAAGGGGTGTCTAAATTTTGGGCTTCACGCCGCCCAACTGATTAAAAAATAGTCAGGCAGGGCTGATCTGCGGAAATGATCAATCCACGAATTGATAATGATGCTGCAATGCAGAAACCGTAAGTGTGCCCACTTGGGGAAAACCAAGGGTGTGTGACGGCTGCGCGAATTGGACCTCGAACACAACCGCCACACGTAACGCAACAACAGTTGCGGGGATCAGGTAGAAGAGAAACGCGCCTTTGTGCAAGCCCTCTCTCCCGGCCCCGCCAGGAGGATTACATGAAATCGCTCAAATCTACGCTTGCCGGATCGGTTGTTTTTGCAGCTATGGCGACCGCTGCGTTGGCGGATGAAGATACGATCAAAGTTGGTGTTTTGCATTCGCTGTCTGGCACGATGGCAATCTCGGAAACTACGCTAAAAGACACGATGCTGATGCTGATCGACCGGCAAAACGCCAAGGGCGGTCTGCTGGGCAAGCAGCTTGAGGCGGTTGTGGTCGACCCGGCCTCGGACTGGCCGCTATTTGCTGAAAAAGCGCGCGAGCTGCTGACCGTGCATGAGGTGGACGTGATCTTTGGCAACTGGACCTCTGTCAGTCGTAAATCGGTTCTGCCCGTGATCGAAGAGCTGAACGGCCTTCTGTTCTACCCGGTTCAATACGAAGGCGAAGAATCCTCGAAAAACGTTTTCTACACAGGTGCCGCCCCGAACCAGCAGGCGATCCCTGCGACTGACTACTTCCTGGGCGAGCTGGGTGTTGAGAAATTCGCGCTGCTGGGCACTGACTATGTGTACCCGCGTACCACCAACAATATTCTGGAAAGCTACCTGAAGGGTAAAGGCATCGCGGACGAGGATATCTTCGTCAACTACACCCCCTTCGGCCATTCCGATTGGTCCAAGATCGTCGCGGACGTTGTTGCGTTGGGCGCCGACGGTAAGAAAGTGGGCGTGATCTCGACCATCAATGGTGACGCGAATATCGGGTTCTATAAAGAACTAGCGGCTGCGGGCGTTTCGGCGGATGACATCCCGGTCGTAGCCTTCTCGGTCGGTGAGGAAGAACTCTCGGGTCTGGATACGACCAACCTGGTCGGTCACCTGGCCGCGTGGAACTACTTCCAGTCGGCAGATACTGACGTGAATGCCGAATTCGTCGAAACATGGAAAGCCGCCATGGGTGAAGATCGTGTGACAAACGATCCGATGGAGGCACACTACATCGGCTTCAACATGTGGGTGAACGCTGCGACTGAGGCGGGCTCAACTGAGGTCGACGCTGTACGCGCCGCCATGTACGGGCAGGAATTCCCGAACCTGACCGGTGGCACTGCCGTGATGCTGCCAAACCACCACCTGGCCAAGCCGGTTCTGATCGGTGAGATTCAGGAAGACGGTCAGTTCGATATCATCAGCGAAACCGACGTCGTGCCGGGTGACGCATGGACCGATTTCCTGCCGGAATCGGCGGTTCTGATCTCGGATTGGAAAGAGCTGGGTTGCGGTATGTACAACACCGAGACCAAGACCTGCGTTCAGACCCTGTCGAACTACTAACCTTCTCGCAAGGCGGGTGTCATCGCCCGCCTTGCCCCAAAGACACCTCGGGTTTCACCACATGTTACGACTATTCCTTGCGGGCCTCGCAATCCTATGCGCCTGCCTAACGGCCAATGCGCAAGAGAGCGGTTTGCAACCGATCCTGCAAGAGCATCAGGAGATCATCACCAAAAGCTCGCGCAAGACGATCAAACCGGCGATTGATGCGATTGCCAGCAGCGGGTTGCCGCAAGCGCAGGTGATGCTTGAGACATGGGCGGCCAAAGATGTGTGGATGCGCAAGTCGGATGGCCTGTTCTTTGCCGGGAAAAAGGCTGAGGGGCGGTCGTATGAACTGACCGATTTCGACACCGGAGAAGTCGTTGGCACGTTTGAGAAATCCGACCTGAAACAGTTGAAACCCAATAGCGGCATCCGCGCGATGATTGGAACAGCTTTGGTCCAGTTCCAACTGACCGACCCGGACCGGGCAAAACGTCTGGCCGCTTTGGCTTCTATTCAACGCGATCCCGAAGGCGCTCTGTTGGAGCCGCTTCGCGCCTCGATTGACGACGAGCCCGATGCTGATCTGAAAGCGCAGAAGCAACGCCTCGAGCGGTTGCTGACTATCGGGTATGACGAGGATACAGCAGCGCGAGTTGCTGCGATTGAAGACATGTCCGACGATCTGGGTGTGGATGTCCGTGCGGCCCTGAACCCTTTGGTCGTGACGAAGCGACAGGCGGGCACCGATCTGCCTTCTGATGCGAATATCGCCACTATTCTAGAACCCGGATCGGAAGCCCTGTCGCGGAACGAGGCATATGACCTGTTGGTCGCCAATGACCTCGCCGCACCGCGCACGTCGCCTGATGACATACGCGCCGCACTGGCCGCCAATATCGACGGCGGCCGCGTGGGGGACATGCCTGTTGCGCAACTGAACTCTGATGCCACGCGTGCTCAGGCTTACGTTGCTCTGGCCGAAGCTGGCCTCGTCCCAGCTTTGATCACCGAGGCCGATATCGATACCGCGTTGGAAGCGCATGTCTTCTTTGAAACCTATGCCGAACCCTCGTTCGAAGTCACAGCCGCCGCCGAAGAGGCGCTGGAACAGATCGAGCTGAAGGTTGGTCTGAACCAGACCCTCGACCTGACGTTGGACGCGATCTCATTGGCGTCAATCTATTTCCTCGCTGCCATCGGTCTGGCTATTACCTTCGGCGTGATGGGCGTGATCAACATGGCCCATGGCGAGTTCATCATGATGGGCGCCTACACCGGCTACGTGGTGCAGCAGTTCATCCCCGATCATACTCTGTCGATCATTGTGGCGATCCCGATGGCTTTTGCCGTCACCTTCGCCATGGGCGTCGCGATGGAGCGGCTGGTAATCCGGTGGCTTTATGCCCGCCCGTTGGAGACACTGCTGGCGACCTTTGGTATCTCAATCGCGCTGCAACAGCTGGCCAAGAACATCTTTGGCACGCAGGCCCGACCGCTCACCGCGCCCGGATGGCTGGACGGGGCATGGGTGCTGAATGATGTGGTCTCGATCAGCTACATCCGCATCGCGATCTTCGTTCTGGCCATGATCTTTCTTGGGCTGTTCCTGTACATCATGAAATGCACCCGGCTGGGGCTTGAGATGCGCGCGGTGACGCAGAACCCGCGTATGGCTGGGTCGATGGGGATCAATCCGGGGCGGGTGAATATGCTGACCTTTGGGCTTGGTTCCGGCATCGCCGGAATTGCCGGGGTTGCGATTGGTCTGTTCGCCAAGGTCACGTCCGATCTGGGCAGCGACTATATCGTTCAAAGCTTCATGACCGTAGTCGTCGGCGGTGTCGGCAACATCTGGGGCGCGTTGGCGGGGGCAGGCATGATCGGCTTCCTGCAAAAGGGCATCGAGTGGATGAACCCGTCGAACACCCTCGCCGCGCAGACCTACATGATCATCTTCATCATCATTTTCATCCAATTCCGGCCAAGGGGCATTACTGCCCTCAAAGGCCGCGCGGCGGGGGATTGAGCCATGGAACGCAGCTTTGTCGCCAAGAACCCCTCGGTGCTTGTCTTTTTGGCCATCCTGTCGCTGTTCACTTTGGGCGTAACCGTCCTGTCCGAAGGGTTCGGAATCGGCGTGATATCAACCAGTTTCGTCAAGACGCTGGGCAAGACCCTGTGCCTGTGCCTGATTGCCGTAGCTATGGATCTGGTCTGGGGCTTTACCGGTATCCTTTCACTGGGGCATTTCGCCTTCTTCGGGCTAGGAGGTTACATGATCGGCATGTGGCTGATGTACGAACGCACACGTCTGATCGTGGTCGAGTCTCTGTCACAAACTGAAATCCCTCCCACCCCGACCGAGGTCGTGGACGCCATCGGAACGCAGATTTTTGGCGTGGTCGGATCGTCGGATTTCCCGTTGATCTGGGCCTTTTCCCATAGCCTGACCCTGCAACTGATACTGGTCGTTTTGGTGCCCGGACTTCTGGCGCTGATCTTCGGCTGGCTGGCCTTCCGCAGCCGGGTGACGGGCGTTTACCTCTCGATCCTGACCCAAGCCATGACGCTGGCGCTGGCCCTCTACCTGTTTCAGAACGACAGTGGATTGCGCGGGAACAACGGCTTGTCGGGCCTTCAGAACCTACCCGGAATTAGCGCATCTCAGGATGTGGTATCGATCTGGTTTCTTTGGGCATCCGCACTGGCGCTGGGGCTGGGCTATATGACGGCCGCGTGGATCGTATCGGGCAAGTTCGGCTCGGTTCTCAGGGGCATTCGCGACAATGAGGCGCGGGTTCGGTTCCTAGGGTATTCTGTCGAAGTTTATAAACTTACGGTCTTCACGCTGACCGCCTGTATCGCCGGGATTGCAGGCGCGCTCTACTACCCACAAGCAGGCATCATCAACCCCGAGGAGATGGCCCCGATCGCCTCGATCTATCTGGCCGTCTGGGTCGCTATCGGTGGGCGTGGACGTTTGTACGGCGCAGTTATCGGCGCCGCCTTCGTCAGCCTGCTGAGCACGTGGTTCACCGGTGGGCAGGCGCCAGACATCTCTCTTGGGTTCTATACGATCAAATGGGTCGATTGGTGGCAGGTCCTGTTGGGCGTTTCCTTTGTGCTGGTCACGCTGTTCGCCCCACAAGGGATCGGAGGCTTGTTTGACCTTTGGGCCAAGCGAAACCACCCAGACCGGCACGGCTCGGCCCTTGGCCCCGATGATGGGGCATTGCGTGAAAAGGAGGCTACGGAATGAGCACTTTGCTTGAGGTGAGCGGCGTTTCTGTCACCTTCGACGGGTTCCGCGCCATCAACAACCTTTCCTTCCGGATCGGTGAGGCGGAGTTGCGTGCCGTCATTGGCCCAAACGGGGCCGGGAAAACGACGTTCATGGATATCGTGACTGGCAAAACTCGGCCCGACGAAGGTCGTGTGATCTGGGGCGAAAAATCCGTCTCGCTTCTGCGGATGAGCGAGGCCAAGATTGCTCAGGTGGGAGTTGGCAGAAAATTCCAGAAACCGACTGTGTTCGAGGATCAGACGGTGCAGGAGAACCTGCTTATGGCATTAAAGAACAAACGCGGATGGTTGGGTGTTCTGCTGTATCGCCCCGCTGCAAACGATTTGCAGAAGGTCGAAGAATTGGCGGTTGAAATTGGCCTTCGCCATGACCTCGACCGCAAGTCAGGTGAGCTGAGCCATGGTCAAAAGCAATGGTTGGAAATTGGCATGTTGCTGGCACAGGACCCGCGTCTGCTTTTGGTCGATGAACCCGCCGCTGGCATGACGCCGCAAGAACGCGAACACACAACCGATATTCTGGTCAATGCGGCCAAAACCCGTGCCGTCGTGGTCGTTGAACATGACATGGAATTTGTTCGGCGTCTGAACTGCAAAGTCACTGTCTTACATGAGGGCTCGGTTCTGGCTGAAGGCAGCCTTGATCATGTGACATCCAACCAGGACGTGATCGACGTCTATCTGGGGCGCTAACTGATGTTGAATTTGACCGATCTAACGTTGCACTACGGGCATTCTCAAATCCTGAACGGGATTTCCATGGAAGCCCGGCAAGGTGAAGTTACCTGTGTCATGGGAACCAATGGCGTTGGAAAAACCAGCTTGATGAAAGCTATCTCAGGCACGCACCCACGTTCAGGAGGCAAGTTAGAATTGGATGGCGAGTCTGTGGGCGCTTTGCCTGCGCATCGGATGGCGTTGAAAGGGGTCGCCTATGTGCCGCAGGGGCGCGAGATTTTCCCACTGCTTACGGTGCGCGAGAATCTGGAAACCGGATTTTCGTGCCTACCGGCATCTGAACATATCATCCCCGGCGAAATCTATGATCTTTTCCCGGTTCTGAAGAAAATGCAAAACCGGCGCGGTGGCGATTTGTCCGGGGGGCAACAGCAGCAGCTGGCTATCGCACGGGCCCTGATCACAAAGCCGCGCCTGCTGTTGTTGGACGAGCCGACGGAAGGTATCCAGCCAAACATAATTCAACAGATCGGGGACGTGATCCGGCACCTCAGAGCCACAGAAACCATGGCAATTGTTTTGGTTGAGCAATACTTCGACTTTGCCTATGACCTTGCCGACAGGCTCGTCGTGTTGCGGCGCGGCGAGGTCATGATCAAAGGTGCAAAGGAAGACTTGACGCGTGATCAGGTCTTGCAGACGGTTAGAGTTTAGTCAGCCGGATTTGAATCCCTTCTGCAACAATCTTTGTTATGTTTGAATTTGGTCTCTTTTTTGCCGGAATTCGGATTGATAAAGGGCCACTGTTAACAAGTATGTGTTTCGGGATGAGTGCGGGCAGATGAGATCAGATCATAGGGGCCGAATAGCGATATCATGGGCGCAGACCGAGCTTGATGAGCTTGAAGCAGCGCCTTTGGATTCCTTGGTGGTTGGTGCGGCTTGGTCCTGGCGTGGGCAAGCCGCAGTTTTGGCCACAAGCTTAGAGCAAAGCATTGAACGCGTTGGCTCGATGGGTGCGGCTTCGTCTTCTGTTGTTGATCGTTTTGCCATTATCCGCGAAGTTACGGGCGATACCTGCGCCTCAGTCGTTCTGTCGAACGGGGCGCAACAGTTCTGTGCGGATTTGGTGGTGCAAGAGGGTGACGTTGACCCGACATTTGTATTTGAAAACGGCTGCCCGGCACGGGACCAGCTGTTTTGGATCAGCGAACTGTCGCACTACGCCACGCCTGCCTTGGCGCGCACCGCACCGGATGCGAACGTAGTCAGCTTTCCTCAGCCAGGTTTGTCCTGACTCTTTTTCCTTTGCTGTCTGCATGTATTTGTCCCGGGTTGGTCTAACAGATCCATCGCGTGTGTGTGCCTTGCAGGTTCGATGCATCGAACCGCGGATTAGCATGTTGACTCTTCCTTCTTTGCAGATATAAGCGCGGCTTCATTGGTGTTGGTGGCCCCCGTAAGGGGATGCCTGTCATGGGGGAAACCTCAAGAGGACAACGCCCTTCACAGTGGCCCCTGGGCCTCGACTAAAACGAAGGAGATCAGCCGTGACCAAACGCACGTCTGCCAAGTACAAAATCGACCGCCGGATGGGCGAAAACATCTGGGGTCGTCCGAAATCCCCGGTCAATCGTCGTGAATACGGCCCCGGCCAGCATGGCCAGCGCCGCAAGGGCAAACTGTCGGACTTCGGTCTGCAGTTGCGCGCCAAGCAGAAGCTGAAAGGCTACTATGGCGACCTGACCGAGAAGCAGTTCCGCCGCATTTACGCTGAAGCTGAGCGTGTCAAAGGCGACACCGGTGAAAACCTGATCGGCCTGCTGGAGCGTCGTCTGGATGCGGTCGTTTACCGCGCCAAATTTGTGCCGACCGTGTTTGCCGCACGTCAGTTCGTGAACCACGGCCACGTCAAGGTGAACGGCAAGCGGGTCAACATCCCCAGCTACCGCGTCAAAGAAGGCGACGTGATCGAAGTGCGTGACAAGTCGAAGCAACTGGCTGTTGTTCTTGAAGCAGCTTCTCTGGCCGAGCGTGATGTGCCTGACTACATCGACGCAGATCACTCGAAAATGACCGCGACTTTCGTGCGCGCACCGGGCCTGGGTGATGTGCCTTACCCGGTCATGATGGAACCGAACCTGGTCGTCGAATTCTACGCGAAGAACTGATCTTCGCAGTTAAATCGAATTCAGAAGGGCCGCGCCACTTGGCGCGGTCTTTTTTTGTTTGAAGGGGGGCTCTGCCCCCGCCGCTGCGCGACTCTCCCGAGATATTTCTGGCCAGATGAAGTTTGGATCAGAGGGGAAGCGGGCGCCCTTCAGCAATGGCCTCCATGGCGAAATATGATGTGACGCTGTCCAGCTCGACCTTTTCGATCAAGCGTTGATAAACTTTGTCGTAAGACGCCATATCTTGCGTGACGACTTTGAGCTGATAGTCATAATCCCCGCCAATCCGATGGAAATCTACCACTTCGGGGATCGTCAATACGTGACGTCGGAAGGCCTGCAGCCAGTCAGCCGAGTGGTGACGCGTGCGGAGCATGACGAATACTACAAGCGTAAGCCCCAGTTTCTCACGCGCGATCCGGGCGGTTGAGCCGATCAGCACCCCGTTTTCGTTCAGAGCCTTCAGCCTTCGCCAGCAGGCATTCTGAGACAGTCCGACGCGGTCTGCGAGCTCACGCTGGGACAGGGTGGCGTCTTTTTGCAGTTCTTTAAGGATGTGTGTGTCTATTTGATCTAATTTTAGTGTCATAGTTTATCATATGACACAAATATCAAGAAAACTACGCAAAAATAGAGTGGTTTTCCCCAATCTGGATCAATCATCTTAGTGGCATAACTAGGAGCAATGCCATGACCCTGTCCAGATTTCGAGCGGAACTCTGTTCCACCACTCAAAATTCCAATCTGCGCGACGGATTGATCGGAGAGAACGTTCTGATCCCCGGTTTGAATGGGGATGTGCCGCTGGTATATGCGGATTACGTAGCTTCGGGTCGCGCGTTGCGTCAGGTCGAAGCTTTTGTGGCCCAGCATGTGTTGCCGTTTTATGCGAACAGCCACACCGAAGCCTCCTACTGCGGGTCATATATGACGCGGCTGCGCAGTGAAGCGCGGGTCGAGATTGCCCGTATCGTGGGGGCTGTCGAGAACGACGCGGTGATCTTCACCGGGTCGGGCGCGACAGCAGGGTTGAATCGTCTGGTGAACTTGCTGGGCGTAGAGGACGCAGCGCAGCCGGTTGTTTTGATTGGTCCGTATGAGCATCATTCGAACATTCTGCCTTGGCGGGAAAGCAAGGCGCAGGTCGTCGAAATCCCCGAGGCTAAGGGCGGTGGGATTGATCTGGACGTATTGGAAGAAACGTTGGGGGCATATGCCGATGCTGATCTGGTGATCGGGTCCTTTTCTGCGGCTTCGAATGTCACGGGCATCATCACTGACCCGGATCCGGTTACACGGCTGCTCAAGGCACATGGTGCGTTGGCGGTTTGGGACTATGCCGGGGGCGGGCCCTACCTGCCGATGGACATGGGGCCCGTAGATGCCCGCAAAGATGCAATCGTAGTCTCTCCGCATAAGTTCCCCGGCGGGCCGGGCGCGTCGGGTGTCTTGATCGTGAACAAGCTCGCGGTGCAGCGGCGCTGCCCAAGTTGGCCGGGCGGTGGAACTGTCCGTTTTGTGTCGCCCTGGCGCCATGACTACAGCGACGATCTGTCGGTGCGGGAAGAGGCCGGAACACCCAATGTGATCGGC
Source organism: Ruegeria sp. SCP10 (assembly GCF_040329495.1). Lineage (NCBI taxonomy): Bacteria > Pseudomonadati > Pseudomonadota > Alphaproteobacteria > Rhodobacterales > Roseobacteraceae > Ruegeria > Ruegeria sp. SCP10. Next base: position 59,752 of record NZ_JBDZYF010000004.1, read on the forward strand.
GACATCCGTGCAGCGCTGGCTTTTATCGTCAAGGATGTTGTCGGCACTGACGAAATCGCCCGTCGCGAAGAGCGATTCAATCAGATGGCGCTGGACGGTTGGAAAGACAATCCCAATCTGACCTTGTTGGGGGTCGAAGCCGCGCATCGCCTGCCGATCTTCTCGTTCCTGATCCGGGACAACGCGGGTCAACCCGTGCATCAACAGCTGTTCACTCGGATGCTGAGCGATGTCTATGGCATTCAGGCGCGTGGCGGGTGTGCCTGTGCGGGGCCTTATGCGCATCGTTTGCTGGGGATCGAACGCGCCGCATCGGACGAACTGCATGCAGCGCTTTCAGCCGGGGAAGAAATGAAAAAGCCGGGTTGGGTGCGTTTGAACTTCTCCTACCTCATGAGCGAAGAGACGGTTCAGTTCATCATAGAGAGCGTCAATGACCTGTCTCGCCGGACCGAGGAGTTTGCGCCCTATTACAACGCTGACCCGGCGACGGCCCGTTTCAAGGCGGCATAGGGGAATTGCTGCTTTTCTCAATCCCTTGAGACAGGTATGAGAGGCTCATTGAACGGAGCCTCTCATGACCAAGATCACCCCACAACCCGGCATTATGGATATCGCGCTCTATCAGGGCGGACAGTCGCATGTGGCCGGTGTGGAGCATGTGATCAAGCTGAGTTCGAACGAAAACCCGTTCGGGCCAAGCCCCAAAGCGATTGAAGCGATACGTGACAGCGCCGCCACTTTGCACCGTTATCCCAACACCGATCACGCCAGCCTACGCACGGCCATCGGCGCGCGGCACGGGTTGGACCCAGCGCAGATCATATGCGGTGTCGGCAGTGATGAGGTGCTGCAATTCGTCGCTCAGGCCTATGCAGGGCCGGGGGATGAGGTGATCTATACCGAGCACGGATTCTCGATGTACCCAATCATCGCGCGCATGGCCGGGGCGACACCGGTCATGGTGGCCGAGCGGGACCGCAAGGTGGATGTAGATGCCATTTTGGCTGCAGTCACGGGCCAGACGCGGATCGTGTTTGTCACCAACCCCGGCAATCCAACCTCGACCATGATCTCAAATGACGCGCTGGAGCGTCTGGCGCAGGGTCTGCCTGACAGCTGTCTGCTTGTATTGGATGGGGCCTATGCCGAGTTTGTGGATGGGTTCGACGGCGGTGCGTCACTTGTGGATGCCCATGAGAATGTCATCATGACCCGGACCTTTTCGAAAGTATACGGGCTGGGTGGGATGCGAGTTGGCTGGGGCTATGCGCACCAGAGCATCATCGACGTGCTGAACCGGGTACGGCAGCCCTTTAACCTCTCGCTGACAGCTTTGGCCGCGGCAGAGGCAGCGGTAGACGATGTGGAGTTTCTAACCTTCTGCCAGTCAGAAAACGCGCGGTGGCGTGTTTGGTTGAGTGAGGAACTGGCCAAGATTGGTGTGTCCTCGGACCCGTCTTGCGCCAACTTCATCCTTGCGCGTTTTGCCGACAGGGCCGAGGCTGAGGCCTGCGATGACTACCTGAAAACGCAGGGTTTGATTGTGCGCCGGGTTGCAGGCTACAACCTGCCAAACGCTTTGCGGATCACCGTGGGCGATGAACAGGCCTGTCGCCGCGTTGTTGCTGCGATCACCGCATTCAAAGAGGGCGCCGCATGAGCCAGATTTATGACCGCGTTGCGCTGATTGGGCTGGGCCTGATCGCGTCGTCCATGTTCTGGGCCATCAAGCGCGCCGGTCTGGCTGGCGAAGTCACTGGGTATGCGCGGTCCGAGGCAACCCGCGACACGGCCCGCAAGATCGGCTTGTGTGACCTTGTTTGTGACACAGCTTGCGAGGCTGTTGACGGGGCCGATCTGGTGGTGCTCTGCGTCCCTGTCGGCGCGATGGGCGCAGTGGCCGAGGAGATTGCGCCAGTTTTGAAGGCCGGTGCGACCGTCTCGGATGTGGGCTCGGTCAAGCGGCATGTGATCCAAAGTGTCCAACCGCATATTCCCGAAGGTGTGCATTTCATCCCGGCGCACCCTTTGGCAGGGACCGAGCATTCCGGGCCCGAGTCCGGTTTTGCCGAGCTGTTCGACAATCGCTGGTGTCTACTGGTTCCGGTTGAAGGCACTGATCCGGATGCGATTTCCCGATTGCGCGCGTTATGGGAGGGTATGGGCTCGAATGTCGATGAGATGGACGCGGATCACCATGATCTGGTTCTTGCCGTCACCTCTCATGCGCCGCACCTGATCGCTTACACGATGGTCGGGGTTGCAGATGATCTGCGTCGGGTCACGGATACCGAGGTCATCAAATACTCGGCTGCTGGCTTCCGTGACTTTACGCGTATCGCGGCCTCGGACCCGACGATGTGGCGGGATGTATTCTTGTCTAACAAAGACGCGACACTGGAAATTCTGGGGCGGTTCACCGAGGAGCTTTTTGCCTTGCAACGCGCCATTCGCACCGGGGACGGCGAGCACCTGTTCGACTATTTCACCCGCACACGGGCGATCCGGCGGGGCATTATTGATGCGGGCCAGGATACGGACGCACCAGATTTTGGCCGGGGCAAGATCGGATCATGAGGCCGGTTGCAGGGCGCCTTCTAATCGTGGTGGCCGCACTCTGGTGCGGTATTGGCCACGCGTCGGCGCCCGAGCAATCGTTGGTCCCCATCGCGCGCCCATCAGACACCGTCGATCTGGCGGCTGTTTCCAGTCGGACGGCAGCACCGATAAGTATCACAAACATGCGACCCGTCCTGCGACCTGTGTCGCCTCAGATCGCCGCCGTTGCTGCACGACCTTCTGATCTGCCGCTGTTCAGCCCTGATACCTCTTTGATGCCGAATGCGCGGCCAGAGGCTTTGGAACAGCAGATTTTGTTCAAGAAACGCAAGCTGCGCAAAGGCTCTGTCTGTGGGGACATTGCGATACAGGGCAAGGCTGTGGGCCGTGTGACCAGCAAGACCAAAGCCTGCGGGGTCAAGGATGCTGTACAGATCACCTCTGTCTCGGGTGTCACGCTCAGCCGTGCGTCGACGATGGATTGCGGCACGGCGATTGCACTAAACGAATGGGTCGACAAGTCCGTCAAACCGACCTTCAAGCGACGCGGGCCGGTCGTGCAGTTGCAGGTGGCTGCCCACTACGCCTGTCGCACCCGCAACAATCGCAAAGGCGCGCGAATATCAGAGCATGGCAAAGGTCGCGCCATTGATATCTCGGGCTTTGTTATGGCGGACGGAGAGGTTGTGACCGTGCTGAACGGATGGCGCAAGAACCCGTCGCAAAAGCAGCTCAAGAAGGTCTGGCGTGGGGCGTGTGGACCGTTTGGCACGGTTCTGGGCCCAAATTCAGATCGGTATCATCGCGATCATTTTCATCTGGACACGGCCCGTTATCGCAGCGGTGCCTATTGTCGCTAACGCAGGATCAGGCGCGGGGCTGGCCCCAAGGGTAGGGGGCCCAATGCCACGAACCCGTCGCGGAAATTCAACTGTAGATCCAGCGCATTTGGATTGCCGCCCAACCCTGCCAGAAAGTTCAGCGCACGAGTAACCGGATCTACGGCTTGATCCGGCAGGGCCCCTGCCGCATTGGCCATGGCGATCATATCGCGCCAGTTCTCGGCCTTGATCGCGATTTCACCGGTCGGAATGCCCTGCTTATCCACATCTAGTTCCCCCGCCGCAAACAAGCGAAGCTCACCCCATTTGATTTCAGCCAGTTTCAACGTGATCTCGACAGGCTGGGGGCGGTTCTGTTCAATGGCGGTTCGATCCCACGGTTTGTCAAAAACGGTCACCATATCCAGTTCCAGCGTCTCGAACCGCTGGGGCAGCGATGAGGCGGAATGCATAAGTGCGCGTAGGTCGTTACCCGGTGCAAAGCCATCGATCTGCGCGGCGACCGCATAGGCTTCGGGTGTGTCTGTCTGTTCCATCATCAGGCTTAGCGTATTGCCACCCGCCAGCGCATCGGCGTCATCGGTGATTTGCCAGGGCCCTGCTGTCAGCGCCATCTTCTCAAGCACCAGTGCCACGCCGGGTTGTAGCTGTAGTTCGGCCTGCAGATCATCAGCAGTGATGGTCGCGGTTTGATCAAAATAGGACAGACGTTGAGGTGTTTCGGCAAAACGCAGGACTTGGCGACCGGGCCAGATCGCGGGACTTTTGAATTCGACCCAGTCCGCGCTCCACGCGGTTCCCGTGGCGGGATCGGCCAGTGCTGGGCTGTTCAGGCGGGTGACGTGATGTCCGGGAAAACCCGAGCTTTCGACATCCGCGAATTCGGATTGCCATCCGCGCGCCTGCTGCGCATCAAACCAGCTGGTGATCGCATTGCGCAACCCAAATCCCGCAACAAACCAATACAGGCTCCATAGGGTGACGATGAAAAAGAGAACTCGTATCAGTCGGCGCATCCGCTTTGGCCTTTTTCCTGCCTCGGATTTGATGTTTATAGGCCCAAACGGGCAAGGACCAGTGCAATGACGATGTGGGTATTCGGGTATGGATCGCTGTTGTGGAATCCGGGATTTCCCGTCGCCCGCAGCGAGCTTGCAACGCTGCACGGTTACGCGCGGTCCTTCTGCATGAGTTCGATCCATCATCGTGGAACCGAAGAGCATCCGGGCCTTGTGCTGGCACTGGATGAACAGGCTGAGGCGCACTGCAAAGGGTTGGCTCTGGCCGTTGAGGGCGGCCACGAAGACCGTACTTTGCACGAGCTGCGCGAGCGCGAGTTGATCTCATCTGCCTATGTCGAACGGATGCTGGATGTGCATCTGGACAATGGCGACGTCGTGAATGCCGTTACTTATGTGATCGATGCGCATCATGTACAGTATTGCGGAGGGATGCCGCTGGAGGAGCAGGCCCAGATCATCGCCCACGCGATTGGCGGGCGGGGGCCGAACACCGAATATCTCTACAATACCACGGAACATTTGGCCGAGATCGGGCTGCATGACCCTGATCTTGAGTGGTTGTCGCAACGGGTGCGGAGCATTAGGGCATAAACCCTTGGCGTCACCGGCGGAATTTCGCTATTTTCAAGTCAGAGCAGGCAAAATCAGGAACCACGCGCATGGCGCAGGCACATCAGGGCGCGAGACCCCATTTCTCGCATCCCATTCGTCAGATCGTGATGATGTTGATCGCAATCGGCCTGGCTGGGCTGGGTGTGTTTCTGGCGCTGCCTTATGTGCTGCCGGTCTTCTTTGCCAACCCATATTTGAACGGCTTCATTCTGATGGTCTTCGTCATCGGTGTGATTGCTTGTTTTTATCAAGTCACCCAGCTGATCGGATCGGTCCGCTGGATCGAGGCGTTTGTCGGTGGGGTCGTACGCGAAGATGCGCGCACACCGCAACTTTTGGCGCCTTTAGCCTCGCTGCTGCGCGAACGCGGCGCGCGGTCCCAGATCAGCTCGACTTCAACCCGGTCCATTCTGGATTCGGTTGCGGAACGGGTTGAAGAAGAACGCGAAATCACGCGCTACATCACCAATGTCCTGATTTATCTGGGCCTGTTGGGAACCTTCTTCGGTCTGGCCACCACGGTCCCGGCCATCGTCGACACAATCCGCAGCCTGAACCCGCAAGAGGGTGAGGAAGGCCTGACTGTCTTTAACCGCCTGATGACCGGGCTTGAGGCGCAGTTGCAAGGCATGGGCGTGGCCTTCGGGTCCTCGCTGCTGGGCCTTGCCGGGTCTCTGATCGTCGGCTTGCTTGAGGTATTCGCGGGCCACGGGCAGAACCGGTTCTATCGTGAGCTAGAGGAATGGCTGTCATCGATCACCCGTGTGGGCTTTGCCTCGGGCGAAGACGGTGGCGCGGAAATCGCGGTACTGGCCCCGGTTCTGGACGCGATGTCCGAACAGATGGATGCGTTGCAGGACCTGTTTTCCGCGCAGGAGCAGGACCGGGCGGAGGTATCGGGCAAGCTGGGTCAACTGGTCGGCGTGATCGGCGAGATGAACCAGCGTCAGACGGATAATGAGGGGATCACCGCAGCGTTGGAACGCGTGGCGCTTGGGCAGGATGCGTTGCTGGATCACATGCGCGAACATGGTGCAGGCGAAGGCATCGACGCCGAAAGCCGGATGCGGCTGCGATCCATGGACGTGCAGTTGCTGCGCATTCTCGAAGAGATTTCGGCGGGTCGTCAGGAAAGCATGAATGAATTCCGCAAAGATATCGAATTGCTGGTCAAGGCGTTGACACTTCCTCGCGGTGCGGTGCGCGGCACCCACGAAGGAGAGTAACCAATGGCCCTGTCCCGGCGCACTGGTCAACGGTTCCAGGGCTCAGTCTGGCCTGGTTTCGTGGATGCGATGACGGGCCTGTTGATGGTTCTGACCTTTGTGCTGACCATTTTCATGGTGGTACAGTTTGTGCTGCGAGAAACGATCTCTGGGCAAGAAGATGAACTGACCGCACTGGCGGACGAAGTGGCTGCTCTGGCGGGTGCCTTAGGTCTGGAAGAACGCGAAAACAGCCGTTTGCAAGCGCGGTTGGGGGCCTTGAACGCAACCCTGACACAAGCCGAAGAAGATCTGGCCCAAGCGCAGGGTCGCATCACCGATTTTGAAGCCCAGGTTGCGGCGCTGTTGGCCGATCAGGCCCGGGCGCAAGAGGATATCGCTGCGTTGGAAGATCAGAGCGCATCTTTGAACCAGGCCCTGGCGCAAAGTCGCGCGGAAATTGACGCGCAGGCCGAGGCCGCACGCCTTGCCGCCGCCCGCCGTGAGGCACTGGAAGCGCTGGTTGCCGATCTGGAACAAACCGGCGAGGAGCGGGCCGCACAGATCGCAGAGCTGGAACAACAACTGACTGAGGAAGAGGCTGCGCGCCTCGCCGAAGCAGCAGCAGCCGAGAATCTGCGCAATCGGTTGCAGGATGCCGATGCAGAATTGACGGCTATGACTCTTGCGCTTGAAGCACAGCGGAAAGAGGCCGAAGAAACCCTGACACTGCTGGCCGCAGCGCGCGCCGCGCGCGCGGAACTGGAACGTCAGTTCGGTGATCTGGACACCGAGGAGCTTAGGGCCCAGCTAGAAGCCGCGTTGGATGCCCAGACTGAGGCGCAGGCAGACGCGGCAGAACAGCGATCGCTGGTCGAACAACAAGCCGCCCTTCTTGATGTCGCGCGCGAGACGCTGTCGGCTGAGCAAGCGATTTCTGCCAAGGCACAGCGCGAGGCTGCTTTGCTGAACCAGCAGATTGCGGCCTTGCGTGGTCAGTTGGGATCATTGCAGGCGCTGTTGGATGACTATGAAGAACGCAATACGGCTGCTGAGATTCAGATTCAGACCCTCGGTCAGGACCTGAACGCAGCTTTGGCCCGCGCCGCCTCAGAGGAGCGCCGCCGCCGATTGCTGGAAGAGGCAGAGCGGATCCGGCTTGAGGCCGAGGCCGAGGAACTGACGGATCAGAACCAGGAGCTGACGGCGCAGGCAGAAGATCTGCAACGTTACCGGTCAGAGTTCTTTGGTCGACTGCGCGATGTTCTGGGCAATCAGGAGGGCGTGCGGATCGAAGGCGACCGGTTCGTGTTCTCGTCCGAAGTATTATTCGACACGGGTTCGGCCGTGTTGTCGCCGGAAGGTAGGCAAGAGGTGGCGAAAGTTGCTGCGATCCTGCGCACTGTGGCCGCAGAAATACCTGAGGGTTTGAATTGGGTCATTCGGGTGGACGGGCACACCGACAACGTCCCGCTTGCCGGGTCCGGACGCTATCGCGACAATTGGGAGCTAAGCCAGGGTCGCGCTCTTTCGGTCGTCCGTTACATGGTCGATGCTTTGGGCATCCCACCGAACCGACTTGCAGCCAACGGGTTTGGAGAGTTCCAGCCGGTAAACCCAGACAATACGCCACAAGCGCGGGCACAGAACCGGCGGATCGAGCTGAAGCTGACTGAAAGGTAGCTTCAGCCTGTCCGATGCGGGGCTCAGGGCTTCAACGCCTCCCGAATTTGAAGCTTTGATCAGGTGTCCCTGCGAAACAGCGCGGAACTACCGGGTAATCTTCGGTCAGAAAGTAGGCATATGTCCCGTCGGGATACTCTTCAGATACCGTGAAGGCGCCGTTGCATTGATCCAGCCTACCGTGGCCAGGTCTATAGACGTAGTCCTCGTTGAACGTACCGTCGTATCGTCCGCTGGGGCCGTTCCCGCCGGGGCGGTTACCGGATTTCAAGCGGTAAGATGAGGTCATCTCGGTCACACGCCCGTTGATGGCCCCCGTCATGGCGTAAATCGGAAACCCGTCTGCGGCGTATCCAATCAATGGCGAATGCCGTTCAGGAGACCAGTCTAAAAGCTCGATCAGACCGGTTGGGATGCCGTGGTAGTGATATTTGCCGTTCGGTTGCACATGCGCGTAATTGGCGTCCAGACCCAGTGCAATCGCACCGCCCAGTGCGTTGTAGGACCAGCCCGAGTTTGGGTCGCCATGCCAGAACTCGGCTGCGAGCGGATCAAAAACAACCCCGTTCAGTGAAACACCAAAGTTCCAGCCCATGCTCAGCGGTGTCACCTTTCCGGTGCTCTTGGGGTCGGCAGGAACGCTCAGCTTGACGTTCTGAGTTGAGATCTGGTGTGGGTTGCCGCGATTTGGAAACTGTCCCACCAGATGATCCGGAATGCCGTTAGCCGACAGTTTGATGTTCGAGCTGGTCATCTTTACTTTCGATCGGCTTTTGCCCGGGTCAACGGTTGCGGGAAGCAAATCCAGTGGTCTGGTCTGTATTTCGTCATGATAGCGGAACCGATGCTGAGCCGTGGCAACAACCGCAGCGGCTGAGATTGCAAACGCGGTGCTCCAGATAATGGCGATCTTGGTGTTCAAACCGTTCTCCCTTGCTGATGTGTTATGGAATTGAAACGCAAGAGAGAGGTTATTCCGTCGCCTGAGCTACGTGAGATCGTCTTTTTCCCTTCCTCAGGCACAGCAAAAAGCGCCCTAAGGCGGATGGCCATCGGGCGCTCAACTTCGTGGATAAATGTAGTCAGCCGTTAGTCAGCTGTCAGCAATGGCGGCTTATCCCCCGGAATTCGCGGCTGATCGGGGCCGAGGATTTCAAGGTTAAGCTCACCTTTCTTGACCGACACGCGCACCACGCCACCCTTGGCCAATTTGCCAAACAGCAGTTCCTCCGCCAGAGGCTTCTTGATGTGCTCTTGGATCACGCGGCCAAGCGGGCGGGCACCCATTTTGTCGTCATATCCTTTGTCAGCCAACCACTCGGCTGCTTTCGGCGTCAGGTCTATGGTCACTCCGCGATCCAGCAATTGAGCTTCAAGCTGCAGCACGAATTTCTCGACCACTTGCAAGATGACCTCTTTCGGCAGCGGTGCGAAGGAGATCACGGCATCCAGACGGTTGCGGAATTCTGGCGTGAACATACGCTCAATCGCGGCGGTGTCTTCGCCTTCGCGCCGATCACGTGCGAAGCCGATGGCGGCCTTGGCTTGTTCCTGCGCGCCTGCGTTCGAGGTCATGATCAGCACAACGTTGCGGAAATTCACCGTCCGGCCGTTATGGTCGGTCAACTCGCCGTGATCCATGACCTGCAGCAGGATGTTGAACACATCCGGATGCGCCTTTTCGATCTCGTCTAGCAGCAATACGCAATGCGGATGCTGGTCAACGCCATCGGTTAACAGACCACCCTGATCGAACCCGACATAGCCTGGAGGGGCACCAATCAAACGGCTGACGGCGTGTTTCTCCATGTATTCCGACATATCGAAGCGAAGCAGCTCTACGCCCAGTGTATCGGCCAGCTGTTTTGCAACTTCGGTTTTACCCACACCAGTCGGACCAGCGAACAAGTAGTTGCCAATTGGCTTTTCGGGCTCACGTAGACCGGCGCGGGCCAATTTGATCGCGCTGGACAGTGCCTCAATTGCCAAATTCTGTCCAAAAACGACGCGTTTCAGTGAGGCTTCGAGATCTTTCAGAACCGCGGCATCATCCTTGGTGACATTCTTCGGCGGGATGCGCGCAATCTTGGCCACGACAGCCTCAATCTCTTTGACTCCAATGGTCTTGCGACGCTTGCTTTCAGCAACGAGATGCTGAGCAGCACCAGCTTCGTCAATCACGTCGATTGCCTTGTCCGGCAGTTTCCGGTCGTTGATATAGCGCGCCGCCAATTCAACGGCAGTCTTGATTGCATCTGCGGTATATTTGATGTCGTGATGCTCTTCGAAATACGGTTTCAGGCCCCGCAAAATCTTGACGCTGTCCTCAACCGAAGGTTCGTTCACGTCGATCTTCTGGAAGCGGCGGCTCAGCGCGCGATCTTTTTCGAAATGCTGACGGAACTCCTTGTAAGTGGTCGAGCCCATGGTTCGCAGCTTTCCACCCTGAAGCGCAGGTTTCAGCAGGTTGGACGCGTCCATTGCGCCGCCCGAAGTAGCTCCGGCACCTATCACAGTGTGAATCTCGTCGATGAACAGCACCGCGTCGGGATGATCTTCCAACTCGGTTACAACCGCTTTCAGGCGCTCTTCGAAATCGCCGCGATAGCGGGTTCCGGCCAGCAACGCACCCATATCGAGCGAATAGATGGTGGTTTCAGAAAGCACATCTGGTGCCTCACCGCCTACGATCTTGTGAGCCAGACCTTCGGCAATGGCGGTTTTGCCAACACCTGGATCGCCCACCAGAAGCGGGTTGTTCTTGCGACGACGGCACAGGACCTGGATGCAGCGTTCAACCTCATCCGAGCGCCCGATCAGCGGGTCCACATCGCCAGCCCGCGATTTGGAGTTCAGGTCGACGCAGTATTTCGCCAGTGCGCTTTCCTTCTGCTCGCCCTCACCAGCACTGGCCTGAACCTCTTCCTCGGCTTGATCCGCGCCCGAAACTGTACGGCTTTCGCCATATGCAGGGTCCTTGGCGACACCATGCGCGATGAAGTTGACCGCGTCGTAACGGGTCATGTCCTGTTCCTGCAGGAAATAGGCTGCGTTGCTTTCGCGCTCGGCGAAGATGGCCACCAACACGTTGGCGCCTGTTACTTCGGTACGACCAGAGCTTTGAACGTGGATCGCGGCACGCTGGATCACGCGCTGGAAAGCAGCCGTTGGCACGGCCTCTGATCCGTCTATATCGGTGACAAGGTTCGACAAGTCTTCGTCGATAAACTCGACCAAAGTGCTGCGCAGCTCATCCAGATCGACGCTACAGGCTTTCATGACGCGGATCGCGTCAGGTTCTTCCAGAAGCGCCAGAAGCAGATGCTCCAGCGTTGCAAACTCGTGTCGCCGTTCATTCGCAGCCGCCAGGGCAGCGTGGATGGCTTGTTCTAATGTGCTCGAGAATGAAGGCACGCGGGTGCTCCTCTGTCTTGGGTCAGAAGGGGGCGGGCTGTCGGCCGGATCCCCATCCCAACCATGTCCTCATAGTATTAGAGTTTGGTTGATCGTGGCCCGGCTTCAAGGGTTTTCTTTCACTTGACAGTCACATTTGTTGTGACCGTGGCCGTGAAGAGGGGGAAATAGGCATCAGAATCGGTCTTTTCTAGCCCTGATTTCGGCAAAAACCGCAGCGGGATCAGCGCCAACCATGCCCAGATGGGCTTGAATCGCAGAATCTGCAGCGCGCAGAAACGGATTTGTCGCCTTTTCCAGCGCCAGAGTTGAGGGCACTGTTGGTTGCCCAGCATCCCGTGCGCGCGCAATATCCATCACGCGTTGATGTAATTCGGCATTGTCAGGATCGACTGTGACCGCAAATTTAGCGTTGGATTGTGTATACTCGTGGCCCGAGCAGACGATTGTTTCGTCGGGTAACGCCGCCAGCTTACTGAGTGATGACAACATTTGCGCCGGTGTCCCCTCGAACAGGCGGCCACAGCCCAAGGCCATCAGGCTATCTGCGGTGAAGACAGTTGCGCTGTTGGGCAGGTAAAATGCGATGTGACCTACCGTGTGCCCTGAGACGTCCAGCACCTCGACCGGTTCGCCCCCCAGTTCGAAACAGTCGCCTTCCGACACCTGTTGGTCCAGTGGCGGCAGGCGATGGGCATCTGCGGCTGCACCAATCACCTTCGCCGGATGCTTCTTCAGAATGCCAGGCAGGCCATCGACGTGATCCCAGTGATGATGCGTCAGCAACACGTGGCTCAGGGACCACTCGCGTCGGTCCAGTTCGGCCAGAATCGGGCCGGGTTCTGGTGCGTCCACCAACGCGGTCTGGCCAGAGGCGGCATCATGCGCCAGAAAAGCATAGTTATCGCTGAGACATGGGATAGTTACGATCTCAAGAGGCATGGCCTTTTGCCCTTTCGTTGCTAGACTGCGCCCAGCTAAGCTGATTGATCAGGTCACCGCAATGCATCTTGATGTGCAGGATCTCAGGAATTTTTACTACCGCAGCACTTTGGGGCGCGCGGCACAGGGCGCTATTCGTGGTCGCCTGCTGGACCTGTGGCCCGAGGCCAAGGGGCAAACGGTTGCCGGTTTTGGCTTTGCGGTACCGCTCTTGCGGCCATACCTGAAGGATGCGCGTCGCGTGATCGGCCTGATGCCGGGGCCGCAGGGGGTGATGCCGTGGCCCGCAGGGATGCCGAATGTGTCGGTTTTGACTGAAGAAACCATGTGGCCGATTGAGACCGGGCATGTGGACAAGTTGGTGGTGATGCATGGGCTTGAGACATCGGAGCGCCCAAGTCAGCTACTTGAGGAATGCTGGCGTGTGCTCGGTCCCGGTGGCAGGGCCTTTTTTGTGGTGCCGAACCGGGCGGGGCTATGGTCTCGGTCGGACAAAACCCCATTTGGATATGGGCGACCCTATTCAGCGACACAGCTGGAAAATCAGCTGAAGGCCCATCACTTTGTGCCCGAAAATCACTGTTCTGCTTTGTATCTGCTGCCCTCGTTTCGAAAATACTGGCTGAAATCCAGCGGGCTGATTGAAAAAACCGGTCAGCGCTTGCCAACAATCATGGCGGGCGGCGTGTTGATGGTTGAGGTCAGCAAACACCTGCGCCCACCCAGTGGCAGCGTGACGAAAGATGCGGTGAGACGACCGATCAAAGCATCCGACGGATTGCTGAGACCGGCTTGACACAATGTCGATGTTTGAGGCGAATTCAGGTGTAAATCCGCGGCAAATAGGCCGCAGGAATCGCAAAAACCTACAGTTTCGAAACATTTTTCAAACGGTCAGACAGGTTCAAAGCGTCGCACTTTTCCTAACTTGCTGAATTTAAACGTTTTGTGGATAAATTCATTGCCACTATATTATGTTGCTAGGTTGGTTCACCTCTGCTACATCCCCGGTGATTTTGATCCCCGCCCTTTACGGACGGGGTTTCCTCACGCCCCAAGGTAGCGGCCGCTACTCAAAATCGGGGCCTCAAATATCGGAAGGGTGGACGTGTCCGAACCAGCTTCGATTTCCACAGGCATCGCCGAGCGCTATGCCACTGCGATCTTCGAGATCGCGAAAGAGAATAACGACCTTGCAGGTCTGGAAACCGGAATCAACGATCTGGCAGCAGCTTTGGGCGAAAGCGCCGATTTGCGCGATTTGATTGCTTCACCGCTGGTTTCCCGCGCCGAGCAAGAGGGCGCGATTAAAGCAATCGCTTCGAAAATGGGTCTGAACACCCTTCTCAGCAACACGCTCGGTCTGATGGCACAAAAACGCCGTCTGTTCGTGGTGCCTCAACTGGTGCAGGTTCTGCGCGAGATGCTGGCAGATGAGCGTGGCGAAGTGACAGCCGATGTCGCCTCGGCCAAGGCGCTGACCAAGACCCAAATGGATAAACTGTCCAAGACGCTGTCCGAGCGTGTGGGCAAGACCGTGACAATCAATGCGACCGTGGATGAAAGCCTCATCGGCGGTCTTGTCGTTAAAGTGGGCTCGAAAATGATCGATAGCTCGATCCGTTCGAAGCTGAACTCCCTACAGAATGCAATGAAAGAGGTCGGATAAATGGGAATCCAAGCTGCAGAGATTTCTGCAATCCTAAAGGACCAGATCAAGAATTTTGGTCAGGAAGCCGAAGTGGCCGAGATCGGCCGCGTGCTGAGCGTCGGTGACGGGATTGCCCGTGTATACGGCCTGGACAACGTGCAAGCCGGTGAGATGGTCGAATTTCCCGGTGGCATCATGGGCATGGCCCTGAACCTGGAAAGCGACAACGTCGGTGTTGTTATCTTCGGATCTGACCGTGACATCAAAGAAGGTGACACAGTTAAGCGCACCAACTCGATCGTGGACGTACCGATTGGCGACGAGCTGCTGGGCCGCGTTGTTGACGGTCTGGGCAACCCGCTGGACGGCAAAGGTCCGATCAACGCATCCAAGCGTGGCGTTGCAGACGTTAAAGCCCCAGGCATTATCCCGCGCAAATCGGTGCACGAGCCGATGGCAACCGGCCTGAAATCGGTTGACGCGATGATCCCGATTGGCCGTGGCCAGCGGGAACTGATCATTGGTGACCGTCAGACCGGTAAAACCGCTGTAGCTCTGGACACCATCCTGAACCAGAAGGTCTACAACGAAGCCGCTGGCGACGACGAGTCGAAGAAACTCTACTGCGTGTACGTTGCGGTTGGTCAAAAGCGTTCGACCGTTGCGCAGCTGGTGAAGAAGCTGGAAGAATCCGGCGCGATTGAATACTCGATCGTTGTCGCCGCGACAGCGTCCGATCCGGCGCCGATGCAGTTCCTGGCGCCTTACGCCGCGACTGCGATGGCCGAGTACTTCCGCGACAATGGCCGCCACGCTCTGATCATCTATGATGACCTGTCGAAACAGGCTGTGTCCTATCGTCAGATGTCGCTGCTGCTGCGCCGTCCGCCCGGACGTGAAGCCTATCCTGGTGACGTTTTCTACCTTCACTCCCGTCTGCTGGAACGTTCGGCGAAGCTGAACGAAGATTTCGGCGCAGGCTCGCTGACCGCTCTGCCGGTTATCGAAACGCAAGGTGGTGACGTTTCGGCGTTTATTCCGACCAACGTGATTTCGATCACCGACGGTCAGATCTTCTTGGAAACCGAACTGTTCTACCAGGGCATCCGTCCTGCTGTGAACACCGGTCTTTCGGTTTCGCGCGTGGGCTCGTCCGCTCAGACCGATGCGATGAAGTCGGTTGCTGGTCCGGTTAAACTGGAACTGGCTCAGTACCGCGAAATGGCGGCCTTTGCGCAGTTTGGTTCGGACCTCGACGCTGCAACTCAGCAGCTGCTGAACCGTGGTGCGCGCCTGACCGAGCTGATGAAACAGCCGCAGTACTCGCCGCTGACCAACGCGGAAATCGTCTGCGTCATCTTCGCAGGCACCAACGGTTACCTCGACAAGATCGATGTCTCGGATGTTGGCCGATACGAGGCCGGTCTGCTGGCGCACCTGCGTGGCAAGCATGCTGACCTGCTGAAGTGGATCACCGACGAAGATCCGAAGGTCAAAGGTGAAGCGTCCGACAAGATCAAGGCAGCGATCGACGAATACGCCGCAACCTTCGCTTGATAGGAGGTTCCGATGCCTAGTCTGAAGGACCTTAAAAACAGGATCGAGTCGGTCAAATCGACCCGCAAGATCACCAAGGCCATGCAGATGGTCGCGGCTGCAAAACTGCGCCGCGCCCAGGAATCTGCCGAAGCTTCGCGCCCCTATGCCGAGCGGTTCACTGCCGTGATGGCGGGGCTGGCGGCGTCGGTCGGGGGCAGCGACAGCGCCCCCAAGCTGCTTCGGGGTACGGGCAGTGATGATGTCCATCTGCTGGTTGTGCTGACAGCTGAACGCGGCCTGTGTGGCGGCTTCAACTCGAACATCGCCAAGTTGGCCCGCCAAAAGGCGGACGAGCTGCGCGGCCAGGGCAAGACGGTCAAGGTTCTGACCGTCGGCAAGAAAGGCCGTGATGCGCTCAAGCGTGATTTTGGCGATTTGTTCGTTGGACATGTCGACCTGAGCGAGGTCAAGCGCATTGGCTACGCCAACGCGCAAGACATCGCCAAGGACGTCCTGTCCCGCTTTGACGGGGGTGAGTTCGATGTTGCCACGATCTTCTATTCGAAGTTCGTCAACGTTGTGACCCAGATCCCGACGGCGCAGCAGGTCATTCCCGCCTCGTTCGAGGACGATGCGGCGGGTGACGATAGCGGTGCCATTTTCGACTACGAGCCCAGCGAAGAGGCCATTCTTGCCGACCTGCTGCCCAAGGGGGTTGCAACCGCGATCTTCTCGGCTCTGCTCGAAAACGGAGCGTCTGAACAGGGTGCACGGATGTCCGCGATGGACAACGCGACACGCAACGCGGGTGAGATGATCGACAAGCTGACGATCCAGTTCAACCGCTCGCGTCAGGCCGTGATCACCAACGAGCTGATTGAAATTATTTCCGGCGCCGAAGCGCTGTAGAGACAAACCGGAGACGAAACATGGCGAATGCAAAAGGCAAAGTCACACAGATCATCGGGGCCGTCGTTGACGTGCAGTTCGATGATGCGCTGCCTGAAATTCTGAACGCGCTGGAAACCACCAACAACGGCAAGCGCCTAGTGTTGGAAGTTGCTCAGCACCTGGGTGAAAACACAGTCCGTACCATTGCGATGGACGCGACCGAAGGTCTGGTTCGCGGCGAAGCCGTGACCGACACCGGCGCACCGATCTCGGTTCCCGTTGGCAACGCCACCCTGGGCCGTATCCTGAACGTGGTCGGCGAGCCGATCGACGAAAAAGGTCCGGTTGAGGCAAGCGAATCCCGCGCAATCCACCAGCCTGCGCCGACTTTTGCAGAACAGTCGACCGAGTCGGAAGTTCTGGTGACCGGCATCAAGGTTGTTGACCTTCTGGCTCCTTACGCCAAAGGCGGTAAGATCGGCCTGTTCGGCGGTGCCGGCGTTGGTAAAACCGTTCTGATCATGGAACTGATCAACAACATCGCAAAAGTGCACTCGGGCTTTTCCGTGTTCGCGGGTGTTGGTGAACGGACCCGTGAAGGCAATGACCTGTATCACGAGATGATCGAATCGAACGTCATCAAGCCGGACAACCTGTCGGAATCGCAGGTTGCGCTGGTTTACGGTCAGATGAACGAACCTCCGGGTGCGCGTGCCCGTGTTGCTCTGACAGGTCTGACCCTGGCCGAGCAGTTCCGCGACCAGTCCGGTACCGACGTTCTGTTCTTCGTCGACAACATCTTCCGCTTCACACAGGCGGGTTCCGAGGTTTCAGCTCTGCTGGGTCGTATTCCTTCGGCGGTGGGCTACCAGCCGACGCTGGCCACCGACATGGGTGCGCTGCAGGAACGCATCACCTCGACCAAGTCGGGTTCGATCACCTCGGTGCAGGCGATCTACGTGCCTGCGGACGACTTGACCGACCCCGCGCCGGCAACATCGTTCGCACACCTGGACGCGACCACGGTTCTGAACCGTGCGATCTCGGAAAAGGGTATCTACCCGGCTGTTGACCCGCTCGACTCGTCGTCGCGTCTCCTGGACCCGGCCATCGTTGGGGAAGAGCACTACGCGGTTGCGACCGACGTTCAGCAGATCCTCCAGCGCTACAAGTCGCTGCAGGACATCATCGCCATCCTCGGCATGGACGAACTGTCGGAAGAGGACAAACTGACCGTGGCCCGTGCCCGTAAGATCGAGCGCTTCCTGTCGCAGCCGTTCGACGTTGCCGAAGTCTTCACCGGTTCGCCGGGCGTTCAGGTTCCTCTGGACGTGACCATCGCATCGTTCAAAGCTGTTGTGGCTGGCGAATACGATCACCTGCCCGAAGCGGCCTTCCTGATGGTTGGCGGCATCGACGAAGTGATCGCCAAAGCGGAAAAGATGGCCGCAGAAGCCGCCTAAGGAGTATCCCTGATGGCAAACACGATGCAATTCGACCTCGTCAGCCCCGAGCGGAGCCTTGCTTCGCTTGAGGCCAGCGCGGTCCAGATTCCCGGCGCGGACGGGGATATGACGGCAATGCCCGATCATGCCCCCACCATCACCACACTGCGCCCCGGTCTGCTGAAAGTCGAGGCACCCGAAGGGTCCAGCGAATACCTGGTCACCGGCGGGTTTGCTCAGATCAACGGCGATAGCCTTTCAGTTCTGGCTGAAAAGGCGATCCCGGTTTCGGAAGTGACCCGGTCGCATCTGGATGAGATGATCGAAGAGGCGCGCGCCTCGCACGAGGCCGCCAAGGCCGGTGACGATCAGACCATCGTCGATGATGCCGCCAAACTGCTGGCCGATATGGAAGCCCTTGGCACGCACATGAGCCTGTAACAGGTTCAACATCGCAACACTTGAACGGCCTCGCTTTTGCGGGGCCGTTTTTTGTCGTGCTTTCGCGAAAAAGGCAGAGTAGGTTTCTGGAATTCAAGAACAATGATGACAGAATGAAGAAATTTCTAACCCATCCCATCGGTATCGATCAGGGCGAAGAGGTGCTGTTTTCCGAGTTCGCCGAAGGGGGCGACATGTGGACGGGCGAGGGCCCGCGTGAACGCCGATCTGCGATCCGGTTTACCGAAGCCTTCCGCTCTGCGCCAGTGGTTCAGGTCGGAATATCGCTCTGGGATGTAGATACATCGTCCGCACTGCGCGCAGAAGTCAAAGCTATAGATGTGACTCCCGAGGGGTTTACTGCGGTGTTCCGCACATGGTCTGATACCCGGATCGCACGCATTCGGGTGAGTTGGACAGCCTTCGGTGAGGTGGCGCATCCAGATGATTGGAACATCTCTTAGAGACTACGGTGCCTAACCTTCCTGTGCCTCAATCATGTCCACGCGGGTCGCATGTCGGCCGCCTTCGAATTCGGCACTCAGGAACGCGTCCACGATATCCAGTGCCGTGCCTTCACCCACAACGCGTGCGCCGATGGAGAGCATGTTGGCGTCATTATGCTGGCGGATCATACGGGCCGAAAAGGTGTCGGAGCATACGCCGCAGCGAATACCAGGCACTTTGTTGGCCGCCATCATAATGCCCTGTCCAGTGCCGCACAGAACAATCCCCAACTGACAATCGCCTGAGGCAACGGCTTGTGCGGCGGCCTTGCCATGTTTGGGGTAGTGCGTGCTTTCCGGCGTCATGGGACCAATATCCAGAACATCCCAGCCTTGCGCGGAGATATGGGCCGCAACGGCCTGTCGCAGGTCGATTGCGGCATGGTCACTGGAAAGGACGATACGTTTGATTGCGGTCATCTCATCGATATCCTGTTCAATATGCGTCGAACGATGGGTCTGCGCCCAACCTCGAACTCAGTCCATGTGATAGAGCGACTCGTAGATCGGCGTCAGCGTCTTGTCCTCGAACAGCGACGACACGCTGGTGCCGTTCCAGATATTCAGAATGGCCTGCGTAAAGATCGGTGCAGTCGGTACGACGCGGATGTTCGGGGCCTTCGCAACTTCGGGCGTCGGCTGGATGGTATCTGTCAGCACGAGCGACTTCATGACCGAGTTCGTCACACGCTCGACCGCCGGGCCACTCATGACACCGTGTGTGATGTAGGAATGAACTTCCTTGGCGCCGTTATCCAGCAATACTTGCGCTGCTTTACAGAGCGTTCCGGCGGTGTCGCACATGTCGTCTACAATCAGGCAGATCTTGTCCTTCACGTCCCCGATCACGGTCATTTCGGCGACTTCACCAGCCTTCTCACGGCGCTTGTCCACGATCGATAGCGGCGCGTTGATCCGTTTGGCCAGTTCCCGCGCGCGGGCCACGCCGCCGACATCGGGTGAGACCACCATGATCTCGTCTAGATTGTTCTTGAACTGGGTTTTCACATCCAACGCAAAAATCGGTGAGGCATAGAGGTTGTCGACCGGGATATCAAAGAATCCCTGAATCTGCGCAGCATGCAGGTCCATGGTCAAAACGCGCTCGATCCCGGCGCCGGTCAACATGTTCGCCACAAGCTTTGCACTGATAGGCGTACGCGCCTTGGTGCGACGATCCTGGCGGGCATAGCCGAAATATGGGATCACTGCGGTGATGCGCTGAGCAGAGGATCGGCGCAGTGCGTCGGCGATGATCAGCAGTTCCATCAGGTTGTCGTTGGCCGGGTTCGAGGTCGGCTGGATAATGAACATATCTTCGCCGCGCACGTTCTCAAAAACTTCGACGAAAATCTCGCCGTCATTAAAGCGTTCGACCCGCGCATCGACCAGTCCCTGGTCAACACCGCGATGCAAGCTCATGCGGCGTGCGATGGTTTCGGCAAGCGGAAGATTGGCGTTCCCAGCGATGAGCTTGGGTTCGTGAAGTGTCGGCATCGGCTGAGGTCCCCGGGCAGCTTTGGCAATGTGACAGATTCGTGATGTTGACACCGCTTAGCATGGGTCTACCGTCCCGCAAAGGTAACGCAGCGGAGAAAGTGAACATGACCCAGATTGACTACTATTTTGCGACAATTTCGCCCTATAGCTACCTTGCCGGCACCCGACTGGAGGAGGTCGCGGCGAAGCATGGTGCGACGATTAACTACAAACCGCTGGATATCATGGGCCTGTTCGCGCGCACCGGGGGCATTCCGCCGAAAGACAGGCATATCTCTCGCATTGAATACCGCGCGCAAGAGCTGCTGCGGCAGTCCAGGAATCTGGGCATGGATTTCAATCTGCAACCGGCGCATTGGCCCACCAATATGGCACCGTCGTCCTATGCGGTGATCGCGGCGATCAAGGATGGATCAGGCGATGTAGGTAAGCTGTGCCATTCGCTTTTGCGCGCGTGCTGGGCTGAAGAAAAGGATGTGGCACAAGATGATGTGATCCGGTCCTGCCTGTCTGATGCCGGGTTTGACCCAGATCTGGCCAATAGTGGGCTTTTGGTTGGGGCAGAAACCTATGCCGCCAATCTGGAAGAGGCCGTAGACCGAGGTGTGTTCGGCGCACCGTTCTACATCACGCCAGATGATCAAAGGTTCTGGGGGCAAGACCGATTGGACGACCTCGACCGGCATCTGGCTGAACTGAAAGGGTGACATTTCCTTCCGAACCACAGCCCTCGATCTATGTCAGACGAATAGGGGAGGGCCCGCGAAAACTGTTTGCCCTTCATTGCACCATCGCGCATTCTGGCGCTTGGTCCGGATTGGCCGCAGCGCTGAGCCCAAAGGTCTGCACTACTGCGCCGGATATGCTGTCACATGGTCGTAGTCCGGATTGGGACGGGCAGGGTGATTATTTCGACCTGGTCAGCCGATTGTCTGCTGCAGAGTTGTCTGAACCCATGGATGTGATCGGTCATTCGTTCGGGGCCATGATCGCGCTTCGGCTGGCAATTGAACATCCCGAACGCGTTCGCAGTCTAGTTTTGATCGAACCTGTCTTCTTCGCGATAGCAAAACGGGACGCGCCACGTCTTTTTGACCAGTACGAAAAAGACGCCGAGCCTATTGCCGAAGCCTTTGCCAAAGGTGACAAAACTCTGGCGGCACGGCGGTTCAATCGGATGTGGAGCACACAGATCAGCCCAAAGTGGCCTGACCTACCCGAACGAACCCGGGCCAATATGGTGCGGGGCATAGATGCTGTTCCGGCCGTTCATGCAGCGCTTTACGATGACACGTTTGGGCTGCTTAACCCTGAAAACCTGAAGCGCGTTTCGATGCCAGTTTTATTGCTGAGCGGGTCTGAAAGCCATCCGGTGATGCCAGCCATTTGCAATGGGCTAAAACAGCGCTTGCCCGATGCAACCCACACCAAAGTGTTGGGCGCAGGGCATATGCTGCCGATTTCACATCCGGTCGAAACAGCGGCGCTGATTGATGAGTTTTGGGAGACCCGAAGCCCGCTCAAAGCAGATTGAGAAAGCGATCGATATCCTCAGCCCCGATCGACCAGTCGCAAACCAGCCGACAGGCGAGCAACTCGCTTTCATCTTCACCGTCTAACGTAGCACCCCACAAATGATAGAGAGCACCCGCCTCATGCAGGTGCTTATGTTGAGAGCGGGGGAAGGAGGCAAAGATCATATTGGCCTGCGGTTCATGCAAAAACTCGGCCCCTTTTTCACGCAGCCCATCGGCCAGCCGGGCTGCGTTTGCATTTGCCCGACGCGCCAGTTTCAGCCACAGATCACCGTCCAGATAGGCCGCCATCTGGGCAGACAGGTAGCGGTGTTTGGAAAACAGATGCGCCCCGCGTTTGCGGCGCAATTCAAACTCCCATGCCTTGCTTTCGTCAAAGAATACAACGGCTTCGACACCCAACAACCCGTTCTTGGTGCCGCCAAAACTGAGCGCATCGACGCCGGCTTTCCATGTCATCTCGGCGGGCGAACAGTTCAAAGCAACCAAAGCGTTGGAGAAACGTGCGCCGTCCAGATGCACAGGCAGCTCGAATTCCTTAGCCACGGCGCAGAGCGCTTGCAACTCTTCCAAGCTGTAGACAGACCCGCGTTCGGTCACCTGCGTGATCGACACGGGCCCGCGCTGGGGTCCGTGAACGCCTCGTGTTTCCTCTCCAAGGATCGAATCCCGCAATGCGTCCGGCGCCATCTTGTCACCGCCCGGAACAAGCGTCAGCTTGGCTCCGCTGTAGAATTCGGGCGCGTTGCACTCATCCTCGTGAATGTGGGCAACTGGCGAGCAAAAAATCGTCTCCCAAGGATTGGACAAAGTGGCCAGAGCCAGCGAATTCGCCGCCGTCCCGGTTGCCACCAGGTAGACCGCAGCGTTCGGTGCCTCAAAGATTCCGCGAATGCGTGCGCGAACCTCATCCATCATCGTGTCCGCCCCATAGGCCATCTGATAGCCCTGATTGGCTTCAGCCAGTTTGGCCAGAACATTGGGATGGACCGGGCCGGAGTTGTCAGAGGCAAAGAACATCAGGTTGGCTCCTCAATAATGTGGTCTTCCCACTCTTCCATGGGGGTTTCAAACTCGGAGACGGTGCGCCCCTGAACGGAAACGCCCGCCGCGTGCACGCTGTCCGGCGTGCCGGATATCAGCGGGTGCCAATCGTACAGCGGCTTACCTTCCCAGAGCAGACGATAGGCGCAGGTTTGCGGCAGCCAATAGGCGTGATCGTCGATGTTGTCGGGCGTCATGACGATACATTCGGGCACAAATTGATGACGGATGTCATATTGTGTGCACCGGCAGCTTTCATCATCCAGCAATCGGCAAGCAACGCAGGTCAGGGCAACCTCGCCACTGTCCTCGTCTTCCAGCTTGTTCAGGCAACATTTGCCGCAGCCGTCGCACAAAGCTTCCCACTCGCGCTGGTTCATCTTGCGCAGGGGTTTGCGTTCCCAGAACCGGGCAAGCAAGCCTGTGCGTTCAATCGGGTCCTTGCTCATAGGCTGTCCAGAATGCTGCGCGCCTTTTCGCAATCTGCATCCATTTGCGCGATAAGGGCGTCCAGCCCGTCAAAGGTCAGTTCCGGGCGGAGGAAATCAATCAAACCCACCGACAGAGTCGCCCCGTAGAGATCGCCTGAAAAGTCGAAAAGGAAGGTTTCAATATTGGGCACTTCACCGTTGAACATGGGCCGCACCCCAACTGACGCTGCGCCGTGATAGCTGCCCCGATGCGGGCCATCCAGCACATCGACCAATACGGCATAGACACCGAATTTTGGTGGGTGCAGCCCTTCGATGGACATGTTGGCGGTGGGAAAACCCAACTCGCGCCCGCGCTGCTCGCCCCCGATCACTTCCCCTTCGATCCGGTGCCAGTGGCCCAGCATGGCGGCAGCGTCCCGTGGGTTGCCCTCGCTGAGTGCTGTGCGGATCGCGGTCGAAGACACCACGTTGTCGGAGCGCTCCATCAGCGGTGCGATTGTCACGCCAAATCCCATATCCTGCCCAAAGCGGACCAGATCATCTGCCGTTCCGCTGCGCCCTTTGCCAAAACAGAAATCGGCGCCGACAACTACATGCGACAGGCCGAGGCCATCGCAGATCACATTGCGGGCAAACTCCTCGGGTGACAGACCTGCAAGTGCAGCGTTGAAGGGCAGTTCATACAGTTTTTCGACGCCCAGCTTTTCCAGCCGGTGCGCCCGCGCATTCCCGCGCATCAGCCTAAAGGGCTGTGTGTCGGGGGCAAAATACTCACGCGGATGCGGCTCGAACGTCAAAACACCCAGCGGCGCATCAGGGGCCGCGTTACGGGCCAGCGCGATGACCGACTGATGCCCAAGGTGTACGCCATCAAAGTTCCCGATCGCCACGCTGGCGCCGCGATCTTCTGGCTCAACAAATTGGAAGTCTCGGATGATCTGCATGCGAAGTGGGTACTGTTCATCCCAGCTATGTTCAAGCACCTCATCCGAGTGGTTGAAAAATTCCTGATAGGAACGCTGCGGGTCTTTCTGACTAGTCAGAGCGTTGGAGCGACTTCAGCCTTGCCCTAATGTACTTGACGGCTGACCGGAAATGACTGGGTCCTGCTGCCTCAGCCCAACGGCCTGTTGTCCAGTTGTTGTTCGCCCCTTTCATAGGGCCATCATAAAGTTCGTCATTTGAACAGGATTGCAAGAATGCATCCAGCTTTCCCGCAGCTTGATCGAAAGCCACCAGCGCATCTTCCCAAGAGATGTGTGCCTGTTGCTGACGCAGTTCAGCGTTGTAGCGGCGCAGATCGTTCCATTTGTAGCCCTCTGCCGGAAAATACACTGTCTTTCCGGCCTGACCATCGGTGTACCAACTCAAAAACAACCTAATCCAATGTGCCCTGTGCGCGATTACATCCTTGATTGATGTATCCTCATCATCCTTGCGCAGTGCATCGGCCGCCGAAATAGGGGCGATCAGTGTTTTCAGTTTCAGGAACTCTGTCTGCGTAATGCTTAGCAATTCTTCTTTGCTTGTTGCGGCCATAGATAACCTCTAATGCGAAACCTGTGGATTGCGCAGAGGTTATCGGTTTTGCATCTGAGGCGAATGACACAGATCAACTGTGCACCATGGCATCTTAGAAAATAGTGCTTATCAGTCGAATTTACGCGACGGGGCCAGTACCATGGCTTCGCCGATCAGAACCTTCTTCCCATCGACCGAGCAATGACAGTCCAGCTTGACGCGGCGCTTGGCGAATTCGATGTCGATCACTTTGACCTCTGCATAGACCATATCGCCGGGGCGCACCGGTGCCAGGAATTTTAGTGACTGGCCCATATAAACTGTGCCATGGCCCGGCAGCTGCTCGCCAATCACGGCTGAGATCAGACCCGCTGTCAGCATCCCATGTGCAATACGGCCCTCAAAGATCGTATCGCGCGCATAGTCGTCATCCAGATGCACCGGATTCCGGTCGGTGGACACCTGGGCAAACATCTCGATATCTTCGTCTGTCACCACTTTACGCAGGTAACGGGTCATGCCCATTTCGATGTCTTCGATACAGATCGTTCCGCGCGGAAGATTGTCCAACATGTTGCCCTCACTCGACATCGATCGTGAAACAAAAATCCACTGATCGCCCTAGAATGGCAACTTTATTACTTCGCAACTGCAGAAAATCAAGCCCAAAATTTCTATCTCAACCGGCCAATCGTGTAGGTTGGGTTGATCTTTTCTTTTTGAATATAGCCAGTTAGGGATTCTTCGTGCGGATGATGCGTTGTTTTTGTTTCAGCTGCGGCCAAACCGCCCGAGATAAACAGTGTATCGATTCCCTCACCCATACCTCCCAAAATGTCGGTATGGGGGCCATCACCAATGGCCAGGATGTCTCCATCCGGGATGTCTGCGCCCAGTTCCTGTAGCCTGCGACGGGCCAAATCGTAGATCGGGGGATGAGGTTTGCCAAAATAGAGGCTTTCGCCTCCCATCTCAGTATACAGCTTCGCCAGAGCCCCGGCGCACCACTCGCGTACCTCACCCCGATCCACCACAATATCCGGGTTTGCGCACAGCAGTTTCATCCCCATTTGCTTGGCATACAGGAAATCCGCGCGGTTCACATCCGGGTCCGCCATGGGATCAAAGGGCCCGCAACATACGATCCCTTCGGCCTGATCCAGTGGAACGCGGTCGATATGGATTGGGTAATCCAGCAACTTCAGTGGCTCGAAAAAACCAGCGTCGCGCTCCCATTCTCCCATGAAATAGACCTTGTGCCCCACAACGCCGCGGAACATTGCAGACCGGGCGGAATCTCCGCTGGTCGCGATGGTGTCATAGGCATCGGCTGGCACATTGAACTGCGCCAATTGCGAGGCAACCCCGGCCCGTGGTTTGGGCGAGTTGGTCACCAGAACAACCAAACCGCCCGCCGCGCGATAGGATTGCAATGCAGCCACCGCTTCGGGAAACGCCGTTACACCGTTGTGGACACATCCCCAGAGGTCGACAAACAGCGCTTTGTAACGGTCCGAAATCTCGGTCAGCGAGGAGATGATCTGGGTCATTGGCTTTCTTTCAGCGTTGGGGCGCGGGTGGCCTAGGCTATGGCAGACGGAAACAGATTTTGCCAGAGGGGGCGCCGCCCCCGCCGCCCTTTGGACGGCTCCCCCGAGATACTTATGGCCAGATGAAGCAGGGATCCAATCTTCATCTGGCCACAAATATCCCGGAGCGCGAGGCAGAGCCTCGCAAAAAAAAGAAAGGCGCCCGGATGGGCGCCTTGGGAATTCACTTTGTTTGCAATCAAACCTTCAGATTTGGGATGATCTGTTTCTTACGGCTCATGACGCCGGGCAGGACCACGGTGTCTGCATCAACGGTAGCGTCAAAGCTCTTTTCGGCGACAGTTTTGACCAAATCGTTGGGCACCAGCAGCGTGGCTTCTTCGTTCAGAATATCAACGACGAACATCAACACCTGATCGACGCCGTCTTCCTTGGCAACGTCTACCATCGAAGCAGCCAGGCTGTCTTTGCGGTCCAGCACAACTCCGGGCGCTGTTGTTTCCAGAACCGAGACGCGGAACTTGGTGCCGTCAACTTCGTATTCCTTGCTATCCATGCGGATCAGTTCGGCGTCCGAGAAAGACGAAACATCCGATTTTGCTGCGAACATATCGGCCGCATATGCCGAAACGTCCAGCCCCAGCTCAGCCGCCAGTTTCTCGGCTACGGCGCGATCATGCGCAGTGGTGGTGGGTGAGCGGAATTCCAGTGTGTCCGACAGGATGCAGGTCAGCGCGGCACCTTTGACGGCGTCGGGCATCTTGGCCACGGCGTCGCCGATCAGGTCGACCATGATCGTCGCGGTACACGCAAGCGGGCGCACAGTGATGTCGATCGGGCCTTTGGTTTCCAGACCGCCAACCAGCTTGTGGTGGTCGATGATGGCGCGGATATCGGCGTTGTTGACGCTTGCGGGCAGTTCGGCGGGGTTGTTGGTGTCGACGATGACAACTGGCGCGTCTGTCTCGACATCCGAGATGATTCGCGGTTTGGGCAGGTCCCAACGCTGCAGCATAAAGGCAGCCTCGGTGTTGGGTTCGCCCAGCAAGACGGGCTCGGCTTGTTCGCCTTTGATTTCGTTCAAATACCAGGACCACAGGATCGGTGAGCCTGTGGAATCGGTGTCCGGAGATTTGTGGCCAAATACAAGGGTTGTCATGACAGTATCCTGAGGATTGTAATTTTGCGCGCCTTATAGGTTGGTCCAAACCAATTGTCACCAACAGCTTCGCGCATGCGGCAGTTCGGCTGATGCGTCCTGGGCGGTGCCCGAATACCTAAAAGGGTGCAGGGGTCAGCGTGTACCCGGCCTGTTCCAGCAAGGCCAATAGCCCGAAATCATCGCCCAAATGACCAGCGCCCACCGCGATGACGGCTGTCTGGTTCTGAATGCTCAGGATGTGCTCCATCCAATTGGCATTACGCTCTATCAGCATCTTATGTTCGAACCGGTCCCATTCCACCGCGTATTCGGTTTCAGAAAGCCCCGACGCCTCAAGCCCTTGTAGCCGCGCGAGTTGCAGGATTTGGGCGTGCTTTTCTTCCAGATAGGCGTTGGCCATCGTGGCCAGGTGATTGGCGTCGCTTTGTAACGCACCGGTCATCCGAACCAGTGACTCCACCTGCTCTTGCATCGGAAGGTCGTCAAACATGGTCATCAGATCTTCGACCCGTTCAAGGGAATGCTGCGGGATGTCATGTGTCTCGGCCAGATCGGTCAGCCGCGCATCCATACCATATTTGGCATCTGGGCTCTGCATCAGGCAGGGCGGGATACCCAGCATCATGCTGAGAAACCAGGGGCGCATCTTTGCCGCCATCCAGCTGGGAATGCCACGCTCCGCCAGTGTGTTGGACAGCTTCGCCCAGTCCTCAGCGCTCATCAGGTCGATCAATGTGGGCCCTGAGGTGATCATGACTGGGCTGAGATCCTGTGCGAGACCTTGTTCAAATGTCTTCATCTCGGCCTGAGTGACCTCGAAGTAAAAGGCATCGGCCTGGCTGAGGGCCGGGGCCAGGCGTTCAACCACCGCATCCATGCGAGGATCATTGGTATGGAGCGTTCCGATTAGATGCAGCGTGGTGTCCCCTTTGCGGGCGATCCAATGGTTGCCTTCCGCATAGGGAATGTTGGCGAGGGATTGATCCAGGCGGTCCTGCTGTGCGGTAGACATCAGCGGGCGCAGGTCGTGCCCTTCGCAGGTGGCGTGTACCGTGGCGGGCAGCAGCATAAATCCGATCAGGGCCAACAGGCGCATGTGCGATCCTCCGGGATGGGTCAGGCAAGGACTTAGTCATGCAAATGCAGCATATTCAAGGCGAGGCATCTGGTATTTCTGTGGGAAACTCATAGCATCGGGTTATGGAGCGCGAGCAGGATCTTTACCCCCCGATCAAGGCGTTGTTAGAGCGTCAAGGTTATACCGTGAAGGGCGAAGTGGGCCCGGCAGATATCATGGCGGTGCGTGACGGGTCTGACCCCGTAATTGTCGAGCTTAAATTGCGGTTCTCGCTGGCCTTGTTTCATCAGGCCATTGCGCGGCTAAAGATCACCGATCAGGTCTATCTGGGAGTCAGTAAGCCCACAGGGCGCACGGCCAGGCGCGCGCTGCGCGACAATTTGGCGATGTGCCGCCGTTTGGGTTTGGGGTTGATCACTGTTCGTGCCGATGGCGCGGTCGAGGTGCAGTGTGACCCCGGGCCCTATGCGCCGCGAAAGAACAAGGTCAAAGCAGCGCGCATGCTGCGGGAATTTGATCGACTGGAGGGTGACCCCAACGCTGGTGGTGCGACTCGGTACGGGATTGTGACCGCTTATCGGCAGGATGCCTTAAAGTGCGCCGCTCATCTGGCAGAGCACGGCGCAACCAAAGGTTCTGAGGTTGCGGCTGCGACCGGTGTTTCCGTCGCTACACGTTTGATGCGTGAAAACCACTATGGCTGGTTCGACAAGGTTGAGACAGGTGTTTACGGCCTTTCCTCTGCGGGTGAAGAGGGGCTGAAGCACTGGGCCTATAGCTGGGAAGATGCGGATGAAACCTAACCGTGCGGATGGGCTTATTCACTCAAGGTGCGCGTCGATTTTGGCAATCATTGCACGGCCAATATCGGAAATCACAGCGTTGCGTTTTGCAAAGGATGCGCTTGTTTCGGTGAGATAGATAGCCGCCAGATAGGTGCGAGGTTCTGGTGTTTGGAGAAAAGCGATGATCGCGCGGTTACCGTGGCCGCCAGCGCCGGTCTTGTCACCGATTGTCCAACCTTCCGGGACATGAGGGCGGATGAGCTCGTCGGCGACCTGATCTTCGATCATCCATTGCCTTAGTTGAGCGGCGGAGGCTGGTGAAAGGCGCGTGCCATCCAGCAGCCTTTCCAACGTCTCCAAAATCGCCCGGGGCGTTGTTGTGTCGCGTGGATCACCTGGTGTGGCTTGGTTCAGCGCTGTTTCCCAGCGATCAAGGCGGGTGGTGGCGTCGCCTGTAGTCCGCAGAAAGCTGGTTAGTTCGCTGGGCCCGCCCAATCGCTGCAACAACAGGTTGGCTGCGGTGTTGTCGCTGATCGTTATGGTTGCTTTGCACAGGTCTCGCAAGGTCATGCCGGATTCTACGTGCTTACTGGTTACGGGCGAGTAATCGACGAGGTCAGATGATTGATAGGTAATGCGTTCCGATAGCGCGTGGGTACCTGCGTCGACCCCTGCCAGAACCGCGCCGCACAAAAGAGGTTTGAATGTGCTGGACATCGCAAACCGCTCATCCGCGCGATAGGCAACCTCCAATCCGCTGTCGACCTCGTACAGCAGCACCCCAATCCGTGCGTCAAGTTCACGCTCCCATGCCTTAACAGTATCAGTCAGGCTCTGCGCTTGAACCGGCGTGGCCGGACCTGTGGTCACATAAGTCGAAAGTAGTAGACCGACAGCAAGAAATTGAAATCTGCGCATCGAATTTGCCCCATATTGTTTTTGTCGTGGCCTACCTATGCAGCTGGCCTTCGCAATCAACCACAAGACCGATCAGGTTTGGCCAAAAAATTTCACTTCAACTTGTTGACTCGCTTCTTTCGACACCCTAGCTATGCCGCGTTATCACTCGAACCCACTGAGTGCTAACGCCTCACCGACAGGTGAGGGGAGGATAGATAAACTTTGAGCCCAAGGAGCTGCAAAGATGGCATTGAAACCGCTTCATGACCGCGTGCTGGTTCGCCGTACCGAAAGCGACGAAAAAACCGCAGGCGGACTGATCATTCCCGACAGTGCAAAAGAAAAGCCCAGCGAAGGCGAAGTCGTCGCGACTGGCGAAGGCGCCCGCAAAGACAGCGGCGAGCTGATCGCAATGGCTGTAAAAGCTGGCGACAAGATCCTGTTCGGCAAATGGTCGGGCACCGAGGTTCAGGTCGACGGCGAAGAGCTGCTGATGATGAAAGAAAGCGACATCATGGGGATCATCGAGTAAGCCGCCGCGCTTCACTCTGATCTTCATTCCAAACTTATTTCTCAAGGAGAAACGACATGGCTGCAAAGGACGTCAAGTTCGACACCGATGCCCGTAACCGCATGCTGGC
The DNA here is from genome assembly GCF_040329495.1 of Ruegeria sp. SCP10. NCBI lineage: Bacteria > Pseudomonadati > Pseudomonadota > Alphaproteobacteria > Rhodobacterales > Roseobacteraceae > Ruegeria > Ruegeria sp. SCP10. The sequence continues at coordinate 90,657 of NZ_JBDZYF010000004.1, forward strand.
AGGTGTGAACATCCTGGCCGATGCTGTTAAAGTGACCCTGGGCCCCAAAGGCCGTAACGTGGTTCTGGACAAATCTTTCGGTGCACCGCGCATCACCAAAGACGGTGTTTCGGTTGCCAAGGAAATCGAACTGGAAGACAAGTTCGAAAACATGGGCGCGCAGATGGTGAAAGAAGTCGCCAGCCGCACCAATGACGAAGCCGGCGACGGTACCACCACTGCGACCGTTCTGGCTCAGTCCATCGTCAAAGAAGGTCTGAAGCAGGTTGCTGCTGGCCTGAACCCGATGGACCTGAAGCGCGGCATCGACCTGGCGACCGCCAAGGTTGTTGAGGGCATCAAAGCTGCTTCGCGTGAAGTCAAAGACTCGGCAGAAGTTGCACAGGTTGGCACCATCTCGGCCAACGGCGAAGCCGAAATCGGCAGCCAGATCGCAGACGCGATGCAGAAGGTTGGCAACGAAGGCGTTATCACCGTCGAGGAAAACAAAGGTCTGGAAACCGAGACTGATGTTGTCGAAGGTATGCAGTTCGACCGTGGCTACCTGTCGCCTTACTTCGTCACCAATGCAGACAAGATGATCGCAGAGCTCGATGACTGCATGATCCTGCTACACGAAAAGAAACTGTCCTCGCTGCAGCCGATGGTTCCGCTGCTCGAGCAGGTGATCCAGTCGCAGAAGCCTCTGCTGATCATCGCGGAAGACGTTGAAGGCGAAGCGCTGGCAACTCTGGTTGTCAACAAACTGCGCGGCGGCCTGAAAATTGCTGCTGTCAAAGCACCGGGCTTCGGCGATCGCCGCAAGGCCATGCTGCAGGACATCGCAATCCTGACCGGCGGTCAGGTCATCTCGGAAGATCTGGGCATGAAGCTCGAGTCCGTCACCATGGACATGCTGGGCACCGCCAAAAAGATCGAGATCACCAAAGACGAAACCACCATCGTTGACGGTGCTGGCGAGAAAGCCGAGATCGAAGCCCGCGTTGGCCAGATCCGCACTCAGATCGAAGAAACCACCAGCGACTACGACCGTGAGAAGCTGCAAGAGCGCGTCGCCAAATTGGCAGGCGGTGTTGCCGTTATCCGCGTCGGCGGCATGACCGAAGTGGAAGTGAAAGAGCGTAAGGACCGTGTGGACGATGCTCTGAACGCAACCCGCGCTGCCGTTCAGGAAGGCGTTGTTGTGGGTGGCGGTGTTGCTCTGGTTCAGGCCGGTAAAGCACTGGAAGCTCTGAAAGGTGCAAACGCCGATCAGGACGCTGGCATCAACATCGTTCGCAAGGCCATCGAAGCGCCGCTGCGCCAGATCGCCGAGAACGCAGGTGTTGACGGTGCGGTTGTTGCGGGCAAAGTCCGTGAATCTTCGGACGCAGCATTTGGCTTCAACGCTCAGACCGAAGAATATGGCGACATGTTCTCGTTCGGTGTGATCGACCCGGCCAAAGTTGTCCGGACCGCTCTGGAAGACGCGGCATCGGTCGCTGGCCTGCTGGTCACCACCGAAGCAATGGTTGCCGACAAGCCCGCCAAAGAAGGCGCGGCACCCGGCGGCGGCATGCCCGACATGGGCGGCATGGGCGGCATGATGTAAGCTGCTTAGGCCTTAGTGCTTATCGACGGGGTCGCCTTCGGGCGGCCCCGTTTCGTTTTGAATGCCCGCTTTGCGGACATGCCTCCGGCGGAGGTATTTTTGAACAGAAGAAGCTGCGGGTGCGTTTGCAGGAATGTGAGTGTGCAAAGCTGACAGAAGCAGGTATGCGACTGGGATGAAGTTGTTTTTGCTGACCGCCCTGACCATGTGCGCCTTTGCGGCGAATTCGATCCTGAACCGGCTGGCGATTGACAGTGGTGCCAGCGATCCTGCCAGCTTTGCGGTTGTACGCGTGCTGGCTGGCGCGCTGGTTCTGAGTTTGTTGGTGTGGGCACGCAATGGTGCAATGCCGCTGCGTTCTAGGCGGCGGGTTCTGGGGGCAGGGTCCCTATCCTTGTACATGATTGGGTTTTCGGTGGCCTATTTGACGCTGGATGCGGGTCTTGGGGCGCTGATCCTGTTCGGGGTGGTTCAGATATCCATGTTTGTGATCGGCGCATTGAATGGGACGACACCCACAGGACGTCAAATCGCAGGTGCTGCGGTCGCTTTGGGTGGCTTGACCTTTGTACTATGGCCGACCGAGGCGGTTCAGGTAGACGCAGCCGGGGCTGCGCTGATGGTCGCCGCTGGTTTTGGTTGGGCGATCTATTCTTTGGTCGGGCGGTCCGAGCCAGACGCCTTGGCCGGGACAGCGGCGAACTTTGTTGTCGCGCTTCCCGTAACGACGTTGGCGCTGGTTTTCTTGGGGGGTGACTGGCAGATCAATGCAGCCGGATGTGCGCTGGCTATTTTGTCAGGCGGGGTGACATCGGGCCTGGGATATGCGCTTTGGTACCGGGTCTTGCCGCAACTAGCGCCCTCGGTTGCTGCGGTGGTTCAGCTGAGTGTGCCAGTGATCGCGATTGTCGGCGGTGTGGTCCTGTTGGGTGAACTTGCAGGCGCGCGGCTGTTGGCTGGGGCAGCTTTGGTGCTGGGTGGCATTGCCCTGGCCGTTCTGCGCCGGACCCAAGGGTAGGTCTTCCCTCAGACCCTCATAGGCAGTATTGGGCGGTCATGAGAATTCTGCTTGTCCTCATTTTCCTGTGCCTGCCCGCGGCGGCCAGCGCCAAATGTGTCATCCTGCTGCATGGACTGGCACGGACCGAGGCGTCGTTCTCGGTGATGGAGCAGTTGTTCAAAGCCCATGGCTACACCGTCATCCGTCCGGGCTATCCGTCGACAGATCTGGGCATTCCCGAACTGGCTGAACAGACACTGCCCGATGCGTTTGCAGCCTGCGGTGAAGATATAGCCAATGTTGTCGCGCATTCCATGGGCGGTATCTTGTTGCGGTATTGGCTTCAGGACAACGCACCGGAAAAACTGGGCCGTGTCGTCATGCTGGGCCCACCCAATCAGGGCAGCCAACTTGTTGACGAACTTAGCGCATGGGAAGTGTTCGGTTACCTGAACGGCCCCGCCGGATTGCAACTGGGCACTGGACCCGAAGGCATCCCCCAAAAGCTACCGGCAGTGGAGTTCGAACTGGGTGTGATCGCGGGCGAGAACTCATTGAACCCGGTGTTTTCTTCACTGATCGATGGGCGGGACGATGGTAAGGTTTCGGTCCGAACCACCAAGGTGGATGGCATGGCGGATCATATCGTTCTGCCGGTGACACACACGTTCATGATGAACAATCCGCGCGTGATGGCACAGGCCCTGCATTTCATCGAGTTCGGTGAATTTGATCCACAGATAACCTGGCTGGATGGGGTCACTGACATCATTGACGAGATTTGCATCGGGCAGGACTGCTCTGAGCCAGAGTCGGAGCCAACCAGATGACCATGCTGGAGCTGACGCTCTGCAACGCCGAAGTGCTGTTGCCGAGCGTAGGGCTGACACAGGAGCCCGTTGCAATAGCTGATGGGCAGGTGCAGGCCTCAAGCGCTGGGCGTCAGATTGACCTGACTGGTTTTTTGGTTCTTCCGGGAATCATCGACCTACATGGTGACGGTTTCGAACGCCATATCGCCCCGCGCCGGGGTGCTATGAAGCAAATGAACGAAGGCATTTTGTCGGTTGAGGCAGAGCTGGCGGCAAACGGGATCACCACCGGAGTACTGGCGCAGTTCTATAGCTGGGAAGGTGGCGTGCGCGGCCCCGCTTTTGCTGCGCAGGTCTTTGATGCGATTGTTGCGGTTAAGAACAGCTCTGTGACGGATTTGATCCCTCAGTTGCGGTTCGAAACCCATATGCTGGACGACTATGCCGATCTGGCTGTTCGGATCAAAGACTGGCAAGTGCCTTACGTGGTCTTCAACGACCACTTGCCACATGACCGACTTTCGCAGGGTAAAAAACCACCGCGCCTGACCGGGCAAGCGTTGAAAGCAGGGCGCAACCCAGATGCTCATTTCCAGATGTTGCTTGATATGCATGCCCGCCAGGCAGAAGTTCCCGCTGCGATCGAAGCGCTATGCGTTGAGCTAGAAGGGCTGGGTATTCGCCTCGGCAGCCACGACGATGCAACCGCAGATGCTCGGGCATGGTGGCGGGAGCACGGCATTCGCATCTCTGAATTCCCCGAAACTCTGGAAGCGGCCGAGGCCGCGCGTTCGGCTGGGGATCACATTATCCTCGGTTCACCCAATGTCGTCCGAGGCGGTTCACACAAAGGAAACGCCAGCGCGGTTGAACTGATTGCTATGGGGCTCTGTGACGCGCTGGCCTCGGACTATCACTACCCCAGCCCGCTCCGTGCGGCCTTGATGCTGGCCAAAAGCGGCGTACGGGATCTGGCTGGCGCCTGGGATTTGATCTCATCAGGTCCCGCGCGTGTTCTGGGCCTAAAAGACCGAGGCACGATAGAGCCGGGCAAACGCGCTGACCTTGTCATTCTGGATCGGAAGAGCCACCGCGTCGCCGCCACGCTGGCCGGAGGACGCATTAGCTACATGTCCGGGGACATCGCGGCCCGGTTCATCTCTTAAACCCGGCCCGCTTCTCTTGTTCACAAATACCTCTGCCGGAGGCATCACGCGTTAGCGTGATTTCTATGCGCGCGTGATCCGGTTGAAATGCCCCATCTTCCGACCCGCCTTTACTTCGGCTTTACCGTAGAGGTGCAGGGCGACGTCCCGTTCCTGAGCCAGCTCAGGAACGCGGTCCATATCGGCGCCGATCAGGTTTTCCATCACGACATCCGAATGACGCTGCCCGTCACCCAAGGGCCAACCAGCCACAGCGCGGATATGCTGTTCGAACTGATCGACGGCGCAACCATTCTGCGTCCAATGGCCAGAGTTATGGACGCGCGGTGCGATCTCATTCACGATCAAACCCTCGGGTGTCACAAACAATTCCACACCCATCACTCCGACATATTCGAGCGCATTCAGGATGTTGGCCGCCAGCAAGATCACGTCGGTGCGTTGCGCTGGATGCAGGCGCGCAGGCACGGTGGTCGTGTGAAGAATACCGTCCCGATGCACGTTTTCGCCCGGATCGAAACATGCGACCTGACCGTCCAGCCCGCGTGCGGCAATAATCGACACCTCATGGCTGAAATCAACGAACCCTTCCAGGATCGAGGGCGTGCCATTCATGTCGGCCAAGGCCGCTTCGGCATCCTCGGGTGTCCGCAAACGCGCCTGACCTTTGCCGTCGTAACCGAACCGGCGGGTTTTCAGGATGGCCGGGGTTCCGATCTGATCAATTGCGGCCTCAAGGCTGCTCAGATCTGATACATCCGCAAAAGGCGCCGTGTTCAGGCCCAGCTCCTGCAAGAACCGCTTTTCGGTCAGCCGATCCTGACTGACGCGCAAGGCTTCGCGTCCAGGGCGAATAGGGCGATGCGCTTCCAGTATATCCAGCGCCTCGGTCGGGATGTTCTCGAACTCATAGGTGATGACATCGACCGAATCTGCAAAGGTCCTCAGCGCCTCGGCATCGTCGTAAGCCGCCGTTGTCACCCGATCTGCGACCTGACCGGCAGGTGGGTTAGCGCCGGGCTCGTAGATATGGCTGACAAAGCCCAACCGCGCCGCCGCGACTGACAGCATGCGGCCCAACTGACCACCGCCCAGAATTCCAATCGTTGCACCGGGCGCCAGCGTTTTTGTCATCATCAGGTCTCCAACCGTTTACCGATCGCGGCCAGGGCTGCGTTCAGCGCGTCATGTGCTTTGCCTGACCGCAAGGCATCGGTCATTTGCAGACTCAGCGTTCCGTCCGTGGCCAGCGCGTCGCGCTCTGCCGCAAGTTGCCCCGCTTTGCCCTTTTCCATCGCGGAAAGGAAGCCCGAGATCAGCTGTGTCGTATAAAATTCTGCGCCGTCTGCGTTTCCGGTTTGATCGGCCAACCAATCTGCTCCGGTCGCCATCAAATCCAGTATCCCTGGCACCATGGCGCAGATCGCGAAATGGGTGTTCAACGCGGCCTGGTCTGCAACCTTGATCACCGGGTTTTCCGGTTCGAACAGATCGGCCAGCAAGCGATCATTGCCCAGAGCGGCCAAGGGGCAACCACCGGTTGCCAGAAAGCCCAGTGGGATGGTTTGCACGAAATCCGACGCAGGTGCACAGAGCTCTGCCAATTGATCTGTCGAAACGGCGGCCATTACAGAAACAATCTGTTGATCCGCGCGAAAGGTCAGAGGGGTAAGAATATCAGCGGCCACCTGTGGGCGCAGACACAAAAACACGATGTCCGATGCGTCGACAACGGATTGCGCATCCGCGACGGTTACACCCAGTTCTGATTTGAGTTGTGCCGACACCTTGGCACTGCGTTCGGTGACCCAGATGTCATGACCTCTGGCCGCCAGAAAGCGCACCATAGGTGCCGCGATGTGGCCGGTTCCGACAAAGCCGATCCGGCTCATCCTTCGGGTTCTTCTGCGATAGAGGCTGACAAAGCCATGCGCCATGCATCCAGCCGCTGGGCCAACGCGTCATCCTGAAGTGCCAGAATACCGGCGGCCATCAGCCCTGCATTTGCACCACCGGCCGATCCGATCGCCATGGTGGCAACTGGGAAACCTTTGGGCATCTGCACAATGGAATACAGCGAATCAACACCAGACAGAGCACGGGTCTGAACAGGAACGCCAATCACCGGCACCCGCGTTTTTGAGGCCATCATGCCCGGAAGATGCGCCGCACCGCCCGCGCCTGCGATGATCACGTTCAAGCCGCGTTCGGCGGCAGTTTTACCATAGTCCCAAAGGCGGTCCGGCGTGCGGTGGGCCGACACGATACGCTTTTCATAGGCGACACCCAATTCATCCAGAATATCCGCGGCCTCTTTCATGGTGGGCCAGTCCGACTGGCTACCCATGATGATCCCGACTTTGACGTTACCCATCCGCTTGATCCCCGCCCTGTTCGCAGAGGGCGAACTATATCCAAATCCGCCTTAGTGGCAATGCGTTAAGCCGATATCAGGCGATGATGTCCGGCGTCAGACGATCCTCGATAAGGCGGATGATGTCCTTCAGGCGCAGCTTTTCTTTCTTCAGCCGCCGCAAGGTCAGCTGATCTGCCGTCCCGCGGTCATGCAGTGCTTCGATGGCTTCGTCCAGATCACGGTGCTGCCGCCGGAAAACCTCAAGCTCAACCCGCAAAACGTCATCGGTTTTCATCGAAAGATCGGTGGGCGCATTCATTGGCGACTCGGGCTGGTTGTGGTGCTTACCCAACAAGATAGTGTGTCAGACGTTATCACGCCAGACCTTGTGGACATCCTGGTTTCTTCCCATATTCTATAGTGCGCGGTTGCCAGAACGGGGCCGCACCACACGTCGCTTTGGCAATAAAGGACGAGAAAACGTGTCAAAACTTACTCTTGGCTCATACCCGCATCTTTTGGGGTTCGAGCAGTTGGAACGCCTTTTGGAACGGTCTGCAAAGGCCGGTAACGAAGGGTACCCGCCCTACAACATCGAACAGACGTCGGATTTTTCGTACCGGATTACCCTGGCTGTGGCCGGGTTTGCCGAAGAAGACCTGTCGATCACCATCGAGGATCGCCAACTGGTGATCCGGGGCCGTCAGCGTGACGATAGCGAGGGGCGCATCTTCCTGCACCGTGGCATCGCGGCGCGCCAGTTTCAGCGCATGTTCGTGCTGGCCGACGGTGTCGAGGTGGGCGAGGCGATCATGGAAAACGGTCTGCTGCATGTGGATCTAACTCGGGCCGTGCCGGAAACCGTGGTGCAGACAATCAACATAAGGAAGGGGTAAGAGCAATGAATACACAGATTGAAATCAACACCGAAGGCGACCGTATCGTTTATGTCAAAACGGTCGAGGTTGCCGATCTGCCAAGCGATCTGCAGGATCAGGCAGGTGATCTGGATCAGCTTTACGCCGTGCATGATTCCGATGGTCAGCAACTGGCGCTGGTCGCCGACCGCAAGCTGGCCTTTGTTCTGGCGCGACAGCATGATCTGTCTCCGGTCGCAGTTCACTGAGGGGGCCCTTTGCCCCTGATTTGGGCGTGACAATCCCAATGACCCGCGCGAAAGTCTGAAACTGGCGAACCCCGCCACTTTTTTCCTGTGTTCGGAGGCCGCGTGATGAGCTGGTTTGACTTTGATTGGGTGGATGCCTTCAGTGACCGCGCCTTTGGGGGCAACGGATGCGCCGTTGTCCACGATGGCGCGGTTCTGCCAGCAGATGTTTGCATGGCCTATGTCCGCGAAACCTCACTGGTGGAATGCACATTCACCGGGCCATCTGATGTTGCCGATATCCAGGTGCGGTACTTTCTGGCCAGTCGCGAGATCCCCTTTGCCGGTCACCCCACAATCGCAACGGTTGCTGCGATGCGGTCGCGTGGTTTGATCTCGGGCGATGCTCTGACACTTGAAACAGGTGCGGGGATTGTTTCGATTAAGCTGAATGGGGACGAGATCGAAATGACACAGGTCGCGCCGGAATTCGGTGCGCATGTACCTGCTGACCTCGTTGCCTCGACCATCGGGCTGCCAGAAAGTGCCATCATATCTCCGCCTCAGTTCGTTTCGACCGGGCTGCCCTTTTGCATTACGGTTCTGCGAGATCATGAGGCGTTGCGTGCAGCACAGCTTGACGTAGGGCCATTGCGCAAAGTTGCCGCCGCTGCCGGGTTTTCCGGGTCAGACATGGCCGAGCCGTTTCTGGTGACCTTGCAGGGCGCAACAGCTGAGGGAGATACATTCTCGCGCCTGTTGCTGGCCCCTCCCAGCCCGCCCGAGGACCCGTTTACCGGATCAGCGACTGGTGCGATGGCGGCCTATCTTTGGACACACGGGTTGATGGCAAAAGACAGTTTCATCGCGGAACAGGGGCATGACATGGGTCGCCCTGGTCAAGCGACGGTGACCCGTGTGGGGCCATCTGAGGCGATGGCTGGGATCAAGGTCGCAGGGCGTGGTCATGTGCTGATGCGCGGACAGGTGGATTTGCCCGATCAGATGTAAGCGCATGTGGGGTTAAGCCAAAAGAAAAGCCCCCGTTTTGGCGGGAGCTTTCTGTATTCTTATATGTTACCCGGCGATCAGGCCCATGCTTTCCAGTTTTAGCAGGACCTGGTGGGCGCAATTGTCGACCTCGACATTCTCGGTCTCAACGCTCAGTTCAGGGTTCTGCGGAACGTCATAGGGATCCGATATCCCGGTGAACTCCTTGATCTTCCCTTCGCGCGCCAGCTTGTAGAGTCCTTTGCGGTCGCGGCGTTCGCATTCCTCGATGCTGGTCGCCACATGGACCTCGCAGAAAGCGCCGAACTGCTCGATCTCCTCGCGCACGGCACGACGGGTAGTGGCATAGGGCGCGATCGGGGCGCAGATGGCGATGCCACCGTTTTTGGTGATCTCAGACGCGACATACCCGATCCGGCGGATGTTCAGGTCGCGGTGCTCTTTCGAGAAGCCCAGTTCGGACGACAAGTTTTTCCGCACGATATCACCATCCAGCAGCGTTACCGGACGACCGCCCATCTCCATCAGCTTGACCATCAGCGCGTTGGCGATGGTAGATTTGCCGCTCCCTGAGAAACCTGTGAAGAACACGGTAAAGCCCTGTTGGCTACGCGGCGGCTTGGTCTTGCGCAGTTCTGTGACAACTTCGGGGAAGCTGAACCATTCTGGGATTTCAAGCCCCTCGGACAGACGGCGGCGCAACTCGGTGCCTGAAATGTTCAGGATCGTGACATTATCCTTGTCCAGGATTTCGTCATTTGGTTCGTACTGGGCGCGTTCCTGCACATAGACCATATGTTTGAAGTCGACCATTTCGATGCCGATTTCATCCTGGTGTTTGCGGAACAGGTCCTGCGCGTCATAAGGCCCGTAGAAATCTTCACCAGCCGAGTTTTTACCCGGCCCTGCATGGTCGCGCCCGACGATGAAGTGGGTGCAACCGTGGTTGGCGCGTATCAGGCCGTGCCACACCGCCTCACGCGGGCCAGCCATGCGCATCGCCAGGTTCAGCAGCGACATCGACGTGGTCGAGGCCGGGTACTTGTCCAGCACCGCCTCATAGCAGCGGACGCGGGTGAAGTGATCGACGTCGCCCGGCTTGGTCATGCCAACAACTGGGTGGATCAGCAGGTTGGCCTGCGCTTCTTTGGCGGCGCGGAAGGTCAGTTCCTGATGCGCGCGGTGCAGGGGGTTGCGTGTCTGGAAGGCCACAATGCGGCGCCAGCCCAGCTTGCGGAAATAGGCGCGCAGCTCGTTCGGCGTATCGCGACGGGCGCGGAAATCATAATGCACAGGCTGTTGAATACCGACGACCGGACCGCCCAGATAGACCTTGCCAGCCACGTTGTGCAGGTAGTTAACCGCAGGGTGTGCATCGTCATCGGCACCAAAGACCTTCTCGGCCTCACGCGACTTGTCCGGTGTCCACCGGTCGGTCACAGTCATGGTGCCAAGGATCACGCCTTCCTGATCGCGCAGGGCGATATCCTGGCCCAGCTCAATCCCTTCGGCAAAGTCTTCGCTGACATCCAGCGTGATCGGCATCGGCCACAAGGTGCCATCGGCCAGGCGCATGTTCTCGACGACGTTGTCATAGTCGGCTTCGCTCAGGAAACCCTTGAGCGGATTGAAGCCGCCATTCATCAGCAATTCCAGATCGCAGATCTGTCGCGGGCTCAGGTCCCAGCTTGTCAGATCCGCAGCTTCAACTTTTAACTTCTGCGCCGAGTCATATGACACATACAGTTCGGGGATCGGAGCCAGATTGCTTAACATCGTCATCAGAATACTCTTGTCACAGTGTAAATTTGCCGGTGATTCTCGGCCGTTTCGGGGCGGATTTGCCCCGACTCTTACCCGAAGTCCACCACCGTCGCGAAACAAAGGACGATATGCGCTGATTTCCCCGGAAATGGAAGGATTTTCCGGTGCACAATTCCAAAGGCGACTGAGGTTCTGTTTCAATAACGCGATCTAATCAGGCAGAGGATGCTTGTTCTTCTCTGGCGGCGATGTCGCTTAGCTCTGCGGCACGTGTGACAGGCACAGCGGGAACCGGTTCGGTCACGCCACGTAGTTGGAACAATCGGATCTGCTCGGGATCGATCGCAACCCCCGCCGCTTGCAACAATTCGTCCGACACCAACAACTCGACCCCCAGCGCTTTGGTCTCGCTTTCAAGGCGGCTGGCGACATTAACCGCATCCCCGATAATGGTCTGCGAGGCATGTCCGGCGGCACCAATCTCACCCAGCACCAGATCACCTAGATGCAAACCCATTCCGATGCGAATGCCCGGGCTACCTTCGGCTGCGAGGCGTTGATTGAAACCATCCAGAGCAAGGCTGATTTCAATCGCGGCGTGAAGCCCTGATTTGGCGGAGGCAGCCGCATCAGGTTTGTTAAACACAGCCAGCAATCCATCGCCCATGTATTTGTCCACCACGCCACCTGCATCTGCAATGGCGGGGACGATGGCATCGAAAAACCGGTTCAGCAGAAAGACGATGTCGTAAGGAAGCTGCCCGGTCGTACGCGCCGTGAAACCCCGCATATCCAGAAACAGCACAGCCAGTTGCCGTTCCTGTCCCTGGCTGGCGTGCCCTCGGTTCCGCTCGCCATCCGGGCGAAAGACGCGAAATACTGTCAGCGGGTCGGTTGGGCGGATTTGGCAGGCGAGCCGGGTTTGGGGCGAGGCACCTACCGCAGCCAGGCTGCGGGCCTCGACCTCACTGGGGGCCTCCAGCCCTTCGCTGCCATCTTCGACAATGACACGGCATGTGGTGCAACGCCCCTTGCCACCGCACAGCGCCGTGTGTGGGATGCCGTTGGCTTGAGATATTTCAAGCAATGTCATGCCTTTTTCTGCAACCACATCAGGGCCTTGCGCATAGGCGACCCGCACCGAATGCCTGCGACGCCAAAGCTTGCGGCCCAGAAAGAAGATCCCGCATGCGCCGAGCGTGACCAGAAAGCCCAGAACGGCGTTGTTCTTCATAGCAAGCAGGACGCCGAAGGTTTCAGGCGATGGCCAGTTGTAATACTCAATATATTGTTCACGCAGAAATTCATCCGCGAAATCCGCCCAGATGCGTCGGCCTTCGGTCAGCACACCGGCCAACGCAAATGAGGGTACAAAAACCGCCACGCCGATCAGATAGGGAACGGTTTTTGACCACCAGCTGGTCAGGCGCAGCCACATATGCAGGCCGATACAGCCATGTATCCAGACAATCAGCAGCAGCAGGCTCTGCATCCAGATGGCTGAGCTGGGCCACATCAGTATGATGATGTACCCCATCTCATCATTGACGTCGAACACCTCATGCGCGACGCGGGTATGCACGATGTGCGAAATCAATTGCAGCGGGATCAATAACCCGAGCACAACCTGCAATGCCGAACTGAAAGGCATGCGCAAGGTTCTGCGCTGGATGATCGAGATGACCGCAAGGGCCGCGTGAAGGATCAGCGCGGCATAGAATAGCAGGCTAATGACATTATGCCGGGTGATCGCCTGTCTACCATCCTGCATCCCGTGCAGGTAATCGGTGTGAAACAGACCCAGCCCGATATTAATGAAGTGAAAAAACGCAAAAACAAAAAGGATCAGGCCGCTGCCAATCCGTAGCTGGGCTGCCCACCCGCCGCGCCAAAGTGCGTTATCCAATGCCGGTACCCGCGAATGCTTCGTTGTGGTGGAGTGTGAGGGGCGGGCTTGCGCGGGTCAAGCCGACCTGAACCGCCGAAGGCAAAAGGGCAGAGGTTTCGGCGTATCCCGAAACCTCTGCGCGCCACTCTATTCCTGTTCGGCCAAAAAACGCTCGGTATCCAGGGCGGCCATGCAGCCCATGCCTGCGCTGGTCACGGCCTGGCGGTAGATGTGATCGGTCAGATCGCCCGCAGCAAACACGCCCGGGATTGAGGTTTCGGTCGAACCCGGCTTGGTCACGACATAGCCGCCCATGTGCGTTTCCAGTGTGTCTTTGACCAGTTCATTCGCAGGCGCGTGGCCGATGGCTACAAACACCCCCTTACAGGGAATCTCAGAGATTTCACCGGTTTGGACATTCTTGACCCGAACACCTTCAACCCCCAGTGGCGCATCCGTGCCAACGACTTCTTCCAACTGGTGGAACCAAAGGGGCTCGATCTTTTCGTTTTTGAACAGGCGATCTTGCAGGATTTTTTCGGCGCGCAACTCATCCCGGCGGTGGATCAGGGTCACTTTGCTGGCAAAGTTGGTCAGGAACAAAGCCTCTTCCACGGCCGTGTTGCCGCCGCCGATCACAACGATCTCTTGCCCGCGATAGAAGAAACCGTCGCAGGTTGCACAGGCCGAGACGCCAAAGCCTTTGAATTTCTCTTCCGATGGCAGACCAAGCCATTTGGCGCGGGCGCCAGTGGCTAGAATAACCGCATCCGCAGTATAGATGGTGCCGCTGTCGCCCTTGGCGGTAAAGGGGCGCTTGCTGAGGTCCAGATCGCTGATGATATCGCCGATCACCTCACAGCCCATGGCCTTGGCGTGATCCTGCATGCGTACCATTAGATCAGGACCCTGAACCTCGGTATCGCCGGGCCAGTTCTCGACCTCGGTCGTGGTGGTCAACTGACCACCTGGTTCGATGCCCTGCACCAGAATGGGTTCCAACATGGCCCGGCTGGCATATACGCCTGCGGTATATCCTGCGGGTCCCGATCCGATGATCAGAACCTTGGTATGTCGTGTCTCGGCCATGGTACCCCCGCTCGAACTGCCTGACTTGGGCGTTTCGCCCGTCGCACCGATATAGCGGCGTGCGCGCAGGGCTTAAAGCCCTTTCCTGTTCACGAATGGGGCAGGGGCTTGGTGGTAGTTGCGATCTGAAAACAAAGAATATTGCGCAACAGCGAAAGATTATTGCGCAAGCGGTGGGTGCTGATATAAGAACCGAAAAATCAGGAGCATTTTATGGTCACCACACGGCTGGATGAGATTGATCGCAAGATTCTGGCAGAGCTGCAGGCTGATGGTCGGATGACCAATGTTGAGCTTGCAAAACGTGTCGGTATCTCAGCGCCGCCGTGTCTGCGCCGTGTGCGCACTTTGGAAGACTCAGGCTACATCAACAGTTACCACGCTGCGGTAAACGCGCGTGAATTGGGATTCGAAGTCCAGGTTTTTGCCATGGTCGGCTTGGACAGTCAGGCTGAATCTGAACTGCGCGCATTCGAAGAACGTTGCCGCGAATGGCCGCTTGTCCGTGAATGCCACATGCTAAATGGCGAAGTGGATTTCATTCTGAAATGCGTCGCCCCCGATCTGAGCAGTTTTCAGCAATTCCTGACCGGTGAATTGCTGACCACGCCGAACGTGGCCAGCGTCAAAACCTCGCTTGTTATCCGAGGCGCAAAAGACGAGCCAGGCGTACCATTCGACGTTCTGGAAGAGCGTATGAACCGTACCGCGTGAACCGCGTCTGTTTTGGATGTGGCTGGCAGGGTGGCAGCATTGCCGCCACCGCCAAGGATACAATCCAGCTTAGTAAAATCTGCATGATGCCCCCGCTCTGCAGTAGTATGTAAATTTCACGCCGTCAGAGCGTCGACCTCTCCGTCTCCGGCGCGTGGCATCAGCAACGGGCCGAAATCGTTCAGTGTTTCGACATGCGCGAACAGATTCAAATAGATCGACCGTAGAGAATGGCTGATCAAACGAACCGCGTTTACCCCTGGATGATAGGTTTCAAACTGCAACCCATCAACGCGAATGACCGAATGCTTCTTCAGGCAAATGTGAAACAGCTCTACCGGAGTTGGCGGCATTGTTTCAATAACGTTCATGCCGTCCTGAAACTCTGACGCTGGTGTCAGAACCGGCCCGTCCCCATAGATGTGCCGCAGATGCCCCGGCGTGCCCAGCAATCGCGCCGCCGGGCCGGCGATCACACCGGACAGAGGCTTCTGCATGCCGAACGTATCCGCCATGATCCGTGTTAGAGGACGCGTGCGCCCATACGAATCTTCGCGCCCTGGGATCAGAGTGACTGACCCTTTCCAAACGACTGTTTCTGACGACCCATCTTGGGTCAGAACGGTATCCCCCGGCATAAGGTCTTCAATTGCCATAGGGCCTTGTTCGGTTTCCACCAGCGATCCACGCGAGAAGGCGCAAAATGCGTCTTCGAACATGGGCAACGCTGGTGCGATATGGCGTGTTTGCGCGACATCCCCGTTGTCGAGCAGAGTGCTTACCTCATACCGGCGCAGTTGCGCCTTTGGCTTCGATGCTTGTCTTGGAACCTCGCGCAGCAACGCGGATGTATCAACCGCATTACGGGCCGCACGGGCCAGTGAGCTAGGAATAGTCACTTATATTCCTTCCTTTCTAATATCCGAACAGACGAGGCATACCCCCGTACAGGCCCGTCCAACGGAATAGTTCTTTGCCCTGAAATAAATGAGGGACCCTTGGGCACTGCCATGTCGGCGGTGCACAGCGACAAAACCTTCGCTTTCCATTGGTCAACACATTGACCCCCCAGGCAAACTCGTACTTTGCGGGCGCAAATTGCCCGCACACACACTCCTGAACAAAGGATCGCTGTTGTAGGCGATCCCACCCTGAACAAAGGATCGCTGTTGTAGGCGATCCCACGTACACCGGGCCGAAGCATTCCCGATACGCGCTCCACCGCAGGACCGGCAGCTTGGCCCTGGTGGTTTTCTGGTTCAGCGTCGCGCCATCAACCGGCGGGCGACCCTGACAGAATGGCTTGAAACCCGTTTCCATGGCATTTCCAGATTCTGGTCCTGCGTCGCGGCTAAAACCGCGTTTAGAAAGCGAGTTTTCGATTTCATTCTCTGATCCTGTATTGATAGGGCTTACTGCCCTTTTTCCCTTATGCCTCCAAGATCACGCCGTTTTGCGGCAGAGTTGTGGCTTATCCGGGATAAAATCAGGACTGAAAGTGAAGTTTGGCAACTCCTCCAACTTGAAGCGCCAGAGCCCACTTGTGTGGACGTCAGGTAACGATCTGAACACTGGCAAAAACACTACGATTCTGCCTTCAGATAAACACAATGATTGTGGCGGAAAGGTGGCGGTTTCGCCTTAATTGGAACTATTTCTATAACCGGATCGCAGAAATCAAACGTCCGTAATCCGCTTCTTTCGAATGGGTTGCGCGTCGGTAAGAATAGAATCGGTCAGGGTCGGAATAGGTGCAATGCCGGGTCCATTCGGCCTGGCCAACACCCGCCCGGCGCAGCCGGTGAAGCCCAAATGCTG
Source organism: Ruegeria sp. SCP10 (assembly GCF_040329495.1). NCBI lineage: Bacteria > Pseudomonadati > Pseudomonadota > Alphaproteobacteria > Rhodobacterales > Roseobacteraceae > Ruegeria > Ruegeria sp. SCP10. Next base: position 106,971 of record NZ_JBDZYF010000004.1, read on the forward strand.
GCAGGTCAAATTGCATCCGATCTTCCTGCCCATTTGCAAAGAAACGGCTATTGTCTGGGGACTCTGTCAGAAAATCATCCAGAAACTCCGGGCCGACTTCGTAGGCGCGCTGCGAGATGGATGGCCCGATTACGGCGCGGATGTTTGCACGTTGCGCCCCCAACGCCTCCATCGCGTCAAGGGTTGCTTCCAGCACCCCGTCCAGCGCCCCGCGCCATCCGGCATGGGCAGCGCCGATAACCTCAGCCTCGGGATCGGCAAACAGAACCGGTTGGCAATCGGCCGTCAGTATGGTCAGCGCAAGATCGGGGGTCGCGGTAACAATTGCATCAGCTTTGGGTTTCTCACCCTGAATCGGTGCATCAATTGTCAGAACGGTTGGTGAATGGACCTGATGAATGCCAATCAGCCGTTCAGGCGCCACTTCCATGGCCGCCGCGACCCTGTTCCGGTTCAGGGCAACCGCTTGTGTCTGATCCGATGATCCGTGTCCGCAATTCAAACCGGCAAAAATACCAGAGGACGCGCCGCCCCGTCGTGTAAAGAACCCGTGCCGCACGGGCGACAGCATGTCGGAGGTCAAGATTTCCAGTGTCATGGCTCCAGTCCCGGCGGTGGTGCTGATTGTGCTGGGTATAGGCCCAGCACTTTGAACAGGTTTCCCATTTCATCAGGATGCGTCAACCGGCGATGTGCGCTGATAAGGCGTTTCTGCTCTGGCACGTTCAGGTTTCTTATCAATGCCTGCGCGCGTGTGGTGATCCCCAATCGTTCCAGAAACACGCCTTGTGGCGTCAGCCGGGTATGCGCGCATCCTGAAGCACGGGCGGCCATTGCCAGCCGCTCAAAATCGACATGCGCGGTCAGATCGGATTGCCCCGGATCGTCCAATGGTCTGGTTTTCTCATGCGCCTTAACGGCTTGCAGCGTATCGCCCAGCGAGCGCCAATCGCCGTAGTCGATGATCAAAGCCACTCCGTCATGGGAGGCGATGCAATTGGCGATATCCGTCACGATCGGGGTTGCGGTCGCGCACAGTTCGACAAGGTCGCCATCCTTGGTGTCGCCAAGCCTGTCGTTTAAGGCAATCTGAGGCGCATTAGGTCCCAGACCGAATGCAAGACCGTCTTCAGTCACGCCAATCCGTCGTTCACGCCAACCTTCGCCCTCTCGGATGAACTGGCGAATGGGCAGGGCGTCAAAGAACTCATTAGCGACCAGATACAGGGGCTGTTCGGGCAGTTCGGTGGTGGTGCCGATCCAGTTGGGCGTGTACTGGCCTAGCGTTTTCGCCTGGACCTGTCGAAGCGCGGGCGAAGCTTCGACCAGACACACCTGTGCTGCTTCGTGAAACCCTGGAACCTGCCGGGTGGCGCGCAGGATATCGGACATCAAAGTCCCGCGTCCGGGGCCAAGCTCGGCCAATGTAAACGTGCTTGGGCAACCCTGATCCATCCAGCTTTGTGCAAGTGACAGACCGATCAGTTCTCCGAACATCTGACTGATCTCGGGGGCGGTAATGAAATCCCCTTCCGCCCCAAACGGGTCGCGCGTGCTGTAGTACCCTAGTGTGGGATGCAGCAGGCATTCGGACATGAAGTCAGACACGCTCATCGGGCCGTCATGGTGAATGCGACCGATCAGATGGTCCTTTAGCGTCATGCCGCCCGCCGGGCACGTATGGCAAACCAAAGGCCAATGGCGATCATCGGAAGCGATAGTGCTTGACCCATTGTCAGACCGTAGCCTCCGACATGCCAGGCCAGGCCCAACGGGTTGCCGGGTGAGACGAACTGAGCATCCGGTTGCCGAAAGAATTCGACAATGAACCGTGAGGCGCCATAGCCCGCGAGGAATACGCCCATGATCAGGCCGGGTTTGCGAAAGGCGCCGCAGCGATAGACCAGCCACAGAAGTACGGCACCCAATATCAGCCCCTCAAGCGCGGCTTCATAAAGCTGCGATGGATGACGCGCGCAAAAGCCCGCAACGACGCCGGGGCAATCCTGCGCGGCAGTGCCGGGGAAGATCACAGCCCAAGGCAGCTCACTCGGGCGGCCCCATAATTCGGCATTGGTAAAATTGGCCAGACGTCCCAGCAATAGCCCGGGCGGCACTGTATAGGCCACCAGATCGCCCAACGACAGGATCGGTAGGGCATGACGACGCGCATAGAGGTAAGACGCAAGGATGACCCCCAACAGACCACCATGAAAGGCCATGCCGCCCTGCCAGACTTTCAGAATATCGACCGGGTGCGTCAGGTAGTAAGCTGGTTGATAAAACAGAACGAAACCAAGGCGCCCACCGAGGATGACGCCCAGAATGATCCAGGTCATCAGGTCTTCCAGCTGTTCGGGCCGCATCGGCGGCGCATCGTTGCGCCACAACGCAGGCCGCCGCAAGGCAATGATAGCCATACGCCAGGCAATCAGAATACCGGCGATATAGGCCAGCGCGTACCACCTCAGGGCGAATTCCATCCCGAATAGAGAGATCGAGAAGAGTTCGGGCGACAGATCGGGGAAATTCAGAACAGCCTGCATGTGCGTCTCATTGCCCGGGGTTTGCATGGCAAGTCAACCTTGAGCCTGCGCCAATCATTCCCCATATAGAGAGCAACAGCGTTATCGGAGTAAAGCCATGCAAACCCGCAACAAGATCCTCGACGATGTCTCTCAGTTGATGACCAACGCCATGGGCGTGGCGCAGGGCGCACGGGAAGAGGCCGAGAACGCGATGAAATCAATGCTGGACCGCTGGCTGGCAGACCGGGATTTCGTAACGCGGGAAGAGTTTGATGCGGTGCGCGCGATGGCTCAGAAAGCGCGTGAGGAGAACACGGCGCTCGAAGCTCGCATTGCCGCGCTTGAGGCGAAACTGGACAAATAACGCCCATACGCTTGATTTTCAGAAAACACTGAATACCGCGCAGACCTTTCCCGGTTTGTGCGGTGTTGTGCATCTTGCCGCCTTACAGGATTTAATCAAGACAAAGCTGCATCCAACGCCAATATTTTGATCGTCGTTGCCAGCTGTCCACAACTTATTGCTGTTATCCCCAATAAATAGGGTTGCCAGAACTCGCCTCGCGTCGCACCATATTTAGTACAGGCCTACGGGGGAAGCCCGGCTTGTAGAGCAGGCAACTAGCGCTGGGGCGCTGCCAGCCCCAACATGCTAGAGATTAGTGAGGTGGCATTATGGCCCTTTCCGAGCAGTTTCTCGAAGAAGACCTTCATCCAATCGATATTGTAGAACACCTGGCCGAACATCACGACTGGGATTTTGATCGTATCGGCGATGATCAGATCGCCATGGCCGTAGAAGGCCAATGGAGGACCTATTCGATCACGTTGGCCTGGTCGAACTATGACGAAACACTGCGCATGGTCTGTTCGTTCGAGATGGAACCCCCATCCGAGCGTGAGAGCGAGCTTTATGAACTGCTGAACAAGATGAATGATCAGTGTTGGGCCGGTGCATTCACCTACTGGGCAAACCAGAAGCTGATGGTCTACCGTTATGGCCTGGTTCTGGCTGGTGGCCAGATGGCCAGCCCGGATCAGATCAACACCATGATCTCGGCTGCGGTCATGAGCGCTGAACGCTACTACCCCGCAATTCAACTGGTCACATGGGGCAATCGCGATCCGGAGGATGCTATACAGGTTGCCATTGCAGAGGCCTACGGCCGGGCGTAAAGCTTTGCCCCGAACCGATATGTAAGGGGAGGGGCAACCATGGACATGTCGCGCGTGGCCGAAAACGGCCTGGTGCTTTTGGGTTGCGGAAAGATGGGGTCCGCGATGTTGGCAGGTTGGCTGGAACACGGTCTGCCCGCTTCATCTGTTTGGGTGATCGATCCATATCCCTCAGATTGGCTGCGGGCGCAGGACGTTCGTATCAACACCACATTGCCGAACGCGCCTGCCGTTGTTCTGGTTGCCGTTAAACCGCAGATGATGGGGGATGCTCTGCCTGCCATTCAGGCGCTGGGCGGTGGTGGCAGCCTGTTCGTGTCTGTCGCCGCGGGTACGTCGATTGCAACATTCGAGAGTGTTTTGGGCGCAGGCACCCCGATCATTCGCGCCATGCCCAACACACCGGCGGCGATCCGGCGGGGGATCACGGCGATGATTGGCAATGCGCATGTAAGCGAGGAGGACCTGAACCTGGCCGAGGACCTTCTTGCCGCGATTGGTGAAACCGTCCGACTGTCGGAAGAGGCGCAGATTGATGCGGTCACAGGTGTCAGCGGTTCGGGCCCGGCCTATGTGTTCCATTTGATTGAAACACTGGCGGCTGCGGGTGCAGCGCAAGGGTTGCCGGATGATCTGGCCATGAAACTGGCGAAGTCCACGGTTGCCGGGGCAGGGGCGCTTGCCATCGCTGCCGAAGACGGCCCGACGCAGCTACGCGTCAACGTCACCTCACCCAACGGCACCACTCAGGCTGCGCTTGAGGTGTTGATGGACGAAGAGGGTGGCTTCCCCGATCTTCTGCACCGCGCGGTCAAAGCCGCGACGGACCGGTCAAAGGAATTGTCTCGTGCGTGAAATCAGCTTTGATGATTTTCTTAAAGTGGATATCCGGGTGGGTGAGGTCATCCGTGCCGAACCCTATCCCGAAGCCCGCAAGCCCGCGATTAAGATGTGGATCGATTTTGGTGATGAGATTGGTGAGCGGAAAACCTCGGCCCAGATTACGGCCCATTACGATCCCGCCACTTTGGTGGGCAAACAGGTCATGGCCGTGGTCAATTTTCCGCCGCGCCAGATTGGCAAATTTATGTCTGAAGTGCTGGTGCTGGGGCTGCCCGATGAAAGCGGTGAGATCATGTTGATCGGACCGGATGGGAAGGTTCCTTTGGGCGGCCGTATGCACTGAACACACTTTGGGTCTGCGCTAGGCCCTAGTCGCCGACAGCCTCGCGCCAGTGTTTGCGGCAAAGTGAGACATAGGTCTCATTCCCGCCGATCTGTACCTGCGCGCCTTCTGTGATTGCGTTGCCGTTCGCGTCCTGACGAATCACCATTGTGGCTTTGCGCCCGCATTTGCAGATGGTACGAACCTCGCGCATTTCATCGGCCAGGGCCAACAGTGCGGCAGAACCGGGAAACAACTTGCCCTGAAAGTCGACGCGCAGCCCGTAGGCCAGAACTGGGACATTCAGGTCATCGACGGCGCGGGCCAGCTGCCAGACTTGATCCTCAGACAAAAACTGAGCCTCATCAATGAAGACACAGGCGACGGCGCCGCGTTTCAGGCGGGCATCAATCATCACAAACACATCATCACCGGGCAGAAAGGTGTCTGCCTGCTCTGAGATGCCAATGCGCGAGGCGATACGGCCTTGACCGGCGCGCCCGTCGACGGCTGCCGTCATCAGATAAGTTTCCATGCCGCGCTCACGATAGTTGTGCGAGGCCTGCAGCAACACGGTCGATTTGCCCGCGTTCATGGTTGAATAGTTAAAATACAGCTTTGCCATGAGCCGGGTCTAAATCGCATCGGCGGACGGAACAAGGCTTCAAAAAACACCTGAAAAAATAGACGCCGCCGTTGCAGTTGCAAAGGTCGAGCACAGGCTCTTTGGGGATGGAACCCCTGCGCCTACAACAGCGACGCTATCGGCCTTCATTAGGCCTGAACAGCGTGAGACCCAATAATCTTGCCTCACGTTCACTCGTTACCGGCAGGAACTGCCGCCACTCACTCACAAAATCCCCCGCATATCTGAGGGATAGCCAATGTATGACATTTCAATTATGACTCTGTTATGGGAAATTTCCCGGCGCTTTCCCCCAATACTGGCGGTGGAACAGCGGATGCAGGTAACAAAGGTAAAACAATGGCAGATATCGGGGCTTATCTGAAGAAACACACCGAGGCGCTGGTGAAAGACGTCGGAATCGAAGCGGCCTGCGAGATCACCGGAAAATCCAAGGCGACACTTGGCCGGTATTATTCCGACAACACGGAACATGCCGACAGGTTTATGCCCGTGGATGCGGTCGCCCGCCTTGAAAACGCCGCATCCTATCCGCATGTCACATCGGCATTGGCTGATCTCAAAAATATCACGCTGTCCTATGATGGACGGAACACTGATGCCCCTCGTACTGGCGGCGTAAACTCGGATGTCATCGCCCTGAGCCAGCGTTTTGCGATGCTGATGACAGAATACCAAGCCGCCATCGAAGACGGTATCATCACCGTGAACGAAGCCAAGCGTTTGCTGAAAGAAACCAGCCTTCTGCAACAGGTTCTGATCGAGATGAAGTTGCATCTGGAAGAAGAAAGCGTCAGCTGAGTAAGGGGCGAACCCCTGTGATGCGCCAAGCCTCTGGTGCGGATGCCTGGTGCCTCAATTCCGTCATTTCTGGTCGATATGAATGCGACCAAGACAGGTCGGTCAAAGGCAATCCAAAATGAACACACGGCATGAGGCGTATAGCATCCTGTCCGACAGGTTGGTTTTCCGGCTGTACTGGTTTGCTTTGGTGATCTTTATCGTCTTGATGACTTTGGCGGGCCCGATTGATGGGCCGGATGACTTCATGCGCTGGGTCTCGGTTCAGGATCTGCGAAACGGGCAGGGGTGGTTCGATCCCTATCAGCATCGTTTGGGTCCAGGCGAAGGGACGCTGATGCATTGGTCCCGGTTCGTGGATGCACCGATTCTGGCACTATTTGAACTCAGCGCTGTTTTCTTGCCGTCAGAAGCCGCCTTTGAGGTTGCTGGCTTTGTCTGGCCTACCTTGCTGGCGGGTCTCACCCTTTGGGCTTTTGCAGCCACAGGCGGCGCGTTGGGCGGGCGTGAAGGGGCGGTTGCAGCGCTGCTTTTTGGCGTTTTGGCCCTGCTGAACTCAGGCAAGTTCGATCAGCATTCCTTTGACCACCACGGTTTGCAGATTCTGCTGTTTGCCGCAGCGTTGATGTTCTTTGCGCAACGGCAAGACAGGCGGTACGCCGGCTTGTGGTTGGGTGCGTGTCTGGCACTGTCCCTGTCGATCGGCACCGAGTCGCTGGCACAGATCGCCTTGATCGCAGTTTTTGCAGCGCTCGACTGGGCCCTGACGGGGTCCGAGGCCCGGCGCAGAACCATCGCGATGTGCCTTGGGATTTTGGCGACTTTGCTCGTGGCAATCCTTGTGACGGCCAGCCGCACCAGTTTCTTCTATCCAGGCTGCGATGCTCTGACGCTCAGCGTCGCATTGCCACTTAGCCTGGCTGCGCTGGGATTGCTTGTTGCGGCTGCCTTAACCTCACAAAGCGCTGTCTGGGGGCGTTTCACAAACCTTGTGTTGGTTGCAGCCGTCGCGGTGTTCACGGCGTATGTTTATGCACCCTATTGTCTTGGAAACCCAATTGATCAAATGCCGCTGGCCATCAGGCAATTCTGGCTTAGCCAGATCACCGAGTCTCAGAACGTTCTGGTGGTCCTGCAAAGACATGCAGGTGAGACGATTGCCCTGATACTGATTTCGATTTTCCTGATCCTTGCATCTGTGATGTTCATCCGTAGGAGTGATGCGAAAATTGAATACACCCTGTTTCTGTGCCTGATTGCTGCGGGGCTTGTTCTGTTTTTGTATCAGTCCCGACTGATGACGTTCCTCACCATGTCACTGGTCGCCGTACAGGCGCAGGTCTTGGCCGTGATGTATCGCAGATACAGGGCCGAGGGCCGCTCGGCCCTTGGGATTCTGATGATTCTGTTTGTCGTCTTCATGTCACCGAAAACGGGTTCCGCGATTGAGGATCGTATGGCGCCCCAAACGGCCTCGAACGTAGCGGGGGCTGAGCAAACAGCGGCACCGGCTTTTGAATGTAACACCCAGCAGGCCATTCTTCCGCTGCAGGAGCTTGAGCCGGGTTTCATCCTCGCTGATTTCGACTATGCCGCTCAGATCCTGCGATACACGGATCATTCGGTCTTGGCGGGGAACTATCACCGGAACAAGGCCGGTATGCTGGCACAGATTGATCTGTTCCGGTCCGAATCGACCGATGCTGGTCCGCGCCTCAGCGAACTGGGCGTGGACTACATTCTGATCTGCAAGTCCCATCCTCGGGCTGAGTACTGGTCCAGCGTCTCGGATGGCGTTGGGTTCCCGGCAGGTATGATCCAGGACAAGTTGCCGGAAAACGTGGTGGAGATACCTACCAGCGCTGACGCGGTGTTCCAGATTTTCCGCGTGACAGATGTGCCAGGACCCTAGTCAGGTGTGCCGTTTTACGATCACCGATCCGACCGAATAGCCAGCGCCAAACGAACAGATCAGCCCGACATCTCCGTCTTTCAGATCGTCCGAATGCTTGGAAAACGCGATGATCGAACCGGCAGATGAGGTGTTGGCATAATCTTGAAGGATGTTGGGTTGCTCATTCGCTTCGGGCTCACGCCCCAGCACCTTTTTACCAATAAAGTCGTTCATGGTTTTGTTGGCCTGATGCAGCCAGAGACGTTTGAGGTCTTCGCTGCCCACGCCTTCGGCGCTCATGTGATCGCTGATATGTTTGCTGACCATGGGCAGCACTTCCTTGAAGACCTTGCGACCGTTCTGCATGAACTGCATGTCGCGGCGATCATCCATCCCGTCGGGGCGCGAGCGGCGCAGGAAGCCGTTATTGTTGCGAATGTTGTTGGAAAATGCCGTGGCGCATCGGGTCGAGAGGATTTCGAAATGCGGCCCTTGCGCGTCTTCGATCCGTTCGATCAGGGTTGCCGTTGCCACGTCGCCAAAGATGAAGTGGCAATCCCGGTCACGCCATTCCAGGTGGCCAGAGCATATCTCGGGGTTCACAACCAGCGCAGCCCGGATCGAGCCGGACCGCACCATGTCAGCTGCGGCCTGAATGCCGAACGTGGCCGATGAGCAGGCGACATTCATGTCGAACCCGAACCCGTCAATGCCCAGGGCTTGTTGGATTTCAATCGCAACCGCGGGATAGGCCCGTTCGTGGTTTGAAGCCGCGCAAATGACCAGATCGACATCCGCGGCCGTGCGCCCGGCCTGCGCTAGCGCTTTGTTGCAAGCGTCGATGGCCATTTCCGTCATGATACCCGGTTCATCATCGCTGCGCTGACGCAGTGCTGGGTACATCTTGTCCGGATCAAGGACGCCGGTCTTGTCCATGACATATCGGTTTTCGATGCCAGAGGCCTTTACGATGAACTCTTCCGATGAATGCTGCATCGGCTCCATCTCACCATTGGCAATGGCTTCGGCGTTTTCGGCGTTCTGCTTATCTGCATAGGCGTTGAACGCTTGAACAAGCTCAGCGTTGGTGATGACGTTTTCTGGCGTGAAAACACCGGTACCGGTTATGGCGGGCGTATGCATGACGGGTCCTGAAAGTTTCGAATCCGCCTAAAATGCAGTCGCCAGGGGTTTTGATCAAGGGGAGTTGACCCAAGGGAATGAGCGCGAGCTTACCTTAGCGCAGCTTCATAACTTGAATAGTTCAGATAATGAAGTATATGGCGGCCACCTAAGTGGAGAAATCCTTTGTCAGAAGATGTCAGCGAAAGACTTTGCCGCCTGAGTCCTGAAATTCAGTCCATAATGGGGGTCTATGCCCTGTACTGGAAACTGGAAGAGGCGTTTGAGAGCATCGAAACAGAGCTGAGCCATCCCGAATGCCACATGTTGATCAAGCTGGATCAACCCAAGCGTATGGGCGTTCTAGCGGCTGATATGCTTACCGTTCCGTCCACGATCACGGCGACGGCAGATGCGCTGGAGAAGTCGGGGTACCTCAAGCGGGAGCGTGACCCAATGGACCGGCGCGCCTGGTTGTTGGTTTTGACCTCAAAAGGCGAGGATGCCCGAAACATGCTGGTCGCCGAAGCCGGAGCATTGTTCCATCGTGCCTCGGGTCTGAATGCGGACGAAACCGCTCAATTCGCGCAACTGGCGCATAAAATCCGTGATACCATTCTGAAAACGGGAATTCCCGAGGGACTGAAGAAATGAAATTGCTGACTTCATTGGGCCTTGCCCTGACTGTTCTTTCGTCACCGCTGGCTGCACAGGATGTCGCCAAGCCAGTCAAGTTGATGCTGGTGCAAGAAACGATGCCGGGGTTTTCACGCCAGTTCTTCGGGCGCGTCGCGGCGCGGCAGACCGTCGATCTGGCCTTTCAGGTGTCAGGTCAGATTGTCGAAATGCCGGTCACCGAAGGGTTTGTCATCCCCAAAGGCCAGCTGATTGCGCGCCTTGATCAGGAGCCCTTTCAGCTGCGTTTGGATCGGGCAAAGCTGCAAAAGGAACAGGCAGACCGGACCGAAGCCCGCTTGTCACGCCTGCGCGGAACAACTGCCAGCCAGGTTGCCGTCGATGACGCCGTGACTGACGCCCAGTTAGCGGCTATCGCCCTGCGCGATGCGGAATACGAGCTGGAACATGCAACCCTAACCGCTCCCTTCGATGCGCTGGTGTCCAGCCGCGCGGTCGAAGCCTTTACAACTGTCTCGTCGGGTACGCCCATTGTGCGGATCCACGATATGTCCGAGCTGCGGATCGAAGTAGACGTGCCAGAGATCTTATTCCAGCGTACTGGGCAGCAGGATGACATTGTCCTGACCGCGAAGTTCCCGGTCAGCGATGAAGTGTTCCCGCTGGAGATTCGCGAATTTGATGCCGAATCCTCCAGCGTCGGGCAGACCTTTCGCATTCAGTTCGGCCTGACCCCACCTGAGGGTCTGCAGATTCTACCGGGGTCTTCTGTGACCGTGACTGCGCAGGTACAGGATCACAATCGGGGCATTACAATTCCAGCAACCGCTATTGTCGCTGACGCTAGCGGCGCTCTATCAGTGATGGTGTTTTCCCCTGCTGGCGCCGATGAGGGCACCGTGCGCCGTGTGCCCGTCACAATCGAGCCAACCCAGTCGGGCGATGTTCGGGTGCTGACAGGCTTGTCCAGCGGCGACGAGATTGTAGTCGCGGGAGGGGCCGTGCTGACAGATGGTCAGGCGGTGCGCCGCTTTTCCGGCTTCGCCAACTGAGGGGCTGGGATATGAACATCGCGCGCGCCTCGATTGACCGGCCTATCTATACGTGGCTGATCATCCTCATTGCCTTGTTCGGCGGTATCTGGGGCTTTCTGTCACTGGGTCGCTTGGAAGACCCGGCCTTTACCATCAAAAACGCCGTTATTGTCACGCAGTACCCTGGTGCGACGGCCGAACAGGTGGCGCTGGAAGTGTCCGAGCCCCTTGAATCGGCCATTCAGCAGATGGGTGAGGTGGACACGATCACGTCAGTCAATCAGCCCGGGCGATCCCTGATCGAGGTCGAGATCAAATCCACCTATGATGGCACCGAGCTACCCGCCGTCTGGACTCGGTTGCGTGCCAAGATACGCGATGCGGCGCGTGGGCTGCCCTCGGGGGTTGACCAGCCCTTCGTCAATGACGGTTTTGGGGATGTGTTCGGTCTGTTCTATGCGGTCACAGCCGAGGGGTTTTCGGACGCAGAAAAGCATGAACTGGCGACCTTTCTGAGGCGCGAATTGCTGACCGTCTCTGGCGTTGCGGATGTCGAGGTACAAGGCCTGCCGCAAGAGGCTATCTTTATCGAGCCCGACCTTGCGATTTCGGTCAATCAAAACGTTCCGATTCAGGCGATTAACGAGGCGATTTCCAACGCCGATTCCGTCAATGCATCGGGGTCGGTGCGGTCAGCCGATGATCGCACCACGATTCTAACGGCCGAAGGGTCTGACAGCGTGTCCGCTATCGCCGGGCTATCGGTTGGTTCGCAGGGGCAGGTGATTAACCTGTTTGATATGTCCAACGTCTACCGCGCGCGGCAGACCGACCCTGACGTAATCATCCGGTTTGACGGGGTCGAGGCCTTTACGTTGGGTGTGGCGGGTCTGTCGACCGAAAACATCGTCGAAGTCGGCAAACGCGTAGACGCAAAATTTGCTGAGCTTGATATCGCGATCCCCTATGGTGTCGACATCCTGCCGATCTATCAGCAGCATGTCGTGGTCGAGCAGGCATCCAATGACTTTCTGGTGAACCTGGCGATGTCGGTAGCCATCGTGGTTGCCGTGTTGGGCCTGTTCATGGGCTGGCGGGCCGCCGTTGTTGTTGGGTCGACTCTTTTGCTGACTGTGGTTGGCACTCTGCTTTTCATGGCGTTGTTCTCGATCGAGATGGAGAGGATTTCGCTTGGCGCATTGATCATTGCGATGGGAATGCTGGTTGATAACGCCATCGTTGTTGCTGAGGGGATGCAGATTGCCATGCTGCGTGGCAAACCCTCTCGCGATGCGGCGGAAGAGGTCGCTTCAAAGACGCAAATACCGCTGCTTGGTGCGACGGTAATCGGGATCATGGCCTTTGCGGGTATTGGCCTGAGTTCGGATGCAACCGGAGAGTTCCTTTTCTCGCTCTTCGCGGTGATTGGGATCTCACTTCTGCTCAGCTGGGTGTTGGCGATCACCGTGACACCGATGTTGGGGCACTATTTCTTCAAACAGGGTGCAGAGGGGGACGTAGATGCTTATGGCGGGATATTGTTCCGTATCTACGGATCGATCCTGCGCGGCGCATTGCGGTTGAGGTGGCTGGTTGTTGTCGGGTTGGTTGCAGTCACTGTCGCATGCTACGCCGGTTTCGGGCTTGTAAAGCAACAGTTTTTCCCGGATTCGAATACACCGCTGTTCTTCGTGCACTACAAACTGCCGCAAGGTACAACCGTCGCCCGTACCGCTGAAGACATGGCCGTGTTCGAAGAGTGGTTGACTGAGCGGGATGATGTCGTCTCGGTCACAACCTTTGTCGGGCAGGGGGCCACGCGGTTTATGCTGACTTATTCGGCCGAAGACCCGAACCCAAGCTATGGTCATATGATCATCCGTACCGAAACGCTGGAGGATATCCCGCTGTTGCAGGCTGATCTGGAAGAGTTTGGCTCTGTCCAGTTCCCCGAAGGTGAGTTCCGGACCAAGCGGCTGGTCTTTGGACCAGGTGGCGGCGATCCGATCCAGGCACGCTTTTCGGGCAGCGACCCGGTGATCCTGCGGCAACTGGCAGACGAAGCGGTGCAGCGCATGGCGGCCGCATCGCCGAATGCGTTGAACATCTCTCATGACTGGCGCGAGCAAGAGCTTGCCGTTCAGCCGATCTATGCGACCGAACGGGCGCAGACGGCTGGGGTGACGCGTGAAGACATCGCGGCGACATTGCAGTTCTCGACCGACGGCATCACCGGGGGCGTGCTACGTGAGCGAGACCGTCTGATCCCGATTATCCTGCGTCGCCCGGCCGATGGTGAATATTCGATCGTCGATCAGGTGGTCTATTCCGATCAATCGCAGCGTTTTGTTCCGATCGAACAGATGGTGGATGGCTTTGAATACCGTTCGCTGAACACTTTGGTCCACCGGCGCGATCGTGTTCTAACCATCACGGTTGGCGCCGATATCCCGCCCGGCTTTACGGCTGCCCAAGTGCATTCCGAGGTTCGAGATGCGATTGAGGCTATTGATCTGCCACCTGGATACAAAATGGAATGGGGCGGCGAGTTTGAGGACTCTCGTGATGCGCAAGAAAGCCTCGGGCGGCAACTGCCGCTCAGCTTATTGATCATGGTACTGATCTCAGTTCTGTTGTTCAACGCGATCCGTCAACCGATCATTATCTGGCTGTTGGTACCGATGTCCGTGAACGGAGTGGTGATCGGCCTGTTGGGCACCGGGTTGCCCTTCACCTTTACCGCGCTTTTGGGTCTGCTGAGCCTGTCGGGGATGCTGATCAAGAATGGCATTGTACTGGTTGAGGAAATCGATCTGGTCCGCGCGACCGGCAAACCGTTGCAGGACTCGATCATCGAAGCCTCAATCTCGCGTCTGCGCCCGGTCATGCTGGCCGCGATCACCACGATTCTGGGCATGGCTCCGCTGCTGTCGGATGCGTTCTTTGTATCGATGGCGGTGACGATTATGGGTGGTCTTGCCTTTGCCACCATCTTGACGATGGTCGCCGCACCCGTGTTCTATATGCTGTTTTTCAAGCGGGATGAGCCGCTTCAGGCGACTTAGAAACCCGCTGTTTAGATGAAAAACCCCCGGTCTGCGACCGGGGGTTTTGCTTTACTCTTTGGGGAGATTACCCCTGAAGCGACTGTACCTCGACATCGCCTTCGGCCTGCGCCTTGATGGCCAGTGCGGCGGCGTGGCTGGCAGCGGCTGTGGTGAAGTAGGGGATCTTGTCATACAGGGCGACGGAACGGATGACCTTGCTGTCCTCAACCGCCTGGGCGCCTTCGGTTGTGTTCATCACCAGCTGCACCTGCCCGTCTTTCAGCATGTCCGCCACATCCGGGCGGCCCTCATAGACTTTGTTGACCAGATCGCAGGCGACGCCTTGTTCCGCCAGCCAGCTTTGCGTGCCGCGGGTGGCGACAAGGGCAAATCCCTGTGCGGACAAAACCTGTGCGGCTTCGAGCATCGCGGGGGTTTTGTCGGCATCCTTGATCGAAATAAACGCGCGGCCCGATGCGGGCAGTACCATACCCGCGCCCATCTGAGCCTTGAGGAATGCGCGTGGGAAGTCACGATCCCAGCCCATGACCTCACCGGTCGAGCGCATTTCGGGGCCAAGAATGGTGTCGACACCGGGGAACCGGGCGAAGGGCAGAACCGCCTCTTTCACCGAGAACCACGGCATGTCCGGGTCGGCCAGTGTCATCTGATCGGCGATCTTGGTGTCCTGACCTTCCCGATAGGGCGGGCGTTGCGGGAAGTTCGAAAGCTTCTCGCCCGCCATCAACCTCGCGGCGATGGATGCGATGGCACTATCTGTCGCCTTGGCAACGAAAGGCACGGTCCGCGAGGCGCGTGGGTTTACTTCGATCAGGTAGATCTCGTCATCCTTGATCGCGAACTGAACGTTCATCAGGCCCACGACGTTAAGCGCCTTGGCCAGTTTGAACGTCTGATCCTTGATCTGCGCGATGATCTCTTTCGATAGCGAATAGGGCGGCAGCGAGCAGGCCGAGTCGCCTGAGTGCACTCCGGCCTCTTCGATATGCTGCATGATGCCCGCGACGTGAACGTCGGTACCATCACACAGGGCATCCACATCCAGCTCAACCGCACCTGCCAAGTAGCTGTCCAGCAGAACAGGGCTGTCACCCGAAACCACCACGGCCTCGTTGATGTAGCGTTTGAGCTGGTCCATATCACGAACGATTTCCATCGCGCGGCCACCCAGAACGTAAGAGGGGCGGATCACCAGTGGGAACCCGATCTCATCCGCAATGGCCAGCGCTTCGGCATCGGTCGAGGCAATGCCGTTCTTCGGCTGTTTCAGACCCAGATCGTTCACCAGAGCCTGGAACCGCTCGCGGTCTTCGGCCAGGTCAATTGCATCCGGGGTGGTGCCGAGGATCGGAATGCCTTCGGACTCTAGCGCGTTTGCCAGTTTCAATGGCGTTTGCCCGCCGAATTGAACAATGACGCCATGCAATGTGCCGTTTTCCTGTTCCTTCGTCAGAATTTCCATGACGTGCTCAAACGTCAGTGGCTCGAAATACAGGCGGTCCGAAGTGTCATAGTCGGTCGAGACCGTCTCGGGGTTGCAGTTGACCATGATGGTCTCATACCCGGCGTCGGTCAGCGCGAAACAGGCGTGGCAGCAGCAATAGTCGAACTCGATCCCCTGACCGATCCGGTTCGGGCCACCACCAAGGATAACGACTTTCTTGCGGTCGCTTGGGCGCGCTTCGCATTCGACCTCGCCCATCATCGGGGCTTCGTAGGTCGAATACATATAGGGCGTCTGCGCCTCGAATTCAGCGGCGCAGGTGTCGATGCGTTTGAAGACGGCAGTGACGCCCAGATTGCGACGGGCGCGGCGGACGTTGTCCTCGTCCCGGCCAGTTAGGTTGCCCAGACGTGCATCGGTGAAGCCCAGCATCTTCAGCCTGCGAATGCCGTCCTCGGTTATTGGCAGACCGTTTTTGCGGACCTGTTGCTCGGCCTCGACGATCTCGCGGATACGGGACAGGAACCAGGGGTCGAACTTGGTAACGCCGAAAATCTCGTCGTCGCTCAGGCCATGGCGCATCGCTTGTGCGATGGTACGCAGACGATCCGGCGTTTGCTGGCTGATCGCCTTGATCACGGCAGCCTTGTCGTCCGCTGCGTCCCAGACACCCACATTCAAACCGGGGATTTCGACCTCATCAAAACCGGTCAGGCCTGATTCCATAGAGGCCAGCGCCTTTTGCATCGATTCGTGGATGGTGCGGCCAATGGACATGGCCTCACCCACCGATTTCATCGCGGTGGTCAGGTGGGGTTCAGAGCCCGGGAACTTTTCGAAGGCGAATTTTGGTATCTTGGTGACGACATAGTCGATGGTCGGCTCGAACGAGGCTGGGGTGACCTTAGTGATGTCATTGTCCAGCTCGTCCAGCGTGTAACCTACGGCCAGCTTTGCGGCGATCTTGGCAATCGGGAATCCGGTCGCTTTGGACGCCAGCGCCGAGGACCGCGACACACGCGGATTCATCTCGATCACGACCATCCGGCCATCAACAGGGTTGATCGCCCATTGCACGTTCGACCCGCCGGTTTCCACACCGATCTCGCGCAGCACTGCAATCGAGTGATTGCGCATGATCTGGTATTCTTTGTCGGTCAACGTGAGCGCCGGGGCCACGGTGATCGAGTCACCGGTATGCACCCCCATCGGATCGACGTTTTCAATGGAACACACGATGATGGCGTTGTCGGCAGTATCGCGCACCACCTCCATCTCATACTCTTTCCAGCCCAGCAGGCTCTCGTCGATCAGGATCTGACCCACGGGCGATGCATCCATGCCCGAGCGGCAAATATGGATATAATCCTCACGGTTATAGGCCACACCGCCGCCGGTGCCGCCCAGCGTAAAGGCCGGGCGGATGATGGCGGGAAGGCCGACCGTTTCAAGGGTCTCCAGGGCCAGCACCACGCCGGCCTCCAGGTCTTTCTTGCCCTCTGCGTTCTTGGGGGCGGTCACGATCTCGGCCTTGGGGTTTTCGATTCCCAGCCGGTCCATCGCCTCGCGGAACAGTTTGCGGTCTTCGGCCATCTCGATCGCGTCGCGTTTCGCGCCGATCATCTCAACACCGAATTCTTCGAGCACGCCCATTTCTTCCAATGCGAGCGAGGTGTTCAGGCCGGTTTGTCCGCCCATCGTGGGCAGCAAGGCGTCGGGGCGTTCTTTTTCGATAATCTTGGCGACAACTTCGGGTGTGATCGGTTCGATATAGGTGGCATCGGCTAGACCGGGATCGGTCATGATCGTGGCGGGGTTCGAGTTTACCAGAATGACCCGATAGCCTTCTTCACGCAGCGCCTTACAGGCCTGTGCCCCGGAATAGTCAAACTCGCATGCCTGCCCGATAACAATGGGCCCCGCCCCGATGATCATAATCGACTGTATGTCGGTTCTTCTCGGCATGGCTTTGCCCCTTCACAATGTACGAGTCACCGGCACCGCCCCAGTGCCCAAATTGTCCTGCGTTATAGGGTTCGCGCCAAAAGGTGCAAGAGGTATCGGAAATCGAGGCCAAATTGCCGCTTTATTCTCTTTCCATTGGCGTCGTATTCTCTATATCGCGCAGCACTGTTGATGAGGATGCACTTGCGTATTCGTTTCGATCAGGGCCCTGCCGGTCCGGGAACCCGGTTTGACCGGCCATCCCATATCATCCGCGCGGACAGGGCGGATCAGGTGCCGCATGCGCTGGCGGCCTTGGATGAGGCGCGCGCATCGGGCAGATGGCTGGCCGGCTATGCCAGCTATGAGCTTGGATACACGCTTGAGCCCCGTCTGGCCGCGCGACTGCCAGAGGGGCGAAAGCTGCCTTTGCTGTGTTTTGGCGTCTATGACCCGCCAAAGCAAAGCGAATTGCCCAAAGCCTCGGGCGGTATATCAAAGTTTCAGCCGCGTTGGGACGAGGCGCGATACAGCCGGGCATTTAAATCAGTGCATGACGCCATTGGTGCGGGCGATATTTATCAGGCCAATCTGACATTCCCGATTGATCTGGAAATCGACGGCGACAGCGCCTCGCTTTATGCGGCGCTGACCTCGGGCCAGCCGGTCGGACACGGGGCGTTGGTTCAGCAAGACGGATTGCCCGATCTGCTCAGCCGCTCGCCCGAGTTGTTTTTCCGTACAGATGAGGCCGGGCAGATCGAAACGCGTCCGATGAAAGGCACACAGCCACGTAGCGAGGATATGGCTGAGGACGCCCGCCGCCGAAACTTCTTGTCCAGCGATGAGAAGAACCGGGCCGAGAACCTGATGATCGTTGATCTGCTGCGCAACGATATCAGCCGGGTTGCCCTGCCGGGGTCGGTTCATGTGCCTGAACTGTTCAAAGTGGAAACCTACGCGACTGTGCACCAGATGGTTTCGCTGGTGCGGGCAAAGTTGCAGATTGGTGCCGGGCTGTCAGGCATCCTGACGGCTTTGTTCCCCTGTGGGTCCATCACCGGTGCCCCCAAAATCCGCGCGATGGAGATATTGTCTGAATTGGAGCCTTGGCCGCGCGACATCTATTGCGGCGCAATTGGCTGGGCCGCGCCGGATGGCCGGTCCGAGTTCAACGTCGCCATCCGTACGCTTATGACGGAGGGTGGCAAAGCGATCCTGAATGTCGGCGGCGGTGTGGTCTGGGACAGCACAGCCCCATCGGAATACGAGGAGGCATTATGGAAAGCCCGCTTTGCCCACCAGTTGAGCCTGACTTCCGCCTGATCGAAACGCTGGGCTTTCAGCCCGGGCAAGGGTTCGAGCGGGAGGATCGGCACCTGAACCGTATGAGCCGAACAGCATCGGCTCTGGCCTTGCCTTTCGACCGTGAGGCGGCGCGGGGGATGTTGTCCGAGGTGGAGTGTGATGTCGCCCTTCGGTGCAGGCTAACGATGGATGTCGCTGGCCAGTTCGATCTGACAGCCGCCCCACTGGCGGACAAACCCCCACTCTGGCGAATTGCCGTCGCTGACACCAAGTTGAGTTCCGACGACATCTGGCTCCGCCACAAAACGACCCGTCGTGTGATCTATGATACTGCGCGCGCGTCGATTCCCAGAGCTGTCGATGAGTTGTTGTTCCTGAACGAGCGGGGCGAGCTGTGCGAGGGGTCAATCACCAATCTGTTCCTTGAAACACGCGACGGTCGTCACTTAACTCCGAAACTATCGAGCGGGTTGTTGCCCGGTATCTTGCGCGAAGAGTTGTTGGAACAGGATTTTGCTGAGGCAGTGCTGACGTTGAACGACTTGAAGGATGCGAAAGCGGTTTACATGGGGAATTCCCTGCGCGGTCTGATCCCGGCTGAGTTGGTGAGCTTGTGAATAGGAGCGAGGCATTAACAACCCCTCCGGTCGCGCTGACGCGCTTAAGGTTTGAGTTTTGCCTGTTTTTCATCGCAGCCCCTTTGGCCATCGCGGTTTTCCTGCCGCCCAACTGGATGTTTCCGGCGCTATTTGCCTTCACCGGTCTGGGTATCCTTCTGCTGCACGCGACACCGGGGTTTCGCTGGGCCGAACTAAGATACGGCTGGGCGAACTGGTCGCTGCGTGAACTGGCGCTGTTTGCAGGGGCGACCGCTGCGTTCTGTATCGCGCTGATCTATGTCACACGCCCGGACGCGGCTTTTGCGCTTCTACGGTACCGGCCCGAGTTGCTGGCCTTCATCTGGGTTGGCTATCCGTTGCTGTCTGCATTACCACAGGAGTTGCTGTTTCGGCCGCTATTCTTCCGCCGGTATCACGCCTTGCTACCCGAAGGGCGCCGGGCCGACTTGCTGAACGCAGCCATCTTTTCCTTCGCGCATCTGATGTATTGGAGCTGGATTGTAGCCATCATGACCTTTGTTGGTGGGCTGTTCTTTAGCTGGGCCTATCGCAAGCGCGGTTCGTTCTTCTACGCGGTTTTGCTGCACGCGATTGCGGGGAATATCATCTTTGCCGTGGGTCTGGGTGTGTATTTCTATTCAGGCAACGTGCAAAGGCCGTTTTGACGGGGCGACCTGCCTTGACTTTCCGGGCCTGACGGGGTGTATCGGCGCGACGAATTCTGCGCCCGAAGGGATATGATCGATGCACGCCTATCGCAGCCACACCTGCGCCGCTCTGACCGCCGCCAATGTTGGTGAAACCGTCCGCCTGTCCGGTTGGGTGCATCGTGTCCGAGATCATGGTGGCGTGCTGTTCATCGACCTGCGCGACCATTTTGGTGTGACACAAGTTCTGTGCGATGGCGACAGCGCGGCCTTTACCGAGCTGGAGAAGGTTCGGTCCGAATGGTGTATCCGCATCGATGGCACCGTCAAAGCGCGCGACGCTGATCTGGTGAACCCGAAACTGCCCACCGGCGAGATCGAGGTTTATGTGCGCGAACTGGAAGTTCTGGGTGCGGCCGACGAGCTGCCGTTGATGGTGTTTGGCGATCAGGAATACCCCGAGGAAACCCGCCTGCGCTATCGCTACCTCGACCTGCGCCGCGAGGCGATGCAGCAGAACATGACCCTGCGCTCGGACGTTGTGGCCTCGATGCGTCGCCGCATGTGGGATCAGGGCTTCCGTGAATATCAGACGCCGATCATCACGGCCTCGTCCCCCGAAGGCGCGCGCGACTTTCTGGTGCCCTCGCGTCTGCACCCCGGCAAATTCTACGCGCTTCCTCAGGCGCCTCAGCAGTTCAAACAGCTGATCATGGTGTCGGGTTTCGACAAGTACTTCCAGATTGCACCATGCTTCCGGGACGAAGACCCGCGCGCGGACCGGTCACCCACCGATTTCTACCAGCTTGACCTTGAGATGTCCTTTGTCGAGCAGCAGGACGTGTTCGACACGATCCAGCCCGTTCTGACCGGCGTGTTTGAAGAGTTCGGCGGTGGCCGTAAGGTCGATCAGGACTGGCCGCAGATTTCCTACAAGGATGCGGCCCTGTGGTATGGCAGCGACAAGCCCGACCTGCGGAACCCTATTAAAATGCAAGTGGTCTCCGACCACTTCCGCGGGTCTGGCTTTGCGATTTTCGCAAAGCTGTTGGAGCAGGATGGTACCGAAATTCGCGCCATCCCGGCGCCGAGCGGTGGCAGCCGCAAGTTCTGTGACCGCATGAACGCCTTTGCTCAGAGAGAAGGCCTGCCCGGTATGGGTTACATCTTCTGGCGCGATCAGGGCGAAGGGATGGAGGCCGCTGGCCCGTTGGCCAAGAACATCGGCCCCGAGCGGACCGAGGCGATCCGTCAGCAACTGGGTCTGGGCGTTGGCGATGCCGCGTTCTTCCTGGGTGGCAAACCGAAGGCCTTTGAAAAGGTCGCAGGCAAGGCGCGAGATGTCATCGGCGAAGAACTGAGCCTTACCGAAAAAGACCGTTTTGCCTTTGCCTGGATCGTGGATTTCCCGATCTACGAGCAGGACGAGGAAACCGGCGCCATCGACTTTGAACATAACCCGTTCTCGATGCCGCAGGGCGGTATGGAGGCGCTGAACGGCAATCCCCTGGACGTGCGCGGCTATCAGTACGATCTGGCCTGTAACGGCTATGAGCTGGTCTCGGGCGCGATCCGGAACCACAAGCCGGAAATCATGCTGAAAGCCTTTGAGCTAGCAGGTTATGGCGAGGAAGAAGTCAAATCCCGCTTTGGCGCATTGTTCAATGCCTTCCACTATGGTGCGCCGCCGCACGGGGGCTGCGCTGCGGGTATCGACCGGATCGTGATGCTGCTGGCCGATGAGGCCAATATCCGTGAGGTCATGATGTTTCCGATGAACCAGCGCGCCGAAGACCTGATGATGGATGCACCGTCCGATCCGACCTCGGATCAGTTGATGGAACTGGGTCTGCGGATCATTCCACAGGATTAGATCACCGTGGCCAGACTTTGCTCACGAGCTGGTGAAGCGCGAAACATCGGTCGATTTGCGGCTGAAAGGCCCCTCAATTTGCGATCCCTCCCTCCGCGCATAGCGGGGGAGTAGTGCGCGAGCGGGTAAAACACTTCGGAAACCCACTGCTAGTCGACGAGCTTTTCCAACCTTTCTCGGTTGACGCGAATGGAACGGGCGGTTTGGCGGGTGTGGCGGTACATCCAGACAAACAGCAATGATGCGGTGATAAAATACGCGGTTGCCATTTCAGATTGCCTCTCTCTGTTCCAGGCGGCTTTGAACAAGGCCCGCAACCTGCGCAGCCAGTGCAGTGATCGGGGTGCCTTGAACGCGCGACTGGGCAAGCTTGCGCGCGGCTTCTGCAAGGACAGTATCTTCGGCCTCACGCGCAACGCCCTGCAGAAACTGGGCGGCATAATCCAAGGTGCGTGGATCGGTGGGTCCGGCCAGAACATCTGCGATATGGGCCATGTCATCTTGATAAGCTAGGGGGTCGGGCTGGATCACTTCATCCCGGACCGAATGCAGGCCACTGGGGCGTCGATCCTCGGGCAGGCATTCGAGGATAGATTTCTGAAAATAAGACATGGATTTTAAAGGCTTAGGAAGAAAACCATCTGCCCCGACGCTTTGAGCTACAGCCGGATTCCCATCATCGCCTGACATGCCCAGAATCACGCTGATCCGTGGGGATGCCGCGCTGAGTTCAGCGATCAAATCGGCCCCCGAGCCGTCCGGCAATCCCATATCTACCAGAATGACAGAAGGGCGATAGATCTGCAGATGACGGCGTGCGGATTTCAAACAGTCTGCGCGCCTGATCCTCGCCCCGCTGTGTAGGCACATCAAACGAATGGCATCGCAGGCGTAGCGACTGTCTTCGACGACCAAAATGGTTTGTCCCAGCAGCGGCCGCGTTGCCGTGGGCGCGGCGATGGTGGTGGCGAAGGGGACCGAATCGTCCATGGCAGCTCTCCTATCCAACAGTTGCTTCACGCTAGGAACTTCTGGCTAACACAGGGTTAACGGGCGATTTGGCGCACTTGTTCTTTGCCGGGGCTGCCCCCATAACCCATGTAACGCAAGCCACAGGAGACTACTATGATCGGACGCCTGAACCACGTCGCCATTGCCGTACCCGACCTAGAAGCCGCATCCGAGCAGTATCGTTCTGCGCTGGGCGCTAAGGTGGGTGCCCCGCAGGATGAGCCGGATCATGGTGTCACGGTCGTGTTCATCGAGCTGCCCAACACCAAAATCGAACTTCTGTATCCGCTGGGCGATGATAGTCCGATCAACGGGTTCCTCGAAAAAAACCCCGCAGGTGGCATTCACCATGTGTGCTATGAGGTCGAAGATATAATCGCAGCCCGCGATCACCTGAAAGAAACCGGTGCGCGTGTATTGGGCAGTGGCGAGCCGAAAATTGGTGCGCATGGCAAACCCGTTTTGTTCTTGCATCCCAAGGATTTCAACGGCTGCCTGGTCGAGCTAGAGCAGGTATAACGCAAAGCCCGGAGGGCCCGAAATGACCATCACCGCTGCGCTGGTGCTGTTTGCAGTCATCTGGTTTTTGACGCTGCTTGTTGTGCTTCCCATTCGCATAAAAACGCAGGGCGATCTGGGCGATATCGTACCGGGTACCCATGCGGGCGCGCCGGAAGTGCACTATATGAAAAAAAAGATGTGGATCACGACCGGTATCACGTTCGTTCTGTGGGCGATCATCGCAGGGATCATCCTGTCCGGATGGATTTCGGTGCGGGATTTCGACTGGCTGAACCAGCTGGAACCCCGCTGATCGGCGTTAGGCTGTGCGGGCCGACACAGCGTGATAGATGTGGGTGAACGTCGCGGCCCCGATAATTGGGATCACCAAATTCACCAGCGGGACCGAGAGCGGGATAGCCATGAGTGTACCTGCAAGCCAGATCGTGGAGGCATGCTTCGCACGCAACTGACGCGCCCCGTCGCGCCCCAACCGGCGCATGGCTGCCAAGGTAAAGTACTCGCGCCCTAGCAGGAAGCCGTTCATTGCCCAGAAGATGAAAGGCGCGAATGGGGGGAACATGGCATAGAGGATCAGCGCCAGAAGGTTTGCCAGAATCAACACACCCATAAAGCTGAGACCGTCCATCACCGCTTCGCTGAACGGGATGCGAGGGACGGGCGGCAGGTGGGTATAGTGCTTGTCTTCAACCGCTTGCGCCACCTCCTCCAGAAAGATCGAGGTGATGGCCGAGGCCACGGGCACCATCAGGAATACGGGCAATATCATCACTAAAAAGATGCCCGAGTAGTTGAGCACATCGTTCAGCCAGGACACCTCGCCGACAAAAGGCAGCGAGATTTCACTGCCGGATAAGGAATTGATGAACCAGATCGCGCCCGCACAGGCAAGAAAGAGCAAAAGGATCGTCAGGCCGATCCCACGCAGCAAAACCGACCGGAACTTGGGGTCGCCAATCTGACCGAGCGCTGCAAAAAACGCGTTGAGGATGATCATTCAGAAACCCAGTCGGTCAGTGCATCAATGTCAGGGCGAGGGCGTTCAGGCGGGATGGCCCCTTCGGTGGCGATATGGATCAGCCCGGCCAGACGTTCGTTACCGGCCAACCCGAACGCTGCTTTACAGAATGCGGGGTCATGAGATTGCCAGCCAGACAACCAGTTCGCACCCCAGCCCGCGGCCAATGCGGCGTTCAGCAAGGCAAGGCAAACAGCCCCGGCAGAATAGGTCTGTTCAATCGCCGGGATTTTTTCCGAAGGTTTTTGAACCTCGACAACAGCGACGGCCAGATGTCCAAGGTCAAACTGACTGCGGGCCTTGGCAATGTCTTCCGGGGTTTTCCCAAGCGACTGGCCACATGTCTCGGTCAACTCCGCCAGACGAGCCATCGCGCCATTTTCGATCACGATAAAGCGCCAGGGCTCCAGCTTACCATGATCCGGGCTGCGCGCAGCGGCGGTCAGCAAAGGCACTAGCTGATCCCGCGTCGGGGCCGGAGCGACCAGCGTCTTTGCAGGCCGAGACCGGCGCGACAACAAAAACTCCAAAGCAGCAGGGTTTTTCAGGGACATATGTTAACTTCCTTTACATCAGCTCTGCCTATCTTGGGCGGTGTAGCTGGCGTTTCAAGGGCGTGCTTATGTATTTGGCGGATCAATTTCACCTCAACCTGTGCTGTGCAAGTGGAATAGCGCACAAAAAACCGGCTGCGCCGCCTGAACGCGGCGCGGGTTTTTAGGGCTGGGCAGATTGGTTCGAGGGTTTATTCACGCTGATCCAGTGTTTCTCGGATCTGATAAACACCTTCGGGCAAATCCAGGGCCGCCGCCAGATCACGCACCTGTTCGGGCGACAGGGTAATCTTCTGAATTTGCTCGGTCCGGGGGTCCAGTTGTTCCAGAGTCACACATTCGGCGAAACTGTTGATGACCACATCCTCGTGCAAAGGCTTGGGGCCTTCATCCACCAGAGTAATGACGGTCGAGTCGAATTCATGCTCAATCGAAAACATGATGTCAGAGTGCAGTCCAGAGCCTCTCAATGCAACCCGCAACTGATCGAAACCGCAGTGGTACTGACCGCCAGGTATGACTATGTTGGGCTGAAAGCCTGATTGGCAAAAGGAACAATCCATGCATCGCTTTGCTCTGCTTATGTCGGCCGTGTTTCTTGCGGCGTGCTCAACAGGTGAGTTGCGTTTGGTTCCTGCTGAGGATTGGCGCGGGCTGAAGCCCGACGAGGCTGCTAGTGCCGCATCTTTTCGCGAGGTTAGCCGAAAAATCGGGCAAGAGGCCCGCGCACAATGTAAACGGTCTGACAGAACGGAGAGTTGTGATTTCGGCATATTTGTCGACTTGGATCCTGCTGCGCCAGCAAATGCCTTCCAGACTTTAGACGACCAAAAACGCCCGGCCATCATCTTTACCCGGTCGATGATCGAATCGACCCGGAACACAGATGAACTGGCCTTTGTCATGGGCCATGAAGCGGCGCATCACGTGCTGAACCACATTGCCCGACAAAGTAAGAACGCCAGCATAGGCGCTGCGAAATTTGGTGAGGCGGAACGTATACGGGGTAAGGGGGACGCTGCTGTGGAGCGGGCGCAGAAGCTGGGCGCGAAGGTTGGGGTGCAGGCCTATGTGCAGGACTTTGAGCTTGAAGCAGACCAACTGGGAACGATCATAACCTTCAACGCTGGTTACAACCCGTTGGTTGGCGCAAAGTACTTTGATCGCATCCCGGATCCCGGAGACAGCTTTCTGGGAACCCACCCGCCGAATGCCGAGCGGGTTCAGATCGTTCTGGAAACCTCTCGCAAACTGGGCCTGTCGCCGTGACAGAACTGGTGCGACTGGGTGTGATCCTGACGGATCGCGGATCAAAATACGCGGCCTCTGGTGCGGCGGTGTCGTCACGTGCGCAGGTCGATGCAGTACTGACTGCGTTGAAACGTGATAAGTCCTACGCCAAAGCCACTCACAATACCTGGGCCGCGACCCTACCGGCGGGGTCACTCAAGGCCGATGACGGGGAAAGCGGCGCGGGCATGGTCATCCTACGGATGATGGAGCGCGAGGAACTGCAGAATCACGTGATCATCGTCACTCGTTGGTACGGCGGGAAAAAGCTGGGCGGTGATCGTTTTCGGCGTGTTCAAGACGCAACGCGCGCCTATTTGAACCATATCGCGGCCTCTGCTTGACCTGAATCAAGGTTTTACTTTGGCCAGCAGATACCTTTCCCTCATGGCGCGACCGAGAAAGGACAGGACATGCCCAGCCGAGAGACTTTGCGATTGCACGCCGGATTGGTCGACGACATGGCGCGGATGCTGGATATTGACCTGCAGGAAACAGCGATCGAAGGCAGGATATCGATTGATCAGATTTCGGATGCTGTTGTTCGGTGTGCCGATTGCCCGAACCCGAAACACTGCCAACACCTGTTGCAGAATGCCGATGCGCTGGATCGTGCGCCGGAATATTGCCGCAACCAAGATTTGCTGCACAAGCTAAGACGCTAACAACGGTGATCTGATGCCACTGCTCGGAGATATCATGACCCACCTCCGTCTGGTCCTGCGGATGGGGCAGGCGACCGGCACCGATCTCGTTACCGCGCATCGCACAGGTCATCTCAGTCAGGAAGACTGGGCCGAGATGATCCGGTGTTGCCGTGGTTGTATGTGGGCAAAGCAATGCCCTGAATGGCTGAACGAGCGCGAAGTCGCTGCAGCCGCCCCCAACAGATGTCCAAATCGAGCACGGTTTGCGGCGCTGAAACGCGCGCAGATGGAAGACGCCTGATGCCCCGTCAAATGCTGGGCCAGATTGAAAAGCACTTCTGGTTGACACGTTCTGTAGCGCGTTCAATGGGTATTTCTTTCACCGAAGTGATGGCCGAAGGGCGACTTTCCGCCGAAGGATATGCGGCATTGGTGACGCGTTGCAGGGCAGCGGGTTGCAGCAAGGAATGCGCGATCTGGTTGGCTAAAAACCGAGGCATCGCAACTTCGGCGCCCGAGTTCTGTGCAAATGCCGATCAGCTTGCTGCCTTGCGCCAACGGTCAAATCTTCGAATGTGATCCATCGCACAAAGGGGCTTTCTGGCTGTGCTTGCAGCAGCAGAAGAACACCTTTTTGTTGGATTCAGCCGTGTATTTCAGGGGTTCAAAGTCCGTATCCTTGTGCGATCCATCGCAAAATGGCTGCTTCGCTGATCGGCCGCATGCGCACCAGAAATAGGTCTTGCCCTCAACAACATCGATTGGAACGGGTTCCTTTTTGGCAATGATTGGTGCGTCTGACATGTGGCTCCTCCGATCTTGGCTGATGTCACCTAGAAGAGTAAGGCAATGCCCTGGAAAGGGTAGGGCAAATACAAATCGTGTTCAGATAGACGGTTACACAGGCATAGGTTCGCTGCCGATCACCGGTTCGTGATCGATTCTGTTGCCAGAGTGTTTTTCTGACTTTATCCTGAAAATGGCCCCGAAAAACTGGGCAATATCAGAAAAGTAATAGAGGAAAGACGGACATGAAACTGAAACTCGCTGCTGTTGGCGCCTTCGCACTGATCCTGACTGCCTGCGCGCAGCAGGAAGAACCTACGCCTGTCTACGTACAGCCAAGCTATGACAAGGCTGGCACACCAAGCTGCCCGGGCGGGTATGACCTGGCGACGACCGAAGCAGGTGAGACCGTCTGTAACCCGGTTACACAATAAGCTTTCTGCAGGCGGTCCAGTCTGGGCCGCCTGCCGCTCTATGGGTATTTCCGGCACAAAGGGCACTTCAATACCGAGTTCTGCAGTTCAGTTTCCCGGTTTTGACCTGTCAAACGCTCTGAGAAAACTGGCCTGATCTCGATTGCGTCATGGACACACTTTTCGATCCAGGTCGATCGATTCAAACTTCGCTAAATTAGTGCGTGTAGTATTGCCCAAACGGCGGCCAAAACGCCAGCAGTCGCAAGAGCGGAGGAACCGGCGGCTTCCAGTACAGTATTCAGCTTCTTCCTCCGTGGTTTTTCTAGAAAATCATTTGTTTTGTATTCATCAGTAATGTGCGCGCGATCTGCTGCCTTAGACACTTCGTGAATGGTCTCCGCAAGTTCGCTTCCAGAAATGCGATGCTTAGGTAGAATGTCATTAAGAACAGCCTCAAGAGCAATTTGTTTTTCGTTCTGATCGTTCATTTTGACAACTCCCGAATCATTACAGAGCTAAATGCAAGAGAAAACAGGCTGAGGCATAATGGTATGTAAACCACGTACAAATCGCCATTCCAGTTCATTTTTGGCGCCCCCAACCTGAAAAAGACGCATACTACCAATGTCAACATGGGAGCCGCCACGATTATTGCGAGCTCTTTGGCAATGAACCTCTCGTGACCAGCACTCGCGTACGCCCAAGCTATCGCGCCGATCAAAGATATCGAAAGTACGTCAATCCATGCGCCGACAACGTAGTTGCTGAATATGTGCAAGTACGGATCCCCATTTACGTCATCAATAACCGAAAATTTAAACACTGCAGCTAGCATAACAGGCAACAAAGGGAGCAATGCAGCAGCAATTTTGTTGTCGAGAATTCCAATCATATTTTACTCAGTATCCTTCGAAGGTAAACGTCAAAGGGAACCCCTAAATTAATTTGAAACAATTGACCCCCAAATATCATACTCGCTGGCTTCATCGACATCAACTTTTACAATGTCGCCGGGTCTTAGCCCTTCAAACCCTTCATCAATGAACAGGTTTCCGTCGATTTCGGGCGCGTCCGCTTTGGTGCGGCAGGTGGCGGCCTCATCGTCAACCTCGTCAACAATGACGTCAATCGTTTGCCCGACCTTGGCCTGTAGCTTCGCCTCGGAAATCGCCTGTGCTTTCTCCATAAAGCGCTCCCACCGGTTTTGTTTGACTTCGTCGGGAACATGATCCGGCAGGTCGTTCGAGCGCGCGCCAGCGACGTTTTCGTATTGAAAACAGCCAACGCGATCTAGCTGCGCCTCATCCATCCAGTCCAGCAACGTTTGAAACTCGGCCTCTGACTCGCCCGGGTAGCCAACGATAAAGGTCGAACGCAGGGTAATGTCAGGGCACATGGCGCGCCACGCCCGGATCTCATCCAGGGTTTTTGCGGCTGCCGCAGGGCGCGCCATGCGTTTCAGAACATCCGGGTGCGCGTGTTGGAACGGGATATCCAGGTAAGGCAGCACGTTGCACCCGGCATCCGCCATCAACGGGATCAACTCGCGTACATGCGGATAGGGGTAGACATAGTGCAGGCGCACCCAGGCCTCCAACTGCCCCAGCTCACGCGCCAGATCGGTGATGTGGCTGCGCACCTCGCGGTCTTTCCACGGGTTCACATCGTATTTTCGATCCAACCCATAGGCCGAGGTATCCTGCGAGATCACCAGCAACTCGCGCACACCGTTAGCGACTAGTTTTTCTGCCTCGCGCAGCACCGCATGGGCCGGACGGCTGGCCAGCTTCCCACGCATGTCGGGGATGATGCAGAACTTGCATTTGTGGTTACAGCCTTCCGAAATTTTCAAATAGCTGTAGTGGCGCGGGGTTAGTTGCACGCTGCTGGCAGGTAGCAGGTCGACGAACGGGTCCGGGTCCGGCGGAACCGCCGAATGTACCGCATCCAGAACCTGTTCGTATTGATGGGGTCCGGTGACTGCCATAATGCGCGGGTGATGTTCGCGGATATAATCCGGTTCCGCCCCAAGGCAGCCGGTGACGATCACTTTGCCGTTTTCAACCAGTGCTTCGCCAATCGCATCCAGCGACTCGGCTTTCGCACTGTCCAGAAACCCGCAGGTGTTCACGATCACGGCATCGGCCCCTGAATAGTCGGGTGAGATGCCGTACCCTTCGGCCCTTAGACGGGTCAGGATACGCTCGCTGTCGACCAAGGCTTTGGGGCATCCCAACGACACCATGCCAATGGTTGGCTGGTTTGAACGGGAGGTCTCGGGCATCCGGGCGGTGGGCGCCAGGTCGGGGCGCAGATTTGGCGGGTTCGTGGTCATGGCGCGGCATATAGTGGGGAAAGCTTCCCCTTGCAAATGTCGCGATGCATTTGGATGATGAAATCAAACAGGCCAGCAGGTGGAGAGCAGACACATGAAATGGCTAATACGCATCTTGTTCATTCTTGTCGCTGTTGTTGGGCTGGTCATTAGTGCCTTACTGCTGATGCCTGGCGACAAGCTTGCGGCAATCCTGTCCGAACAGGTGAAGGCCCAAACCGGCCGTGATCTGACGCTGACAGGTGACGTAAACCTGTCGTTCTGGCCGGTTCTGGGTATGGAAACCGGTCCTGTGACATTCGGCAACGCCCACTGGGCCGGTCCCGAACCGATGCTAAGCGCGCAAAGCCTTGCCGTGGGTGTTGATGCCGCCGCTCTGCTGGCAGGTGATTTGAAGATCAAACGTGTCTTTGCAGACAATCCCGTTCTGCGCCTCGAACTGTCAGAGGGGCGGGGAAACTGGGTGTTGGGCGCGCCTTCTTCTGCATCGTCCGGAGGTGGCAGCACCTCTGGCACAGCACCAACCGAATCGAGTGCAGCGGTGACGCTGGAACGGTTAGAGCTTACGGATGCGCGCCTCATCTATATTGAAAACGGCGAAACCCAGATGGATTTCTCGGGTGTGACGCTTTCGGCCAGCTGGCCTGATGTGTCTGCCCCCATGGTCATGCAGGCTAACATGGGTGTGCCGGGCGGCGCGGTGCAGGTGGACCTGAAGATCCCCGATCTACCTGCGTTTTCCGCTGGTGAGGTGACGCCCCTAGAACTGTCATTGAAAGCGCCTGGTGGCAAGATAGGGTTCGATGGTCGGGTCAACCTGTCCGGAGAGATGGACGGAAAAACGCAAATCACCACCCAAAATACCGAAAAGATGTTAGCTGCTTTTGGGCAGGGTGGTGTCGGCGTTCCCTATGGGCTGGGTCAGACGGCGGATATCTCGACCGAGATGACCTACACAAAAGACGGCAAGGTGTCGTTGCGCGATATGGTGGCCCAGCTTGATAACAACCGTTTTGCGGGCGAAGCCGATATCACGATTGCCACGACCCCGAACATCGTCGCGCGGTTGGATGCGGGGGCGCTGGACCTTACCAAAGCAACTGGCGCGGTGGAGGGATCGGATGGGGGCTCGGCGCCCTCGGCCAGCGAAGGCTGGTCCAAAGACCCGATTGATGCATCGGCCTTGTCTCTGGCGAATGGCCAAATTCGCCTGACCGCGAAGTCTATTGCGGTTCCGGGCATGGAACTTGGCGCGTCGGACCTTACACTCAATCTGGATCGCGCGCGCGCGGTTTTGGAAATGCACCCCGCGACGTTGTTTTCCGGTCAGCTGAACGGGCAGGTGGTCGCGAACAATCGAAACGGCTTGTCCGTGGGCGGCAACCTGAAAGCCAGCGGCCTCAATCTGCAACAGGCGTTAACGACCCTGGCAGGGGTAGAGCGCCTGTCCGGTACCGCATCAGGGGCGGTCGAGTTTCTGGGGGTGGGGCAGACCGAAGATCAAATCATGCGCTCACTTAGTGGTAAGGGCAACGTAGATGTTGAGCGTGGTGTGATCTCAGGCTTTGATCTGGATCGGCTCATGGGCCGCGGCACGGGATCGGGCGGCACAACGGTATTTAACAGCCTGACTGCCAGTTATGTGATCGACAAAGGTGTGCTGACCAATCATGACCTGTTGATGTCGCTCAAGAATTTTCGCGCCGATGGCAAAGGCAGCGTCAATCTGGGTGCTCGTAGCATCGACTATCTGTTCACGCCAACCGCGCTGCGGGCCAATTCTGGCGATGGTATTTCGGTGCCGGTGCGTATTGAGGGGCCGTGGAGCAACCCCTCGATCAAACCCGATCTGACGAAAGTCATCGAGGCTGCGGCTGAAGGGAAGGTCAAGGAACTGGAAGACAGCGCCAAACAGAAGGTATTTGACAAGGTTGGGCAAGAGCTGGACACAACAGTCACCGATAGCGATCAGATTGAAGACGCCCTGAAGAACAAGCTGGAGGAAGAGGCCAAGAAAGGCCTGCTGAAGTTGTTCGGCAGTGATTGAGAGCTAACGGGTAGGGGCTTTGCCCCCAACACCCTCAAATGGTCTGATCGTAGTCGCCGACACCGGGCTCTGATCGGATGACGGCATCGATATCCAAAAAGATGGCGCGCATTTCGGCCTCGCTTTCGCTGCTTTCGCAAACAACCACCAAGTTGGGTGTGTTCGAAGACGCACGCACCAATCCCCAGCTACCATTGTCCAGAATGACGCGGGCGCCGTTGACGGTCACCACCTCTTTGATCGCGCGGCCCGCAAGGCTTTCGCCCGCTTCTGCCTTGGCGACCAGCTTGTCGACCAGCCGGTGCAAAATATCGTACTTTTCGGTATCCGACGCGTAGGGCGACATGGTTGGTGTGGACCATGTCTTGGGCAAGGCCTTGCGCAGGTCCGACATGCTTTGGTCCGGATTACGATCCATCAGCTTGCAGATCTCAACAGCGACGCGCATGCCGCAGTCGTAACCCCGCCCCACCGGTTCGGCCAAGAAGTAATGCCCGGATTTCTCGAATCCTGCCAAAGCGCCGATCTCTTTGACGCGCCGTTTCATGTGGCTGTGCCCGGTTTTCCAATAGTCGGCTTTGACCCCCAGGGCCTGTAGCTCTGGGTCGCTGGCGAACAGGCCGGTGGATTTCACATCCGCCACAAAGGTCGCCCCCGGGTGCAGCTTGGCAAGATCACGGGCCATGATGACACCGATCTTGTCGGCGAATATCTCTTCGCCTTCATCATCGACAACACCGCAGCGATCGCCGTCCCCGTCAAAGCCAAGCGCCAGATCGGCACCGCTTGATTTAACGGTATCGGCCATGTCGTGCAGCATCTCCATGGCTTCTGGATTGGGGTTGTAGTTGGGGAACGTGTAGTCCAGCCGGGTGTGGCTGGGCACGACTTCAACCCCGATCCGTTCAAGGACTTCGGGCGCGAATGCTGAGGCTGTGCCGTTGCCAGTGGCGCAGACCACTTTCAGCGGGCGGGTCATTTTGAAATCACCGACAAGATCATCGATATAGGCGTCTTTCACGCCATCGACGAATTCATATGATCCACCTGATTGGGGCTGCCCTTCGCCGCTCAGAACGATGTCACGCAGTTCGGCCATCTCATCCGGGCCGTGAGTCAGCGGACGCTCGAACCCCATTTTCACACCGGTCCAGCCGTTTGGATTGTGGCTAGCCGTAACCATGGCGACGGCTGGAGCATCCAGATGGAACTGCGCAAAATAGGCCATTGGGCTAAGCGCGGGGCCAATGTCCTTGACCTGAATGCCCGCTTGCATCAGCCCCAGGATCAGCGCGTTTTTGATCGATAGGGAGTAGTCGCGGTAGTCGTTTCCAACCGCTATGACAGGCTCGATCCCGCGCCGCTGAATTTGTGTGCCCAAACCCAGGCCAAGCGCCGTCATCCCAGGCAGGTTGATCTCTTCGGGGTACTTCCAGCGCGCGTCATATTCCCGAAACCCTGTGGGCTTGATCATTGCGTCGCACAGAAAGCTCCAGGTGTTTGGCGCCACCTCGGGGATAGGTTTGGTCACAACAGCACTCAATCGTTAGATCTGGATGGGGTTCGCTTTGGCCAGCGCATCGAAGCGCATCAACGTGTCGATGAGTTTTGGCATTTGATCCAAATAGATCATGTTCGGACCATCGCAAGGCGCATTGTCCGGGTCCTGGTGCGTTTCCATGAAAACTGCCGCTGCGCCGACTGCCACGGCTGCGCGCGCCATCACGGGCGCGAACTCACGCTGGCCGCCAGATGACCCGCCCTGACCGCCCGGTTGCTGGACCGAGTGGGTCGCATCCATGACCACGGGGTAACCGGTTTGAGCCATTTGAGGAAGCGAGCGCATATCGGCCACCAAGGTATTGTAGCCAAAGGATGTGCCACGCTCGGTCAACAAGATGTTCTGATTGCCGGTGCTTTCGATCTTCGAGATGATGTTCGGCATTTCCCAAGGGGCCAGAAACTGCCCCTTTTTAACGTTGATCACAGCGCCCGTGTTTCCTGCAGCCAACAGCATATCCGTTTGGCGGCACAGGAAGGCCGGGATCTGCAATACATCCACCGCCTCCGCGGCGATGGCGCATTGGGCTTCGGTGTGGACGTCTGTCAGCACCGGCACACCGATGGTTTTGCGGATGCCGTCCAGAACCTTCAGCCCGGCATCAATACCCATGCCGCGTTTGCCCGACAGCGAGGTCCGGTTGGCCTTGTCATACGAAGCCTTGAACACATACTGCGCGCCCGCGGCCTCGCAAGCTTCTTTCATCTTGCCCGCAATCATCTGGGCATGATCGGCTGTTTCAAGCTGGCACGGACCGGCAATGATGGTCAGCGGAAGATCGTTGCCGACCGTCAGGTCGGAGATTTTGACATGTTTCATGTGTTTTACGAGGATACCTGTTCACGAAGGACCGACGCGGTAAGCGAGATCATCAGGTAGATACCAGCAAACAACAGGAAAGCCAAAATCGTATTTTCGAACTTGCGCGGATAGCTGGGATCCTGGCTTGGCACGGGATTGACCGAGACGGTCAGATACCGCACTTGGCGGTTCGCCTCAGTTCGTGTGGTTTCCATGTACTGCATCGCGGTTTGCAGCAACATATCCCGTGCGACCAAATCAGCCTGTGCCATTTGAATCCGAACGCTCAGGCGGGCTAGCGAGTTTTCGCCTGCCGAGACATCCAGCATCTCGGCATTCAGATCGTCAAGTACGTTTTCCAGCCGGGCGATATCGCCGTTCACTCCGTCGACCTTGGCCTGGTTGGGCCGCAGATTGTCCAGCAGGGCGGCCAGCTCAAGGCGTTTGTCCTGCAGCAAAATCTCGATCTCGTTGATCCGACCACGCAGACCTGCAAGAACGTTTTCGGGGTCAAGAACCGCGCCTTGAAGCTGTAGTTCGATCAGGTCTTCCTGGGCTTGCCTGCGCGCCTCTTGCGCGGCCTCGAAACTTTCAAGCGCATCGCGCATCTGGTCATCGCGCTTTTCACCAGACAGCGTGTTCACGCGGCTTTCTGCGTAGGAAATCAGGCGCTCGGAAAACTCGGTCGAGGTTTGCGGGTCCGGGGCGATGATTTCCATCCGGATGATTCCGTCGGTAGGATCGTATCCGATCGTTACGATGCGCTTATAAAGCTTGTAAGCCTCTTCCAGTGTCGCATCTGGGGCCAAACGTTGGACCGGATCAATCCAATCCTGCTTGAACACCTCAGCGAACCCCGCGTCCCGGTCCAGCAGCAGCAGTGCTTCTTTTGATTCCAGAAAATCCTGCACCGAAACCGAATCCTGAGCCGTGGCAAACTGTGTGCCCGACAGTAAGCCGCCTACAGAACCACCCGCAGCATCCGCTTGCAGGATCGAGAAGGAGGAGTTGCTGGCATACATTGGCGTCGCGATGCGGTAGAAATAGAATCCCACGACAAAGGTAGGTAGCAAAACAAACGCGGCCAAACGGGCGAACAGGGTGAACAGTTTGATGCGTCGCCTGCGCGCGATCTCTTTCTGAATTTGCCCGATTTCCAGGTTGCGCCTTTCGGCCGGGCTCATTTCAGGGCCCGGAACACTGTACTGTTTTTCCTGCGTTGTTTGAGGCAGCTGAACCCGGACTTTGTCTTTCGGTTTGCCGGGATTTGCGTCTGAGCCCGGCTCTTTTGCAGCGGCAAGTTCGAGCAGATTTGTACGCTCGAACGGATCAATGCCCTTTTTGCGCAGCAGTCGCACGGCGTCATAGTCCGAGGACGCGGCAAGCCCGTGTTTTTGGGCAAGG
This sequence comes from Ruegeria sp. SCP10, assembly GCF_040329495.1. Lineage (NCBI taxonomy): Bacteria > Pseudomonadati > Pseudomonadota > Alphaproteobacteria > Rhodobacterales > Roseobacteraceae > Ruegeria > Ruegeria sp. SCP10. The sequence continues at coordinate 143,269 of NZ_JBDZYF010000004.1, forward strand.
CGTCTTGCGATGCGCAATTGGCGTCCGGTCAAACCTTCGCGCTTTATGTCGTCCAGTTCTGTTCCGGGCTGGGGTTCATTGGCAGCGGCGGGGCCTTGCGTGGCATTTCGGATGCGCGCAATAGCATCCGCGCGCGCCTCGGCCGAGGCATCGACCTGCCGCTTGCGGCCCAAGTTGTATTTTCTAACCTTGGGTTTCGTAGTCATATAACTGTTTTGCCTCTTCCAAGGTTTCAAACATATAAAGCTGCCCGTCCAACAGAACCGCGGCCTGTTGGGCAAATTTCTCCAGCGTTTCGGGGCTGTGCGACACAATCACCAAGGTCGTCGTGCGCAGACGCTCCTGTAAGATGTCCCCGGCCTTTTTGTTGAACTCAACATCCGTGGAGGAGGGCATCCCCTCATCAATCAGATACATGTCGAAATCCAGCGCCAGCAGCAGCGAAAAGGTGAATCGCGCCCGCATCCCCGAGGAATAGGTCGCAAGCGGTTGGTTAAAATATTCACCCAAACCGCAAAGCCAACTGCAATAGGCCTCAACATAGTCGGGGTCCATACCGTAGATTTTGGCGATGTAGCGCGCGTTTTCCAGCGCTGACATCTTGCTGGACACACCCCCGGTAAACCCCATTGGAAAGGACACTTTGCAATCGCGGCGAATGACCCCTTCATCCGGCTTTTCCAATCCGGCCATCATATTGATAAGCGTGGTTTTTCCGGTTCCATTGGGGGCGAGGACCCCAAGAGATTTTCCCAGTTCAACCCGGAATGAGACCTGATCCAGGATCACCTTTCGGCTGGTCCCGGTCCAGAAGGATTTGCTGACATTCTCGAACTCAAGCATCTGCTCTCTGCTGCTCAATCCAGTATTGTGTCGCTCTTATCACATGGCGATGAGGTGCATTTCCTATCGGTCCATGTTGGCTACATTATGTCGAATTATGAAACAAATCATCAATATGCGCCAGCGATTGGAAGGGGCAGGTAACATTCCATGGTCAATCTGATCGATGAGATTCAAGCTTGCCGCCTTTGTGCTGATCAATTCGCGCAAACAGAGACGGCCCATTCGCCGAGACCGGTCGTTTGGTTTAAGCCGGGTACGCCTATCCTGATTGCGGGGCAGGCGCCTGGCGCGCGCGTACACGAGTCGGGCCGCCCGTTCACGGATCCCTCCGGGGATCGATTGCGCGCTTGGTTGGGCATTGATGATTCCGTCTTCTACGACCGGGCCAAGCTGTCCATTGTGCCCATGGCCTTTTGTTTTCCGGGCTATGACGCCAAGGGCGCGGATTTGCCGCCTCCTGCGATTTGCCGAAAGACATGGCATGATCGCGTGGTCGAGGCGCTTGGTAAGGTCCCGCTAACGGTTCTTGTAGGTGGCCATGCCCATAAGTACCACCTTGGTGCGCGTAGTTCCGTCACAGATACGGTCAAAGATTGGAAGTCCCACGCACCACATGTCTTCCCCTTGCCTCATCCGTCCTGGCGCAATACGGCATGGTTAAAGAAAAACCCGTGGTTCGAAGCTGAGCTGCTGCCAGTTTTGCGGGCCAGGGTGCAAGAGGTACTGGATGACTGAAACAACGGCATTGGATACGGCCCACGCCGCGATGCACGCCGCCCCGAACGATGACAAAGCCCGGCTGAGGTTTTTTGAGCGTTTGGCAGATAGTGAACTGTTCCTGATGCTGACCGAAGAGGCCCAGGGCGACAACATCTCACCCGAGGTATTCGACGTAGCTGACGGGCAATTTGTGCTGGCGTTTGATCGCGAAGACAGGCTGGCACAGTTTGCGGATCGTCCGGTGCCCTATGTTGCGTTATCCGGTCGGGCGCTGTCATCGATGCTTGCGGGGCAGGGGATCGGCCTGGGTTTGAACCTGGAGGTGGCACCGTCATCGATGTTGATCCCGGCCCAGGCGCTGGGCTGGTTGGCGACGACCTTGCAGCACGGCCCGGAAGAAGTGCAGGAGAGGATTGCTGAGTTTCTGCCACCCAAAGGGCTGCCCGACAATCTGCTGACCGCACTGGATACAAAGCTGGCCACCGCCGGTGGGTTGGCCCAGTCGGCCTATCTGGTCGCGACGAAATCAGAACACGGTGCAACAGGGCATTTGCTGGGGTTCGTAGGCGCGATTGAGGGGGCGGAGGCGGCTCTGGCCAAGGCCGCATCCGAGGCATTGACCTTTTCAGGTGTCGAGGCGGGTGCGATGGATGTTGGGTTCTTCGCCATGGATGACGTGGCGGCTGGGCTGCTGGCCAAAACAGGCTTGCGGTTCGACCTGCCACAGCCGGAACAACCGGATACTATACGCCCCGCCCCGGGGAGTGACCCCGAAAAGCCGCCAATCCTGAAGTAACGGGCTACGTCTTACGCGGCGCTGTGACAGCACCGCGTAAGGACGTGATCTGTTTTATTCGGACGCTGCTTCCAGCTTGTCCTGCGTGCGTGTTTCGAAATCGCTGGCCTCATGCCGTTCATGCAATTGGGTATGCGGCTCACCAAACGGGCGGTTGACCATGCGGCCTCTTTGAACCGCCGGACGCGCGTCAATCGCTTTGGCCCAACGCATGACGTTTTTGTAGGATTCGACATCCAGAAACTCTGCAGCGTCATAGAGGCGGCCCAGAACAAGTTGCCCATACCAGGGCCAGATGGCCATGTCGGCGATGGTGTAATCTTCGCCCGCGATATAGGTTTTTTCTGCCAGTTCCCGGTCCAGAACGTCCAGTTGGCGCTTGGTTTCCATTGCGAACCGGTCGATCGGGTATTCCCATTTTTCAGGTGCATAAGCGTAGAAATGGCCAAAACCGCCGCCCAGATATGGCGCACTGCCCATCTGCCAGAACACCCAGTTCATCACCTCGGTCCGTTCCGGGCCGGACTTGGGCAGGAAGGCGTAGAACTTCTCGGCCAGATGAAACAGGATCGAGGCGCTTTCGAAAACTCGGAGCGGTTCGTCGCCGGATCGATCCCAAAGCGCAGGGATTTTCGAGTTCGGGTTTGCCCCAACAAATCCCGAGCTGAACTGATCACCCTCTCCGATATTGATCAACCAGGCATTATATTCGGCACCTTCGTGACCCAGGGCCAACAACTCTTCCAGCATCACGGTAACTTTGACGCCATTGGGCGTGGCCAGCGAATACAGCTGCAAAGGATGGCGGCCAACGGGAAGATCCTTGTCATGGGTCGCACCCGCGATAGGCCGGTTGATGTTAGCAAATCGCCCGCCGCTTTCGCTGTCCCATGTCCAGACCTTGGGGGGAGTATATGTGGATTGATCGCTCATCTGGTGCCTTTCTTACCAAATCCGGGTGCCCGCGCGCCCGATCCTCCTACAGCTAATGTTGCAATCTTCCGAGTCCAACCCCGCCTATCGGTGCTTCCTGTAATATTCCCCGGCGAACATCTCACGATTTCTCGTTCTGGGTCACAGCGGCGCGAGCAGGGCTACGACGGGAAACAAATTCGCTTATTGTTAGCGCAGTCCCGCCAACACGGCGCCCTTGGGCACATGACCTAGAAAAGGAATGACCATATGAAACGCTTTGCTTTGACTTTCGCTGCGGCCATGACACTGGCTGTTCCGGCCTTTGCCGGCCCGCAATATGTTGACGGCACCGGATTTGCCGTCTCGGGCTATGACGTGGTTGCCTATCGCAACCTGGATCAGGTTCCTGTTGGCCAAAGTCAGCCATCGGGCGTTCGTGGAAACGCTGATATTACAGCTGAATATAACGGTGCGACCTGGGCGTTTTCCACCGAAGAGAACCGCGACAAGTTTCTGGAAAACCCGGCCTACTATGCGCCTCAGTATGATGGTCACTGCGCTTATGGTGTCTCAAAAGGTGGCAAGGTTCCGGCGAACCCGAACCTGTGGCGGATCGTTGATGACAAACTGTATCTGAACATCACGGATGTCGTGGTTGGCTTCTGGGAAGAAGATGTGCCGGGCAATATCAATCTGGCCGAAGGCAACTGGCCGGGCATTGAAACCGGTGATGCGTCGACCAGTGTTATCCCCAAATTCACCTCGGAAGGCCCGGTTAGCAACTAACCGACCACTCATGAAACAAGGCCCGGCTTACCCCCATAAGCCGGGCCTTTATCTGATCAGCTGGCAAGCCAGTATTCGTTCCGGATCGCCTGATCAGCTTCGAACCGAATGCGCACGCTTTTCGCGCCGGGGAATTTGCTTTCGCAGATCGTATCCGGAATGACGACCTCACCAGCGCCTTGGTCGTTTGACTGAAAGCTCAGAACCTCGGTTTCGCTGTTTCTCGACGAGCTTAGAACCGAGGTCGGCAGAGCAATACGATTTGCGCCTTCACACACTGGCGTTGGCACAAAATAAGTCAGATTGCGCCCATAGTATCCAACTGCGTCAGGGACATGATCCGATTCCGCAAGCGTGGCCGCGTCAGGGTCAGTGGCACTATGCGATTCCGCACTTGGTAAGGCACGGCTCGGGTCCAACATGGCCACACAATTGGCGATATCTTCGGGCTCCAGCTCGATAATGCGCCGCCGCAGACGTGGTCGCCGCGGTTGGCTGGGCCTGTTGTTGGCCCCTTTGACGGTCAAGCCTTCTTTGCGCAGATAATCATAGGCCGCTTTGGCCCGTGCGAAGTTTGCAGAATCCCCACCCGTGTGATCGGGATGGGCGTGAAAGGCGATGCGCCGCCACGCATCCCGGATATCATCCGGAGCAGCATTGGGGTCCAACCCGAGGTCCGCGAGTGCGTCCCCGCGCGCTTTTACCTTATCAGTCTGTTCCATACTCAATACACTCTTTACAAACACATGTTCCGAGTTTCGGGATCGTCACATTTTTGTCAATTTTTACAGAGTATTGGGCTGTCCAGGGATGACAATACGTGCATGGTTTGTGGATTGTTTTGAATTCAGCGCTAGCCTTGGGCAGAGCCACAATGCGGCAGCAACTGAGCCTTAGAATACAAAAAGCCCAGACCGCGATGCGGCCCGGGCAGAAATCCAAAAGAAACGGGTTTGTTAGGCGACGTTTTGAAGCTCGGTTTTCGGGTTGATCCCCAATGCAAAGCAGACATCGCGGGTCAGTTCCGGACGATTCAGCGTGTAGAAATGCAGCTTGTCCACGCCGCCTTCAATTAGGTCAGAACACAGCTCGGTGCACAGTGCAGTGGCCAGCAGATCTTCGCGGTCATCACGCAGGGCTTTTTCGAAAGCGTTTTCGACCCATTCCGGGATATGCGCGCCGCAGCGCTGGGCGAAACTGCGTGCGCCCTTCCAGTTTTCAATCGGCAGGATGCCCGGCACGATGGGCTTGTCGATCCCGGACTTCTCACACGCATCGCGGAAGCGGAAGAAGGTCTCGGCCTCGAAGAAGAACTGGGTCAGCGCCTCATCTGCACCCGCATCCAGCTTTGCCTTCAGCCAGTCGATATCAGCCGCGAAATCCCTGGCCTCGGGATGTTTGTCGGGATAGGCCCCAACGCGGATGCTGAACATCTCGGTCTCGGCCAGCGCTTCGATTAGTTCGACGGAATGGGCGAAGCCGTCGGAATGAGGGACGAACTTGTTCTGCCCTTTTGGTGGATCACCGCGTAAGGCCACAATGTTCTCGACGCCCGCGCGGGCGAACCTGTCCGCGATCTCCAGCGTTTCCTGACGCGACGCATCAACGCAAGTCAGATGCGCGGCAACCGGCAAGCCAGACGACTTGTGCAACGTCGCAACCGCATCCCGCGTCAGCTCTCGTGTGGTGCCACCGGCGCCATAGGTGACTGAGATAAAGCGAGGCTCCAACGGGGCCAGTGTCTGCACCGTGTCCCAGAGGCGGAATGACGCCTCAAGTGTTTTCGGCGGAAAGAACTCAAATGAAATTTCAGGTCTGGTCATCACGGCCTCGCAGGATCAATTGAACCTCTTGTGCCATGTGAAGCGATGTGAGACAAACTCATATTCTTCAAGAACAACATGAGTTGTGCGACATATGCATATCGAGTTCCGGCACCTGCGGACCATCAAAGCCATCCATGAATGCGGTGGCCTGGCGCGTGCAGCCGACCAGCTGAACATCACACAGTCTGCGCTGAGCCATCAGATCAAAGGGTTGGAGGATCAGGCTGGGGTTGAATTGTTCCTGCGCCGGTCGAAACCGATGAAACTCTCGGCGGCTGGGCTTCGTCTGTTGCGCTTGGCAGAACAGATCCTGCCACAGGTCGAGGCCGCTCAGCAGGAGTTCTCATCCCTGCGCGACGGGCGCGCGGGTCGCATGCATATCGCGATCGAATGTCACGCCTGTTTCGAATGGCTGTTTCCGGTGCTGGAATCGTTTCGAAAATCCTGGGGCGATGTTGATGTCGACATTCGACCTGGTTTGGCTTTTGATGCCTTGCCCGCGTTACAGAAGGAAGAGGTTGATCTGGTCGTCTCTTCCGACCCCGAAGATCTGCCGGGTGTCGAATTTGTCGAACTCTTTGATTACAATGCTGTATTTGTTGCCGCCTCGTCGCATCCGCTGGCCGATAAGGACTATATCGTAGCCGAGGATTTTCGGGGTCAAACCTTGATTACTTATCCGGTCGAACGCACACGTCTGGATGTTTTCAGCCAATTGTTGATCCCAGCGCGGGTCGAACCGGCCACCATCAGGCAGGTCGAGCTGACCGCTGTAATCCTACTGCTGGTCGCCTCGAACAGGGGCATTTCCGTCCTGCCGGATTGGGTCGTGCGCGAGGTCAAATACAACTCGGACTACGTTACCCGGCCATTGACGAAAGAGGGGATCACCCGCCGTCTGTATGCCGCTGTCCGCTCGGAAGACCTTGAAAAACCCTTCGTGCAGGAATTGGTCAAATTGGCGCGGGACGAGGCGCGGAAGTTGCAGGCTCAGTAGCAGCATTTTCGGCGGGGCTGCTATGCGCATCATTCCTCTTGGCAAGGGCGCATTGCATCAGTATACGCGCGGTTTGACCGGACAGGAGCCTTTTCACAATGGTTGGCAGTGCAAATCTCAACATCATGATCAAAGCCGCGCGCAAGGCGGGGCGGTCTCTGGTCAAGGATTTCCGTGAAGTCGAGAACCTGCAGGTGTCGATGAAGGGCGCGGGCGATTTTGTGTCCAAGGCCGATATCGCCGCGGAAGCCATTCTGAAAGAGGAACTGCTGGGCGCGCGTCCGACCTATGGCTGGCTGGCCGAAGAAGGCGGTTCGATAGATGGTGAAGATCCGACTCGCCGCTGGATCGTCGATCCGCTGGACGGTACAACCAACTTTCTGCACGGGCTGCCGCATTGGGCGGTCTCCATCGCGCTGGAGCACAAAGGCAAGATCGTTGCAGGTGTGATCTATGACGCCGCCAAGGACGAGATGTTCTTTGCCGAAAAAGGCGAGGGTGCTTGGATGAATGACATGCGTATTCGCGTCTCCGGTCGTCATCGCATGATTGAATCGATCTTCTCGACAGGTTTGCCTTTCGGTGGCCGGTCCGACTTGCCGGCGACCCTGCAAGACCTTGCGCGCCTGATGCCCGCTTGTGCCGGTGTGCGCCGTTGGGGCGCTGCTGCGCTCGATATGGCCTATGTGGCGGCCGGTCGCTACGAAGGCTTCTGGGAGCGCCGCCTGAATGCTTGGGATCTGGCCGCAGGCATCATCATCGTGAAAGAGGCCGGTGGCTTTGTTCAGCCCCTCAATCCCGAAGGCAGCGTTCTGGACGATGGCGAAGTGATCTGCGCCAACGAGCCGATCTTTGACAGTTTTGCCAAGGTGATCCGGGGCTAAACCTCTTACCTGCGCGGTATACGCGGGATGCGGGATTGCGACAGCTTGTACTTTGCCTCGGGGTGAGGCGGATGGCCATGCGTGCGATCCCAATATGCCGCGCCACCGCGTTTCAACCATAGTGGAATGCACAGGATCAGCCCGACAAAGAACCCTCCGGTATGGGCCCAATAGGCAACGCCGCCTTCGTCGGGGTTGCTGTTAAAGCTGCCCATAAATTGCATTCCCAACCAGACACCTAGCATTACAAAGGCCGGGATCGAAAACACACGGAAATACACGATCAGGATCAGCAGGATGTCGACCCGGGCCTTTGGGAATAGCAGAAGATAGCCACCCATCACCCCGGCAATTGCGCCAGACGCGCCGATCGTTGGCACCACTGAGTCTGGCGCGGTGATGACATGGATCAACCCGGCGCCGACTCCGGCCACAAGGTAGAACAAGAGAAAGGGCAGATGACCCATCTCATCTTCCAGATTGTCGCCGAAAATCCATAGAAACAGCATGTTTCCTGCCAGGTGCATCCAACCGCCATGCAGAAACATGGATGTTAAAAAGGTTTCGAATGCATAGCCATCCGCGATCCGCGCGGGAATGATCGCATAGTCGTAGTACAACCGGTTGATCAGTGGCGCGTCATTCATGATCCCCACATAGCTGACAAAGATCAGGATATTGGCGGCCATGAGTGCGTAGACGACATAGGGTGTACGCCCCGAGGGGTTATGATCGCGGATCGGAAACATGGCGCGACGCTGGGCTTTTCCAGACCCAACGTCAAGAACAGCTTATGCCGCACCGGGTCATGCCAATGCAACTTGACAGAACGCGGAACAGGGTCATCCTTGAGGTATGGCACATATGCTTCACGGCCTGATCATTAGCGTCGCTCTGACCACATCTGCAGCCGCGCAAACCTGCCCGGATGCTCCGGATCATACGCAGGGGGTAAGCGATCTGATCTCACAGCTTCAACAAGCCGAGTCAGAAGTTGTGGCGCGCACGTATTCCAACCAGATGTGGGAGCTTTGGACAGATGCGCCTGACGCAAAGTCTCAGACCCTCCTGGATCGTGGTATGGCACGGCGCGAGGCATGGGATCTGGTCGGAGCTTTGGAGGAGCTTAATCAGCTGGTAGAATACTGCCCGGAATTTGCCGAAGGCTACAACCAGCGGGCTTTTGTGAACTATCTCAGGCAGGATTTCGGATCAGCCTTGCAAGACCTTGATGTGGCCATTGAATTGTCGCCCAACCATGTTGCCGCAATCAGTGGGCGGGCGTTGTCTTTGATGGGTTTGAAACGGCTGGACGAGGCCAGGGCCACACTGAAACAAGCACTGGAGCTAAATCCATGGCTGTCAGAACGCGCCTTGTTGCAGCCGGGTGGTTTGCTGGACCCTCCAGGGCAGGACATCTGAACTAACGAGGGCGCCCGCCGACCGCCAAGGTAATATCGCGCGCGGCTTCGGCAACCAGCCTGCCAAGGTTCTCAAATGTATCAGGGTTGAAGCGGGCCGTCGGGCCAGAGACTGAAATCCCGGCGCAGGGGCTGTTCTGTTCGTTGAAGATCACCGCGCCGATGCAGGACATCCCTAAATAGCGTTCTTCTATGTCATAGGACCACCCACGCTGCCGTGTGGTTTCAAGATCAGCCATCAGCGCCTTGGGATCACTCAGCGTTCGGTCGGTAAAAGTCTTGGGTTCACTCGCGGCCAATACCCTTGAAACGACCTCAGGCTCCATCGCTGACAGGATGGCCTTGCCGATGCCCGAGGCATACATCGGTGACCGTGCACCGGGCGGAAAGAACGCGCGGATCGGGTTTTTGGTTTCGATCTGGCCCACAAATACAACGTCACTCGCATCGGGTACTGCCAGATTTGCCGTTTCTCCGGTATCGTTCATTAGCCGGTGCATGATGGGCTGCGAAACCTCGATCACGCTGTTGCGCTTGAGGAACGAAGCCCCGGCACGATAGGCTTCGATCCCAATCATCCATTCCTGGCGCATATCGTCGAACCGGACAAAGCTGTGCTTGGCCAGCGTGGTCAGGATGCGGTGAGTGGTTGCGGTGGGTATTCCCGTTTCGCGACTGAGATCGCTGAGAGTGCAGCGTTCAAGCCGGGCAAGGGTGCTGAGCGCCTCCAGCGCGCGATCCAGAGATTGCAGCGTCCCAGCGGAACTTTCCTTGAATAGCGATTTGGGTCTACCGCGCGGCCGTTTCTGAATGTCCAAATTCGGGCCCTCCTTCATCTTTCGCGAACGGTACGTGGAATTCAGGATTTTTCATATGGCGAAAAATATTTTTAGTAACTTCGCGGATGTACGATGAAATGGAATTTAGGCCCTGACACGGCGCCCCAATCCAACATTTTTTATGTTTTTTGTTTCCCTACGGGAAACCCCCAATATCGCGTCAGTTTGTGATGCTGTATCAAGGTGAAGTCTATCAGGTCCTACGCGACCAAATAGTTTTTCCCCGATGAGGGGCTGGCCTATACCCCCTTCTGGCCGGCCCCTCACTTAGTTTGGGGTCACTTCACCTCAAGCAGTTGGGCGACCCGCGATGGCAACTCTGCTGCGTGATCATAGGCCGCTGTGTGTGGAATCTTTACAACGGGTGTTTTTCGATAGCCCTGCGTGAACAATAGAAACGGAACGTCAGCACGGACTGCTGTTTCTGCATCAACCTCGCTGTCGCCGACAAACAGGCGCGGCCCTGCGCTGTCTAAGGCGTCAAAGCTGGCCAGCAGATGCCGAGGATTCGGTTTGCGCATAGCCATGCTGTCTCCGCCCAGGACCACACCGAAGAATCGCGACAGACCCAGCGCATCTAGAATGTGGCGTGCAGGGGCTTCGGGTTTGTTCGTGCAGACCCCGAAGGTATGGCCCTCGGCCTGCAACTCTTCTAGCGCATCAGGGATGCCCGGGTAAGGAACTGTCGTGCTGCTGGCAGCGGCGTCGTAATGGGCGCGCATGCGTTTGTTCAATTCGGTGTGTCTTTCTGCAGGAAGTCCCACATGCCGGATCATACGTTCTACCAGTTTGGGCAGGCCATTGCCTACGAAAGAGGCAATGACTTCTTTCGGTAGCGGCGGAAAATCGATGTCCTCCAGCGTACGGTTGGTCGCTGTTGCGATATCTCCAAGGCTGTCGACAAGCGTTCCATCAAGGTCGAAAATGATTGCCGCTGCCATAGGTCAAATTCCTTCATTGCCGTTTGATTTGCTGTTTAGCGCGCCGGTTCTTGGGCGGTAAACCATCAATCTTTGGCGTTGTGAGATTGGGTGCTTGACATACCTTACTAAATTAATCAGATTAATGAGCAAGACAGAGAGCCAACCCGGTTTCGGGTCAGCCAGAACCTGAGAAACGCGAACAGACCAGACGTTTGCCTTGAACCTTCTGGAGTTGACCGATGAACGTGCAGAACCCGAATCCTAGCCAGTCTTATTCAATGTCCATCTTGCCATCCTACAAAGCCGATGATCTGACCAAAGGCGGCAATCTTGCGCATATCGAGCTGGGGGACCAGCTGTATACGCTGCGGATCACCCGCGCCGGTAAGCTGATCCTTACGAAATGAACGGCGCATCACCTCGGGGCGGTGCAGCTGTTGGCAGGCTGTCCGACCTGAGCCCAATCGAAGCAGGTGCGGTGATGTATTTGCGGCTGTGGGGTGATGGCCCTGCAGGCCGTGCAGACGCCGCAAGCGATTTTGACATCGCGCTGGGCGCGGATCACGGACAGGCTGCGATGTTGACGCTGGACCGGCTATGCTCGCTTTGCGCAACTCACGGTCGCCGCCAGTTGGTACGGCATGGCCTGGGATGCGCGTGCCTTGGTGCTGATGAGAACTGTTTCGCGCAGATGATCGGGGCGGCTGCTGATGGTGCACGCGAGGATGCCATGATGATGGCGTCTTTGATCGTGCGTCCGGATTTTGCCCCGGCCTTGGCGTCACTGTCCGAGGATTTGGGGTTTGCCCTGCGCCGGATGACGAAATCTGTACCGCTGCCAAGCACCGGTCATCAGACACCGTCAACTGTTTTGCACTAGCCCCGCTAACAACACCCGCATCCGGCGTGATGGTGATCATGATCGCACGCCGGTGCAGGGGCATAATCTCCAACCTCTGACAACACATCCCGCAGAGCCCATAGGATCATATCCACATCATCGGCCTCGATTGTCAGAGGGGGGCGAATTTTCAGGATGTTGTCCTTGGGCCCCTCACTGCCGATCAGGATGCGGTGATCGCGCATCCGGTTTTTGACATATTGGCAGATCTCTGTGCTTTCCGAGCCATCTGGGTTGATCAATTCAACCCCCAGGAACAGCCCCATTCCGCGTACATCCCCGACGGAGGCGAAATCAGATTCGATCTGTTTCAGCCCTGCGATCAACCGTGCGCCCATGTCCCTTGCGTTGCCCTGCAGGCCTTCGTCATCGACGATATCCAACACTTCTTTGCCGATCCGACAGGATAGGGTTGAGCCGCCGAAGGTCGAAAAGAACTCGATGCCGTTGTCGAAGCTTCGGGCGATCTCCTTTGTGGTGACCACAACGCCAATGGGGTGGCCATTGCCGATGGGTTTGCCTAACACGACGACATCTGGCAAAGCCCCCTGATGTTCGAAGCCGAAGTAGTATTCGCCCAAACGGCCAAGTCCCGTTTGCACCTCATCAGCGATACAAACGCCCCCGGCGGCCCGGATTTTCTCGTAAACCGCAGGCAGATATCCTTTCGGAGGGATGATTTGCCCCCCTACCGAGGGAAAGGTTTCAGCGATAAAGCCGGCTATCCCATGACCTCTGTCACGCAGTGCGGCAATGGCTGGGTCCACAAGCGCGGCGAATTTTGAGGCGCGGTCGGGGTCGTCGCGTTTGAACGAACCACGAAAGTCGTCAGCTACCTCAATCAGTTCGACCCAATCGGCCTGCCCAACACCGCCGGGTTTGTTGAACTTGTAAGCGGAAATCGCCACCGCTGCATTGGTGTTGCCGTGATATCCATGATTCGGTGTCACGATCCCTTTGGCGCCGGTATGGGCACGGGCCAGTCGCAGGGCAAGCTCATTGGCTTCGGTGCCGGAATTGACGAAGAAACAGACCTGCAAATGATCGGGCAGTTTGGACAATATCTTATCTGCAAACTCCGTTTGTGCCGGATGCAGATAGCGCGTGTTTGAATTCATCCGTTTCAGCTGATCCGCAGCAACGGCCTGTATCCGCGGATGCGCATGCCCCACATGAGGGACGTTGTTGTACGCGTCCAGATAGGGGCGGCCCCATTCGTCGAATAGATAATGTTTCCAGCCCCGCACCAGCATGACCGGGTCATCGTAAGTCAGGCTGAGGTTGCCGCCGAAATGATCATGCCGACCCTGCAAAACAGTGCTTTTGTTGGTTGGCTGATAGAAGACCTTATCGTCCGGCAGGTTCAGCAGCGCGGCAGGATTTGGGCAGAGCTTGTGCCATAGGAACATTTCGTCGGGATCACCAACGCCGGGCCAGTCGCTCTCCAGCCCATCCGTGGTCAGTGCCAGCTGGAAATGTACATGCGGGGCCCATCCGCCATTCTGGCTGGCATCTCCAAGCTGGGCAAAAGTCGCCCCTTGCGCCACCGGATCGCCGGGTTGCAGCCGCTCACAAACCTCAGGGTCCAGATGACCGTAGAGCGTGTAAAACGGATCGCCCTCGGGTGTTTCATGACGCAGGATTACAACGCCGCCATAGTCCAGATGCATGTCGCGGTTCTCTGCGACCTCAACCCGCCCGCTCAGTGGCGCATGCAGCGCAGTACCGGCCGGGGCGAATACATCCACGGCCAGATGCACGGTCCGCCGGTCCGAGGCTTTCCAAGGACCCTTGCGAAACCCTGGCTCTGCATAGATCAGACGCGGTTCGTTATAGTAGCCCAGCCAAAGCCCATTCCCGAACTCCTCCCCCACGCGCGCCGCTTCTTCCAGCGGCATATGGAAAGGGTTCTGTGGCCAGACCGAGTTTTCAACCGACAAGGACCCCATAGAGGCGTCGCTCAGATCTTCCCCGAACATCGGGGCGAACCCGCCGCGATGTTCGGCAAGGAAGGCCAGAACACGATCGGCCCCGTCGGTCACGGGCAGGTCGCAGGCTGCGCGCAGGCGTGCAGACATCAGGCCGCCATTGACGGATGCGTTCTCAAAGAACCGCCATGCGGGCGCTTGCGAAATCGTGACATAAGGGTCGTCCGGATTCTCGGCGGCCATCAGGGTCGAGTTTACGACCGACACCGCCAGACGCATGCGCAGCAGCGGCCAGATCAGATCGATCTCCTGAGTGCTCAGGCGGTTTGCGGCATGGTATCCGCGCACCAATGCGGTCAGCGCGCGTTCGGGTTTGGGGTGGTCCAGAACGACATAGGCACCCGCAATCGCCAGATCGCAAACCCGAGGGGCCGCACACATATCGCCCAGATCGATCAGGCCCGAAACCGTCTGGCGCTGCCTAAAATCTCCATCGACCAGAATATTGTAGTCATTTGCGTCATTGTGAATGGCTTGTTTTGGCAAGCGGGCCAACTGATCTGAAATCGCTCTGAACCCCTGCACAACATCGGCCACCAACGCCCGCCGATCCGGGTCCGAGACAGCCTCCATATGTGCCTCAATCCAGCTGGCCTGCATGAGGTCCCATTTGAAGTCTGTCCGCTCTAAAGCGGCATGGGTGAAACCCTCCAGCGCACGGTCCGTCGCGCCCAGAACACGCCCAAGTTTCAGGATCAGTTCTTCACTTTTCGGCACGGCCTTGGCGTAGCATTGACCGGGCAAACGCTCCAGTAACCAAACCAAGCGGGAGGCGCCGGTTTCGTCCTGAACCTCAGGCAGCAGGTCGCCATTCAGATCGGCAATAACCTTTGGAAAGGGCAGGCCAGGTGCCGCAGAAGAAATGTACTTCAACGCCTCAATCTGCAAATCCACAAGGCCGGTTTCGCATCCCGCATGCATGACCTTGAGCACATAATCCTGCCCGTTCTTGGCCTCGACCAGAAAGTTCAGATCATACTCGCCATCCAAGCGCGTCAAACGCGCCTCAAGCCCCCATTGCGCGCGCAAGGCTGTTGTCCAGAAAGCACCAATATCGCTCATATCTTATCCATCTGACCCGGGGGTCCACCCTTCATCTGGCCAAAAAATATCTTCGGGGGGAGGCACGCCGAAAGGCGCGGCCGGGGGGGGGCAGACAGCCCCCTCCACGTCAATCCAAGGCGCGCAAACGTTTGAACAGCGAAGACGTATCCCACCGCCCACCGCCCAGCTTCTGCACATCCTTGTAGAACTGATCGACAAGCGCTGTGACGGGCAGTGAGGCCCCGGTTTCATTGGCGGTATCCAGGCAGATTCCCAGATCTTTACGCATCCAATCCACGGCGAATCCG
This sequence comes from Ruegeria sp. SCP10, assembly GCF_040329495.1. NCBI lineage: Bacteria > Pseudomonadati > Pseudomonadota > Alphaproteobacteria > Rhodobacterales > Roseobacteraceae > Ruegeria > Ruegeria sp. SCP10. Next base: position 158,463 of record NZ_JBDZYF010000004.1, read on the forward strand.
TGATCAAAATGATCGTCCAGCATGGTTTCATACCGGTTGGCCATCTGCCAGCTGCCTGCCGCGCCCTGGCTGATCACCTCGACCACCGAACGGCCGTCCAGCCCGGCCTTTTCGGCAAAATGCAGCGCTTCGCTGAGGCCCTGAACCAGACCGGCGATGGCGATCTGATTGCACATCTTGGTCATCTGTCCTGCGCCACTGTCACCGATCCGACGGCAGATTTTGGAGTAAACCTGCATGATGGGCTCGGCAGCCTCGTAGGCGGCCTGATCCCCGCCACACATGATGGACAGAACGCCATTCTCGGCGCCGGCCTGACCGCCCGAGATTGGGGCATCCACAAAGGCGATGCCCTTGCTTTGACCCGACGCATACAGCTCGCGGGTCACTTTAGCAGAAACCGTGGTGTGATCGACAAAGGTCGTGCCTGAGGCCATACCGTGAAAGGCCCCATCATCGCCTGTGCAGACCATACGCAGGTCATCATCATTGCCGACACAGGCCATGACAAACTCGGCCCCCTGCGCGGCAGCTTGCGGAGTGGTCGCCATTGACCCACCATGTTGGTCCACCCAGGCTTGGGCCTTTGTAGCGGTGCGATTGTAGACGGTTACGTCATGACCGGCAGCCTGCAAATGCCCCGCCATGGGGTAACCCATGACGCCAAGGCCTAGAAAAGCGACTTTTGCCATTTTGAAAAACCTCTCTGATATCGGGCCTGGAGGCCGGCGACGTTCCGCAGGCAAGACCGGTTGGGCAGAGACAAAGCAAAGCTGCGCCCAAAGGGCAACCCCGCGTCAGGACTTGCCGCCAAGATCCTGCAAGATCGGACAATCGGGCCGATCATCCCCAGCACATGCATCGATCAGATGACCAAGCGTATCCCGCATGGCTTTCAGATCCGCGATTTTCGCATCGATCTGCGCAAGATGATCTCGGGCGACGTGTTTTACATCTGCGCTCGCGCGGGTTTCGTCCTCATACAAGGCAAGCAGGGTCCGGCAATCCTCAATCGTGAAACCCAACGCGCGGGCGCGTCCGAGGAAATTCAGCTTATGCAAATCCTGAGCGCGAAAAACACGATAGCCGTTGTCGTCGCGCAGCGGTTTGATCAGATCGATCTCTTCATAATAACGGATGGTCTTCGCGGGTAGACCTGTGCGGGTGGCGACATCTCCGATATTCATGCGGTTGCCTCTTTCGATGTGTCGGGCCTGACAAGGGGTAAATCAGCCCTGACCCGGCGCAGGCGTAGGGCATTGGAAACGACAAAGACGCTCGACAGGGCCATGGCCCCGGCGGCCAATGCTGGTGACAATAGAGGCCCGCCAAAGGGATAGAGGACACCCGCAGCGACAGGGATCAGCAGTATGTTATACCCGAAGGCCCAGCACAGATTCTGACGTATATTGCGCAATGTCTGGCGGCTGATTTCGACAGCGTTCGCAACTCCGCGCAGATCGCCAGACATCAGGACCACATCAGCGGTTTCGATTGCCACATCCGTGCCAGTGCCAATCGCCAGGCCGATGTCTGCGGCTGCGAGGGCGGGGGCATCGTTGATACCGTCGCCGACAAAAGCCACCGTGCCAAACTTGTCACGCAACTCTTCAATTGCGTCTCTTTTTCCGTCGGGCAGAACCTCCGCCGTGACGTGATTGATGCCCAAACGATCCGCCAGTGCCTGAGCCGTGCGCGCGTTGTCGCCAGTCACCATGGCCAAGGCCACACCTGTTTCGCGCAAGCGCGCCAGCGCCTCGGGCGTTCCTGGTTTGACCGGGTCCGAGACATAGATTGCTGCTGCCAACTGCCCGTCGATGGCCACGAACAAGGGTGTCGCACCCTGGGCGGCGCGCGCATCAGCTTCGGGTTTCAGGTCACTGACCGAAATTCCCAACTGGTCCATGAGCGATTGCGAGCCAACTGAAACGGATTGACCTTCGACCTGCCCCTGCAGGCCAAGGCCGGTGAGCGACTGAATCTCTGAGGCCTCGGGCAAATTGGCGGGGCCGGCGCGGGTGATTGCGGTTGCAATGGGGTGTTCAGACCGCGCCTCCAAAGCCGCGGCAATCCGCAGAACATCAGACGAGGCAAATCCACTGACTGGGGTCACGCTGTCCAGTTCGGGACGTCCAAGGGTCAGCGTCCCGGTTTTGTCCAAAGCAATCACCTTTGCCTGCTGCAATTGCTGCAAGGCATCCCCTTTGCGGAACAGCACACCCAGTTCAGCCGCGCGGCCCGTCCCAACCATGATCGAGGTTGGCGTGGCCAGACCCATCGCACACGGGCAGGCGATGATTAGAACTGAAACTCCCGCGGCCAAGGCATACGACAGGGCAGGTGCCGGACCCAGCAACAGCCATGCGAAAACAGCGACAACCGCAACGACCATGACTGCGGGAACAAATCGATAGGTGACTTGGTCGACCAAACCTTGAATTGGCAGTTTCGCTCCTTGCGCCTGTTCTACCATTCGAATGACTTGCGCCAATACGGTGTCAGCCCCCACATGTGTGGACTCAACCCTCAATGCGCCGGTTCCATTGACGGTTCCTCCAACGACCCGATCGCCTGCGGTCTTGCCCACGGGGATCGGCTCACCCGTGATCATGCTCTCGTCGACATAGGTGCTGCCTTCCAGTATCTGCCCGTCGACCGGAATGCGCTCTCCCGGGCGGATGTGCAGGATATCACCGGCGGCTATCTCAGCAATTGGGAGGTCTTGGGTCTCACCCTCGATCTCAACCCGAGCGGTTTTGGGTTGTAACCCGACCAGCCTGCGAATTGCCGCGCCAGTTTTGCCTTTTGCCCGCGCCTCGAGCCAGCGACCCAGAAGGATCAAAACCACGATCACGGCGGCAGACTCGAAATAGATATTGGCTGACCCCTGAGGCAACAGCCCAGGCGCAAAAACAGCCGTGACCGAGTACAGATAGGCGGCACCCGTTCCCAACGCGACCAAGGCATTCATGTCTGGTGCGCCGCGCAGCAGCGCTGGGATACCCTTTTGATAGAATATGCGCCCCGGTCCGATCAGCAGGGCTGAGGTTAGTGCAAACTGAATTAGCTGGCTGGTCTGTACCCCGATGGTTCCGTGAACCCAATGGTGAAAGGCGGGGACCAAGTGAGCACCCATCTCAAGGATAAAAACCGGCAGGGCTAGGGCTGCTGCAAGAAGCGTCGCACGGCACTGGTCTGTCGCCTCAGTCGTGTTCGAACTGATATTCGCCTCTGACGAGCTGACCTGCGCGGGATAGCCTATATCTGTGACGATCCCTGCAAGAATGGCGGGCGTGGTACTCCCCTCGGCATAGGTTACATGCGCTGTCTGGGTGGCCAGATTGACATCGGCGCGGACAACGCCCGGCGCTTTGGCCAGCGACCGTTCGATCTTGGAAACGCATGACGCGCAGTTCATGCCGTCAATCTTGAGAACGCTGTCTGCGAGGACGGCAGGATACCCGGCCTGTTCCAATGCGTCACTCAATACAGACATAGCTGTGTTGCCGGTCACCTGCGCCGACTGTGTCGCAAAATTGACCGTCGCGGCTTCGACACCCTCGGTGCCGGATAACACAGCTTCCACCCGCGCAACGCAGGAGGCGCAGTTCATTCCTGTAATTTTGATCTTTATCTGTTGAGCGTCCGCCATCCGACTCATCCCGATCCTTTGCAGATACCTAGATGGGGGTTCCAGTGACGGGAAGGTCAAGGGGGCGCATGGTGTTTCTTTGGAAACATGACGCGTTCCGGCTTGGTTTTAGCAAGAACGCAACGTTGAAATTGCCAGAAACGCCGCGTCACATGGATTGGCGGGACCCACACAGACCTGTAGCCTTTGGATAACCACTTATTGGAGAGCTTAAGATGTCGCTTTTTTCCTCATCCGCTGCCTGGGTCACTGACGAACACCGCATGTTTGCCGATATGGCGGGCCGTTTCATGGACGATGAACTTGTTCCCAATATCGAAACCTGGGTCGACAATGGCGTGGTAGATCGCGCGTTCTGGCACAAAGCAGGGCAGGCGGGCCTGATGGCTGGCGCAATCCCTGAGGAATATGGTGGCGTTGGCGGTGGCATGGGATTTGATGCCGTTACCATCTACGAACAAACCGCAAGGGGTGATGCGGGTTGGGGCTATGGCATCCAATCCATTGTGACGCATTACATCACGGCCTATGGCAGCGAAGACCAGAAACGGAAGTGGCTGCCTAAACTGGCATCAGGAGAGATGGTTGGGGCCCTTGCCATGACAGAACCCAGCACCGGGTCTGATGTTCAGGCGGTGCGGACGGTGGCTGAGAAGGATGGCAATTCCTACAAGCTCAACGGCTCAAAAATCTTCATTACAAATGGTCAGTCGGCGGATCTGGTGATCGTCGCGGCGAAGACGGATAAATCTCTGGGTGCCAAGGGTGTTTCTCTGATCGCGGTTGAGACAGAAGGGGCCGAAGGGTTCCGCCGCGGTCGGAACCTCAAGAAACTCGGTATGAAGGGCAACGATACCGCCGAGCTGTTCTTTGAAGACGTCAAGGTGCCAATGACCAATCTGCTGGGTGCGGAAGAAGGTCAGGGGTTCTATCAGCTGATGAAGCAGTTGCCGTGGGAGCGGTTGACGATTGGTTTGATGGCCTTGGGTGCGATCGACTTCGCCATCGCTGAAACAGTGAAATATGTGCAAGAGCGCAAAGCCTTTGGGCAGCGCGTCATGGATTTCCAGAACACACGCTTCAAGCTGGCAGAATGCAAGACTAAAGCCGAAGTGCTGCGCAGTTTCGTAAACGACTGCATCGCCAAGCTGGAAGCTGGTGAGTTGGACGCTGCCACCGCTTCGATGGTCAAATATTGGGGCTCGGAGGTGCAGAACGAGATCATGCACGAATGCCTTCAGCTGTTTGGCGGCTATGGTTTCATGATGGAGTATCCGATTGCGCGCCTCTATGCCGATGCGCGTGTGCAAATGATCTATGGCGGCACCAATGAGGTCATGAAGGAACTCATTGCTCGGTCTTTGGATGTTTAGGGAAGGCTCCCGCCCATCTTCGCCGTTTCTGGCGAAACGACTGTGATGGTTGGGCTGGGCCGGCGCAGGCAATGCCCGCGCTGGCCCGGCCCCTGCCGTCCGCAGGACGCAAGGTCGAAGGCGGCGCAGATTTTCGATCAGGTTTGATCTTTGATTGGTAACGGTCGCATGGACGCGTTAAGGCTGCGCAGAATGATTGAAAGCGCGCCATGACCAATCCCGATGAACCTCTTTGGCGAACCACCTGCCGTGAAACTGTCACGGCGGCACCGCTGTTGTCTGACATAAGTGTGGACGTTGCGATCATAGGAGGCGGCTATACAGGCTGTTCGGCGGCCTTATATGCGGCGCAGCAGGGTGCGTCTGTTTGTCTGCTCGAAGCAAAGAGCATCGGTCATGGCGGCTCTGGGCGCAATGTGGGGCTGGTCAATGCGGGCCTTTGGCTACCGCCTGACGATATCCGCAATCATCTTGGGCAGGAAACCGGTGACCGACTGATCGATCTGTTGGCGCAGGCACCTGCGGATGTCTTCGATCTGATCGATCAAAATGGGATCGATTGTGAACCGGTACGGCAGGGCACGCTTCACTGTGCACATTCCGGGGCAGGGCGCCGCGATCTGCAGAAACGACATGCGCAGTTGGTTGCCAGCGGTGCGCCAGTTGAGTTGCTAACAGCGCAGGATGCATCACAAAGAACCGGCAGCACAGCGTTCCAGGGAGCGCTATATGATCCGCGAGCGGGAACCATCCAGCCGATGGCATACGTCATGGGCCTGGCGCGGGTGGCCGCAGAGTCAGGAGCGCACATCTATACGGAAAGTCCGGTCCGAAGTCTGCGCCGCGAAGGCAAGGAATGGTTACTTGAGACACCTCAGGGAAGTGTGCGGGCGCGGGCTGTCATTCAGGCCACCAATGCGTATCATCAGGGCCCTGAAGAAACTGCACCTGACTATGTCCCTGTCTACTACTTCCAGTATGCGACCGCCCCCCTGTCACACAATCTGCGCGCCAGCATTTTACCAGCTGGTGAGGGATGCTGGGATACGGGTCTGATCATGACATCGTTCCGTCTGGATGGCGACGGGCGGATGATCATCGGTGGCATGGGTGATTTGGGTCATGCCGGGTGCGGAATACACTCGGCCTGGGTAAGACGAAAACTGGATCAGATATATCCGCAACTCTCAGATCAGCCCCTTGTCGAAGGGTGGCATGGTCGCATTGCCATGACGTCTGATCATATCCCGAAGATCACGCAAATTGGCCCCAATGCCTTGTCGGCGCATGGGTTTTCTGGTCGGGGTATCGGACCCGGTACGGTGTTTGGACGCCTGATGGCGCAAAGTCTTCTGACGGGTGATCCATCCTGCCTGCCTGTTCCAGTGGTGCCTGAGCACCGCGAGCGATGGCCTCGCCTGCGTCGGGTCTATTTTGAAACGGGTGCTGCACTGACACATCTGATCAAAGCGCGGTTCTGACGGGGTGCTTGACGATCAGCTTCGCAGCCGAGCGGCAATCTCTTCGATCCGTTTGCGCAGCCAACGATGGGCAGGGTCGTTGGCCATCCGCTGATGCCAAACCATGTAGATCGACACAGGCTCGCACTCAAAGGGTAGGGGCGCGCAGTCCAGCTCGGATAGTGGGCCTTGTTTCATCAACGCCGTATCGGTCGATATCAAGGGGCTGCCCTTCACGAATGAGGGAATGGCGTTGAAATGGGGCAGGGTCACGACGGGTGGTCGGATTTGGTTCTGATCGACCCCACGCATCACGGCGCGCGCGCTGCGGCCATCGGGGAATCGCACTTCGATATGGTCGCTTTCGCAGTAGTCTTCCCAACTGTTGGGCGCATCGCGCTGGGTTCCATCAAAAAATATCATCAAAGGGCTGTTCAGCAGGCGTTTCTGCAGAATATCCGGCCCGTCCGGGGGCAGCGGAGTCAGCATCAATTGGCACCTGTCACTGCGCAGCACGTCTGGGTCTGGCACGCCTGACGCGATGAAGTCGATCCTCAGCTGAACCCCCTCGGCGCGGGTTTCGCGCAGGAGGTCGGGAAAGATCAACTCGCGCGGCAGATCATTGGTTGCGATGGAAATCTCGATCTCTTCTGACTGAGGATCAAATGGGCGTTCATCGGTCAGCGCACGCATGCCGTCGAGGACGGTCTGTACCGGTTCTTTCAGTGACAAAGCGCGTTCTGTCGGCGTCAACCCCTGACCTGACCGCACAAAAAGCGGGTCGCCCATCACATAGCGCAGCTTGCCCAATGTGTGGCTGATCGCCGATTGGGTCACGCTCAGCCGGTCGGCGGCTTTCGAGACGGAACTCTCCTCGAGGATCGTCAGAAACGTGCGCAGGACCTTTCCGTCAAGATCCATGAAATCGATTTTCTTCATATGATATATGATTAGGCATGAATGGATTTGTTGTCCACCGGGCGCTAGACACTTCTCAGGCAAGGAGTCTCGATGGGCATTCGCTTTTTCTCGGACAAAAACCGACCGGTGCATTTGGGTCCATATCCATTGGAACGTCTGGCACGCCAAAGCGCCATCCCCGACCTGTCGGCGCTGCCCGAAATGCCGCAACTGAGCTTTCACCGGGATAAACAGCCCGAAAGCATCGTCAATGCGATGGGTGAATTTCAAGCGATGCTGGATACGATCCGCGATGGTCTGGTGAACCCGACAGTCTCGGATATCCCTGCTGATCCCCTGATCCGCGCGAACCATTTGAAAGCGTTTGGATATTTCAATGATGCGTCGATGATGGGTTGCGGACCTCTGCCCAGCGACGTTTTCTTGGATCAACCCCGCCGCAACCCCGATATCGACCGTTTGGCGCAAGCTCTGCGCAGTCGTCAGACAAAGACGCTTGCCTCGGGCATTGATGTGATCATGGCGGACCTGAAAGACAGCGTCGAAGCGACGCCCGGTCCGATTGATAACCATCGCCACGCCATCGTCTTTCTGTACGAGTACAACCGCGATCCTGATCCAGATGAACCCGGCGCGGATTGGATCATGGATGCGCAGGACCACCGTGCTTGCCTTCTGGCGACTGAAAACGCGACGGTTATTGCGAACTACATCCGATTGCTTGGCTTTGATGCACGAGCGCATTCGGCCATGTCGTCTGAGGTTGATTTGGGCAAGCTGGCGGTGGCCGCAGGATTGGCGACGGTTGAAAACTCAGTGTTGGTGGCCCCGTGGCTGGGGCGGCGTTTTGGTCTGGCTGCGGTCACGACCGAGATGGAGATTTCCCATGATCTGCCCTTGATCCCAATAGCAGAACAACCCTGGTTTCGCACTAAAGGCCCCGCCTGGTGGCTGGGGGCTGGGTTTGCCAAGAACGCGCTGAACCGAGACCCATATGCCAAACGGCGCTATGTGGACGGCGCTCATCCGTTTGAGACGCTGAAACGGGTCGAAACGCCAACCACCTACATCGACGAAGAAAATGTCGCTCGCGTTCCCAAACGCGCGGACATGTTCGCCCGCGCCCAGTTCGGGGATATGGGCAAACATCTGCAAGATGCCGCAAAGGGTGGATACTACGTGCGCAAATCCGCCCCGAGTTTTGCCCAACGCCGGGCCCTTGGTGCATTTGTTCTTTTGCAGGATGGCGACAGTGCAGATGTGCCCAAACCCTCGGACGCCGCGCGCAACGCGGCCAACATCAAGGCGGCTAGCTACTTTCTGGGCGTTGATGCGGTTGGCCTGAGCCGCTGCCCGGGCTGGAGTTGGTATTCCCACGACGCGACAGGCGAAGAAATTGACCCGCCCCATGATCAGGCCGTTAGCATGATCATCGATCAAGGCTATGAAACGATGGAAGGCGCAAGCGGCGATGACTGGATCAGCGTCGCGCAATCTATGCGGGCCTATCTGCGGTTTTCACTGCTTGGTGGGGTGATCGCTCAGCAGATCAGGAACATGGGCTACAAGGCCAAGGCGCATACGGTGATGGATGGCGAGGTGCTGCAACCACCGTTGTTGTTGCTGTCCGGATTGGGTGAGGTCAGCCGCATTGGAGAGGTCATCCTGAACCCGTATTTGGGTCCGCGTCTGAAATCAGGGGTGGTGACGACAGATATGCCGGTCGATCACGACAAGCCCATCGATTTTGGCCTGCAGACCTTTTGCGAATCCTGCAACAAATGCGCGCGCGAATGCCCCTCAGGCGCGATCACGGCCGGACCTAAGCTGATGTTCAACGGCTATGAAATCTGGAAGTCCGACAGCCAGAAATGTGCAACTTACCGGATCACCACACCCGGCGGGTCAATGTGTGGGCGTTGTATGAAAACCTGCCCCTGGAACCTTGAAGGCATCTTCAAGGAACGCCCCTTTCGCTGGGCTGCGATGAACATCCCACAAGCGGCCCCTGCATTGGCCAGACTGGATGATGCAGTCGGAAATGGCGGGCTGAATGACACCAAGAAATGGTGGTGGGACATCGAGTTGCAGGGTGATGGGTCTTATCGACCCTCAACCCACCCGCTCAATCGCCGTGATCTGCAACGGGACCTTGACCTGAAATACGAGGATCAGACTTTGGCGGTGTACCCCGCCAATCTGGCCCCGCACCCGTGGCCTTATCCCTTTGCCATGGACCGAGAGGCCGGGATCGCCGCCTATCAAGCGATGGTTTCGGCAGACGAATACAAATCCCGCAAGGCTGAGGGGGATCGATCTGTTGTACATCGCTATCAGATCGCTGGCGACGCACCTGTGATGCGGGTTGCCGTGACCAAGGTCGATAAGATGACAACGGATGTCACAAAGTACGAATTTGCATCGCTGGACGGTGCGCCCCTGCCGGGATGGACAGCGGGCGCACATCTGGACGTGCTGGTCGCGCCCGAATTCCTGAGGCAATACTCGATGTCGGGTAATCCATCGGATCGGGCAACCTATCAGATCGGCGTGCTGCGCGAGGATGAGGGGCGCGGCGGGTCCGCTCTGTTGCACCGGATCTTCAACGAAGGGCGCAAGGTTTTCATCTCAAAACCGATCAACCATTTCGAACTGGACGAGATGGCGACCAAGACCTTCTTGATGGGTGGCGGCATCGGGATCACGCCGATGATTGCCTTTGCCCACCGCCTACATGCGTTGGGCCGAGAATTCGAGTTGCACTACTCTGCCAGCGCACGCGACAGCGCCGGGTACCTTGAAGACCTGGCCACAGCCCCTTGGGCAGATCGTGTTCACTATCATTTCTCGGACGAAGGAACCCGTGCCGATCTGGATGCTATCCTTTCGGGCTATACCGAGGGATGGCACGTCTATACCTGTGGTCCGGATCGCTACATGGGCGGGGTGATGCAAGCGGCCGCTCGACAAGGTTTCCCTGATAATGCGCGGCATCTGGAGTATTTCTCGGCTCCGGAAGTGCCTGAATATGAAAATCACCCCTTCCGCCTCAAGCTTACGCGTTCGGGTCGGGTTTTGTCTGTCCCCGCAGACAAGGATGCGGCTCAGGTCCTTAGTGAGGCCGGGTTTCACGTGGATGTGAAATGCTCAGATGGAATCTGCGGGGTCTGCAAATGCGGTGTTCTGGCGGGTGAAATTGACCACCGCGATTTCGTTCTGTCAGCAAAACAACGCGAAAACGCGATGATCCTGTGCCAAAGCCGCGCGGCAGATCCGGACGGCATGATCGAGATCGACCTTTGACTACGGTCTGAAAGCGACATGATTTGACATCAAAATAGGTCGCGCGGGCCATGGACGCCGGAGAGCGGCTGAACTAACGTCCATCCGAACCCCAGTGAATCCTGACCCACAGGCGCGAGGTAAAATCATGGATTATCACAGCCCTGCCAGCTTTGCCGAAGCTTCGGCTCTGGCCGCAAAAGCGACGGGCATCACGCGGTTTCTGGCCGGCGGCACCGATGTCTTGGTGCAGCTACGCTCGGAACTGGTGACGCCCGATACGCTGATCGACATAAAGAAAATCAACGGCGTACACGACATCACCCGCAACGCTGATGGCAGTTGGACCCTTGGCGTCGCTGCCACGGGTGCCGAGATGAGTGAACATCCCGAACTTGGTCGCGATTGGCCCGGTGTGGTCGAGGCGATGGACCTGATCGGATCGACTCAGGTGCAGGGGCGCGCAACGCTGACTGGGAACCTCTGCAACGGCTCTCCGGCGGCTGATTCCGTGCCCGCCATGGTTGCCGCTGGCGTGACTGTTTCGGTCACCGGACCGGATGGTTCGCGCGAAGTCGCGGTCGAAGAAATCCCGACCGGCCCGGGTAAGACCTCGCTGGCGACGGGCGAGGTGATTTCTGCGGTCAACATCCCGGCGCGTGGCGAGAATGCAGGCGACGCCTATCTGCGGTTTATTCCTCGGACCGAGATGGATATCGCGGTTGTCGGCGTCGGCGTCAGCTTGCGTCTGGACGGGGATACAATCACCGAAGCCCGTGTATCCTTGGGGGCCGTCGCCCCGACCGTTTTGCTGGTAGAAGACTGCGCGAACGCGATCATTGGCAGCACGCTGGACGATGCCGCGCTGGATGCGCTGGGCGCAGCGGCCTCTGCCGCCTGCAACCCGATTGACGACAAGCGCGGTACCATCGCGTTCCGTACCGAAGTGGCCGGTGTTCTGACCAAACGTGCCGCAAAAATCGCCTATGCCCGCGCGAAGGGAGAACAAGCATGAGCAAGCTCCACGTATCCACCACCGTAAACGGGGACGCGGTCGATTATCTGTGCGATCCGCGCGAAACCCTGCTGGATTGTCTGCGCGACAAGCTGAACCTGACCGGCGCGAAAGAAGGCTGCGGCACCGGCGATTGCGGTGCATGCTCGGTCACGGTCGATGGCCGTCTGGTGTGCTCGTGCCTGATGCTGGGCGTCGAAGCTGAAGGCAAGCAGATCGAGACAGTCGAAGGCATCGCTGACGGGGATGTTCTGCACCCGTTGCAGAAAAAGATGATCGAATATGCCGCCCTGCAATGTGGCATCTGCACTCCGGGCATTCTGGTCGCGGCCAAATCACTGCTGGAAAAGAACCCCAACCCGACCGAAGAAGAAACCCGGTACTGGCTGGCGGGCAATCTGTGCCGCTGTACCGGCTATGACAAAATCATTCGCGCTGTGATGGACACGGCGGCTGAGATGCGGGAGGCGTCATAATGGCTCTGGACGATCGCAAATCTGAATTCACTTTTGTTGGGACGCGACCAAATCGCCCCGACGGTCTGGACAAGGTGACAGGCCGCGCCAAGTTTGGTGCGGATATCACCGCGCCCGGCATGCTACACGGCGCGATCCTGCGTTCGCCCCATGCCCATGCGCAGATCATCAAGATCGATACATCCAAAGCCGAGGCGCACAAGGACGTCAAAGCAGTCGTAACCCGCGCCGATTTCGCTGATGTCCCGTTCAAGCCGGGGCTGGAGGGCGAGTTCTGGAACGTTCTGGAAAACGTCATGGCGGGCGAAAAAGCGCTCTATGACGGGCACGCGGTGGCAGCTGTGGCGGCGACCTCTGCCCTCGCGGCGCGCGATGCGCTGAAACTGATCGAGGTTGAATACGAGGTCCTGCCCCATGTCACCGATGTGGACAAGGCGATGGCACCCGACGCGCCGGTCATCCGGGAAGGAGCGGCGGATTACTCCGTACCCGACGGGATGCACCCCAACGTAGTGCGCTACCACGAAAGCGGCCATGGCGATGTCGAAGCGGGTTTTGCCGAGGCTGATCTGGTCATCGAAGACAGCTTTGTTACCGAGGCGACCCATCAGGGCTACATTGAACCGCACGCCTGTCTGGGCATGCTGGGCAATGATGGCAAAGGTGAGTTGTGGTGCACCACCCAAGGCCACTGGATCGCACAGAAAACCTGTGCCGCACTGCTGGGGATTGAGACCTCCCAACTGCGTGTCACAGCATCCGAAATCGGCGGCGGCTTTGGTGGTAAGACCACCGTCTTCATTGAACCTGTCTCGCTCGCACTGAGCCGCAAGGCGAACCGCCCAGTCAAGATCGTGATGACACGATCCGAGGTATTCCGTGCAACGGGACCAACGGCCTCGGCGTCTATGGATATCAAGGTTGGGATGAAGAAGGACGGCACGATTTCGGCTGCGCAGGGCGTATTCCGTCTGCAAGGTGGGGCTTTCCCCGGCGCGCCGGGTGATATGACCGCCATGTGCGCCTTTGCTCCTTACAATCTAACCAACGTCAAACAGATCGGATATGACGTGATGGCCAACCGCCCGAAACAGGCGGCCTATCGCGCGCCGGGCGCCCCAATGGGGGCCTTTGCCGTCGAGTCGGTGATTGATGAGCTGTGTAAAAAGCTTGGTCTCGACCCCGTCGATGTGCGCCTAAAGAACGCAGCCCACGAGGGGACCAAGGCCAGCTATGGCCCGACCTACGAACGCATTGGTCTGGTCGAAACGCTGGAGGCCGCCAAGGCGCACCCGCACTATTCGGCACCGCTGAAGCCGGGGCAGGGGCGCGGGGTTTCCTGTGGCTTCTGGTTCAACCACGGCGGTGAAACTTCGGTGTCGCTCGCAATGTCCGAGGATGGCTCGGCGCAGTTGATGGTGGGAACGCCCGATATCGGTGGCTCACGCGCGTCGATGGCGCTGATGGCGGCTGAGGTTTTGGGTATTCCATACGAGAACATCCGCGTGACCATAGCAGACACCGCAACGCTGGGTTACAACGACGTCTCGCACGGCTCGCGTGTGACCTACGCGTCGGGTCTGGCGACGATCAAGGCGGCCAAACACGCGGTTGAGAAACTGTGCGAACGCGCCGCAGCCAAGTGGGGTATTCCGGTTGAGGCGGTGAAATGGGAGGACGGCTGTGCTGTGCCCTCAGGCCCCAACGCAGGCGATTTCGATCCGCTGGCCCTGTCCGACATCACGGCGGATATGGGGCGCACCGGCGGCCCGATCTCAGGCCATTTCGAGGCGACTCCGGAAGGTGCGGGTGTGTCCTTCGGTACCCATATCGTCGATGCCGAGGTCGACCCAGAAACCGGCAAGACCAGCGTGACTCGCTACACGGTCATTCAGGATGCCGGTAAGGCGATCCACCCGACATATGTCGAAGGCCAGTTCCAAGGCGGTGCCGCGCAAGGTATCGGCTGGGCGCTGAACGAGGAATATATCTACGGCGAAGACGGGCGGCTACAGAACTCGATCTTCCTCGACTATCGCATCCCCGTCGCAAGTGACCTGCCGATGATCGACACGGTGATTGTCGAAGTGCCCAACCCCGGCCACCCGTTTGGCGTGCGTGGTGTGGGCGAAACCGGCATCGTTCCGCCCCTGGCCGCCATCGCCAACGCGGTGTCAAACGCGGCTGGTGTTCGGATGAAGCAATTGCCAATGTCTCCGCCGCGCATTCTGGCGGCGCTTAAGGACAATGGTTGAGGTCCATCTTTGGTCCGGCCTCCGGTCACTGACCGGGGGCCAACAGGTGGTGGGGGTTGAGGCCAAGACCACCGGAGAGCTTCTGCAAGCTTTGGTCGCCGCTCACCCTCAGTTGCAGGCGCCGATTGATGCAGGCGTTTCTATTGCTGTCGACGGACGCGTCATTGCCACGGGGCTAACCGAACCCATCCCCGAAGGCAGCGAAATCTACCTGATGCAACGCTTAAGGGGCGGTTAGGCCTCGGGCGACCACGGTTCGCGCCCGACCATCCGGTCGGCCTCGGCCGTAATGTCGTTCATATGTTGCTCAAGGCTCAGCCGCAGAGATTCGATCTCCTCTTCACTTGCCTTACGCGGCACCGTTTCGGTCCACTCGCGGCACAGAAACACGCCCTCATTGCGCCAGGGGCGAGGCATCAGCAGGCGGTCCCAGGTGTCGGCCTCTCGCCCGTGTTTGGTAGAAAAGGTAATGCCAAAAACCCGTTTGCCCGAAGTGCGCGCCCAAACCAAAGGCACCGTCGACAACACCCGTTCCGGACCCCGTGGGCCATCGGCTGCGATCCCAATGGAAATGCCCCGCTTGATCTTGCCGATCACTTCGCGCGACACCGCGATATTGTTCGCGTTCTTGCTGGTCATGGCGATCGTGTCCATGCCAAACAGTTTCTGCACTCTGCCCACCATGCTGCCCGCGCGTGCCGAGGATGTGATTGAACAGATTTCGCCTTTGTCTAGCGGGAAAAAATAGGGCGATTGGGCCAGTCTTTGATGCCAAAGTACGACGATGACCGGCTCACCCTGTTCGGCCAGTTGATCCAGCTCTTCATACCCGATGCGCTGCCAACGCGTGTTGCGGTTGACCAACCGGATATAACTGGCGATCCGCCGTGCAGCCCAATTCAACAAAGCTTCGCTGTCGGCGATTTTCGTGCGGAGGCTCAAACTGGGTTCCCTTTGTTGCCCGACCCTTGTCTTACCGCACTGCGCGCGCCGCGCAACTTGTTTGTCTGGTGACCAACTAACGAGGATTGCAAAAAAGCCTCTTGAGTCCGCCGCGCGGCTGGCATATCTGGTGGCGCACCACAGGGGTATAGCTCAGTTGGTAGAGCGACGGTCTCCAAAACCGTAGGTCGCGGGTTCGAACCCTGCTGCCCCTGCCATTTCAACACAACTTAGCGACACTGATTCAGGCCAACAACAACTGGTCCCCAATATTGGTCTTGTGCCGGGTCGGCATCGTTTTGGCATCGTGTCCGTCAATGGTCAGAGACAAGTCTTTGTAGAACCCCTTGCTGTCGAACCACCAGCGATGGGATTTGGCCATTTTGCGCTGCCCTTTCGGCACATCGCGCTTGTATTGCTCCTCGCAATAGATGTCCCAATGCCCTTTCGAGGTCAGTTTGGGCATCCCAACGCGGCCGACACGTTCCCGACCTCCGTTCACAAGACCTCCGGACAGCGCCAGAACCTTGTCCTTGCCGCTGTAATAATTGGTGAACCGTTTGCTGCGCTTTTTTAGGACCAGATCGCCCCAAGCGCCTTTTTCCAGCCAATCCGCATCCACATCGCCTGAGGCGAAGGTGATCTGATCTGCCGACCAGATTTTGTTGCCGGGTCCTGCGGAATCACCGAAATCAGAGAAGGCGCGCAAGACCACCAAAGCGCCCATAGAATGCGCCAGAATGTGCACTTTGGGCTTTGGCGACATGCCGAGAAGTGGCAACATGCCATCCCCAACCAGATGCGGGGCGACGGCCTTGGCATCTGCGCGGTCGCTGTCATAGGTATGCAGTGACCCGTCGCTGGGCCAGTCAAAGGCGACCACTGCGCCCTTATATCCATTGGCCCTGACGCTCTTTTCAATCTTGTCCAACCGATCCAGCATATCCTTCTGGCTGGTATTGAAGCCGTGAACATAGATCAAAACGGCAGAGTCTCCGCCTTGCTGCTGCACAAGGTTCAGCCATTTTGCTTTTTTGATGATGCCGCCTTTGCGGATACGTCCGTCGGCGGTTTTTTGAGTGATATGCACGTAACGTGTTTTCGCGGCAGGTTTGAGGGTGAACTTCTTCTTCTGTGCATTGTAGGTGCGCCGTGAGAAAAATAAGGCCATTTGTCAAACTCCTTTATTCGTAATCTGTTGAGTGTCGCACGAACTTGAGAGTTCACAAAACGCAATCTCCCAAAGAGGGGGTGCGGGCGAAGCATTAGCAAGGGCGACAGGTTCCCTCTGCCAATCGAATGGCCTATGCTCAGCCCCGGTAGACACAGACACACGAGGACCCATGTCGCGCTTTGATGGATATTTCCTGCGACAGTTGCTGATTCTGTTCGGCTTTTTCACTTTGGTCCTTGTCGGGGTATTCTGGATCACTCGATCCGTCAGCCTGTTTGACCGGGTCATCAGTGGCGGGCAATCGGCGATGGTGTTTCTGGAGTTCACTGCCCTGACACTGCCAACCCTGATCCGCACGGTGATGCCCATGGCGGTGTTCGCAGCTGCGGTTTACGTCACCAACCGATTGAGCCGGGAAAGCGAGTTGACAGTTATGCTGGCGACCGGGTCCAGCCCCTGGAGGTTGGCGCGCGCTGTGGTTCTGTTTGGCCTGATCACGGGGCTGATGATGGCGATCATCAGTGTCTTCTTGCGCCCGGCCTCGGTCGAGCAGCTTGAGATTAGACAAGCCGAGGTTGCCGGGGATGTGACGGCGCAGCTGTTGAACGAAGGTGAATTTATGCACCCGGCCGAAAATGTAACGGTCTATATCGGGGGCATTGATCTGGATGGAACACTGCAAGAGGTGTTTGTGTCCGACCGGCGTGATCCGGAGAATGCAGTCAGCTATTCCAGCGCCACGGCCTATTTGGTGAACAACAGCACCGGTATTCATCTGGTGATGGTCGATGGCGTGGCTTTGCGCCTGAATGCCGAGGGACGGACGCTGTCGTCGACCCTGTTTCAGGACGCATCCTACGACATCTCGGAACTGGCCAATACAGGCGGTATGACCCGGCGCAGCCTCGAGGCGATTTCGACGGCCGAACTGCTCTATTCCATGAAGACCATCGAGGAAACGGAATTCCACAGCCGTGGGCATCTGATCGAAGAATTACATCAGCGCTTCTCGTGGGTTGCGATCTGTATCGCGGTGTCGCTGGCGGGGTATGCAACGCTCATGCTTGGCAGCTTCTCTCGTTTTGGGCTATGGCCACAGATCCTGGGGGCCTTCACGATACTGGTCCTGCTGGAAGGTGTCAGAGGGTTTGTGTCGCCCGTTGTGATCGATGATCCACGGCTTTGGGGATTGCTTTATCTACCGGCGGTGATCGGGATAGTCATTTCGGTCTTGTTTTTGCTTGTTGCAGGCCGACCGGTGCTGAAAAAACGCGCCAGACCAGAGGGGGCTTTGGCCTCTCCGGCATGAGCACGTTTACAAAGCGGTTCCAAGCTTGGCGGGGCGCTCGAAATCTAGCAGGATGCCATCAATCGATAGACGATCTGTGCGGCGGTGAAATCCCATGCAGCGTTGCCATCAGGTGCCAGTTCGACCACGTCAAAGCCAACGCACTTACGGCCTTTCAAGGCGTGTTCAACAAGGTGCAGTGCCTGATAATACCCCAAGCCACCCGGGACGGGCGTGCCGGTCGCGGGCATTTGCGAAGGGTCCAGGCCGTCGACATCAAAGCTGACATAGACCAGTTCAGGGAAATCTTGCGGCAGATCGACTGAGTGGATGTTCCCGGTTACCAGTTCCTCGGCGTCGACGTGGAAGACATGGTTTTTCAGACGGCTTTTGACCTCCTCGGTGGAAAAGGCACGGACGCCGAACTGCGCAAGTCGGACGCCCTTTTCGGCCAGCAGATGCATGACCGAGGCGTGGCTGTGTTTTTCGCCTTGATAGGCGTTGCGCAAGTCTGCATGGGCGTCGATCTGGACGATTCCGATGGGCTGGTTCAGCGCCCGCGCCACACCCATCACCGCGCCGTAGCTGAGGGAATGTTCTCCGCCCAGGGTCACGGGCACCTTGCCCGCGCGAATGGCGGCCTCGGTCCGTTGGGCGAGGCGTTCCATCACCTCGGGTAAGGGGCCGTCACACTCCAGAGGGTCTTCGGTAAAGATACCCTGGACGCAAGGCTCGGCATGGCCGGTGATGCGTTCCAATTCGTTGCTGGCTTCGATGATTGCATCAGGCCCTTTGGCTGTGCCTGATCCGTAGGAAACGGTACGTTCCAGCGGCACTGGGATCACGCGGAACCGGGCGTCCTCGCTGCGTTCGGCCTCAGTCAATTCACTGTCGAGGAAAATGCTCATGAGAGGCGGTCCTTAAAGTCGTCATAGCCGAACTGTTTGATGATCTTCAGTTCGTCCGTTTCGCTGTTCCATAGGGCAATGGTCGGCAAGGGAACACCGTTGAACGTGTTGGTTTTGACCATCGAATAATGCGCCTGATCGAGGAAGGCAAAACGCTGGCCGATCTCAAGCGGTGTGTCCCATGTGTAATCGCCGATCACGTCGCCCGCGAGGCACGAGGGGCCGCCCAGCCTGTAGGTATGGCCTGCCTCAGCCTCGTCCATCAGGGCGGGGCGATAGGGGGCCTCGATCACGTCGGGCATGTGGCATGTGGCCGAGATATCGGTGATCGCAAGGTTCATGCCATTGGTGGGCAGGTCAAGGATTTCCCCGACCAGAATACCCGCGTCCAACGCGACGGCCTCGCCGGGTTCGAGATAAACGTCGACATCGTATTTCGCGCGGATGGATTTAATGAATTCCACCAGCCCGTCCCGGTCGTAGTCATCGCGGGTGATATGGTGACCGCCGCCGAAATTCAGCCATTTGAGTTGCCCAAGGAAGGGTTTGAGTCTTGGTTCAACGGAAGCCCACGTGCGTTGCAGCGGTTCGAACCCTTGTTCGCAGAGCGTGTGCATGTGCAACCCGTCCACGCCGATCAGCGTGGCCTCGGTCAGTTGGCTGACAGGCGTCCCGAGGCGTGAGCAGGGTGCGCAGGGATCATATTTGGGAATCTCGCCCTCAGAGTGTTCCGGATTGACGCGCAGACCGATCTGCACGTTGGCCGCTTGGGCTTTGGCAAGGAACCGGTCTTTTTGCGCGGGCGAGTTGAAAATGATGTGGTCGGACAGCGACAGAATCTCGTCGATATCCGCATCCTTGTACCCGGCGCAGAACGTGGCAACTTCGCCGCCATATTCCTCGCGGCCCAGTCGCGCCTCATAGATGCCGGACGCGCAGGTGCCGCCGAGATGTTGGCGTACAAGTGGGGCAAGTGAGAACATTGAAAACGCCTTGAGCGCGCTCAGTACATGCGCGCCGGAGCGGCTGCCGATCTCGGAAAGGATGGTCAGGTTCCGTTCGACCGCTTTTTCATCGACCACAAAGCAGGGTGTGGGGACGCGGCTGAGGTCGAAGTTGCGGAAGGCGCCGGCGTCACCGGCTTGGGTCGTCATCATGTCGGACATGTCCGGCGTCTCCGATTTTTGGAGAGGCCGGGGGCGCTGCCCCCGGAACCCCCGGGATATTTATGGCCAGATGAAGTTCTGGATCTAGAATTCTACGGGACCGTCGAGTTCGTGGACTTGCCATGGCAGACCGTGGGTGTTCAGCATGTCCATGAAGTCGTCAGGATCCAGCTGTTCCATGTTCCAAACGCCCGGTTCACGCCAGTTGCCTTTCAGCACCTGTGCTGCGCCGATCATGGCGGGGACACCAGTGGTGTAGCTGACGGCTTGGGAGCCGACCTCGGCGTAGCATTCTTCGTGGTCGCAGATGTTGTAGATGTAGTAGGTCTTCTCGCCCAAGCCGTCCTTGGCCTGACCCGTGGCGATGTCGCCGATGCAGGCTTTGCCTTTGGTTTCCGCACCCAGATCGCCTGGGTCGGGCAATAGCGTTTTCAGGAATTGGATCGGGATGATTTCCTTGCCGTCATGCATCACTGGGTCGATGCGGGTCATGCCGACGTTTTCCAGCACTTTGGCGTGGGTGATATAGGCGTCGCCGAAGGTCATCCAGAAACGGGCGCGTTCGATCTCGGGGAAGTGGGTGGAGAGCGACTCCAGTTCCTCGTGATACATCAGGTACATGTTCTTGGGGCCGATGGCGGGGAAGTCGAATTCCACCTTGTGGGTCATGGCGGGGCTGTGCTGCCATGCACCGTTTTCCCAGTGGCGTACCTCGGCCAGCACTTCGCGCAGGTTGATTTCCGGGTTGAAGTTGGTGGCGAATTCCTGATCGTTCGAGCCGCCATTGGCATCCAGCACGTCGATCTGGCGGATGGTGTCCAGCTTGTGTTTCTTGAGCCATTTCGCGAAGACGCTGGTCACGCCCGGATCGAAACCCGAGCCGAGGATGGCGGTCAGGCCTGCCGCTTTGAACCGTTCCTGATAGGCCCACTGCCAGTGATATTCGAACTTGGCCTCGTCCTCGGGCTCGTAGTTCGCGGTGTCGAGGTAGTGGATACCGGCCTCAAGGCAGGCGTCCATCAACACCAGATCCTGATAGGGCAGGGCGAGGTTCACGAGGATCTCGGCACCGGTTTCCTTGATCAGCTTGACCGTGTCTTCGACCTTATAGGCGTCCAGTTCGGCGGTCTTGATTTCCACGCCGAAGCGATCCTTAACGGCCGCTGCGATGGCGTCGCATTTCGATTTCGTGCGGCTGGCCAGAGTGATCTCGGTGAAGATATCCGAGTTCATCGCCATTTTGTGCACGGCGGCGTGGGATACGCCGCCTGCGCCGACAACCAGTGTTTTGCCCATGGTGTGTCTCCTTCTTATTCGTAATAGGTGTAGCCGTTGATGGAGTCGCGATAGGCGCTCATCAGGGTTTTGCGGTCTTTGGCTTGCAGAGTACCGGTCGAGATCGCCTCGTCCACCATTTTGCGGAACGCGGCGACGCAGTCTTGGGGGTCAAACTCGACGTAAGACAGGACCTGGCTGATCGTATCGCCTTCTTGTTCATGCAGCAGGTCGAACCCGCCATCGGCGCGTAGGTCGATGGTGACGACGTTGGTATCACCGAACAGGTTGTGCAGGTCGCCCAGCGTTTCCTGATAGGCGCCGACAAAGAAGACACCCATGAAGTACTCGCCCTCATCCGGCAGCGAATGCACCGGCAGGCTGGGCGAGACGCCATCGGCCAGAATGAATCGGTCGATCTTGCCGTCGCTGTCACAGGTGATGTCGGATAGAACCGCGCGGCGGTCCGGGGTCCGGTTCAGACCTTGCAGAGGTACAATGGGGTGCAACTGATCAATGGCCCAGACATCCGGCAGGGATTGGAACAGTGAGAAATTGCAGTGGTAGATATCGGCCACTTTCTCAAGCTGGTCATCCACATCCGTCTCCAGATCATCACTGGCGGCCAGCGCCTTGAGGCGGGCCATTAGTGACAGATAGATACGCTCGGCCCGGGCCATCTGGCGCAGGTCTACGTAGCCACGGCGGAACAGGGCGCGCAGCTCGTTGCGGTAGAAGGTCGCGTCGTTCCAGCATTCCTGCAGGCGGTCGTTGCTGAGGTAGCCGTGTACCGCAGCGAGGTCCGAGACCAGATGGTTGTCATCGGGCTCCACATCGGGCGCGGTCGGCGCGTCATAGAGCGTGGTTTCCAACACGTTGAACACCAACATGGATGAGGTCGCCACCACGGCCCGGCCGCTTTCGGTGACCAATGTCGGGTGCGCAATTTCGGCCTCGTCCATGGCATAGGCCACTGTTTCAACCACGTTGCTGCAATATTCCTCGACCGTGTAGTTGATCGAGTTCTCCGCCGCCTTCTTCTCGCCCGTGTAGTCCACGCCCATGCCGCCACCAAGGTCCAGATGGGTCAGCGGCACGCCTTCGCGCGTGAGTTCGGTATAGTAGCGACAGGCCTCACCCACGGCGCGGCGCACATCGTTCACGTCCTGCACTTGGCTGCCCAGATGCGAGTGCTGAAGCTTGAGGCAATGCAGCAGCCCGGCGTCGCGCAGCTTGTCCATCGTGGCGACCAGTTGGTCTGTGTTCATGCCAAAGGCCGAGCGGTCGCCCGAGCTTTCTTCCCATTTGCCGCTGATCTGGTTGGTCAGTTTAACCCGCACCCCGATCAGGGGTTCGATGCCCAGTTCGTTATGGACTGCGATGACCGTGTCGGCCTCTTTCGGGCTTTCCAACACGATGACCGTGTTGAAACCTATCTTGCGGCTGAGGATGGCCAACTGAATGAACTCAGCATCCTTGACGCCATTGCAGACGATCAGCGCCTCAGAAGCCAGACGGTGGGCGAGGGCCACAACCAGTTCGGGCTTTGATCCGGCCTCCAGCCCATAGTTGTATTTCTTGCCATACTCGACGATCCGGTCGATCACCTGCGCCTGCTGGTTCACCTTGATCGGAAAGACCCCGCGATAGGCACCTTTGTAGCCGACGCGCGCGATTGCTGCGGCAAAGCTTTCATTCAGATGTGCGATCTCATGTTCCAGAAAGGACGTGACGCGCAAAACCATCGGCGCCTTGATCCCACGGTCATCCAGATCGCTGAGGATACCGGGAAGGCTGATCGCCGCCGTGTACGGTGCCATCGGATTGCGCAGACCGACCTCGCCCTGCTCCGTCACCTCGATGAGGCCTTTGCCCCATTTCTCAACCCCGTAGATGGAATGCGGTGCGTCGGGCGTCTGTTTCAATCAGGTCGATCCTTAACATAAGCGTGCCGGTTTCGCGCCCGCCAATACGGCAGCAGTTTGATTCTTCCAAGTGTAAACTATGTGAAGGGGATTGCCGAATTTCACGCGAAGCTGCGGATCGGGATCAGATGGTTGTCCCATTGGCAATCCGAACGCGTCAGAACCTTTGGTTCTGCTTGACTTAATGCGCCAAATAGCCCGGTTCCGGTTGTGAAGATCAACCCATCGGGGCCCGCGCCAAGCCCGCAAACGTCTTGCAGTGCAAAGGCATCCTCGAAATTGGCGGACTGCACATCGAACCGGTGCAGCGCATTGCCGCGCGGGCAGGTGATGGCGATGGTTGCGCCATCGGTCGAGAAGGCAACGCTGCCTGCATAACCCTGAAGATGGCGTTGGTTTGCAGCTGGGGCGGACAGCAAGACAGGGTCTCGGCCCATTCGGTGCAGACCCAGTAGCGGCGGATGCTCGGTCTGGTTGCCTTGCCACTGCATGGCAAATCCGACCAGGCCATCGCCGCGCACGGCCAGATGCCGGATCGAGTTCTTGTGCAATGCGCTGGGCAACTCCATCTGCTCTAGCAGCCCGCCCTTCAGGCTCACGTAGCTAAGGTTCGGGCGCATCACTGGCAGATTCAGCTTGGTACGACCGGTCTCGGGGTGGGTTTCAATACCGCCATTGGCTATCACGAGGGTCTGCCCATCCGGCATCACGCGCATGTCGTGGGGGCCAATGCCACCTGATGAGAACTCGCCGAGCCGTTCGAAGGTTTTTGCATCCCAGACACTGATGCGCCCTTCTCCGGTTTCATACTTATTCTCGGTGGCAAAAAACCGGGTTCCGTCTGCCGAGAACACGCCATGCCCATAGAAATGATGGCCTTCAGGCGCCTGAAGCCGGATCCGTTCTGTACCACCGGCGCAATCGATCACAACCGCAAAGGTTCCGGGACGGCGCGCGAAGGCCACGGCCAGCGATTCCGTCGGATGGGCGGCGGCGGCGTGACCGCGGGCAGGTAAGGGCACGTCGAACAGGATATCGCCTTCAACGCTTAGGCCCGCCAGTCGAAAAGACTCATCCGGGAACAGCCCTGCCGCCAGATAGTCTGGTGCACCTGCCGCGGCCCATCCCCGGATCGGGGCGATGCTGGCGGCGGCGAGACCGGCAAGGAACTGCCTGCGGCTGGTCAAGGATTTAGTCTCCGTCCAATGAGTTGAAGCCGGCACTGATTCCAAGTGTCGGGCCAAGTTCAGTCGCTGCGATCTGGCGGATATCATTGATCGACTGTTGCAGCGCTTCGATCCGAAAGCGGCCTTGAGGGTCCGCAACACCGGCCAGCGCCGGGTCGTCGATAGACCGAGCACTTTCGATCGCGCGGTTGAAAGCTGTTTCCAGATCGGCGGTGATTTCCGGGTGTTCGGCAGACAGGCGCGCCGCAAGATCGCGCGTCGAGACAAGTGAAAGCTCAACATGGCGTAAGGACCGTTCGGAACGGTGCGCCTCGGCCCGTTTGGGGCGCGGTCGGTCAAATGTACCCAGCGGACGGCCCAAGCGTGTCTCGGATGTGAACTGCATCCCGGTCGACAATGCCTTGAACAACTCCTGCAAGGCCTCATCTTGCGTGCGATAGGGGCCATCTGCCCTTGGTTGCGTCAGTTCAGGCGCATAGGTTTGCCAGTCGGCCGCCATAGCATCGGCATTTGCATCAATATCAGCGCTGATCGCCTGGATCAGAGCGCAGCGATATGCGGCGCTGCCTTGCTGGGCGAACTCAGGGTCATAGAGCATCCGTTCCAGTGCAAAGAACCCGCGCCCGGCAATCGAGGTTTCGGCATAGGCATCAGGTGAGGCGACGGCGCTATCTTCGAGTGCAATGTGTTTTGATAGGGCCTTGGGCGTGAAGCCTTTGGTGTCCGGCCAGAAAGCCATTGCAAAGGCGCGATCATCTGTTTCAGTTGGCCCAAATCGTAGGTGGCTGGCCGAAATCCACGCGTCGAATGCGGTGCTGTAAGCGGCCCGAAGGTCTTGCGATTCTGAGGCACAATCCTCCTGCGCCGTCGCATTTAGAACTTCTGTCGCTTCGGCAAGCGTGGTGAAGCGTGGCAGGATATGGTTTTCGGTCACGTCGATCAGTGTGGGCGTGTGGTCCTGCGCCGCTGAGGACAGCGGAAAAACCAAGGCTGCGATCAGGGCGAGTTTATGCATGTGTCACAGGCTCTCCAAAAAACGGATAAGGGCATCCCGGTCGGATTTGGGCATAGAAACGACCTCGTCTCGGGCAGCCTGAGCTTCGCCGCCATGCCAAAGGATGGCCTCTAGCAGATTGCGCGCGCGACCATCGTGAAGGAATTCTGTATGGCCCGAGACGCGTTCAGTCAGGCCAATACCCCACAGCGGAGGCGTCCGCCACTCGCGGCCTGTTGCGCGCGCTTCGGGGCGGTTGTCGGCCAGACCTTCGCCCATATCATGTAGCAGAAGGTCGGTGTAGGGCCAGATCAACTGGAAACTATGTTCTTCGCGGTCTTCCATGCGGTGTGTGACATTAGACGGTGTGTGGCACGAAACACATCCAGAGCTATGAAACACTTCTTTTCCGCGCAACACCTCTGGATCATCTACATCGCGACGACCGGGTACACCCAGGTTACGGCTGTAGAAAGCCACCAGATCCATCCCGACCTGATCAATCTCAAAACCTCTGTCGTCATCATCGCCGTGGGGGGCTTGCACGCAATCGATCTGCTTATCGGTGCAATCCCCGTAAGGTGTAGGGAACAGAGGACTGGCGATGCCAATATCGCCCGCAAAGGCCGCTGCAGATTGTTCCATGACGGTTGGCATCCCGGCCTTATGGCCAAACCGCCCCATCATCGGCGCGTCATATTCCATAGACCAAACGATGTTCGGGCGGCCTGATATCCCATCCCCATCCGTGTCGTCCGGATCGGCCTTGGCCAGCAGGTCGGCGACCGGGATCGCCTCCAGCAATCCCAGGCCGATCATCTGCGGCGCGACCCGGGGGCTGAGCATGGCATCCGGGTGCAAGGGACCATAGCCCAGATCGGCGGCGTGGTAGGTCGGGCTGCGCAGTGACGCGGTTTCGCCCTCCGAGAGCGTGATGGGAATCTCTTCATATGAGATATCCAGCCGGTATTCTGCCGAATACCCCGCCAGTGCGAAGTCCTGCATCTGACCGCCATAGGTAGGCTCAGGCAAGGTTGCGATATAATCCGCGATCTCGGCATAGCCGCCTTCCGCCGCGCCGGGGATGGAAACCCGCAGAAACATCGAAATCGCGGTGTCATCGGGACCGTTCGGTGTGTGCCCGCGCCCGTCCTTGATATGACAGCGCTGGCAAGAGCGCGCGTTGTAGAGCGGCCCCAACCCATCTGAGGCAAGCGTCGAGGATGGCGACGAAACCCAGATTTTCCTGAACAACCCGTTTCCGACTTTGAAATCCAGCTCCTGTTCAAAGCTCAGATTGCGCGAGGGCTGGGAAAATGCGTTGGCATCATTGCGCACACGAACCGTCGCAGCCCCTCCGGGCAGGTCTTCAAAGCGTTGTGGAGCGGAAAAGTCCAGCGGTGGCGTAGTAACTTTGGAAATGCGATCCTGTTCTTCGCTGGTGCGAGGAATGACGTTCAGGTGCAGATCTTGCAGTTGGTTTGGCACTGCGGGAGTGGCAACCAGTGTGCAGAGGGTCAGCACGATAACGCTGGGCGCCTTTGCCCAATTCTGCGGTATTGAGTTGTGCGTAGATGGCTGTGCTGTGCCGCTCAGGCAGATCAGCTGGCGTTTCCAAAGCATCGATGTGACTTTCTTCATCAGCGATCAATTGTTTGATCAGCACCTTACAGATGGGATCGATTGCGTTCGTCCGCCAATCGCATATCCACGCGAAAGGCTTTTGTAGTGATCTCATTTGGTCGCAGCGTAGGATTCGAGATCAAGATCAACGACTTGGCACATAGCAGCGCCAACTTGACCAGAGACGCGTCTTTGCGTCTCTGGTCCCAGAGTTAAGCTTATTGGAAAACCGCGTCCGGGTTGTCCAGGCTGTCCGATCCTTCGAATTCAATATTCTCCAACTCAAGCGCGGTAACGATACGTTCGATCGTTTTGGTCTGGTCGATCAGGCCGTTCACACCCCCCATGATCAACGCTTCGCCACCAGCATTGCCGCGTTCCAACATCTGGTCATAGGCGAACCCGGCTTCGGCGGTGGATTTCATCACGCCCAGGGCGAGCATGGTATTCGCCAGTTTGGCTTTCATCTCGGTATCCAGCGCTGGGTCGCTTGCAATCACCAGATCGGACAATGACGCACCATTGACCGGGGTGCCATCGATCCGTGTGTAGCTGCCCAGATAGACGTTTTGGATGCCAACGCTGTTGTAGTAGTGGTCGTTATGAGTGTTGTCGGCAAAGCAGGAATGCTCTTCTTCCGGGTCGTTTAGCATCACGCCAAGACGCATCCGCTCACCTGCGGTTTCACCATAAGATAGTGACCCCATGCCGGTCAGTATCGCACTTATACCGGCGTCTTCGTTCTGGGTCAGTGCGGTACGGGCGTCACCACCGTCGGCCCATTGCGCAGTTATCCAATCCAGATCGCTGACCAACAAGTCTGTTGCGGCGCTCAGATACTGGGCACGACGGTCGCAGTTTCCGTTGGTACACTCGTCCCCTTGTGCAAAGTCAGTCCAAGGGCGGTTGCCAGCGCCGGCGCCGTGGCCGTTCAGGTCCTGACCCCACAGCAGGAATTCAACCGCATGGTAGCCGGTTGCTACATTGGCTTCGATCCCATCAGCTTCGTGCAGGGTTTCTGCCAGCAGTTCTGGGGTGATTTCAGAGGCATCAATCGCATTGCCAGACAGCTCAAAGCTGGGGTTGGCGATGACGTTCAGAGCGGCAAACTCATTCTCATCACTCGGGCCACCGTACGACGCGTCAACATAGTCGATCAGACCTTCATCCAGCGGCCAGGCGTTCACCTTGCCTTCCCAGTCATCGACGATGGCATTGCCGAAACGGTAAACCTCACTTTGCT
Source organism: Ruegeria sp. SCP10 (assembly GCF_040329495.1). Classification (NCBI taxonomy): domain Bacteria; kingdom Pseudomonadati; phylum Pseudomonadota; class Alphaproteobacteria; order Rhodobacterales; family Roseobacteraceae; genus Ruegeria; species Ruegeria sp. SCP10. The sequence goes on from NZ_JBDZYF010000004.1 coordinate 186,622, forward strand.
GATAAGGTACGCGCGCGGCAAGCCAGGCGGCACGGGCTGCGTTTAGAGTGGCATCCGATGGCGCGGCGATCAGAGCGTTCACGGCCGCTTGCAGCGATTTGGCAGCGATCAGGCTGTCATCATATTTGGCTTCAGCAATATTCGCGTAGGTGTTCAAGACATCTGCTTTCGCAGGAGCATCGGCAGCCGATGCGGTGGTTGCAACGCAGAGGGCGAGGACGCTGGCAGCGGCAATAGATTTGGACATGTGGTTTGATCTTTCCTGTCAATAAAGGGCGGTGCGGGCTGAGTGGCCACACTGTTTTTTACACCCAAAAAGCTGAGTGAATAAGTCGGAAATGTCAACCTGAGTTTTATTGTCAGATATACGCCCAGGCATAGGCAAACTGCCGCACATCCCCATATCTGGCGATACTTGCCGTAGCGACCTGCGTTGCGCACCTTGCGATTCGGGTTAAACTCGGCGTCGTGATTCTATTTTTGGTGGTACGTGGTTGATGATGCGCCTGTTTCTTTTCTTGTCTTTGTTGTCAACGGGCGTGATGGCCCATGCAACACAGCAGGACAACCAACACAAACATGGCACTGGGCAGTTGAGCATGGTGTTCTCAGGGGCGGAATTCTCACTGTCACTAACCGCTCCCAGCGCGGATATTGTCGGGTTTGAAAGCCATGCCGAGACAGATGAGGATCGCGCTAAGGTTGCGGTCGCGATTTCGGATTTATCTAAGCCATTGGAGTTATTCGTCCTTGCCGAAGATGCGGGCTGTTTTACCGCATCGGCCAATGTGGCGCTGACATCGGAGGGGATCGTTGATCAAACACAGGTTGCTGAATCCAGCGACGCGCCGGATGAAGATGCCGAACATTCAGAGTTTCGGGCCGACTATGTAATCCAATGTCAGGACATCGCAGCACTGACGACCATCGAGTTTGCCTATTTCAGCCGCTTTGAACGTGCTCAGAGCCTTGAGATCAGTATTGCCCTGCCCGATAGCTCGCACGAGTTTGAGGTAACGCGCGCGACCCCGTTGATCGATTTAACCGGTCTTTAGAGACAATACCGGATATCTACTGACCATTGTTTGCAATTGGTTATCGCTTGGGGTCTTTATCAGTCGCTCACAAATGTGTTTCAGGCCCAGTAGAGTTTGGCTTCTCAGGCCGTTGTGCAGTGCAGACTAGGGTGCTGGCATGAGAGTGGTTATTCATCAGGGTTTTCACAAAACTGGAACCAGAACCTTTCAATCGATGCTTTTCCGAAACCGGGAGCTTTTAAAAAAACGCGTTAACATCCTTCTGCCGCGTGATCTGAAAGAGGCCGGGTTTTCGGCGCGCCGATACGCCGTGCTGCCGCAGGACCGAGTGCTCCAGGGCTTTCGCACAAAACTGCGCGCGGCGCTTGAACCCTTTGTAGATCAGGAAGATAATCCCCTGCTGATCAGTAGCGAAGAATTCGCAGGCATGATCCCGGGGCGTAAGAATGTCTGGTCATATACACAAACCCATGTCCTTGCTCAGGTTCTCTTGGAAGAAGTGCGACTGTTCGCCGGCGGCAAAGCCCGTGTGACCTTTTTCTACACAACCAGAAACCCATCTGACTGGATCAAAAGTGTGTATTGGCAAAACATTCAATCCAACAGAATTCTGGAGGACCTTTCAGATTATACCCAACAGCTCAAACCTGCATCCGATCTGGATGCCGTTGTGAGCAGGGTTGAACAGAAGGTTTCTGCGCAAGCGCGTGTCGCACGGATCAATGTCTCAGACACCGACGACCGTTTCCTGGCACTTACCAAGGTGCTGTCCGTCATAAATGTGCGGTCGGATGATCTGATTCCTGTCAAGAATGCGAATGTCCAACCCTCTGGGGCTGCTGCATATTTTCTTGAGCTCAACCGGTCAGATTTAAGTGACGAAGAGGTCCAGATCGAAAAACGAGCTTATCTGGATGGTTTGAAGGTACATAAAGTGCGTTGATAGCAGCATAATTGCGCAGCTGCGTATGGATCTTTACTTCATCAATCGATGTTGTTGGGGATCTGGTAGCGGAGGAGGGACTTGAACCCCCGACACGCGGATTATGATTCCGCTGCTCTAACCAACTGAGCTACTCCGCCATGAGTGAGTGGCGATGTAAGCGAGCCGTCGGAGAGGGTCAAGGGGGAAATGGTCGGTTCGACAGGGAATTTTTCTGATCTAGCCTCAACCGATATCAGTTGATGTATTGTCTGCCTTCGCAGCGTTTTGGATCACCTTGCGTATGAAATCGGCGCATGTTTCTGGCACGGTGATGGGTGTCATATGACCCAGGCCGTCAACCTCTTGATATGTCAGTCCGAACTGCTGCATTTGCGGCCCATGCATTGCAGGGGACAGGATCGTATCTTGTGCCCCGTACAAAACACCTCCGGGTGTTTTCAACTCGGGATAGCGCGCGCTTTGGGCTGCGATGCTGTCATCTACCCCGACAAGATCCTGGGATGCGGTGATAAAGGCTGATGGGCGCAAGCCAAGCGCGCCACCAGCGCGTTCCAGGAAATCATCAGGGGCTGTTTCGGGGTCAAAGGCCACCTGTAAGACATGGGGTGCGGTTTTGGACGCAATGGGAACAGCCAGGGTGTTCCCGATCAGGTGACGTATCCAAGCCGTGCGGATTTCGAGGGACTTAAACACCTCTGGTGGCTTTGGCATTTGATGGGTCAAGGGCGCAAGCAAGGCCAGGCTAGACACGCGGTCCGGATAGTCCAGAGCGATGGCAAGCGAGACCGCCCCGCCCAGTGAATGCCCGACCAGTACGGCGTCAGTGACGCCCTTGGCATCGAGGAATTCGGTGATCATGCGAGCCTGTTCGGGCAAAAGACCCATCTCGGCCGTGTCGCGGGTGGAATATCCACAGCCTGATCGATCCAAGGCGATCACGTGATACTCATCCGCAAGCTCATCCATCAGCCCATAGGTGAAGTGCTGCAATTGCCCGGCCAGCCCGTGGATCATTACAATCGTTTGTGCGTTGGGGTCACCTTTTTCGACGTAGTGAATACTACCGCCCGAGACCGGGATGATCTTGCCCAATTGAGGAACGGTCTGAAGGCCAACCTTGGTCAGATGCCGTGTCCAGAGGTGCATGCCCAAAAGAAAGACCACGAGAAGTGCCAGCAAGCTTAGAACAATTGTCATCTCATCAGTCTCCTTTTGCGTCGGGCAAGGGTGTATAGTGTTCGATGCCCGCAGCGGCCATGCGTCTCTGGAACTCAGCAGCGGTTCCGGGCCACAGGGCTGTATTGTGGCCTTTGGCATCCTGATACCACGATGTGCAACCACCGTCTTGCCAAACAGCGTCTGCGTGCCGGTCTTGCATCTCCTGTGTAAATGCGGCCTGCTTTTCTGCATGCGGGTTGATTGTGCGAAGGCCTTGATCCGACATCGACGTGAGCACTTCGCAGATATGGCGCACCTGAGCCTCGATCATCAAAATGACCGAGTTGTGGGCCAGCGTTGTATGCGGTCCCAAAAGGATGAAAAAGTTCGGGAACCCTGCGACTGCAGTGCCCAGATGGGCTTGCATCCCATCTAACCAAGCGTCGCGCAGCGTCAGATCGTCTGCGCCTGTAATGTCCAGACGTTCGGCAATATCGGTTACGTGAAAACCGGTCCCCCAGACCAGGACATCGGCCTGTACTTTTGTCCCGTCGCTGGCCGTGATCGTATCACCCTCAATCGACGCAACGCCGGATGGGATGACATCGACATTGTCGCGCATGAGGGCTGGGTACCAGTCATTCGAGCTGAGGATCCGTTTGCATCCGATTTGGTAGTTCGGGGTCAGCATTTCCCGCTCTGCCGGGTCCGAGACCGCGGAATGCAACGCTTTGTGCCAAAGATGCATGGCGTATTTCACCATCAGCTTTTCGCGCCGGAGCACGCGGTGGCGGAATTCGAAATAGGCAAAGATCAGGCTTCGCCTTATCCGCGCCAGCAGCGGAACCCGCCGATACAGCCGTCTGACCCATGGCGCGACCGGTCCATCCATGCGCGGCAGCACGTAAGGGGCGCTGCGTTGGAAGACGGTTACCCGCTTCGCGATCTTGGCTATTTCCGGGACGAACTGGATGGCTGAGGCACCGGTGCCAACAACAGCTATATTTGCGTCAGTCAGATCGACATCGTGATCCCACTGGGCGGAATGAAAGCTGGGTCCTGTAAAACTGTCGGCGCCCGGAATTTTGGGGATTTTGGGAATGTGCAACGCCCCGATGGCTGAAACCAGAAACTGAGCGGTCCAGCTCCGCCCTTCATCGGTTTCAACGTACCAATGATCGCCGCGCCATTCAGCGGATTTCAGGCGCTGGTTGAATTGGCAAAGGTCATACAGGTTTTCTTTTCGTGCAATGTCTCGCAGATAAGCCTGTATTTCAGCCCCGCCTGCGTAAACCTGGCTCCAGTCCGGGTTGGGATGAGATGCCATGCTGTAAAGGTGCGAAGGCACATCGCAGGCAACACCGGGATATGTGTTTTCGCGCCATGTCCCACCGATATCATCGGCCTTTTCCAGAATGGTGATGTCGCGGATGCCCAGTTTGCGCGCCTCAAGCGCCATGGTCATCCCGGCGATGCCAGCGCCTATGATCAACATATCCGTTTTTTGATCCAAGCCCTCGCCCCTTAGCACAACCATATGGTGATCATCCCAGCATAGATAAGGATGCTGAGGTAAGAAGCAAGCTGTCGTTTGTTCGGGACAAAACGCCGAGCGTATCTCAAAGTGCGGCTGGCGGCGGCGCGGATATCAAAGCTTTAGGCGATCAGCCCGCCCATGGCGCACCAGACGCTGATTGAGATTGTCGGCCTCGGGTGCGCCATGCTCAAGCGCGAAAACAAAGGCGTGGGTCAGGAAAAAACAGGCCGCATCGATGTCACCTGCGCCTTCGCGCTCATCTGCGGCCATCGTGTAATATGTGACAAGAGCAGCCGGATCATTGCGCGCATGCGCATCCAGCAACAAATCATCCAGCGCTGCCCTGTCCATTTCTATTAGCTCCACCCAGGGTTTGAGACTATTCGGAGCGTCCGTTCTCGATCTGCGTTGCCACCCAGTGGTGGAAGTTGTGCGTTGGACCATCCATCGCGGGCGAGAACCGGCCGCGGTCAAACAGCATACCATGACGACCCTTTTGCATGCCTTCGACGACAAAGACGTCCTCTTCGAAAACCGTTTTCCAAAGCTGTGCATTCGAAGCGCGCAGCCCGTCATGTTCAGGCGTCTCAGACTCGCTTTTGGCATAGTAGAGCTCGATATGCTCGACGGTATTACCCTGATCGACAGGTTCCAGAATGATTGCAAAGCTGTGATCGCGCTGAACGCCCAACAAGACGTTCGGGTATAGCGCGATGTATTCCGCGCCTTCGTCCCATTTGTCGCTGAGGCCCGGAAAATCGGGCATTGTTGCGCCGTCCTGATCGGTCAACTGCCGATAAACTAACGTGCCCTGACCCGAATAATGCCCGCGCTTTTCGATGTTGTAGTGATCTTCCAGCCGGGAATAGCTGTTAAGCCCCGGATGGACCCACGGCAAGTGATAGCTTTCGCAATAGTTTTCAACCGCCAGCTTCCAGTTGGTTTTGACCTCAAGCTTGAACGAGGATTCATCGCCGCCATGGAACAGTGGAGTTTCAAATTCTTTCCAGCGTTCCAGCAGTTCTCCATGCGCATCCTCAAAGGTCGGGGCATTGCCGTCGACGTTCACAAAGATCACATCGCGCCACACATGCGAACGGATACGCACCAGCCCAAGGTCTTCGTTTTTGACATCTTCATGTTTGTTCTGGCCAGGGCCGCCGACATGGGGTGTCGCACGCAGCTCGCCTTTCAGGCTGTAACACCAGCTGTGATATGGGCAGCGAATAGCGCCGCCGATTTTCTTCGGTGCATCCACAAGGATCATCCCGCGGTGGCGGCAGGTGTTTTGAAACACACCAATTTCACCGTCGCGGTCGCGGACGATCAGCAGGGGCATGCCTAGAAAATCCACCGGTTTTGCATCTCCGGATTCCGGGACATCTTTGCCGAATCCGATGCCGGACCAGTTTGCATAAAGAACCGATTGCCGTTCCTCGGCGAAAACGCCGGGGTCGACGTAGTGTTCGTTTGGCAGACCGTTGGCTGTGTTCACATCGGCCAGAACCGACGAAAGCGGGCTATGTTTATTCATCAGGCTCTCCTGCGGCTGGATTGCATTGCAAATCCTATTGGCGGACAGAATGGGTTTTCATCAATATCAGAAAACCTCATCACAGGTTGAGTTGAATTAAACCGTCCCTTCGCGCACCTCTTGAATGATCCAGTCTTTGAGCGCTCGGGCGTTCTCGGACAGCTCATCATCTGGCCGCCCGACAAGGTAAAACTGGTTGGGTGCCGTCAGATAATGTGAGCCGATGGGAACCAGTTTGCCTGATTGCAACATGGGCTGAATCAACCGCTGCCACCCCAAAACCAGACCTGCCCCTTTGCGGGCCAGTTGCAAAGCGACCGAATAGCTATTGACCCGCGCCTCGGATGTCAGCCGTTCCTCGTAGCCCAGTTCGCGGAACCAATCTGGCCATGTGGTCCAGCTGTTGTCTTCGGAATCAAGATGTATCAGGCGTTGGGCTGCAATATCTCTTAACCCTGTTCGGTTCAGGCGCTCGGCCAATTCCGGGCTGCCGACCGGGATCAGGTTGTCACGATATAGCGCGGTGTGGTCGAGACTGGGATCGCTGTCGCGCCCGTAGCGGATGAAGAAATCCAGGTCAGGACGATCCCGAAAGGGCCTGTCCTGCGAGATCTGGTCAACGCTGATCTCAGGCGCGTCCCGCCAGAACCGGATCACCGATGGGGACAGCCAAAGGGCTGCAACGGCAGTGGTTGAGCCCACGGTCACTTTTCCGCCAAGCGAGCGATCCCGTATGGTAGATAGGGTCTTTGAGATACGGGCAAATGAGGTCGACAGCGCCTCGTACAGGGCTTTGCCATCATCGGTCAGATCAACGCTGCGGTGTTTGCGCTGGAACAGCGGTGCCTCCAGATACCCTTCGAGTGCTTTGATCTGGTGGCTGACCGCGCCGGGCGTCACCGAAAGCTCTTCGGCGGCGTTTTTGAAGCTGAGGTGACGCGCCGCGGCTTCGAAGGCCGCAAGGGTGGTCAAGGGCGGCAGTTTGTAGTGGCGTCGGGACATCAGGACCTGGCTGATTACGGATTAGTCTTGTTCGCGTGACTATGAAAATTTTTACCATTGAACGAAAGCAATTGATGCATCGAGAATACTGCAAATTGCCGGAACCGCGACCCAAGGGTCGTCTAAATCTGTAAAAAGGTCGGTTTTGGTGCGACAATTTGGCAAGGGGCGCTTTACGCAGACAAATGAACTTGGATCACATTCGGCAGACAACTCGAAACACATTCGCCGAAACTGTGGGCCGCTTCACCAAAGGCCTGAAAAATGCGGGTCTGAATTGTCGCGATTGCGAATCAAGGAACGGTGAAGCCTCGTAGGCGTATTCCAAGAAAACAAGAACTGTAGGCGCGTCTGAACACACGGCTTGGGAAGCAGTAAGCAAACGATAAATTAAAGAATAATGAGAGGGCATCGCTCCTGCGGCAGCTCTCCGCCCCCTCGGATCGACAACACGGAGGAGAGATATGTCGGTACCTGAACCATTCACGGATCTTGAGATAGAAACGGCGGATGCCGGTTTCTATGAAAATTACAGCGTGCCGATTGCGCTGATCAGTAAGGGCATCATGGTGGCCCTTGTGCTGTGGGCGCTGGTTTTTCCCGCGAATGCCAACAGCACACTGGGCAGCTGGAACGGCCGCTTGCTGGAAAGCTTCAATAGTTTCTATGTAATTATTGTTGGCCTGTTCTTCTTCTTCCTGGCGATCGTCGCCATTATTCCTTCAACCGGTAAGCGGATCATGGGTACACCGGGCGAAAAGCCCGAATTCTCAAACTTCTCATGGTTTTCGATGATGTTCGGCGCCGGTTTGGGCGTCGGGCTGATGGTCTTTGCAACGGCTGAACCGCTGGGTCTGTGGGGATCGAACCCTGTTGTTGTCTCGGGCGCGGTCGAGGGTAACAGCCCCGAGGCGCTGCAGTCGGCCTATCGCTTCACCTACCTGCATTATGGTTTCCATGCCTGGGCCATTTACGTGGTGACCGGCCTGTCGCTGGCTTACTACGCCTATACCCGCAACATGCCACTGACCATCCGGTCGGCGCTGACACCCTTGTTCGGTCGCCTGATGAACGGGTTCCTGGGTCATGTGGTCGACGTTCTGGGTGTTGTGGCGACGATCCTCGGCGTTTCAGTGACGATTGGATATGGCGTCAGCCAATTCATCGATGGTGTATACGCGATCACCGGTATGCAATGGGTAATGGACCTGGGTGGCGAAGTCCCGACCCCAAGCAAAGTGGGTCTGATCTCGGGTCTGCTGGTCATCATGAGTCTGTCGATCATCTCGGCGGTTTCAGGTGTTGGGCGCGGAGTTAAGTACCTGTCGAACCTCAACCTGGTTCTGTCGATCATCTTGCTAGGAACATTTGTTGTGTTTGGGTCGTTCGTTTTCGCCATGACCACCTATGGTACGGCGATGGTGGACTACATCCTGCACTTCCTGTCGCTGAGCTTCGGCGCCTACGGTCCGATGTCTGCAGAAACTTTCGCAGCGGCGTTACCAGCTGAAGCGCAAGCCCATGCAAACGACCTGTTCGGCGGTGCAACCAACGCCTGGGGCAGCTTTGATGGCTTCAAAAGCGGTCTGGAAGGTGCTGCGGCCGAGTTGGACGAGGCCACTTTGACCGCGGCATATGCTGCTGGTGAGCAGGGCCGTCAGTTCGGATGGCAAGCAGGTTGGACCACGTTCTACTGGGCTTGGTGGATTGCGTTCTCGCCCTTTGTTGGCCTGTTCCTGGCGCGTATCTCCAAGGGTCGTTCAGTGCGTGAGTTCATCCTGGGCTGTGTTTTCGCACCGGCGCTGGTGTGCTTTGCATGGATGACCGTTCTGGGTGGCACAGCGATTGATCTGGAACTGGCAGGCGCTGCTGAAGGTGCGATCATTGGTGCATCGAACACCAACAAGCTGTTTGTGACGCTCTCCTACATGATCGATGGTGGGCTGTTGTCCATGCTGAACGTCATGTGCGTGATCCTGATCATGACCTTCCTCGTGACCTCGGCAGACTCGGGCATTTTGGTGATGAACACCATCATGTCGGGTGGCAGCCAGGAAACCGGGATCAAGCATCGTATCATCTGGGGTGTCATCCTGACGGCCGTAATCGGTGCGCTGATCCTGGCCGCAGGTGACAACAATCCGATGGACGCTTTGCGTAATGCAATGATCATCGGCGCGCTTCCATTCACGATGGTGATGGGGCTGATGTGCATCTCGCTGGCCAAGGCACTGTTCCGCGACGGTCAACGCGACAAACACGAAGCTGCAAACACGCAGGCCGCTGAATAAGCTTGAAGCCTAATATGCAAAACCAGAGCGCCGCCCCTTGGGGCGGCGTTTTTCGTGTCGCTTCCTGCAATCACATATCGCAATCAGAGAGGTAATCCCCGATCGACCCCGCCAAAGTAGGTGGGAAGAAGGAGGATTGCCCCGTGAACATGCGTACTACGACACGCGCCGGTGGGCGCTCGGCCCGCCGCGCCATACGTACCGCTCCAAATTTCGAGATGCTGCCAGGACTGACCCGCGGCATCCCTCTATGCGAAGTGATGGACGGAAGCCAAGTTGAGCGCATCGACGACGCATCGATGGATATCCTTGAAAACGTAGGCGTGCAGTTCCGCGACCCAATTGCCCTGGAAGATTGGAAGCGGGCAGGGGCCAAAGTCGAAGGTGAGTTGGTCTATCTGGATCGCGGCCTGGTGCGCGAGTTGATCGCAACCATCCCGTCGGATTTCAAATATCACGCGCGTGATCCGCAAAAAAACGTGCGGCTCGGGGGAAAGCACTCGATCTTTGTGCCTATGACCGGTGCACCGTTCCTGCGCGATCTGGACGATGTGCGAAGGAATCCAACGCTGGACGATTTGGCAATGTTTCACAAACTCAGCCACATGATGCCCGCGCTGCATTCCTCGGCGCATCACATCGTGGAGCCTTACGATCACCCGATCAGCCAGCGGCATCTGCGTATCACCTATTCGTCGATGAAACACTCGGACAAGACGTTCATGGGCATGACGACCAGCCCCAAGAATGCCGAGGATGTGATGGACATGTGCGCGATCTTGTTTGGCGAGGATTTCCTTAAGGATCACCCGGTCACCACCGGGAATTGCAACGGCAACTCCCCGCTGGTCTGGGATGAGACGATGCTGGGGGCAATGCGTGCCTTCTGTCGTCGCAATCAACCGGTTTTATGCTCTCCGTTCGTTCTGGGCGGGGCCAACACGCCTGCCTCTGTTCCCGCCACGGTCGCGCAGCTGAATGCCGAGGCGCTGAGTGCGTTGGCTTACACGCAGGTGATCCGCAAAGGGGCTCCGGCGATCTATGGCCATTATCTGTCGACCGTGTCTATGAAGTCCGGCGCACCGATGGCTGGCACGCCGGAAATCAGCCTGATGAACTTCATGATCGGTCAGATGGCGCGATACTACGACGTGCCTTGGCGTACATCGAACACTTTGGGCGGGGCCAAGACCTTTGATGCGCAGGCGGGGTATGAGTCGGCCACAACGCTGAGCGCGGTCATTCATGCGGGCGCGAACTATATCTGGCACAGCGCCGGGTGGAACGAGGCCGGGATGCACTGTTCAGTTGCCAAATTCATTGTCGATGCCGAGCAATGCGCGATGGCCTATCGCATGGCCGAGGGGCCAAAATGGGGTGATTTCGACGACGCAATTACCGCTGTACCCGATGTCGGACCCGGCGGGCACTATCTGGGCCATCCGCATACGCAGGACAATTTCCAGACGGCGTTCTTCATGCCCGAGATGTTTGACAACAACTCGATCGAACAATGGGTGGCCGAAGGTGAAGTTGAGATTACCGAACGTGCCCTGAACCATGCGCGTAAGTTGTTGGCCGAGTATCAGGAACCGACGCTGGATATCGCCAAGAATGAGGAGTTGTTGGACTATATTGCACGGCGCGAGCGAGAGATACCGGTAGCGGATGAACTGAATCAAAGCTACTAAGCAATCTCCCCGACCTGGCCCGCCTGTATATAGGCGGGCTCTTTTTCAATCAGCTCATAGCGATGAATATTAGGATTGCAGACTCTGGAAAAGACTGGAGAGGCACATGGTTAAAATTGGCCTGATGCATTGGATGAGAATATGGAACTCAACGGAAAATCGGCGCTTGTAACGGGTGCTGCGGGTGGAATCGGCATGGCCTTGGTGCAGCGTTTGCGCCAAGCGGGCGCCCGTATCGCAGTGGCGGATCGCAACGTAGACGGGATCGGTGCCGAAGCGCATTTTCCGGGGGATCTTTTGGACCCCGATTATACGGATGGTCTGCCAAGTGCGGCGGCTTCGGCTTTGGGCGGTTTGGACATCGTCATCAACAATGCCGGTGTCATAACGCGCGGATCCGTAACTGAGACGTCAGACAATGATTGGTCTTTGTCGCTGGGTGTAAATGTCGAGGCCCCGTTTCGCATCTGCCGCGCCGCAATCCCGATCTTGGCCAATGCCGGGGGCGGAGCTATCGTCAACACAGCCTCATGCTGGGGTTTGCGTCCGGGGCCTAACCATGCGGTCTATTGCATGACCAAGGCGGCGATTGCGTCCTTGACCCAATGTATGGGGATGGATCACGCGCATCAGGGCATACGCATCAATGCGGTTTGTCCAAACGAAGTGAATACGCCCATGCTGCGCTCTGGCTTTGAAAAACGGGGGTTTGATCCGGACACTGCGGTGGTTGAACTGGGGCAAACCGTACCATTGGGTCGGATCGCCGAGCCCGAAGACATCGCCGATGTCGTAATGTTCCTTGTGTCAGACGCGTCTCGCTATGTGTGCGGCACGTTGGTCGAAGTGAACGGAGGCAAACCTGTTTCATGATGCGATTTGAAGGCAAAACTGCGCTGGTTACAGGCGGTCGCAGCGGGATTGGCCGCGCTGTCGCGATGCGGCTGCAACAAGAAGGCGCGCGCGTTTTTACGGCACAACGCGGGGCGGTTGCTGATTTCGAAGGGATCACCGCAGATTTCGCCGATCCCGCTACGCCGCAGCGCGTGATTGACGCGGTCATCGCGAAGGCTGGGCGTCTGGATGTTCTGGTCAACAATGCAGGCATGATGCAGGAGGCGTCGGTTGAAGAGATGAGCTTGCACGACTGGCAGCGCACGCTGTCTGTCAACCTGACGGCACCTTTCATGATGATCAAAGCCGCGCTGCCGCATCTGCGCAAAACGCAAGGTTCGATTGTGAATACCGGATCGATTGAGGGGCTGGGCAGCAATCCGGGTCATGCCGCCTATTGCGCGTCAAAGGCAGGGTTGCATGGCCTGACCCGTGCGGTTGCTGTCGATCATGGGAAGGATGGTATCCGATGCAACGCGATCGCACCCGGTTGGATCGATACCGATCTGAATCTGGACTATATTGACTCGATGCCTGATCCCGATGCGTTTCGTAGCAACATAGGCGGCATTCATCCGGTCGGTCGCACAGGACGGCCCGAAGAGGTTGCGGCCTTGGTCGCGTTTTTGGCGTCAGACGATGCGTCTTTTATCACTGGGCAGGTTTATACAGTGGATGGGGGTAGGATGGCCAAGCTGAGCTTGCCTTGACGGGTTATTCTTTGCCCGAGCGCCACTCTTTCCACTTGAGGTAGCTGTTTGCGCCAATTGACGCGAAGGGTTCCGGAGGTAGGCGTGGGGGCGTGGGCTGTGCGGTGAAATGATCGGCGATTTGGGATTTGCCCTGCAGTATGAGTTCTGCGACACCCATGCCCTGCAACGTTCCTCGTGCGATGCCCAGTCCGTTCTGGCAGCAGGCCGAATAGACGCCGCTTTCAAGCTCTCCAAACGCTGCAGATCCGTTGCGGCTGAGGCACAGCATTCCGGCCCAGCGATGCTCCATCCGCAGACCGGGAAGCTGCGGGAACCGTTCACGGAATTTGCGATCATGCACCCGACCGGCCTTTTGCAGCCGCGCCTCAGATGTTTCAAGGTTCGGATGAAAGCTCGAACATGTACGGATCAGAATACGGTCGCCATAACTGCCGGAAATGCGCCGGACCGAAGTGCCCATGGGGTTGGCAGGTGTCACTGACCAGTGGGACTGCCCGCCGAGTGTTTTGATCTGTTCAGGCGTCATAGATTCGGTCAGCGAGGCATAGAGGCAGATATGCATCAGACGCCGCGCGTAGAGGCCGAAGCTTTCGAGATGGCCGTTATTAGCCAGGATGATACTGCCGGTGGTAATTTTTGCATTAGGCGTCTGAACAACCCATCCGTTGCCTTGCTTCTCAAAAGCAGTGACCGGAGAGCGTTCGAACATCCGAACCTGTTCCGCCAACGTCTCAGCCAAGGCACGTACATAGGCTGCGGGCTGGATCATCACGGTTCCGGGTGCATAGAGCGCCGAGGTGTAGTGCGGGCTGCCGGTGATCTCGCCGATCTGCTGGCGATCATACAGCGTATGTGGCTCGCCCAGCTTCTTCAGATGCTCGGCGAACTCCAGGTTGTGGGCGTCACCGCCGGGTGTTGCGGCTGCATTGAACTTGCCGCATGGATCAAAGGCTTCCTGCGGCAGATCGCATTCGGTGGCAACATGGGTCGCAAAGGCGATGGCTTTACGGTTCAGCGCGATGGCAGCGCGATCCGATTCCAACGCATCGCCTGCATAATTATCCGAGGCCAGATCATGCGGCAGATCGATCATGAACCCTGAATTGCGACCAGAGGACCCTTCGGCAATATGCCCGGCCTCAAGCAAGACAGCCCTGAGCGACGGGTCGATCTGATGCAGACGCCGCGCCGCGCTGAGGCCCGCGAAGCCACCACCGACAATGGTGACATCGGCGCTTAGGTCCTTGCTGAGCACTGGCAACGCCTTCCACGGCGGCAGAATAGCATTCCACCCTGCCGGGCCAGTTTGCCGAGGAAGCCGTTTGGCCTCGAACCGCGTCAATCCACGGCCTCATCCGCATCATCGGCCAGATCAATCCAGATGGTCTTAAGCTGGGTGTACTGATCGTGGGCATGAACCGAGTTGTCGCGCCCACCAAAGCCCGATTGTTTGTAACCACCAAAGGGTGTGGTGATATCGCCTTCACCAAAACTGTTCACGGTAACCGTACCCGCACGGATTGCCCGCGCTCCGCGAATGGCGCGTTTGGCGTTGGCTGTGAAGATTGAAGCGCAGAGGCCATAGTCCGTGTCATTGGCGATCTTGATCGCCTCATCGAAAGTAGACACCTCGATCACCGACAGGATGGGGCCAAATATCTCCTCGCGCGCCAGAGTGGCATCGTTTCCGGGAACCTCGACTACTGTGGCCTCGACGAAGCCATCTGCAGCTTTGCCACCGATCACCACATTCTCGGCCTGATCCAAATACCCGCAAACCTTGGTGTAGTGCCCTTCGCTGACGAGCGCTCCCATCCGTGTTTCCGGGTCCAACGGGTCGCCGATATTCCACTGCTTGGCGTGATGCGCAATACGTTCCAGCAGCTCTGCCTTCACATCCTTGTGGACAATAAGGCGCGATGAGGCCGAGCAGTTCTCGCCCATGTTCCAGAACGCGCCGTTCACCACATGGGCCGCCACGCGGTCGAGGTTTTCGGCATCCTCCATTACGATCGCGGGGTTCTTGCCACCCATCTCAAGCACCACCTCTTTGGCGTTGCTTTCGGCGGAATAGGTCAGGAACCGTTTGCCCGTCACGGTCGAGCCGGTGAAGGAGACCATGTCGATATCCATGTGCCGCCCGATGGGTTCTCCAACCTCTGCGCCACCGCCCGGAACGATGTTCAGAACGCCGCGCGGAAGGCCCGCTTCCATCGCCAGCTCGGCCAGGCGCAGGGCAGTCAGCGTTGTTTCAGTTGCGGGTTTCACTATTACCGAACAACCCGCCGCCAAAGCAGGTCCAATCTTCCACGCCAGCATCAGCAAGGGGAAGTTCCAAGGCAGTACCAGCCCCACAACGCCAATCGGTTCCCGCACCACCATGGCGATGTGATCGTCACTGGCGGGCGAGACCTGATCGTAGATCTTGTCAATCGCCTCGGCATGCCATTTCAGGCAATGGATTGTCTCAGGTAGGTCCACGGTTTCGCAGTCGTAGATGGTCTTGCCGCTGTCGATGCTTTCCATCACCGCCAGTTCTCGCGCATTGCGGGTCATCAGTTTGCAAAGCCGGATCAGCACATCCTTGCGGTCGGACGGGTGCAGTTTGGACCACCGCCCATCGTCAAATGCCTCACGCGCCTTTTCGACGGCAAAATCCACATCCGCTGCGCCGCACGCTGCGATATCGGCCAGCGTGTCGCCGGTGGCTGGGTTCACCGTCCCGAATGTCTCGCCCGAGATCGCCGGGCGGAATGCGCCATCGATGAAGGCTCCGGTCGGCAATGCCAGACCTGCAGCGATGGATTTGTATTCATCCCTAGTAAGCAATCCCATGCCTTAGCCCTCCGCCACGATATCTGCGATTGTCTTTTTCAGCACGCGTGTCACCTGTTCCAACGCACGCTTGTCGTCCTTGTTCAGACCTTTCAGCGGAGGCCGCATCACACCTGCGTCGATCCCGTTCATGGTCACGCCATGCTTGATGGTCTGTATGAACTTACCACCCTGTTCCAGAACCCGCATCAGCGGCATCATGGCGGACATGATCCGGCGGCCCTTGGCAAAATTGCCCTCGATCACGCAGGCCTGATACAGGGCCACATGTTCGGCAGGCAGGAAGTTCGATCCGCCGCAGACCCAGAAGGGAGCGCCCCAGGCGAAGAACTCCAGTGCCTGATCATCCATGCCGCAACCCAGCTGAATATGCGGGTAGTCCCGCGCCAGCAGATGCACCCGGTTGATATCGCCCGAGCTTTCCTTGATGCCGCAAAAATTCCGGCTGCGGCCAACACGATCCAGGAACTCCTCGCCCATCATCGTACCGGTCCGATGGGGATAGTTGTACAGTATCACAGGCAAGTCAGCGGCCTTGTCGATGGCCAACGCATTGAGCGCATTTTCACGATCTGTAGGCACCGAGTAGGGAGGGCTGGCCAACAAAATCGCATCAGCGCCGATTTCGCGCGCACCCGTCGCCAAAGCTATTGAGTCCGGCGTCAGCATCGCACCGGTCCCAACGACCAGCGGCAAACGGCCTTTCAGTCGATCATGCGTGAACCGCGCCAGTTCCAGCCGTTCCTCGACAGTCTGCGCATAGTTCTCACCGGTCGACCCGCCCGAGATCAGACCGTGCACGCCGTTCTCAATCAGGTATTCGATCACCTGCGCCAGCGCGTTCCAATTCACGCTGCTATCGTCGTGGTAGGGCGTGACCACCGGGGTATAGATCCCCTCAAACTTGAAAATCGGGTTCATTCGGTCCTCATGCGGGTTTCGAAAGCGGGGACAGGCCCAATGGCACATCCAAGGCGTCTGGCATCACAAACAGTTCGATCTGATCGCGCGACAGGTTCCAGTGTTCTTCGGCCAGCTGCGCAGCCGCCGCCTCATCGTTCGCCTCGATGGCGGCGATGATGGCGTCATGCTGGGTGCTGGCTTCCGCCAGATTTTCGGTCATTTTTGCGGTTTGCGGTCGGTAGAACGTCATCCCGATCCGTGCGTGATCAATCAGCAATCTGTTGAAGGATGGCAGCAGGTAAACATTGCCTGACATCTCTCCCGTCAGTTCATGAAACCGATTGTTGGCGAGTGCGCGATCCGCTGCTGAACCAGAGCGGAGGGCTGATTTAAACGCCAACTGAGCCGTTTTCAGGTCTTCGATTTGGGCAAGCGTCGCGTTCCGGGCTGCCAGACGCAGCACCGCGCCATAGATCATCGGGGCCGCTAGAAAGAAATCGCGCAAGGTGGTATGGGACATCTCGGACACCCGCGCGCTGCGATTGGTGCGCAGGTCTAGATAGCCTTCGCCCCCCAGCTGCCTGAACACTTCGCGCAAAGGGGTTCTGGACAGGCCAAACTCATCCGACAACAGCGCTTCATCCAAGTCCGTGCCCGGCTGAAAGCGCAATGTCAGGATCGAGACTTTCAAATGCTCCATCAAATCGGTCTTCCGAGATTTGGGATCGTCTTTCATCTGACCTCCGAGGCGTCGCTACATTCGAATCGCGGGTTCGGTGCTTCAGATATGTATGCGAACAAAATACAACTTGTATACAGTAAAAAATAATGCAGCATGAACCACCGTTAGTAGTTCCGGCCGGAATCGGCCCCTTGAGTGGAAGCCCCAATGCGTCAGACGCGGCATATCACCTTCATTTTGGTCGAGGAGTTTTCCCACCTTGCGTTTTCATGCGCGGTCGAACCGCTGCGCATTGCCAATTGGGTCAGTGAAGAGCAGCTTTATGATTGGTCTATGATTTCCGAAGACGGTGAGCGCGCGGTTTGTTCAAATGGGCTGGTTACATTGGTTCATGGCGGTCTGGATGACATACCAAAAACAGACCAGCTGTTTGTTCTGTCTGGCATTCACATGCGCAATCATGTCACGCGGCCTTTGTTGGCAACGCTCAGGCGCGAGCGGGCGCAGGGCACGCCGATTGGCGCTTTGTGCTCGGGCGCCTGGGTGTTGGCCAAGGCGGGGTTTCTGGACGGGATGCAAGCCGCAATTCATTGGGAGTACCACGACGCGTTCATGGAGGCCTTTCCAGAGGTCAATTTGGTACGCAGTGTTTTTGTCGCGGATGAGAAGCACATCACCGCCTCGGGTGGCACCGCGACTGCTGATTTGATGTTGCATTTGATCGAACGCGATCACGGGGCTGAGCTGGCGGTCGCGGTGGCCGATCAGATGGTTTACAATGCGGTGCGCAATGCGACCGCGAAGCAACGCGTTTCGCTGCAATCACGCAATGGTATGCGTAACGCCCACCTGGCCAGGTCGATAGAGATCATGCGCGACAGTATCGAAACGCCGGTGTCGCCGTCTGATATTGCGGAGAGGCTGGGAATCTCAACACGCCAGCTTGAACGCCTGTTCGGAAAATACCTGAACACCTCACCTAAGAAATACCTGATGGAGATGCGGCTGGAGCGTGCACAAAAGCTGCTATTGCAGACCGAAGCCTCGATCACGGAAGTTGCTTTTGCCTGCGGATTTGAAAACCCGGGCCATTTCTCGCGCGTTTACAGATCGAGCTTTGGTGTGACACCGCATTCTCAGAGAAACAAATTGGATTGATCTCAGCGTAATGTGGTGGGGTGAGCATGACAGTCGCAAAATAGGGACGTAACACGCCCACCCCGTTGGCCGACCTTGAACCCCCTCGTTAAAATCTGACTAGTAAACTGATCGATCGGTAAGGCTGAACTACACAGCGAAACTGGCAGAACTATTACAATATCATGACAGTTTTGGACGCGATTGTGACACAATAATTAATGTGCTGCCCTCTTTGTTAACG
The DNA here is from genome assembly GCF_040329495.1 of Ruegeria sp. SCP10. Classification (NCBI taxonomy): domain Bacteria; kingdom Pseudomonadati; phylum Pseudomonadota; class Alphaproteobacteria; order Rhodobacterales; family Roseobacteraceae; genus Ruegeria; species Ruegeria sp. SCP10. The sequence continues at coordinate 205,226 of NZ_JBDZYF010000004.1, forward strand.
TAACCTGTGTTTCGTGAACTTGGCTAAGGCCCTCGCGTCATCGGCAGTGCAATCAGGTCGCAGTTGGGTTTCGGCTTCTTGGGTCGATGGTGACAACTCAGAGAAAATGGACAACACTCGCCGGGCGATCGCAGAATGTCGTATCGGGCAGGTAGAGTGAACAAAATGACGCTAAAGGCGCTTCCCAAGCTGGTGGTTCAGATCCCGTGTCTGAACGAAGAAGAAACCTTACCTGCCGTTATTCGCGACATCCCGCGCGACATCTCCGGCGTGGGTAAGGTCGAGCTTCAGGTCATTGATGACGGATCAACGGATCGCACCAGTGAGATCGCAAAGGAACTTGGAGTTGAGCATGTTGTTCGCAACCGCGGCAACAAAGGGCTTGCCCGTTCGTTTCAGATCGGGATCGACAACGCCTTGGCTCAGGGGGCGGATATCATCGTTAACACGGATGGTGACAACCAATATTCCGGTGCATCCATCCCTGATCTGATTGCACCCATTCTGGCCAGGAAGGCTGACGTGGTCGTCGGAGATCGGAAGCCCGGCGAAAACCAATCGTTCTCGCCCGTTAAGCGGATATTGCAACGGGTTGGCAGCCGCGTTGTTTCGGGCTTTGCGGGGCTAGAGGTGAACGATGCCGTTTCGGGGTTTCGCGCCTATTCGCGCGATGCGGCGTTGCATATCAACGTCATGACCAAATTCAGCTATACAACCGAAACACTTATCCATGCTGGACAGACGGGCTTGAGCGTCGTGACCGTCCCTATTGAGGTCAATCAGGTCGAACGACCATCGCGTCTGTTCAAATCCATGCGGTCCTTCATCTCGCGGCAGATGGGGACCATCTTGCGCAGTTACGTTATGTACCGCCCGCTCAAAGCCTTTGCTACAATCGGTCTGGTGCTGCTGCTGATCGGGATCGTACCGATCGCGCGGTTCGTGTTTTTCTACCTGATCGGGGATGGCGACGGCAAAATTCAATCGCTTGTCCTGGGCGGTGCGTTTGTGGTGATGGGGTATTTCACGATCATTATTGCGATCCTGTCGGAAACGATTGCCACAAACCGGCGCTTGCTCGAAGCGACGTTGCGCCGGGTTCGCGAGTTGGAACAAAGGGCGGAGCATGCAGATCGTGCATAACGCTTCGCAAACGGGACTTGTGGCATATTGGGCAAGAAGACCATTTGCGATGGTTGCCCTTATCGGAGCAGCCTACCTCGCGGTTTTATGCTGGCTTGCACCGGGCCTTTCCCCTGATCCGTTTTTCGGGGGCGCAATCTACGATGGTTACTACTACGCCATCCTGAACGGGCATTTCGATCTGCCACCCCGACTATTGCGGTTCGAAGGACATTATACACCCGACGCGCAAGGTTATCTTTATCACGGGGCGGGGCCGTTGCTTCTGCGCTTCGTGTTCGGTTGGGCCTGGCCGTTCGAGGCGATCCCGATGGCCGGGTTTTCGATCTGGTTCTGGACCGCACTTGGAACACTGGGTTATCAGGTGGCGCTGACAGATATGATTACTCAAACCGCGACACCGGTACAAAGGAATGCGCAGGGTTGGGCAGTCTTTTTTGCAGCGACTTTGTGGGTTTGCGGACCTGCGACCCTGCTTGTGGTCAACCAATCCCTCTATCACGAACCTATCGCGCTGGCATATGGCGCGGCGGGTGCCTTTGTGGCGGTTTGGGTGCGCTTTGGTCACGACCAGTTGCATCCTCTGCTGGCGTTTTCTGTATTGGCTTTGTGTGCAGCTATCACGGTGCATGCTCGCCCGAACCTGGCGATCGGACTGTATGTGGCTTTAACCGCTCTGTGCGGTTGGAGCGTAATTAAACACGGTGTGCGAATGCTGCTACCTGCGTTGCTCGCAGGTGCAATCCTGGGGGCCGGGGGACTGCTCTATCTGGGTTTGAACACCCTCAGATTCGGCGGGGCCGCTGAGGTCCATGGCTCGTTCGAGGCAAGCGAAACCCAATATGGCACGGTTTTCTGGGGGATAGAGCCTCAGGATTCCCCACGCGCACAGGCCTTTACCGAACATGGCCGATTTAATGTTCAGCGTATTCCACCGAATGCAGGGTTGTATGCATTTGACCTGCCTGCTCTGGAACTGACGCACGGCCCGTCGATGGCGATGTACAACCTATTCCAACGGGCGACAGAAGACCGTCTGGGATATATCAGGGTCGAAGGGCCACGTTACGGGCTTTTGTGGCTTTGGTTGATTTGGGCTGGGTTCGCAGCCATCGGTTTGACGCAGGTCAGGCGTGCAGAACATCTGGTGCTGGCTGCCGGTTTGTTGGTTGGCGTTCTGGTCACGCTGTCCTATGGGACGATTACGCTGAGATACCGTTTTGATCTGTGGCCACTGGTAGCATTTCTAAGCTTTCTTGGGATATCCCGCGTTTTGGCGGGTGTTTCGAACGGTCATCAGCCCGGCAACTTCAAACGACTGGTCCTTGCCGTGGCGCTGATTGGAACAACAGTCACGACGATGGCCGCGTTTCAATACACGGGTATGTTCCGTGAGATCGAGGGCAGCTTCTTTGCACCCTGGAGCAACGGCTACTGCATCGATTTGGCCGAAGGCGCAGGGTTTTCGTCCGACCAGATGCCCGTGATCTGCCGAGCACCGACTGAGTTGAAGGGATAAGATTGGGATGCGTCTGCTCAAATCCATTTATGTCAACCTAATGCGCATCTTGGCGGCTATGGCCCGGGCAACAGGTTTTGCCGGGTTTCTCGAGCGGCGGCGCGCCAAAGGGCGCGGCTGGCATTGGATGTCCAGCCTGTTCGCGATCTACGACATCGATGCTATGGTCGGCCTCGACGTGCCATGGTGGACCTACGACGCCATAGAGCAGGTGGATGCATTCCTGGCTTCACGCCCGGCGCGCGTGTTCGAATATGGATCGGGTGCCAGCACAGTTTGGCTGGCACGCCGCGCGTCATCTGTTACCAGCGTCGAACATGACGCGCCTTGGTACAAGGATGTGACAGCCAAGATTCCGATGGTTGAGGGCTTATGCCCCACCGAGGTCAAGTTGTTTGAGGCAAGTAGTGCTTCGCCCACTGACGCTCTGTATCTATCAGAAAAAGCCAATGGTTCTCGGGTAAATTTTGCGGCCTATGCCAGTGCAATAGATGCCGAAGACGGTGTGTTTGATCTGATCGTCGTGGATGGCCGCGCGCGTCCAGCCTGCTTGAAACATGCAATCCCCAAGCTGGCACCGGATGGGATTATCGTGTTCGACAATTCTCATCGCGCGCGCTACCGCCAATCGATCAACGATTGCGGGTTGTCCGAAACCAGGTTGCGCGGGCTGGTTCCGACCTTGCCTTATCCAGATCAGACCTCGCTCCTGCGCGCCGAACCGGCGGGATAGGCCGATGCCGGCGGCACATCTGCTCAAGGATGAGGTGCTACGTCGAAGACTGGCGCGCGGGATTGGCCTGCTGGTTCTGGCGCTGTCCGTCATTTTCATCGGACGCGAGATTGCACGCAATTGGGACGCGCTGATCAACTTCGATCCACCCGAGGGGTTCTTTCTACGTTGCGCAGCGATGGTTGCCCTCTATTCAGCGTTGCTATTTGTGCTGGCCGAGATGTGGCACCGCATCGTGCAACTATTCGGACCCGAGCCACGCCGCCGGACGTATCGGTCATTCACCCTCTCTCAAATCGCGCGATACGTTCCCGGCAATGTTGTCCACCTTTTGGGGCGAGCTGTATTGCTGCGCGGCGGGGTGCTGAGCGACAAGCAGTTGGCCATGGCGACCTTGGTCGAACTAATTTGCTTACCCGTTGCCGCTTTGGTGATCTTGGTAACTGGTGTTTGGTTCGTGCCTTTTGACATTCTATCGTTCGACGCCGTTGGCCCTGTCTGGCCTATACTTACGATTTCAATCGCTGTTCTGCTGACCCTGGTACTAGGTTTTTTTGCCGTCAAGCAGAGCCTCACACTCTCTGCTTTGCTCTTGATTGCGCTTCTTGCGATCGCATTTCTTCTGGGTATGAGCTCCGTCGCCGCCTGGGTCCTGAGTGCAATCGACGATGTACCCACAGGCGTCGTGGCGCTCGCCGGTGTTGTTTCTTGGCTGATAGGGTATGCAACGCCTGGTGCGCCAGGCGGTTTAGGCCCTCGCGAAGCCGCGTTCATCGCAATCTTAAGTGGCGCTACGACACCCGGTTCAGCCCTGATCGCTGCGGCTGTTTTCCGGCTGATTACCGTCGCTGGGGACGTTGTGTGCTTTGCGATAGGGGTTGCCCTTTTTAGGCGTTAGCGCGGGTATTTGAATGACCTGTGTCGACTTTCTCTCCGTATTGCCTATCGAAGGCAGGAAGAGGTGGGATTGGGCTATTTGGCAGGTACTGAGACACGCGTAATAGAGAAATATCGCATGTAAGTTACCAAGCAAACGAGGGCTAAACCGGTCAAATGCACCGATTTCGAGGCTTTTGAACTATCGTGGATTCTGATGGTGCTGCTGGAGAGAATTGAACTCTCGACCTCTCCCTTACCAAGGGAGTGCTCTACCTCTGAGCTACAGCAGCATCGTGGGCGGGTGATTAGACTTAAACGAAACGCGGCGCAAGGGTATCTGGACGGTTTTTTTCGCCTCCTGTAGAGAAAGACCATGGCAGAGAAAAATGCACAAAAAAATCACGGCAAATCCGGGAATGCGCGCGAAGAACGCCTGAAGGCTGCGCTAAAGGCAAACATGGCGCGGCGTAAGGCGCAGGCTAAGGCGCGGGCCGCTTCCGGAAATAAAGCTGACAAAGACGAGGGATAAGAGCAGATGGATTCGATTCTGGTGACGGGCAACGGCCCGCTGAACGGACAAATTCCGATTGCGGGGGCTAAAAATGCGTGTTTGACGCTTATGCCCGCAACGCTTCTCAGTGAAGACCCGCTGACGCTGACCAATGCGCCGCGGCTGAGCGACATCAAGACCATGACCGCCTTGCTGCAATCGCTGGGCGCCGAGGTGTCGTCATTGCAGGACGGGCAGGTGATCGCGATGTCGAGCCACAACCTGACCAGTCAAACCGCAGACTATGACATCGTGCGCAAGATGCGCGCGTCCAATCTGGTGCTGGGCCCGCTTTTGGCGCGGTTTGGACAAGCGGTTGTGTCACTGCCGGGCGGATGCGCGATTGGTGCGCGCCCCATGGACCTGCATGTGGAAGGGCTTGAGGCTCTGGGCGCTGAGATTGAGCTGAAAGACGGCTATTTGCATGCCAAGGCTCCGGGCGGGCTGAAAGGCGCGGTACATGAGATGCGCTTTGCCTCGGTCGGGGCGACCGAGAACATCGTCATGGCGGCAACCCTTGCCAAAGGCACTACCGTCCTGAAAAACGCCGCGCGCGAGCCCGAGATTGTCGATCTTGTGGAGTGTTTGCGGAAGATGGGCGCGCAGATTGCGGGTGAGGGGACCTCGACCATCGAAATTCAGGGCGTGGATCGGTTGCACGGGGCGACCCATCAGGTTGTGACCGACCGGATCGAGCTGGGTACATATATGCTGGCCCCGGCCATCTGTGGTGGTGAGATTGAATTGCTGGGTGGGCGCATGTCGTTGGTCGAATCGTTCGCGGCCAAACTGGACGCGGCGGGTGTAAGCGTTGAAGAAACAGATAAAGGCCTGAAAGTGGCACGTAAAAACGGGCGTGTGACAGCCGTGGATGTGGTCACCGAACCTTTCCCGGGCTTCCCTACTGACCTTCAGGCCCAGATGATGGCGCTGATGTGTACGGCCGAGGGGACCTCGGTGCTGGAAGAGCGTATCTTCGAGAACCGCTTTATGCATGCGCCTGAGCTGGTTCGCATGGGAGCCCAGATCGAGGTGCATGGCGGAACAGCGACTGTTACAGGTGTTGAATGTTTGAAGGGCGCGCCTGTCATGGCGACCGACCTGCGCGCTTCGGTTTCGCTGATCCTGGCAGGGCTTGCCGCCGAAGGTGAGACCACGGTAAGTCGGGTCTACCATTTGGATCGCGGCTATGAACATGTGGTGCGCAAGCTGGAAGGTGTGGGTGCCAAAATCGAACGGATCAAGGGCGAATGACTGACGCAAGTTTCGAAGACGGGCGCGAGGCCCCATTGAACCTGGGGGCCGAGGATGCGGATGATCTGCAGGTCATCTCAACCCTGTCGCAAGACGCGGTGTTTCCGGTGACCGAAATGACATGGCAGCCGTCGCAACGGCGTTTTGGGTTGCTGTTGAACCGATTTCGCTGGGAAGACAAGGACGCAGCCACCCGTCGCGACCGCCCGTTCGAGCGTGTACAGTCTGTGCTGGTTTTTGACTCAGTATTGTCAGTCTCCAGCCAGGGCATCGACCGCAGCGACAAAGATATGATCTTGTCGCTGCTGTCCGTTGATTTTGAGCCCGGTGAAGATGGGTCCGGACTGATCCTGCTGACCTTGGCGGGGGATGGTGCAATCCGGCTGAAGGTCGAAGCGATTGATGCAACGCTCAAGGATGTGACGCGCCCTTATCAGGCGCCCTCAGGGCAGGCTCCGCATCATCCAGAATAAGCGCGGCATATCGCAGGCGTTCGTGAACCCCGCCCAAAAGCTGGTCCTGCGCCGTGCCACCGTGTTCGACGTGTTTCAGATGAGCCGGGTGTTGATCCGGTCGATTACCCATTTGTGTGCAGCGGATCATGGAAACGATCCGCGCCTTGTATCGCTCTGGACGGCCAACAAAGACCCGCAGAGCATTCGGGGTCGGATACAATCCGGCTCTGAGCTTTGGGTGGCCGAACTGGCCGACCAGATTGCCGCTGTTGGCGGTGTTCGGCAGGGAACCAAGGTTTCGCTGCTCTATGTTGATCCAGGATACATCCGACGCGGCATTGGGCGTGCTTTGCTGGCACGGTTAGAGCAGGAGCTTGCAGATCAGGGATGCCTGCAGGCTTCCTTGGAGGCGACGCATACCGCCCGCGCGTTTTATCTCCGCTTTGGCTGGGTGCAGACCGGCGCATCCGAAGATTGGCACGGAATGACCCAATTCCCCATGCGCAAATCGCTGCACCCTACCAAGAAGGGTTGAGACCTGCCGGCCCCGGCGATATGTCCGCTTGGAACGTTTCGGAGTGCCAGATTATGCCCGTTTTTCTCGATACCACATCGCCCGAGTTTGAAGCCGCCTTTCAAACTCTGCTGTCTGCCAAGCGCGAAGACAGCCCGGACGTGGACGCGGTTGTGGCCGAAATCATCGAAGATGTACGAGCGCGCGGTGATGCAGCGATCATCGAACTGACCGCCAAGTTCGACCGGTTGGACCTGACACCAGATACGCTGGCGTTCAGCGCGGCTGAGATCGCGGATGCTGTAGAACAGGTCTCTGCCGAAGATCGAGCCGCGCTGGAATTGGCTGCGGCTCGTATCCGGGCCTACCACGAGCGGCAGATGCCGTCTGATCAAAGCTGGACGGATGAAAGCGGTGCGACATTGGGCTGGCGTTGGTCCGCGGTCTCTGCGGCGGGCCTCTATGTGCCGGGTGGGCTGGCATCCTACCCGTCATCCGTGCTGATGAACGCGATTCCGGCCAAAGTGGCGGGTGTTGGGCGGTTGGCGATCACGGTGCCGACACCGGACGGTCAGGTCAATCCACTTGTTCTACTGGCTGCGCAATTGTCCGGTGTGGATGAAATCTACCGGATCGGTGGTGCTCAGGCCATCGCCGCGCTGGCCTACGGGACGAAGACAATTGCCGCTGTGGACAAGATCACGGGGCCTGGAAACGCATTCGTTGCGGCGGCCAAACGGCGCGTCTTTGGCAAGGTGGGCATCGATATGATCGCCGGGCCGTCCGAGATTCTGGTGATCGCTGACAAAGACAATGATCCGGATTGGATCGCCTTGGACCTGCTCAGCCAGGCGGAACACGACGAAAGCGCCCAGTCGATCCTGATCACAGATGATGCCGCCTTTGGTCAGGCCGTTGCGCAGGCGGTGGAAAAACGTCTGGAAAGCTTGCAGCGGCGTGAGATCGCGGGGGCCAGTTGGCGGGATTTTGGGGCTGTTATTACCGTGCGCGATTTGGATGAGGCCGCGACCTTGTCGAACCGCATCGCACCTGAACACCTTGAGCTTTGCGTGGCAGACCCGGCGGCGCTGAGTGAAAAGACCATCCATGCCGGAGCGATTTTCCTGGGCCAATACACGCCCGAAGCCATTGGCGACTATGTCGGTGGGCCGAACCACGTTTTGCCCACGGCACGCTCGGCACGGTTTTCATCGGGTCTGAGCGTCATGGACTTTCTCAAGCGAACGACGCTCAGCCAGATGACACCCGCAGCCCTGCGTGCCATCGGTCCGGCGGCTGAGCAACTGGCACAGTCTGAAAGCCTTGAGGCGCATTGGCTGTCTGTCAGCGCGCGTTTGAATCGGTTGAATGGATGAGGTGACGCAAAGGCGTATCGAAAGCGCAGCGTGGATACATTGCCGAACGATATCGCTTGTTATAGGTCTGGGCGGACGACAAGGATTGTGACCGTAAAGATGACCCGTATTTCGCATATCGAACTGGATGACCGTAACCTGCCCCCGCCGACCCCAGAGATCGAGCAGGAGCGCAAGGTCGCCATCTACGATCTGCTGGAAGACAACAGCTTTGCGCTACCCGCGCGTGACGACCGTACAGTTCCGGACGGGCCCTATCATCTGCAACTGTCGATCCGCGATAAGCGGCTGGTTTTCGACATTGCCACCGAGGCTGCAGAAAAAGCTGCCGAGTTCCACCTGTCGCTTGGCCCGTTCCGTCAGGTGGTCAAAGACTATTTCCAGATCTGCGAAAGCTATTTCAATGCGGTGAAGACCTTGCCACCAAGCCAGATCGAGACCATCGACATGGCCCGGCGCGGCATCCATAACGAAGGCAGCCGGGTGTTGCAGGAGCGACTTGAGGGTAAGGCCGATGTGGACACCGATACCGCCCGCCGCCTGTTCACGCTGATCTGCGTGCTGCATTTCGGGGGGTAACGCGTGAAGCCTCTGCCGCAGTCGGTCCTGTTTTGTTGTGACCACAACTCGGTCCGGTCCCCGATGGCCGAAGGCATCATGAAGAAATTCTATGGCACCGGCACCTATGTCCAATCCGCCGGTGTCTATAATGATCTGGAAATCGACGGGTTCTGTATCTCGGTCTGCCATGAGATCGATGTTGAGTTATCGCGCCATCGCTCGCGGTCGTTTGATGAGATGCAGGAATGGGGTGATGACCTCAGTTCCTTTGATCTGATTGTCGCGCTGTCGCCCGCAAGCCAGCGCAAAGCACTGGAACTAACGCGGGTTTTTCATCTGGATGTCGATTATTGGCCAATAATGGACCCTACCGGGATGGGTGAGACGCGCGAAACCAAGCTACACCACTACCGACAGACCCGCGATCAGATCATCAAGCATCTGAAGGACCGCTGGGGCGAACCTACGGAGTGACCCATGAACCAGACCGTCAAAACCTATTTCGATGCCTTCAACGCTGGTGATGTCGATGGCATGCTGGCCTGCTTGTCCGATGATGTGGCCCATCACGTGAACGAAGGCCAGATCCGTGTGGGCAAAGAAAAGTTTGCGGCTTTCTGCGCCCATATGAACCGCTGCTACAAGGAAAGCCTGACCGACATCGTGGTGTTCGAGGCCGAAGGCGGTACCCGTGCAGCAGCCGAGTTCATCGTCAACGGCACCTATCTGGAAACCGACGAAGGGTTGCCGGATGCCCATGGTCAGACCTATCGCCTGCCGGCTGGGTCGTTCTTCGATCTGAAAGACGGTAAAATCACTCGCGTCACTACTTTCTACAACCTTGTGGATTGGACCAAGCAGGTCTCGAATGGCTGAGGTCACCGCGCTCCGCGCCCTGACCGGAGCGGCGCTCGAAGCTGCTCTGGATGACGTGGCACGCCTGCGGATCGAGGTGTTTCGGGCTTGGCCGTATTTGTACGACGGTGATCTGGAGTATGAGCGGACGTATCTGCAATCCTACCGCGACAGTGACAAGGCCACTGTTGTTGGCGCGTTTGAAGGGGATCGTCTGGTTGGTGCTTCGACTGGCGCACCGCTGATGGATCACGCCGACGATTTCGCAGCGGCCTTCGATGGCACGGGTCTGGACTTGTCGCAGATCTTCTATTGTGCGGAATCTGTCCTGTTGTCTGACTATCGCGGGCAGGGCGTCGGGCATAAGTTCTTTGATTTGCGCGAAGCTCATGCCCGGGAACTGGGCTTCGCCAAATGCGCTTTTTGTGGTGTGCAACGCCCAGCGGATCATCCGCTCAGACCCGAAAAATACCGACCGCTAGATGGGTTCTGGCGAGCGCGAGGATATGAGCCCTTGCAGGCTGTCATTGCGCAGTTTTCTTGGAAGGATATGGGGGAAGAGGGCGAAACGCTCAAGCCGTTGCAGTTTTGGATCAGAAGTCTTTGAAACGATTTTGGATCACGTTTGGGTTCTCGGATGAAGATACTCCACCGCCCGGCGAAAATTTGGGCGTAGGGGTTGCGGCGACATCGCAGAAATAAGCTCTTGCGATCATCCAGAACAAGATGTTCAACAAGGGAGACTTGCCGAAAGTTGAGAAAATCGTTGAGGACGTGGATCTGTCAAATTTGGAGGCCAGGCACGTCAAACCAAATATGGGCATACCCGAGTTGCCCGGTATCTGGTTTCCCACAGGCTATGAGTGACAAAGCCCATAGTGAGCCTGTCTCAGGTTCTTTGTCGTGTCTTTGAGCGAGAGGTTCGTAATGAAAGTCGCCACTGCTGCCTATAACCTTGATTGGCTCGATAGCTGGGCGCAATACGAGGATAAGCTGGATCGTTGGGTTTCGGACGCCGCTGAGCAGGGTGCTGAGTTGCTGGTGTTCCCGGAATACGGCGCGATGGAGCTGTCTACGCTGGAGGGCGCGGACGTGGCCGGCGACCTCGAACGGTCAATCCTAGCGGTCTCGGACCGGATGCAAGACGTGCAGGCCCTGCATCAACGTCTCTCTCAGGCTTACGATACATACATCCTGGGCGCGTCAGCCCCGGTTGCGAGTGATGCAGGCCGCCCGGTGAACCGCGCGTCGCTTTACACCCCGAACGGTCGGCAGGATCATCAGGACAAGCAAATCATGACCCGGTTCGAGCGCGAACACTGGGACATCGCCCCCGGTGGACCGCTCAAACTGTTCGATACCGCGCTGGGCAAGATCGGCATTCTGATCTGCTATGACAGTGAGTTTCCTTTGCTGGGCCGCGCCCTGAATGAAGCGGATATCATACTGGTCCCGTCCTGCACCGAGGCACTTTCAGGCTATTGGCGGGTTCGCATCGGGGCGATGTCGCGTGCATTGGAGAACCAATGCGTGACGGTGATGGCCTCGTTGGTTGGTAACAATGACTGGTCCGAAGCAGTCGATATGAACACCGGCACAGGCGGCATCTTCGGCCCGCCCGATAAAGGGTTTCCGCAGACCGGCGTTCTGGCCGAGGGTACTCTGAACCAGCCTGGCTGGACCTACGCCGACATCGATCTGAGCGCCATCGCCAACGTCCGCGACGATGGGCATGTCCTAAACCGCGCGCATTGGGACGAGCAAAACCCCCGAGTCGAAACGGTCACAATCTCAACGCTTTAGTGATTCTGGCCTTGAAATAAGGCCGAAATAGGCTCATTTAGGCGCACATCCTCGCAGATTCTGCGAGTGCAACCTAACGATGGAGACAACATGGCCAAGGAAGATACGCTCGAATTTCCCGGTGTCGTGAAGGAACTCCTGCCTAATGCGACGTTTCGGGTCGAGCTGGAAAACGGCCATGAGATCATCGCACATACGGCAGGCAAGATGCGCAAGAACCGCATCCGTGTTCTGGCTGGCGACAAGGTTCAGGTCGAGATGACCCCTTATGATCTGACCAAAGGTCGGATCAATTATCGCTTCAAGTAACGCTCTAACCAATGGCGTTTATCCTCGGATCGGGCAGCCCTAGGCGGCTGGACCTGCTGGCGCAGCTTGGCGTGCAGCCCGATGCTGTCAGACCTCCGGATATCGATGAAACGCCGCTTAAGGGGGAACTACCTGTTCCCTATTGCCACCGCATCGCTCGGGAAAAAGTCAAAGCGGTTAAGGCGGGTGATGATGATGTTGTGCTGTGCGCTGATACAACTGTCGCCCTGGGTCGTCGCATACTAGGCAAGCCCGAGGACGCTGGCGAGGCTGCGGCGTTTTTATATGCCCTGTCCGGGCGACGTCACCGTGTGGTCACGTCGGTGGCTGTGCGGCGCGGAGATCGCCTTTTGCAGCGCGATGTGGTCTCGCAGGTGCGGCTCAAGCGCCTGTCGGATATGGAAGTGAACGCCTACCTTAATACCGGAGATTGGCAAGGCAAAGCCGGTGCCTATGCCATTCAAGGACCCGCAGGTGCGTTCATCCCGTGGATTTCGGGATCGTTCACTGGCATTGTTGGACTACCCTTGGCCGAGACATCGGGATTGTTGCAAGCCATCGGATACCCGCTTTATCGAGGGACGCCATGAAGGGTCGCACGATTGTTCTGGACCATATCGAAGGCCGCGAAGCTGCAGCCTTGATGGTGGATGGTAAGCTGGATGACTTTCTGATCGCAGGGGATGCCCCACCGCCCGGAACGATCTACCGCGCCAAGGCAGATCGCCCTGTCAAAGGGCAGGGTGGTATGTTCCTGACAACCCCCGATGGACCTGCTTTTCTGCGACAGGCAAAAGGGCTGGCCCCGGGCGCTTTGCTGCTGGTTCAGGTCACCGGATATGCCGAAGAAGGCAAGGCGCTTCCGGTTACTGATCGGGTCTTATTCAAAAGCCGATATGCAATTGTTACGCCGGATGCGCCGGGCCTGAACATTTCGCGCAGTATCCGGGATGAAGACGCGCGGGACCGGCTACTGGAAATCGCCCATGATATGATGGGCGAAAGCCCCTATGGCCTGATCCTACGCTCCTGCTGTGCCGGTGCGGATGCCGAAGAGATTGCTGAAGACATCAGTGCGATGCTGGCGCAGGCCGAGCAGATTTTGGATGATCCGAGCACTGAACCCGAAACACTGAGCGAAGGCGACAGCCCCCATGTGCTGGCCTGGCGCGATTGGACCGACCCGGCGGACGTTTTCACTGAGCCTGGAGGGTTTGAAACCCACGGCGTTCTGGATGCGCTCGACACTGCACGCGGCATTCAGGAACCGCTGGCAGGCGGAGGGTATCTGTTCATCGAGCCGACGCGGGCTTTGGTCGCCGTAGACGTCAATACGGGCGCCGACACATCGCTGGCAGCTGGCACGAAGGCGAACTTCGCCTGCGCCAAACAGTTGGCCCGCGCGTTGCGGGTACGGGGTCTGGGTGGGCAGATCACGCTGGACCTTGCCCCAATGCCCAAGAAAGACCGTCGGGGTTTTGAACAAGCCCTGCGCACTGCTTTCCGGCATGACCCGGTGGAGACAACTCTTGCTGGCTGGACTCCTTTGGGCCATTTCGAGTTGCAGCGGAAAAGAGCGCGTATCCCATTGAAAGAGGTGCTGAAATGAGCTGCCCGATCTGCGGGGAAGATACGGTCGTCAAGTTCCGCCCGTTCTGTTCGAAGCGTTGTGCAAATATCGATCTTGCTAAATGGCTGAACGGCTCCTACGCCGTGCCATCACAACGCGAAGAGGATGTTGAGGCGGACGAATCCGATACCAGCCAGATCGGGCAGCGGCCGCACTGAAAAAATGTGAAAAAGCCTCTGGACAGTCCCTGACGCAAGTCATAGAACGCCTCCACCCAACGGCAAGCGCCGTTCCCGTGCCCGGGTAGCTCAGGGGTAGAGCAGTGGATTGAAAATCCTCGTGTCGGTGGTTCGATTCCGCCCCCGGGCACCATTTATATTCTTGATATATATGAGAAGTTTCACTCTCCTGTCCCTTTCTGTTTGGTGGGCTTGACAGTTTTTTGAGAGGGTTTGACAACTTCGGCCAAAACCTTCTCTCTTTTCCGGATCGAGTGCCTCTAGAGGGCCAGCATGCACAACGTGGCGAGCTATACGACTGTTTGCGGCATAAGCAATTGGATTGGAGAGTGAAATGAACGCCTCGCCAAATTGGATTGTGGTTGGAACTCAAGAAGCAAAGGCAAGCGAGCGGAGAGACTGGACCTTTTCGCCAAGGGAAGCGGCTGGTTCACGAGAGGGATTCTTTCTTGTCCAAGACCCGTTCAATATAAGAAAGGGTGTCGTGCCGTTAGCCGACACTCAGTTTTCTGCCTTTGCTGCCGGAGAATTGTTTCATTTTTACATTAAGGGCATTTCTGGGGCATAGTGAAGTTCGCTAAACCGGATTTTCAAACACTCGGTCACCGCCAACCAGAACCTAGAATCCAAAAATTCGCACCAACTACATAAGAAACAGTGGGAACTTTTGTTGGCGCAGTGACCTTCGATTTACCTGCCCCGAGCTATCGGTTCATTACTTTCTCACATATTTCCTGAGCTATCGGCAAAGCGCTTGTTGCTGCCGGTGATGGCGCGTTCAAAACGAATGTCATACAATCCTGTGATCTGAACAGAAAATCGTCTTCCAGTCGGCCGTCAGGATGCACGATCTGGGCACGATGACCTGCCACGTAGTGACACAAATCCCGCAACTCAACTTTTGGGCAGTATTTTTGAACTTGTTTGAGATAGTAACGCTTTGACACCGCGCTTCGAATTTCATTGGCTATGGCGCTAGGATGTTTGGCAAGCGATCGCCAGAATCCTGCGAACAAGGCCATTTCGCGAAAGTCTTCTGAGCTGAATGACACTTTGGAGTATCTTTCACGTGCCAGAGAAATAATGGCATTCGGCCCTACTGTGATCGAACCATCAATTATAGGCGTCAAATGGATGCCCAGAAACGGTAGGTTGGGGTCAGGCACAGGATAGATCAGATGCTTGACTAGTTTGGATTTCCGTTCTGGAAGACGATAATATTCCCCCCGAAACGGCACCACTTTAACATCGCAGGCAAATCCAGCCATGCGAATGATACGGTCTGATTGCAACCCTCCACAAACGACAAGATGCTCAAACCCGATCATACCCCTTTGTGTGATGAGAGCGGTTTTTCCATGCCTACTGTCGATGTCTATCAAAGTGGTGGAGGGCAGAAACGTCCCACCATTGGCCAGAAAATCCTCTAGTAGAGCTCGTGTTATTTGAGGATAGTCCACAATGGCGGTGTCCGGCAGCCGAACCGCTGCGCATCCGGCAATATTGGGCTCTATGGTCGTGAGATCAGCCAATGACAGGTCTTGAACTGTTACACTGTTCTGACACGCGCGATCCGCCAGAGTGCTCAGTCGTCCTTTCTCTTGGTCATTTGTGGCGACCAATAGCTTCCCACGAGTCTC
Source organism: Ruegeria sp. SCP10 (assembly GCF_040329495.1). Lineage (NCBI taxonomy): Bacteria > Pseudomonadati > Pseudomonadota > Alphaproteobacteria > Rhodobacterales > Roseobacteraceae > Ruegeria > Ruegeria sp. SCP10. The sequence continues at coordinate 220,626 of NZ_JBDZYF010000004.1, forward strand.
GTACTTCAGGCCTTTCACCTTGCAAAAGTGCTTTGTTCTAAGCAGACCTTCACGACAAAGCTCGGCCTTTTTACTGCCTGGTGTGTAGTAAGCGCCAGTATGAACAACGCCGCTGTTGCGTCCCGTTTGGTGACGCGCAGGTGCATCTTCTTTGTCGATGAGTAGTATCCGCGCCTTGGTCGCTTGCTTGCTAAGCTCCAGCGCAGAAGCTGCACCAACGATTCCGGCTCCTACCACTACGTAATCGTAAGTTCCGAGATCCATAAACTATCCAGTATTTTAAGCTCTTGATGTGCTGGGCAAAGAACAAATCATGAGGCTGTATATGACGTGGCAATGATTGCAGGTCAGCCTCGCTTTTTCTAATGCTGGCTAAGATATCCCAAATTTTCTGAAAAGCCTGAACGACTTAGAACAGCTTCGACAGGAACAGAATAGTTTACAAGGTATTGCCATGACGGATTTCAGTGCCATCAGCAAATTTTCCACGACTCTTGATGACGTGCCATTCTCGGTTTTTGAGAGCATCGTAACCGCCTTGAAAAGTGCTAATGCAAGCGAGATCGCGGGCCTACATCAGGGAAAAACCACCTATCAACCTTGCCCAGATGTAAAATCGTGGCCTGCGGGCGCATTCGAACTCGAACACAACGTCCATGCCCCACCGCAAGGTATCGGATCGCTCAAAGAGGCTATCCAATCCGCTCATGTGAAGCGCGGTTACGGCAATTTTTTGATGGATCAACTTATGATCTGTTCTGGCGCAACCCATGGCTTAAAGGTCGCCGCAGACTCTGTCCTAAATCCAGGTGATGAGGCGTTGATCTTATCACCTCAGTGGCTTTTTGCGCGCGGCGTGTTGAAGTCCTGTAACGCTGTGGTTCGTGAGGCCCCTTTGTTTCTCGCCCTATGCGAAGATCCCAACCTTGATCTGCGCGCGTACCTTGAAAACGCCGTAACGGCCAAGACGCGGCTCATTTATTTCAACACGCCGAACAACCCGACCGGATATTCGATGAGCCGAGCGCAGCTGCAAGAATTAGTCAATTTTTGCCACGAAAAAGGGATCTGGCTTGTCGCAGACAACGCGTACGAGTTCTACGACTATTCTGAGCACGGATTCATAGACGCGCGAGATCTGGACGGCGGCGATGAGATTACCTTCTCGATCTACAGCTTCTCCAAAAGCTACATAGTGCCAGGGTATCGGGTTGGCTACCTGATTAGCCCCAATGCGCGTGCATTGGATATGCAGAAGCGCGGATTGCATACCGTTTATTCTGTGGCAACGCCATCACAATACGGCGCGTGGCAAGCGCTTAAGACCCCGACAGAGCAGTTGCAGTTCCAGCGTGACGAAACGCTGGCACGCGCAAAAATTGCTCTAGAATGCTTGACCGTTCCCCATCTGGGTTTTTCGGGCGGGTTTTATTTGTTCCTCGATCTCTCGGCGCTTGGGCCGGCAGGCCCTAGGCCATTCTACGAGGGACTGTTGGAAAACGGCATTTCTCTCGCACCTGGGCAGGCGTTCGGAACCGGCATGGAAAGCTATGCCCGACTTTGCTTCACGGCTGTCGAACGTGAGTTGCTGAGGAAGAGTATTCAGACCATCAACGAAGTTTTTTCAACCCGCGTGGCTATCGCGGCTTAATTTGGAGCACAAAAATGCCTCAGAACTTGTTTGGATTCCTGGCTGAACAGTCAAAGGAAGGCCGAGAGATCCCTCGCCTGAAAATCAACCTGTATCGCGATTATGAAGTCGCGGCCGTCGCAAGCTCGGCGATGCAGTTGCGCAAGGAAGGTCTGCCTTGTCGGGTGGAATGCGTCATGATTTCGGATTCGTACCTGATGACGCATATGGGACAGAACGCCACTGCGTTGGAAACTCCGGCGGCTCAGGCTGAGTTCTTCAATACGATGAAAGATCTCACCAAAGAGGTAGCAGAAGAGGTCTCACGGAGCTTCCCCGCGAACATCCGCCCATTTGTGCTGGCTGATATGCCCGACGGATCGACAGCAGACGCCGAGAACGCGATTAAGAACGCCTCCCAGATGCTCGCCGTTGGCGCGGATGCAGTGAAGCTGGAGATATTCTCTCCTGACCGTTTTGAAATTGTAAACGCGCTTACAAACGCGGGTATTCCGGTCATTAGCCATCTCGGATACACCCCGCAAAACGGCGAGAACCGTCCGGTCGGCAACAGCATCGAGGAGGCTTTGGATCTATTTGCCAAAGCACGGATGGCCCGGGATGCTGGCAGCATCGGTCTGGTGTTGGAACGGGTCAATGAATTTGTGAACCAATGCCTGTGTCGGCCATCTCTACACGGCATTCCGTCTTACAGCATCTTCAGTGGTCAGTCGGATTGGGGCGGGCAGTCTCTGAATGTTTGGGACTCGATCATCAAGCCTGATTTCAAAAACAGCTTCTTCCCGGATACGGCAACAAAGACCAGAGCCGATTTCCCTGAATGCTACACCAAGGAGAAGTTGACCGCCTCGATGTATGAGCTGATGCGGCAGGCCATTACTCTGGCTTACCCGCGTTCGCCGGTATCAAAGCTCACCCAGACAGACTTGCGGCAAGTGATCTGCACAGACCCATGGCGCGAGACTGCGCATTTGTCGGGGAGACGCCTCCGTGCCGCCTGATAAGCACAGTTTTCGAATTGGCGTTGTCCAACTCATTTCCGCCATGTGCATCGCCGGGACAATCGGCGTGCTCGTGGTGGAATCCGGACAATTGCCGACGAACATCGTCTTCTTTCGGTGCTTAATCGGAGCTCTTAGCCTGATTCTGATCTCACTGGTGACAGGCGATCTCTCTTTGCGCGGCATCACGCGCAAAGATTGGATACTGATAGGTATCGGTGGCGCTTGCCTAGTCTATAACTGGCTCTTCCTGTTCATGTCCTACCAGACGATTTCCCTGTCGTTGGGCACAGTAGTCTACCACATCAAGCCTTTCGTCATCATGCTTGTCGGGGCATTTCTCTTTTCAGAGCGGCTTACGGGCCATTCCATCGCGTGGACTGTTCTGGCCTTCATCGGTATGCTCTTGGTCGTCGAAATCAGCTTTGACTCGCTGCATATGGAAGCGAGCAAAGCCCTGGGCATCCTGTATGCTCTTATCGCGGCCCTGATGTACTCGGCTTCCACGCTCATTGTGAAGTATGTGCGCAGCGCTTCGGGCATCAAAATTGCACTGCTGCAAACGTCGCTTGGTGTTGTCCTGTTGTTGCCATTTACCCAGCTGTCAGAGCTGACCCTTGGCGAGGGTGCTTGGATATTCCTGCTGATCCTCGGCGTGGTGAACACAGGCGTCATGTACAGTTTGAACTACTCCGCCTATCAAAGGCTTCCTTCGTATTCGATTGCGGTACTGTCGTTCATCTACCCCATTGTCACTATCGTCACGGACTACATCTTCTACGGTTTTTTGTTCAATTGGGTGCAGCTGATCGGAGTAGTGCTGATCTTTGCAGCCACCCTTGGCGTGAATCTTGGTTGGCGCATTCTTCCCAAGTTGAGTTTTCGGAAAACAATCAATGATCGGAGCACATAATGGTCATTAAAGACAGAGCTTTTCTTCTCGGCGGCGGTCTTGGACTTGTTGGGTGGCACATCACCCAAGAACTGTTGAGAAAAGGCGCTCGCGAAATTCGCATTTTGGACAACAACGCATTTTCCGAGCCTCACACGGTCAATGCATTGGGAGCAATTCCCCAGGTCAAGATCCACAACGGTAGTGTTCTAAGCCGTGATGATTGCGCAGAAGCTATGCGTGGTGTCGATGGGCTGTTTGTCTTGGCTGCCTGCATGAGCCGGTTTACTAAAGAAGATCCTCGCCGCACGCTGGACATCAACCTCATTGGAATGGACAACCTGCTCTCGGCTGCGGTTGAAGCCGGGGTTTCGAATGCGGTGTTTTCATCCTCAACTGGGGTGTATGGCTATGCCGTGTCGGGGTCGGTGACAGAAGATATGCCACTCGGATCGGAAGGCGTGAACAGCGCAGCGGTTATCTACGGCGCATCAAAGCTGATCGGCGAAAAACTCTGTGAACACTATTCCTCAACCTCAGACTTGAAAGTCGTGTCACTGCGTTACTCGACTGTTTATGGCGAGCATATGCATAGCCGTGCTGCCAACGCTCGCTACATTCTTGGGGTAATTGACCAGATCAATCGTGGTGAAGCTCTATCATATTTCGATGGCGGCTTTGAGACCAAGGATTTCGTCTATGGTGGCGATGTCGCCCGCGCCAACGTCATGGCTATTGAATCTGATCTCGATCAGGAATCCTTCAATATTTCTGGTTGTAGAATGATCCCTGTAAAGGAGATCGTCGGCATTATTCAGAAAGAAATGGGATCGCAACAAGAGCCGAAAAACCTTAGCAGTGCGAACATTGTGAGATTGGTGTCGCCTGACCCCTTCATCTACTGCTGCGACAAAGCCAAGGCCATGCTGGGCTGGGAACCCGAAATGAGTTTTGAAGATGGAATTAACCGCGTCGTCAACTGGCGCGCTGGCATTGAAGCCGAATTTGATTTCGACACGTTAGGCAAGAAAAGCGCCTGACGAGCGGGCCCGGCGACTATCCTCTTCCTGAATGTTCGCCGGGCCTCACCTAAACGGCAAACCGATATCGTCAGCTATGTGCTTTTTGATCCACCTACGAAATTTCTTGGCCGCCAACTTTGGAGTGCGTCGCTTGGGCGTCAGCACATAGTATCCTCCCTTTGCTGGCACCCAGGAACCAACCGGTGCAACAAGCACACCTTCATCCAGATATTTTTTTGCAAGAGAGTATCTCGCCAACCCAACGCATCTTCCTTGCAGCACAGAGCTGAGAAGCGCCATTGCGTCGTCAAAAATCGGACCTTTGCCACCGTCAAGTATCTGAGAATCTTCAACCTGTAAAAAATTGGCCGCCCAATCGACCCATTTTGTGACAACTAAAGGATTTGTTCCAGATGCGTGCGCGCGCCGCACCTTGACGATATCGACCGGTGTCTGAATCGAGCGCGCGAAATCAGGCGTACAGACCGGCGCGACAAAATCCTTCAAAATAAGCTGACTGTCTGCGTCATCGTAGCTCCCGGCACCGTATCTGATTGCAACGTCAACGTCCTCTTTATCAAAGTTCACCAGCCCTGATGACGAGACAATGCTCAGCTGGACTGTAGGCAACTCTGCCGCGAACGCTTCAAGCTGGCCGAGCAACCAACCATGGGCCAAAGACGGAATTACGCTCACGCGCAACGGCCCTTCCTCTGCGGTGTTGGTCAGCTCGTGGGTCGCCTGGCTGATCAGATCAAAGGCGGGCCGAATGCTGGTGAAGTACTTTTCGCCCTCCTGCGTGAGTACAAGCCTGTTGGACATACGCTCGAACAATGGAGCATTGAGGTAGGTTTCAAGGCTCGTGATATGCTGGCTGATAGAGGAAGCAGAGACATTCAATGCTTTTGATGCCTGCGATATGCTGCCTAAACGGGATACAGTATCGAATGCACGCAATGCGTTTAAAGGCGGTATCTTTTCTATCGACATCACGATATCAATTCTCAAACAACTATGATCAACTTTAAAGTGTGGACGGTCTATGTACCAAGCCCCGTTCAGAGTGAATAGTTTTTTCCATGTTGCGCAAGTTTGCGCCCACGATCATTTCAGTTGGGGAGATACAGCCCTGCAGTCGGTGAGGCATCGTAGCACTCTCGATAGGCGTCGGACCAATGGCCACTTCCATGACTTTGGGGGCGGCGCAGCGAAACCTGTCACGCACATGCGAGCAAATTCCTCAGCAGCGAGGGTGGAGGATCCAAGGTGGGATTTGTCCGCGCTGTGAATTTGGCAGCCACCGAGTTTTGCAACTGCAGAGAATGTCTCCTCTTGCGGTCTGGATCGCACTGTGAGCGACGCCGACTGAACGTTGGCTAAATGTCGCCCTAGCTGAACGAGGTCGTTCTGCCGACGCGATGCTGCGCCCGCTCTATTTCGCTGACAGCGTATAGAGAGCATAAGTAGTTCGAATCATGTGCGTTTAAGGAACCTAAGCTTAAGCGGGATTTCAAACCAGAGGTTAAAGGCAGAAAACGCTGCGATAGTTGAGGTCTCCGCGCTTTCTGCATTTGAGTCTTCCTGACTGTGCGCTCAACATCACTAAGACTGAACGGCAGTTTTTTTGCGACTCAAGCGGCAATCGGATGAGAAAATGCAATCTCAGCAGTTCGCGAATCTTGGCTTGGCCTTCTGGTGTCTCGCCGTGGCGACGAAGCACTTCTTTCAATGCCTTAACTTTGGCTTTTGCTATGTTTTGGGCTTCAGGCTCGTGAATATCAGCCCGGGTGAAATTAGGGTTGTTTTCCTTGGTCATCGTCTACTAGCGCTCCCTGCTGGTTTGTTTCTGTGTCCGCCGACCGGCAGGCGGCGACCAAGATATCGTTCTGCACCTCTTTGAAGCGCACCTGTGGACGCCTGCGCACCCGCTGATAGCGCGGTGGCGATTGATGGTAGGAGAAAAAAAGAAAATGATGCCGGTGACGCCTGCGAAATAGAACATTGTCCGGGTCGCTGGAAGAACGTCAGTTTGCAGCACGGCTCGTTCCAGCATCAAGATGATGACGAGTGACAGGACGCAGATCAGCAGTTTGAAGATGAGAAAATTCAATATCTCCCCCAGCCAGAAGAAGAACCAGCCGCGTGTCACATCAAACAAGGCAAAGCAGATAAAGATCGGTCCTATTGCGGCCATGATGGCAAGGCCGATCGTCGCGACCAAGGTGAACACAAAGGCTGTGCCGGACAGAATGACCCCGCCCAGGAACATCGCGATCCCATAGTAAATTGGTCCAATGATCTTGCCTGCTAAACTCTGTGAGACGTGGTGCTGGAATACACGCTCGGCTATGCCAACAGATTTGGGAAATACAGGGTCCGACGGCAGTTGCCCGGTGCCGGAACCGCCAGTCAACGCATCAACAAAGTTGGGCAGGTCCCTGTTGATGACGTTGCCCACCCAGGTAGAATAGTCCCCTGCGGACGAGGCTAGGCTCCAAATGATCGCCAGTTTGATCCCACGAACGGCGAAGTCCAAAACGGGTTCCTGGATCGCACCTTTCATGATCCCGATGCCATAAAGGATGAGGTAGAGCGTCATCGCGGCCGGCAGAGGCGCTGTCAGCTCGGCCGACATGGTGCCCGCGATGGTGTTTGCAGTGTTGGTGATAGCGTCGATGAAGTCGCTATGGAGGTTTTGCCACATGCTCAATCTCCAAAGTATTTCTGTGCTGCGTCTAGGTTCGCGTCGCTCTCAGCGAGGCTTCTGGCGGTCTGCGCATTGGTGCAGTTCGCATCGGCCTGGGCGGCGTTCTGCGTTTCACAGCTCGCTAGAGATGCAGCTCGTTCCGTGGGGTTGTCGGTGAAGTGCTCGACAGTCTTGTTTTCCTCTTCCTTGCAGGCGGTGAGGACTACAAGGCACGTCATCATGACCCATCTGTTCATGCTCAGTCTCCGAAATATTCTTGGGCTACTGCAATGTTCTGCTGGCTGTTGACCAGCAGAGTTTCCGTTTGCCGCTGATCCTCAACTCTGGTCTGAGCCAAAGGGCGTGAGCGTATCTCAGTCCAATCACAGGTGACTGTATGGACAACAGGCTCATCGTATATTCTGCTTTCAGGTGCCCTCTCTATAATCGGGCATGATGTCTTGCAATTCCAAGTGACGTAAGGTGTACCGACGAAGGCTTACAACTTATCGTTCGGCTATGAAGGACAGCCCCGAAACAAGCTGTTTTAGGCCCAGCGTGGCACCTGCAAAGATTGCGGCAAATGTTACTGGCGCACTGTAGGCCAATAACGAGAAGGCCGATATGCCTTGTCCGACGCTGCATCCCACCGCGATGATTGCGCCGGGGCCCATAATCGCTGCCCCCAATATTTGCCGCTTGAGTTCACGCGGGTCCTCGCATGCCTCCCAGCGGAAATGACCTTTGGACCAAGACCCGATAAACGCGCCGATCAGAACGCCGGAAACTGATCCGACGGCAAAGGACAATGTGTTCCCGGACGCGGTCATGAGGTAGAGTATCGTATCACCCAATGGTGCGGCGAAGGTGTGGGTTTGGACCCTCTCAGCATCGAATCCGTATGTCGCGACCCAGTTTGTCCCAAGCCACCCAGAGACAATCGCCAACCCGACCACAGCGCCCCAAAAAACCTGCATAGGGGCTCGGCGAAAGCGATCATTTGCCAGTGCAAGCGCGATAAGGATGGTTCCAACAACTGACCCGAAGACCCACGCAGGTATCGAAATTAGCTGTTCTGCCAGATAGCTGAGGCTCTGGGGTGCACTGAGATTCATCTCCACTGGAAAAACCCAAACCCGTAGATGGGCCAGGGGGCCCGACATGGCGATATAGGCTGAAAGGCCCATGATCAGAACGATGACGAATGATCTAAGATCGCCACCACCTAGCCGCGCCAATGCGCCATAGCCGCAATTCCCGCTGATGGCCATTCCATAGCCGAACATCAGGCCGCCTACGATCGAACCAATCGGGTTCCATGTCTGCGCAAGATATCGTGTTTCGACGGGATCAAGCCATCCAAACCCCATGGCCGCATGGCTACCAAGGATCGCCACACCGATGGCGATGGCCCACATGCGCATCCGCCGGTCATCATCTGCATACAGATAATCCTCGATTGCACCCAATGTGCAGAACCGACCGATACGTGCAGCAAGACCCAAGACCATGCCACCCATCAGGCCAATCAGCGCAACGGTATTTGCGTCTCCCAATGTTTCGAGCATGGCCAGTCTCCTCCCAAAGCTGGCGGTTTCTTGAGCGGCCTCTACTTCTCCCTACAGAAAAGATCGTAGACGACTTCCAGGATTTGCGTCGATCGATCATCAGCCAGGCTGTAGTAGATTGTTTTGCCTTCGCGCCGTGTTTTGACCAGACCTTCGAACCGCAAGCGCGACAGTTGCTGTGACACGGCCGCTTGTCGGGCCGATAGCATCTCTTCCATCTGGGTCACGGATTTCTCGCCCGAAGACAGGTAACACAAGATCATCAGACGTCCCTCATGGCTGATTGCCTTCAGGAAGTTTGATGCCGTCTGGGCATTCTCCATCATTCTGTCCAGGTCTTCTGCACACATGTCCTTTGTGAACACTGGCAGTTTCGATGGTTTGTCCAACAAGATCGCCCCGCTTTCTCGGCTTCATGCATTCAAATCAGTTTATGTGATTTGTTGCGGTTTATCCAGAAGTCTCAATATCTATCCCGGCGTCATGCATCAAAGCGCCCAGCAATCCCCAGAAAAAGTCCTCGCCCGGATAGCCTTCAATCCGGCCCACTTCCTGTCCGTTGTCCAGCAGAACAAAGGTCGGTGTATAGTAAAGAGGTTTTTCCAAGGCGATATCGCCCGGGGTTGCTTGGCGAATATCAAGCCGTCGCAGTGGTGCTGCTTTTCCTTCGGGTGTCTTGGGATAAATCTCAGCGATTTCATCATCCCAGCGGGCACACCACATACATCCGTCCTCTTCGACCATCAAAAGGGTCATTTCGGCCCGTGAAACCACAGGGAAAACCAGCAATGTGATTGCCAAAGACAGCAGAAACAGGTGGCGCATCTCAAGCTCCGATTGACCGCTACGATATATCTTTACTATTTTGAATGTGTGAATGATAGCCTGACAGGACCGTTTTGACCATGTTCGACATCACATTTGCAGGAGCTGTCGTCGCCGGTCTTTTGTCCTTTCTTTCCCCGTGCATTTTGCCGATTGTCCCGTTTTACCTCAGCTATCTGGCAGGGGTCGGGATGGAGCAGATCTCGGCAGGCGCTGAGATTCCCGCCAATACACGTCGCCGCGCGACGCTTTCGGCGATTGCGTTCGCGGCAGGCATCATCACGATCTTTATGGCGCTTGGCGCGACGGCGTCGATTTTCGGACAATTGGTTCGAGAATATTTTGACATCCTGCGCTGGATTGCTGCGGCAATCATCATCGCGATGGGCCTGCATTTTCTTGGGCTCATTCGCATCGGGTTTCTGTATCGCCAGTATCGTGCGGATGTTGGCGAAACCTCGAATGTTAGCTTGATCGGGGCCTATGTGCTTGGCTTGGCTTTCGCGTTTGGCTGGACACCCTGTGTGGGGCCCGTGCTTGCCGCGATCCTGTTCACGGCAGCAGGGACCGAGGCCGCGTGGCGGGGCGCGTTGCTTTTGTTCGCCTATGGGGTGGGAATGACAGCCCCGTTTGTTCTGGCGGCGTTTCTGGTGCGCCCGTTCATGCAATGGATGGCGCGGTTCAGGAAGCATTTGCCTTTGATCGAAAAGGCGATGGGGTGTCTGCTGATCCTGTTCGGCGTGTTGATCGCCACCAATTCCATCAATCACATCGCGCAATGGATGCTGGACCATATGCCGTGGCTTGCGACCATTGGCTAATAGCGGAGGATGTTATGAAACGAGCCTTATCAATTCTGGTCTTACTTCTATTGGGTGCCCCAGTTTCTGCCGCGGAACTGGGGGATGACGGGCTGCACAAAACGCCGTGGATGCGTGACACGTTCAAGGACCTTCGAGAAGATCTTGAAGAGGCCTCGGGCGAAGGTAAGCGATTGGTTTTGTTCATAGAACAGCAGGGCTGCATCTATTGCAAAAAGATGCACGAGGAGGTGTTCCCACAGCCCGATCTGGCAACGTATATCGAAGAAAACTTCTTTGTCGTACAGATGGATTTGCATGGCAGCACCACAGCAACCGACTTTGACGGGCAAGAAGAAGAGCAAAGAGCATTGATGCGCAAATGGGGGATTCTGTTCACCCCAACGCTTGTTTTCCTGCCTGAAGAGGTCTCTGAAGACGCCACAGCCATCCAGGCAGCGGTTGCTGTCATGCCGGGGGCGTTCTCAAAATCAACTACCTTGGATCTTTTCACCTGGGTTGATGAGAAACGCTACGACCTTGAGAATGGTGAAGATTTTCAACGGTATCACGCGCGGCGCATTCAGGAGCGCAACAATGTTTCGCAAGATTAGGTCTGTCGTTACAAATAAAAAAATTCAATAAGATGAATTTAATGTTGCGAAGAGCATTACCCGTCGACTACGGTACACAAAAGCTTTGGGTCGCAAAGCGCCATCGGCGCGGTAGCAAATGGGAGGGATCATGAAGCTGAGACTCTTAACATTGGTCTGCACGGTGTCGGGTGTTGCCGCATTTGCAGCGGATACAGGGCCGAAAGACGTAACCTATGATGACTACGGCGCGGTCGAGGTTTCTCTGACCGGGGTTGCTGGCGATGTTGCAAACGGCGCGCTCATTGTTGGGGATAAGTCGAAAGGCAACTGTGTGGCCTGCCACGCAGTCTCGGCTTTGGCGGACATTCCATTTCATGGCGAAGTTGGGCCGATGCTGGACGGGGCGGGTGATCGCTGGTCCGAGGCCGAGCTTCGTGGGCTGGTGGCAAATGCAAAGATGACGTTCGATGGAACGGTCATGCCCGCATTCTACAAGGATGACGGCTATATCCGTCCTGGTGATGCCTATACGGGCAAAGCGCCGACAGCGCCTTTGACGTCGATCCTGACAGCACAGGAAATTGAAGATGTGGTCGCGTTTCTCGCGACCCTGAAAGAACAATAACTGCGCCTTCTGGCGTGACTTTCCGAAGATTCAAAGGAGATTGAAAATGGAACTCTCTCGCCGCGAGACTCTGGCCCTTGGCCTAGGCGCCGCGTTCCTGACAATGATGCCGCTCCGCGCAAATGCAGCCGCTGAAGGTGCGATTGCCGCGTTCACAGGCGGTGCGGATATGGTTGATGGCGGTGTCACGTTGACTGCACCGGAAATCGCCGAAAACGGAAACACCGTGCCAATCGAAGTCAGTGCACCGGGCGCGGCGTCTATTCTGATCGTCGCGGCCGGCAACCCCGAACCGGGCGTTGCAACCTTCAACTTTGGCCCGTTGGCGGCGGAACAAGCCGCATCAACTCGCATCCGTCTGGCCGGTACGCAGGATGTCATCGCTGTGGCCAAGATGGCTGATGGCAGCTTTGCCAAGGCATCCGCGACCGTAAAAGTGACAATTGGCGGCTGCGGCGGCTGATCGCCACGCGCGCCTCGAAGAACAGGAGATTAATCCATGGCATCCGGTGTAAAACCCCGCGTCAAGGTTCCAAAGACAGCCGCGGCTGGTGAAACCATCACGATCAAAACGCTGATCAGCCACAAGATGGAAAGCGGCCAACGCAAGGACAAAGAAGGCAACGTCATCCCGCGTTCGATCATCAACCGTTTCACCTGTGAGTTTAATGGCGAAATGGTGGTTGACGTGACGATGGAGCCGGCGATTTCGACCAACCCGTATTTCCAGTTTGAAGCCGTCGTGCCCGAAGCCGGTGAGTTCGTCTTCACCTGGTACGATGATGACGGTTCTGTTTATGACGAGAAAAAATCGATCGAGATCGCCTGACGGCTCGACACTAAGGCAGATCAGCGCTGGTCCAAGAAGCTGGCGCTGATCCACCAAGGGAGGAACGTAATGAATACCAAGGCATTGACGGCGATCGCGGCAATTCTGGCTTTCCCAGTGGCAGCAATGGCCGGACCGGATGAAGACAGTCTTGTGATTAATGATGAGCTGGATATGACCTCGGTGGCCAAGGCGCCGGCACATCTGGAAAATCTGGATACGATCTATTCGGGTTGGCACTTCCGCACGGATGAAACACAGGCTCTGCAAATCGATGATTTCGACAATCCGGCGATGATCTTCGTCGATCAGGCTATCGACCTGTTCGAGGCGGTTGATGGCGCCGCTGGTGAAAGCTGTGCGTCCTGCCACGATGGGGTAGAGAGCTTTGAAGGGCTTCACGCGTCTATGCCCAAGGTTGATGCTGAAAGCGGCAAGCTGGTTGTCATGGAAGACCTGATCAACAAATGCCGCACGGATCGTATGGAAGCGGATGCCTGGAAATGGTCCGGAGGCGACATGCAGGGAATGGTCGCTCTGATCGGTTTGCAGTCGCGCGGATTGCCAATGAACGTTGCGATCGATGGCGATGCCGCCCCGTACTGGGAGCAGGGCAAAGACATGTACTACACCCGCTACGGCCAGCTAGAGCTAAGCTGCGCCAATTGTCACGAAGACAATTGGGGCAACATGATCCGTGCCGACCACCTGAGCCAGGGTATGATCAACGGGTTCCCGACCTATCGCCTGAAACAGGCCAAGCTGATCTCGCGCCACAATCGCTTCCGTGGTTGCATCCGGGATACGCGCGCCGAAACATTTGCTGAAGGGTCGGATGAGTTCCGTGCCTTGGAGCTCTATGTAGCATCCCGAGGCAATGGGCTTTCAGTCGAAACCCCGGCTGTACGCCAGTAACAACGGGCCCGCGCAAGCAATGCTCTGCGCGGGTTTTTAGTAAAAGTAACATTCACATATTTATATGTGAAATAGGAAAGCTGATTGATGATTTCGCGACGTGACTTCTTGCAGGTTTCAATGGCGGCCTCGGCGCTCTATGGGGCGTCCGGTTTCGGCAATTGGGCCAGACTTGCCGCACAGCAAAGCCTGACACAGGATCAACTGTTGGAGTTCGAGACTTTTGGCAACATCAGCCTGATCCATGTCACCGACATTCACGCGCAACTCAAACCGATCTACTTCCGTGAGCCCGAGATCAACCTTGGTATTGGCGATGCGCGAGGGCAGATGCCTCATGTCACAGGGGCGGCTTTCCGCAAGGCCTACGGGATCGAAGATGGAAGCCCGTCGGCCTATGCGCTGACCTACAATGATTTCTCTGCGCTGGCGAAGACCTACGGTCGGGTCGGTGGATTGGACCGGGTTTCAACTGTCATCAACGCCATTCGTGCAGACCGTCCCGATGCGCTCCTGTTGGACGGTGGCGACACCTGGCACGGGTCTTACACCTGCTATCAGACGGCGGGTCAGGACATGGTCAATGTCATGAACGCGCTGAAACCCGATGCAATGACCTTCCATTGGGAGTTCACACTGGGCAGCGACCGGGTGAATGAAATTGTTGAAGGTTTGCCCTTTTCGGCCTTGGGTCAGAACATCTTTGACGCCGAATGGGATGAGCCTGCTGAGCTGTTCCAGCCCTACAAGCTCTTTGACCGAGGTGGCGCAAAGGTCGCCGTGATCGGCCAGGCCTTCCCCTACATGCCCATTGCGAACCCGGGCTGGATGTTCCCCGAATACTCGTTCGGTATCCGGGACGAAAACATGCAGGCCATGGTCGATGAGGTTCGCGATGCCGGTGCCGATGTCGTTGTCGTCCTCAGCCATAACGGCTTTGACGTAGACAAAAAGATGGCAGGCCGGGTGCAAGGGATCGACGTGATCCTAAGCGGCCACACCCATGACGCACTGCCCGAGCCGGTACTGGTCGGTAAAACGCATATCATCGCGTCGGGCTCGAACGGCAAGTTTGTCAGTCGCGTGGATCTCGACGTAAGGGATGGGCAGATGATGGGGCTGAAGCACAAGCTGATCCCGATCTTCTCTGACGTCATCGCCCCTGATCCTGCGATCACCGCTCTGATAAATGATCAGCGCGCGCCTTATGAGGATGCGCTGAGTGAGGTGATCGGCAAAACAGATTCGTTGCTCTACCGCCGCGGAAACTTCAACGGCACCTGGGATGACCTGATTTGCGATGCCCTGATCAATGAGCGTGAGGCAGACATCGCGATGTCGCCCGGCGTCCGTTGGGGGCCATCAATCCTGCCGGGACAAGATATCACGCGCGAAGACATCTGGAACGTCACATCGATGTCGTATCCCAATGCCTATCGCACAGAAATGACAGGCGAATTCATCCATGTGATCCTCGAGGATGTCGGTGACAACCTGTTCAATCCCGATCCCTATTACCAGCAGGGCGGCGATATGGTTCGCGTCGGTGGGCTTGGCTACCGCATCGATGTGAACAAGCCACAAGGGCAGCGGATTAGCGAAATGACCTTGCTCAAAACGGGTGAAGCGATTGATCCGTCGAAAACCTACGTCGTGGCTGGTTGGGCCAGTGTCAACGAAGGCACCGAAGGTCCCCCGATCTGGGATGTCGTCGAAAATCACATTCGCAACCTTGGCACTGTCACGGTGCAAGAGAACACCAGCGTCGATGTTGTTGGCGCTTAAGAAACAGATGGAGACCTAAGAGATATGGATGACGCGTTCAAACCGTCCCGTCGGGCCTTCCTGAAAGGCAGTGCTGCGGTAGCGGCAGGCTCAGTCGCGGGTGCGGCTGCGGCAGACACGCCGGACCCCCTTATCACCGAGCTTCAGGATTGGGCGTCCTACACGGGTGCGGGCGTCGATGAGACGCCGTATGGGATGCCGATCACCTTTGAATCCCATGTCGTGCGCCGCAATGTGGAATGGCTGACCGCCTCTCCGATTTCGTCGATCAATTTCACGCCGATCCATGCGCTCGAAGGCACGATCACGCCGCAAGGCTGCGCTTTTGAACGCCACCACTCGGGCGCGATTGAGCTGCGCAAGGAAGACTATCGCCTGATGATCAACGGGCTGGTCGATCGCCCGCTGGTCTTCACCTACGACGATATCGAACGTTTCCCTCGCGAAAACCATGTGTACTTCTGCGAATGTGCCGCAAATACAGGGATGGAATGGGCCGGAGCGCAACTCAACGGTGTTCAGTTCACCCATGGCATGATCCACAACATGGAATACACCGGCGTTCCGCTGCGCACACTGCTGCAGGAAGCGGGCGCCGATGTCTCACCTGACAAATGGGTCTATGTTGAGGGCGCGGATGCGTCATCCAATGGCCGCTCCATTCCGATGGAAAAAGCGCTGGATGACGTGTTGGTGGCTTTCAAGGCAAATGGTGAAGCACTGCGCATGGAACATGGTTACCCCGTGCGACTGGTTGTTCCGGGCTGGGAAGGCAACATGTGGGTCAAATGGCTGCGCCGGATCGAGGTTGTCGATATGGCCGTGGAAAGCCGCGAAGAAACATCAAAATACACTGATGTCTACGCCGATGGCACAGCCCAGAAATGGACTTGGGCGATGGATGCAAAATCCGTCATCACCTCACCCAGCCCGCAAATGCCGATCAAACATGGACCGGGACCTTTGGTCATTTCCGGGCTTGCATGGTCAGGCCACGGACAAATTACGCGCGTCGATGTGTCCAAGGATGGTGGGATTACTTGGGAGACGGCGCGTCTTGGCAAGCAGGGGGACAGCAAGGCTTTGACGCGTTTCTATCTCGACACGAATTGGGACGGGGCGCCGATGTTGTTGCAGGCCCGGGCGATAGATGAGACCGGCTATGTGCAGCCGACCAAAGACCAACTGCGCGAAAAGCGCGGAGAAAACTCGGTCTACCACAATAACTGTATCCAGACTTGGTACGTGAGCGCAGAAGGGATCGCCGAGAATGTCGAAGTCTCTTAGTCATGTTTTCCTGCCTGTATTCGGCGGCACCGCGTTAGTGCTTGCTGCGGCAGTGGCTATAGCGAACCGGAATTACGGCCAATCGCAGATCGAAACCTTGGAAACCCGGATCAGTCAGGTTGAGGCGCACGCAGCTACAGCCCAGGAAAACGCGCAAGCAGAGGCCAGCCGGGCAGCCGAACTGGCGGCCAAGGTCGAAGAGATTCAGGTCGCAGCAGCCGAGCGGGTCGCAAACGGGATGAACCTGACCGCGCCCGCGCCAAGTACCGAGGGCACATACGGGCTTGGACGTCCTGCACTGGAGGAAGAGATCGCGGCCTGGGACGTTGACGTCTTGCCCGACGGGCGTGGCTTGCCCGTTGGATCAGGCGATGTCTGGACCGGGGAAGAAGTGTTTGTCGACCGGTGTGCGTCCTGTCACGGAGAGTTCGCCGAAGGCGCCGACAATTGGCCTGTTCTAGCCGGTGGTTTCGACACGCTTGCCGACGACGATCCTGTAAAAACCGTTGGGTCCTACTGGCCGCATTTGTCGACTGCTTGGGACTATATTTCCCGCTCTATGCCCTTTGGCGAGGCAGGTACGCTGACCGCGGATGAGACCTATGCGATCGTCGCCTACATCCTTTATTCCAACGATCTGGTGGATGACGATTTCGAGCTCAACCAGGAAAACTTCGCCGATTTTGAGATGTACAACATGAACGGTTTTGTCGTCGATGTACGTCCTGAAACTGAGTACGCCGAGTGGCGGCAAGAGCCATGCATGGAGAACTGCAAGTCAGAAGCCGCCGTCACGATGCGCTCTGTCTTTTTGGTGGAGACGCCGCCCGAAGGTGGTTCAAACTCAGTCATGAACGACTCCAGCGCGGACGAATTGCCGATGTTTACGGCTGAAGGTCCTTCGTTCATTCCAGCTGCGGCGCCAAAGCCCGAGGACGAAGCTGCTGCAACGCCAGCCGTTCAGGAACCCAGCGATACGGACGGAACCACAGAAGTGTTTGCCGCTGGCGAGAAAGTCTTCAAGAAATGCAAAGCCTGTCATCAGGTCGGCGAAAGTGCGAAAAACAGCACAGGGCCCGTATTGAACGGGATCATCGGTGCCAATGCAGCCTCAGTCGAAGGGTTCAAATACTCCAAGGCCATGAACGCCGCTGCTGAGGGGGGGCTTGTCTGGACTGACCAGGAAATGGCGGCCTTCCTGACGAAACCCAAGGAGTATATAAAAGGCACACGTATGTCTTTTGCGGGGCTTAAGAAATCTGACGATATCGACGCTGTAATCGTCTATCTCAAGTCGTTCGGAAACTGATCATGCGCTGGTCGGGTATACTGACCTGTGCGGCGGTCGCGATGGCGACCACCTCGTCGTCCAGCGCAACCGAAGACCTGGGCGACGCCGAAGCCGGGAAAGTGGTGTTTGCCAAATGCAAAGGATGTCATCAGGTCGGTGAGGGTGCCAAAAACAAAATCGGCCCGCATCTGAATGGCGTTTTTGGACGCAAAGCGGCAGGCCTTGACGGGTTCAATTACTCCAAGAGCCTTGAGCGTGCTGGAAATTCGGGCCTGGAATGGCACGCTGATACACTGTCGGCCTATATTGAAAATCCACGTGCCTTTGCGTCTGGAACACGGATGAGTTTCCGTGGTCTGAAAAAACCCGAGGACCGCGCCAACATCATCGCCTATTTGCGTGGATTTTCTGACAATCCGCAGGACATCCCCGAAGCGGACCCAACGGCCAGGGGCACGGATCATTCTGTCGATCCGGCGATACTGGCTATTCAGGGCGACCCGGAATATGGCGCCTATCTCAGCAGCGAATGTACAACTTGCCATCAGATCGAAGGGGGCGACGCTGGCATCCCGTCAATCGTCTATTGGCCAGACGAAGATTTCGTGGTCGCGATGCATGCGTACAAAGACAAACAGCGCCCTCATCCGGTCATGCAGATGATTGCCGGACGGCTTAGCAATGACGAGATCGCGGCATTGGCGGCCTATTTCAATAATCCAGAATAACAGCGCAATACGGGAGGAAACGCGATGACATTCAACAGACGAACGTTCTTGGGGGCCGCAGGTGTTGTGGCGGCTGCTCTATCGGCGCCGATGGTGCTGGCGCAAGGCAAGCCCCGTGTCGTTGTTGTTGGTGGGGGCGCGGGTGGTGCAACCGCCGCGCGCTACATCGCCAAAGACAGCAAAGGTGAGATTGACGTAACTCTGATCGAGCCATCGCGGACCTACTATACCTGCTTTTTCTCAAATCTGTATCTGGCAGGGTTTCAGGAGCTCTCGGATATTGCGCATAGCTATGGTGCTCTGGCGGCGAACTACGGGATCAACGTGGTCCATGATTGGGCCGTTGGTGTTGATCGTGATGCCAAGACGGTGTCCTTGGCTGGGGGCGGGTCCGTTCCCTACGACAAGCTAATCCTGAGCCCGGGTATCGACTTTGTCGATGGTGCGGTCGAAGGCTGGGATGTTTCGGCGCAAAACAAGATGCCGCACGCCTACAAGGCCGGATCGCAGACCGAGCTTTTGAAAGCGCAGGTTATGGCAATGCCTGAGGGCGGTACGTTTGCAATGGTTGCGCCGCCAAACCCATACCGTTGCCCACCAGGGCCTTATGAGCGTATTTCCATGGTGGCCCATGTTCTGAAAGAGAATAATCCAACAGCCAAAATTATCATCGCCGACCCCAAGCCGAAATTCTCAAAAATGGCTTTGTTCCAGGAAGGCTGGGCAAACCACTACGAAGGTATGGTCGATTGGATCGGAGAGGACTTTGGTGGTGGTAATGTTTCAGTGAATCCGGACGCAATGACCGTGACCATCGACGGCGAAGAAACCAAGGTTGATATCTGCAACGTCATCCCGGCGATGAAGGCCGGACGTATTGCGGAGATGGCTGGTGTGACCGATGGCAACTGGGCGCCGGTGAATGCGGCCGACATGTCCTCGAAGGCTGATCCGGATATCTATGTTCTTGGCGATGCGAGCCAGCAGGGTGACATGCCGAAATCCGGTTTCTCGGCCAACAGTCAGGCAAAGGTCTGCGCGAATGCCGTGCGCGGTGCATTGACCGGGTCCAAAGTGTTTCCAGCCAAGTTCTCGAATACATGTTGGTCACTGATCGACACCAATGATGGTGTGAAGGTTGGCGCGACCTATGAAGCGACGCCTGAGAAGATTGCCAAGGTGGACGGCTTTATCAGCCAAACCGGCGAAGATGCCGATCTGAGGAAAGCAACCTACGAGGAATCGCTGGGTTGGTATGCGGGTATCACCTCGGACATGTTCAGCTAAGGGCTTCGGGGGATTTGACCCGTGTCAAAGCCACCGAAAGACAATCTGCGAAAATGCGGTTCAGGAGGAGTGTAAAGACCATGAAACACATTATTGCTGCGGCCGTATTTTCCACCGTTCTCACAGGTCAGGCTCTGGCCCAAGAGGTCATCACCACCCCTTTTGACGGCAGTTTCGACGATGCCACATTCGCGGTTGAATCCGCAATAGTCGGGCAGGGGCTGGTCATCGACTATGTAAGCCATGTCGGCGAGATGCTGAACCGGACAGGTGCGGATGTTGGCAGCGACAAACAGATATTCGCGGCTGCTGATATCTTCATTTTCTGCTCAGCCAAACTCTCGCGCGAGGTGATGGAAGCTGATCCGATGAACATCGGCTTTTGCCCCTATGGAATTTTCGTGGCCGAAGACGACAATGGCGTGACGGTGGGATACCGAAGCTATCCCGAGGGACCGATGCAAAAGGTCCAGACCCTGTTGTCCGAGATCGTGAAAGAGGCCGTCGGGGATTGAGATGAACTATCAGCAGTACTTTCGTGATCAATTGGATCAGCTGCAAGAAGACGGAAACTACCGGATTTTTGCAGACCTCGAACGTCAGTGCGGCGCGTTTCCAAAGGCGCATAGCTACACCGGGAATGGACCCGAAAACGTCACGGTGTGGTGTTCAAATGACTATCTCGGTATGGGGCAGCATCCAAAGGTACTTGCTGCCATGCACGCCGCAATCGACCAAAGCGGTGCTGGTGCGGGGGGCACAAGAAACATTTCTGGGACGACCCACCAGCACGTTTTGCTCGAGCAGGAACTTGCGGATCTGCATGGCAAAGATGCGGCTTTGCTGTTTACATCCGGATATGTGTCGAACTGGGCCGCGCTGGGCACATTGGCATCGCGCATTCCCGGCATCACGGTTTTGTCGGATGAGTTAAACCACGCCTCGATGATCGAAGGCATCCGCCACAGCCGCTGTCAGAAGCGGATTTGGAAACATAACGATGTTGCGGACCTTGAACGGCATCTTTCTGACCTGCCTGCCAATGCGTCCAAACTGATTGCGTTCGAAAGCGTCTATTCCATGGACGGTGACATCGCGCCGATTGCCGAGATTTGTGATCTGGCGGATCGTTATGGCGCGATGACCTATTTGGATGAGGTTCATGCTGTTGGGCTTTACGGGCCGCGCGGAGGGGGAATTGCCGAACGCGAAGGCCTGATGGATCGGCTCACCGTCATCGAGGGGACATTGGGCAAAGCCTTCGGTGTCGTCGGCGGATACATCGCTGCATCGCACGAACTTGTCGATTTTGTCCGGTCCTTTGCCAGCGGGTTTATCTTTACCACCGCACTACCGCCAGCCGTGGCCTCAGGGGCTGCGGCTTCGGTTCGGCATCTGAAGCACAGCAATGCTGAACGACATCTGCACCAGCAGCGCGTGCGCGAGGTTCGGGACAGGCTGGACGATCTGGGCATTCCGCATACGCCGAACCCAAGTCACATCATCCCGGTCATGGTCGGCGATCCGGTCAAGTGTCGCTTTATTTCTGATGTACTCATGCGCGACTACGGGATCTACATCCAACCCATCAACTACCCGACCGTCCCGAAAGGAACGGAACGTTTACGGATTACGCCGTCGCCCGTGCATTCTAGTGAAGACGTGGATCGTCTGGTTTGTGCGTTGGCTGAGTTGTGGACGCAATGCCAATTGGCGCGCAAGCCGATGGCCGCGCAATGACAACTTGACCGAAGACAAAGACGCAACCGCAACGGTGTGAGAGCTTCCGCTGATGGAAAAGCTCATTGATGTCCTGGGTGACCAAGGCGCTTTGGCATGCGCTGGAATGCTTGTTGGCATCCTGTTCGGTGCGACGGCCCAAAAGTCTCAATTCTGTCTGCGCGCCTCGACGGTCGAAGTCGCCGAAGGCGCGTTTGGTCCGCGTTTGGCGGTTTGGCTGATCGCCTTCACCACTGCGCTGACTATGGTACAGGGGCTTGTCCTTTTCGACCAGTTGGACCTGTCTGAGACACGTGCAATCGCCTCGACCGGTAGCCTGAGTGGCGCCATCCTTGGTGGCGCGATGTTTGGTGCAGGTATGATATTGGCACGTGGATGTGCATCGCGCCTGTTGGTTTTGGCGTCCTGCGGAAATCTGCGCGCGCTGGTGACCGGGCTGGTCCTGACATTGGTGGCCCAGGCGGCTTACACAGGTGTTCTTAGTCGCGTCCGTGAAACGCTTTTTGGTCTCTGGACGATTTCGGGGGGTGCATCGCGTGATCTGTCAGAGTTGCTTGGATTGTCGCCAAAGGCTTACACAGCTATCGCAACGCTGGGTTTGGTTCTGGCAATCGCATTCGCGGTATACAGGCGTGTCGCGCCTATACGGATCGTGTCTGCCGCAGGCGTTGGGATGGCAGTCGCGCTCGGCTGGTTGATGACCTTCGCAATTGCGCAGACCTCTTTCGAGGTTGTACCCGTGTCTTCGATTACCTTCACCGGTCCGGCCACAGATACTCTGATGGCTTTGGTCGCCAAACGAAACGTCGCGTTGTCCTTTGGTATCGGCCTGGTTCCGGGTGTTGCTGTCGGGGCCGCGGCTTCAGCTATTTATGCCGGAGAATGGAAGATCGAACGGTTCGGCAACGACACCCCGATGGAACGCTACCTCGTTGGCGCTACCCTAATGGGTTTTGGAGCCATGCTGGCAGGCGGTTGCGCCGTGGGGGCAGGGCTGTCCGGAGGGTCCGCCCTGTCCCTGACTGCTTGGCTTGCAGTGTTCTTTATGTGGGTCGGGGCGATTGTGACACATCGCTTCGCAACGCGACTGCCCGCTCTGCAGCGATCCTGAACTATTCAAACTCCATCTGTTCAAAAACGCGCCCGGCATTTTTGGTCGCCAGTTCTTCGAACGTGTCCAGATGGGCATAAGGGGATTGATCGACATAGTAGGCTTCGGCCAGATCGCCGCCTGCATCCATATGCTCCTGCACTTTGCCACGCAGGTATATCAGATAGTCGCGTGTGTAGCGGCGCACCTGATCCATGTTTGTCGGATGGCCGTGACCGGGTATCACATAAGTGGCGCCCAAGGGCTCGAACGCGTTGTCCCAGGTTTCCAGCCAATCCGCGGTATAGGTCTCTTGAAAGATCGGCAGCATACGTTCGTGAAATGCCATATCTCCGGCGATGACAAGGCTTTGATTTGGCAACCAGATAGAGATATCGCCGGGGCTGTGGGCAGGTCCGAGGTATTTGGCCTCTATCCGGAAATCGCCCATCTCAACCACATATTCATCATCGAATGTCTCGGTCGGACCAGCCAAAAAGGTTCCTTCTGCCTTGTCGCGATTGTATCGCTGCATGCCCTCCAGAATCTGGGGGCCATATTCCTCGAATTCCGCGGCGGCATCCGAATGCGCCACGATTGGAATGCCAAGTTCCGACCAGTAGGCGTTGCCAAGCATCGCGTGCCCCTGACCATTCTCGTTGAAGACAAGTTTGACCGGTTGATCCGTGATCGCCTGAATTTCCTGATGAAGCGCTTGCGCCAGCACATAGGCGGCTCCGCCGTTTACAACAACCACGCCTTCTGTGGTGACGATGAAGCTGAGGTTGTTGTTGTGGCCCGCGTTTTCGTAGGTCGGTGGCGCGGTTGCGCCAATGGCAGAGTAGACGCCGGGGATGTATTCGACTGGCTTGGAGTAGAGGGCGCTTTGCGGATACTGATCAGCGATGTCTTCGCTGGCCCAGGCGGGTGCGGCGAAGGCGAAGATAGTCAAAAGTGATCGCATCATGACGGCTTTCCTATAAATCGATATGCCGAGCCTGTCTTTTCGACCCGCCCAATTCCACCATCTGGCAGATGGAACCCAATGACTTTCATCTGTTCTTCGGCAAGCTGGTCCAGAAGCAGGCTGCGTGTCGCGGCAGCGGTCTGAGGGTCCTGATCCGTGCCGCTGTGCCAGTCCGGGCGTTCAAAGGCGACATGCGGATTGCCGAGTGCGTCGCCCACAACCATTGCCGAGTCACTGCCTTGGCGAATTTCAAACGCCATATGTCCGGGTGTGTGCCCAATGCTGGCGCGCGCGGCGATACCCGGCAAGATCTCTTGCCCGTCATCGAAGAACATGACCTGATCCTGGATCGCTTCCATGCGCCGCTTCGCGCCGACTGCAAACGCAGCGCGATCTTCGCCAATCGTTTCAACCGTTGCGGGGTTCCACCAATAGTCCCATTCAGTACGGCCAAAGTGATGCGTGGCGTTGGCAAAAAGCAAGTCGTCAAAGTCATCCAGAACGCCCCAGATATGGTCAGGATGCGCATGGGTGAACACCACATGGCTAACGTCTTCGGGCGAGAGATTCACGGCGGAAAGAGTATCCAGCAGCTTGCCGGATGTTGGCATAAAATCTGGTCCTGAACCGACATCGAAGAGAACGGTGTTCGTGCCATCTCGGTAGAGCGTCACGTTACACTCTGGCTCGTACCTTGTCGCGTCTATCTGTCTGTGCTTCAGAAACGGCGTCAGCTCATCCTGTGGCATCGATCCAAAGACCATTTCTGGCGGCATGGTCAGATATCCATCAGATAACGTTTGCAACTTGCCAGATGAGCCGATTTGCAATTCCGCCAGTACCACCTTGGATTGAGCTCCGAGTGCTGCAAGGCAGGTGGCATTACGTAAAAAAATACGCCGGGACAGTTGGATTTTTCTCATACAAAATCATTAAAATGAATGTATTAATTTGTAAATATACAAAGACTTTTGATCGACTGTGTTTTAGCGCGATCAAGGTGATACTTGTGTCTTTGAGAGCAGTCTCAGGAGTTGCCCAGCGTTTGGATGACGACATTGGTTTTGTTTGTAAATCTGCTTGGCGACGTTCTAAAATCTTCATTCTCCGATTTAGTGTGCCGTTGACCGATTGACATGCCGACGCAGTTGGTATGCTATCCTCGATTTTAGCGTTAACAGAAATTTGCGACGTAGTATCGCGAATTCAATGCAGCTAAGCAGCTGCAGATAAGGGAGAAAATAATGAAGAAACCAATGTTCGCGCTGGCGATGTTGATGGCCTCGACAACGCTGGCCCAAGCTGAGACATTGCGCTGGGCGCGCTCGGGGGATGCTTTGACGCTCGATCCTCATTCGCAAAACGAGGGGCCTACGCATACCGTCCGCCATCAGATGTATGAACCGCTGATCATTCGCGATACTACGGGTGCGTTCGAAGCCGCGCTGGCCACGGATTGGGCGCCGAGCACAGATGATCCGAACGTCTGGGTATTCAATCTGCGTCAGGGCGTGAAGTTCCACGATGGGGCCGATTTTACCGCCGAGGATGTGGTGTTCAGTATCAACCGGGCGAAGCAGCCGAACTCGGACATGAAAGAGTTGATCAACTCAATCGTCGAAGTGCGCGCCGTAGATGACCACACCGTTGAGATCGTGACCGATGGCCCGAACCCGATCCTGCCCGCAAACCTCACTGACCTTTTCATCATGGACAAGGGTTGGACCGAGGCAAACAATGCGGTTGCGGTTCAGGATTTCGAAGGGGGTGAGATCACCTTTGCTACCACCAATGTGAACGGCACGGGGCCTTATAAGTTGGTGAGCCGTGAACCGGACGTGAAAACCGTGATGGAGCGCAATGAAGACTATTGGGGCCGCGATCAGTTCCCGATGGCGATCAGCGAGATCATCTATACGCCAATCCAGAACGATGCGACCCGAGTCGCAGCGATGCTGTCGGGTGAGGTGAACTTCCTGCAAGATATGCCGGTGCAGGACCTTGATCGGGTCAATTCTGCAGACGGCTTGGTCGTCAAACAGGCACCCCAGAACCGGGTTATCTTCTTCGGGATGAACCAAGGCGCGGACGATATCGAAGCCGACAATGTGGACGGCAAGAACCCCTTGGCCGATGTGCGTGTGCGACAGGCGATGTCAAAGGCGATCAACCGGGATGCCATCAAGCAGGTGGTCATGCGCGGTCAGTCGCAGCCTGCGGGTATGATTGCTCCGCCCTTCGTGAACGGTTGGACTGCAGAGATGGATGCCGAAAGCAGCACGGATGTTGAAGGCGCAAAGGCTCTTCTGGCCGAAGCGGGTTATCCCGACGGCTTCTCGATCCGCCTCGATTGCCCCAACGACCGCTACATCAACGACGAAGGCATTTGTCAGGCTGCTGTCGGTATGCTGGGTCAGATTGGCATTACAGTGAACTTGGACGCCAAGCCCAAGGCGCAGCACTTCCCGCTGATCACCGACGGCAAGACCGATTTCTACATGCT
Source organism: Ruegeria sp. SCP10 (assembly GCF_040329495.1). Classification (NCBI taxonomy): domain Bacteria; kingdom Pseudomonadati; phylum Pseudomonadota; class Alphaproteobacteria; order Rhodobacterales; family Roseobacteraceae; genus Ruegeria; species Ruegeria sp. SCP10. Next base: position 246,714 of record NZ_JBDZYF010000004.1, read on the forward strand.
GGGATGGGGTGTGCCGACCTACGATTCGGAATACATCTTCAACTTCCTGGTCCACGGTCGTGAAAGCGATATCGGCACCTGGAATGGTACTGGTTTCGACAGTGATGATCTGGACGCCAAGATCAAGTCACTGGCCTCGAACACCGACCTGGATGCACGCAATCAAGACATCGCCGATATTTGGCGCGTGGTGCAGGATGAACAGCTATATATCCCGATCCACCACCAGGTGCTGAACTGGGGTATGGCCGAAAATCTGGGCATCGAGGTTGATCCGGAAGATCAACCCATGGTCAAACATTTTGGCCTGAACTAAAGCCTTGTTGCCGGGTTCTGCTCTGCAGAGCCCGGCCACTTTTGAAGTGGGAGCTATCATGAAACGTCTGACCACTGCCGCGCTGCTGGGCGCGCTTGCCATGCCTGTTGCGGCTGAAGAGTTCACCTTTGCCGTCACCACCGATCCACAAACCATGGACCCGCATGCGGTCAACTCGGCCCCGGTTCTCGGATTTCTGAACAACGTCTATGAAGGGCTGGTGCGGCGCGGCAAAGACATGACCATCGAACCGGCGCTTGCAACCAGTTGGGAGCCGATTGAGGGTGGCGCAGGCTGGCGCTTCAAGTTGCGCGAAGGTGTGACGTTTCATGATGGGTCCGAATTCAATGCCGATGACGTGATCTTTTCGTATCAGCGCGCGTCCGACGAAAGTTCGGATACACGCAGCTGGTTCGCCCCCGTAGCCGAGGTTGTGAAAGTCGATGACTATACTGTCGATGTGATGACCATTGCGCCCAACCCGATCTTCCCTGATAGCATCGCCAACTGGATGATCATGGATAGCGGCTGGGCTGAAGCGAATGACACGGCCCTGCCTGACAAAGAGGCCGGTAACTATGCGACACTGAACGCAAACGGGACTGGCGCCTTTCAAATCACTGCGCGTGAGCCCGGCCTGCGTACTGTGTTGGAGCCGTATGACGGCTGGTGGGGCGATGCCGAGCACAATCTAACCCGCGCTGAACTGGTGCCGATCCAAAACCCTGCGACCGCGTTAGCAGCGTTGTTGTCGGGCGATGTTGATTTCATCAATCCAGTACCGATTCAGGATGTTGCGCGATTGCAGAACAACCCGGATGTAAAGGTCATCCAAGGCATCGAAGCGCGCGTCATCATGTTGGGTTTTGACCAGAAAGAAGGCGCAAGCGCAGATGGACAGGGCGGCGCTGATCTTTTCCTTGATCCACGCACCCGCGAGGCCGTTGCGAAGGCGGTCAACGTACCGGCCATCCTCCAAACCATCATGCGCGGCAACGCCGAAGTCGCAAGCCAGCTGGTCAGCCCTGCAATGCGCGGGTATTCGGCAGCGAACGCGGACCCTTATGGCTATGATCTGGAGGGCGCAAAGGCGCTGCTGGCCGAAGCTGGGGCCGAGGGAGCGGAAGTCAGCTTCAAATGCTCCAACAATCGCTACCTCAATGACGAGTCGGTATGTCAGGCGATTACAGCCATGCTCACACAGGCAGGGCTGAATGTGACACTGGATGCGATGCCTGTTCAGAACTACTGGCCAGAATTGCGGGCCGACAATTTCGACATGTATCTGCTGGGCTGGTCGCCGGGCACGTTTGATGCTGAACACCCCGTGCGCTTTCTGGCCTCGACTCCCAATGAGGAGAAGAAGCTGGGGTCTTGGAACTTCGGCGGATATTCTAACGCGCGCGTCGATGAGTTGCTGCCGATGATCCAATCCGAGATTGACGAGCCAACGCGCCAATCCATGTTGGATGTGGTCACAGCCATCCTTCAGGATGAGGTCGCCTATGTCCCCCTCTATGTCCAGCCTCTGGTCTGGGGTGCTCGTAGCAATATCGAGTTGACGCAACGGCCCGACAATTTCTTCCTTCTGCGTTGGGTCACGGTCAACTAAATGCTGTCATACATTATCAGGCGCGTAGCCCAGTCGGCGCTGGTTCTTTTCGTCGTGGGCCTCGTCGCCTTTTCGATGTTCCGTTTTGTCGGCGACCCGATCGACAACATGCTGGGGCAGGAGCGGACCATGGAAGACGTGGAACGGTTGCGCAGCCAGTTGGGCCTCGATCAGCCGTTTCCGGTCCAATATGTGAAGTTCTTGCAAGAGGCGGTGCAGGGCAACTTCGGCGTCAGTTTCCGTCAGGGTCGGCCCGTAGCGGAGATTCTGGCCGAACGCGCGCCGGCGACGCTTGAACTGGCGCTGGTCTCCGCGATACTCGCGATTGCTCTGGGCATCGCGCTGGGCGTCTTTACCGCGATCCGACGAGATGGGTTTGCGGCGAATTTCATTATGTCGGCCTCGCTGATCGGGGTTTCGCTGCCCACTTTCCTGATCGGCATTCTGCTGATCTATGTCTTCTCGGTTGAACTGGGCTGGTTGCCCAGTTTTGGGCGCGGTGAGGTTGTGGATCTTGGTTGGTGGAACACCGGTCTTTTGACCAGTAGCGGGCTAAAGGCCCTGATCCTTCCAGCGATCACACTAGGCCTGTATCAGATGACTTTGATCATGCGGTTGGTCCGGTCTGAAATGCTGGAGGTACTGCGGCAGGACTATATCCGCTTCGCTCGTGCGCGCGGCCTGAGTGATCGGACCATCAACTTTCGCCACGCCCTAAAAAACACCATGGTGCCGGTGATAACCATCATCGGCCTGCAATTAGGGGCCATCATCGCCTTTGCCATCATCACCGAGACGGTGTTCCAGTGGCCGGGTCTTGGCCTGCTGTTTATCAACGCAATCCAGTTTGTGGATATCCCAGTCATGGCAGCTTATCTGATGATGATTTCGGTCATCTTCGTCACGATTAACCTTGCGGTCGACATCCTCTATGCGTTCATCGACCCACGTCTGAGGGTCAGAGCATGAGCCGCCTGCAACGTATTCTGGACAGCGATCAGTTCTACGCCTTTCGTCGTTCGCCGGTGGCGATGGTTTCGGCAGCGGTTGCCTCGCTGCTGATCCTTGTCACGATCTTCGCACCGCTGATTGCGCCGACGAACCCATTCGATCCATCCAGCCTGAACCTGATGAACGGGTTCACCCCACCAATGGAACCAAATGCCTTCACAGGTGAAAGCTTTGTGATGGGCACTGATGATCAAGGGCGGGATGTGTTCTCGACCATCCTTTACGGGATGCGCATTTCCTTGTTTGTCGGTGTCGCAGCTGTTTTGTTTGCCATGGTTCTTGGGATCATTCTGGGCCTACTGTCGGGGTATTTCGGCGGTTGGACCGAAACCATCATCATGCGTACGGCGGATGTGCAACTGACCTTCCCTTCGATCCTTCTGGCCATGCTGATCTTCGGTATCGCAAAGGGGGTTACGCCTGTTGAGTATCGTGATCAGATGGCGATCTGGGTATTGATCCTGGCGATTGGCCTGTCTGACTGGGTGCAGTTCGCAAGGGTCGTTCGCGGCGCGACGCTGGTTGAAAAGAACAAAGACTACGTGGCGGCTGCGCGGATCATTGGGCAAAATCCGTTGACGATCATGCTGCGCCATATCCTGCCGAATGTGCTGTCACCCGTGCTGGTGATTGCAACAATCTCACTTGCATTGGCGATCATCGCCGAAGCGACGCTTAGCTTTCTGGGGGTCGGTGCGCCGCCCACCCAACCATCGCTGGGCACGCTGATCCGCATAGGACAGGGCTTCCTGTTCTCAGGGGAGTGGTGGATCCTGTTCTTCCCGGCCTGCACGCTTCTGGCGCTGGCCCTGAGTGTAAACCTGCTGGGCGACTGGCTGCGCGATGCTTTGAACCCGAGGCTGAAATGACCGATCCCGTTCTCTCGATCCGTAACCTGACGGTGGAAATCCCGACCCGCCACGGCATTTTCAAACCGGTGGAGCACGTGACCTACGACCTGCATCCTGGTGAAATCCGGGGGGTCGTGGGCGAAAGTGGTGCGGGTAAATCGATGACCGGAAACGCCGTGATCGGTCTGTTGGATCCTCCGGCCCATGTGTCCGAGGGCGAGGTCTGGCTGAACGGCCGGCGCATCGATGAACTGGACGCCGAGGACAAACGCAGGATCCGCGGCAAAGAGATCGGGATGATCTTTCAGGATCCGCTGACCTCGCTGAACCCGCTGTTCACGGTGGGTGAGCAATTGGTCGAGACGATCCAGCTGCATCTCGGCCTGTCGGCATCCGAGGCCAAAAAGCGTGCGATTGCCCTGTTGGATCGCGTCTCGATCCCGGATCCTGCGAATAGGTTCAACCAGTATCCGCATCAGTTTTCCGGCGGGATGCGCCAGCGTGTGGTGATCGCCTTGGCGCTGTGCACGGAACCCAGCGTGTTGATCGCGGATGAACCCACGACCGCTTTGGACGTATCCGTTCAGGCGCAGGTGCTGGACCTGATCAAGGAACTGGCCAAGGAACGTCAGGTTGGCGTGATCCTTGTGACACACGACATGGGGGTTATCGCTGATACCACCGATACGGTCACCGTGATGTATTCCGGCCATGTGGTCGAAAGCGGCACCACCGATCAAATCCTCGGCGCGCCGACACATGACTATACCAAATCCCTGATCGCCGCCGTGCCACGACCTCATACCAAGGTCGAAAGGTTCCCGGTGGTCAGCTATGGCGAACGGGAAAGAACCTTCAAGATCGATGATCTGGCAGCCCATTGGGACAAGACCGATTTGTCGAAATCCGGCAAGCTGCTAGAGGTTGAGAGTATCACTAAGACCTTCCTGCAAAAGGGCGGTCTACTGCCATCGCAACGCAAGTACTTTACCGCCGTTGATCAGGTCAGCTTCGACATTCGCGACGGTGAGGTTTTTGGCCTTGTCGGCGAAAGCGGCTCGGGCAAATCCACGGTCGCTCGGATGATCGGCACGCTTTATCCGGTGGACGGAGGCCGCGTTGTCTTTGACGGACAGGATGTGACGGCGATGGGGGCAGAGGCTTTGCAAGGCTATCGCCGCCAGATTCAGATGATCTTTCAGGATCCGTTCTCAAGCCTGAACCCGAGGATGAAGGTTGGTGATCTTGTTGCCGAACCGATCCTGCACCATCGCATCCTTCCCAAGTCGCAGGTTGAACCGCGTGTCAGGGAACTTCTGGACTGGGTCGGGTTGGCGAAAGACGCCTGGCGCAAATACCCGCACGAATTCTCTGGCGGTCAGCGCCAGCGCATCTGTATTGCCCGCGCACTAGCCACACAGCCCCGATTCCTGATTTGCGATGAGCCGACCAGCGCCCTGGATGTGTCGATCCAGGCGCAAATCCTGAACATACTCAAAGACCTGCAGGATCATCTGGGGCTGACCATGCTGTTCATTAGTCATGACCTGCCGGTTGTGCGTCAGATGTGTGATCGGGTGGGGGTGATGCGACAGGGGAAACTGGTCGAGGTGCAGAACACTGACGCTCTGTTTTCGGCACCCCAGCATCCCTACACCAAAGAGCTTTTGGATTTAATGCCCCGGTTGAAGCAATTGGAAGCCGCAGGTTAACCAAAACGCGGTTTTGGTGTTCTTAAGGAAGGTCCATCTATCAATGGGCCGTCTCAAGCTCTGCCCAAATGTCGGACATGACTTTTCCCATCGGATAATCCCTGCGCCGGATCGCGAAAATCTCGGTATGGCGTGTGGGGAAACCATCGACGCGCAGCGGAACCAGCGCTCCGCTCCTCAACTCATCCTTCATCAGGTGTTCCGGTAAGCCACCCCAGCCCAGCCCGGCTTTGATAATGGTTTTCTTCGCTTCGAAATCGGAGACTGTCCAATGGTGCCCACCTGATAGAACATCCCGACTTTGATCGAAATCCTGCCCGCCGGTGCCTGAAACGATAACTTGCGTATAACCCTGCATCTCGCGCCTCGATCGGATGCCGGGGCGATGCGCGGCCGGGAAGTCTGGGCTTGCAACGGGTCGTATCGTGATGGTTCCGAAGGGGAGTGTTTCGACATCGTCAATCGGAACGCCCTCAAGACCCGCGATGATCATATCTGCGCTGCCTTCCATCAACCGCGCCAAAGGTCCGCCCATCATTTCCGACGCCACATGGATGCTAGTTCCCGGATATCTCTCTCTGATAGTGCCCAGCAGGCTCAGGACCGGGTCCAGCGAGGTTGTGGCCGTTACCGCGATCGATATCGAGGGCTCTTGTTCACTGCGCAATCCAGCCGCGACGGATTGCAGCCTGTGCACTTGTTCCAGCACACGCGTCGCTTCACGAAAGTAAATCTCACCCTCGGGTGTCAGACTAGGCCGGTAGGTCTCGCGAGAGAACAGATCAAACTGCAGTTCAGCCTCCAGCTTTCGGATTTGATGGCTAACGGCAGATTGCGCTTTGTTCAAACGCTCAGAGGCCGCCCGAAAGGTTCCGGTGGCAACAATCGCGTCCAAAGCAATGAGCTGGTCTAAGGTCATGTCACACTACTAATGATCTAAGTAGTAGATCATTATGATGAAAACACGATATTATCAATCGTTTTACTTGATTGCTATCTCTGACCTGCACTCATGAAAAGGAGGTTGAGATGAAACTGTACTACAAAGCCGGAGCCTGTTCGTTGGCCAGCCATATCATGCTGAATGAGGTTGGTGAGACATTTGAGATCGAGGCTGTTGACACCACCAAGGGGCAAACGGAAAGCGGAAGAAATTATAAGGAAATCAATGCGAACGGCTATGTACCAACGCTTGAAGTTGAGGATGGCGTGTATTTGAGCGAAGGCGTAGCCATTCTTCAGCACATTGCTGATACCCATGCCGATCACGCCTATTCTCCGCCGCTTGGAAGCGTCGAACGTGCCCGGTTGCAGCAATTCCTGAACTACGCTGCCGCCGAGTTGCACAAGGCCTGGGGGCCGCTCTTTTCCGATAGCTCAACAGATGCGGAAAAGGCGGCAGCAGAGGCGAAGGTTCGCTCGAAATTCGACTATCTCGAAAAGGTTCTATCTGACGGGCGGTCCTATCTGGTCGCCGAGATGTTCTCGGTTGCGGATGCTTACACATTCGTTCTGATCTACTGGGCTAACTTCAAGGCCATTGACCTGTCAGCCTGGCCTAACATCGCCGCCTACGTCGATCGCATCGCCGATCGCGAGTCTGTCAACGCGGCCTTTATTGCAGAGGGATTGGCGTGATGCAGCTTCACAATGTTCATGAAATCCAGAGCGTGATGGAACGTTATTTTGACGGGCTTTACCACTCGAACAGCGATGTGTTGCGCGCGGTGTTCCATCAGGATCTGGTCTACGTGAACGGCACCCTTGGCACCTACGAAGTGATGGGACTAGAGGCCTACATGGACCGGATCGATGCCCGTACACCGCCCGCCTCACGCGGCGATCCGCGCAAGGAAGTTATCGAACGGATCACTCTCAAAGGCGACCGGATCGGCATCGTCGAGGCACGCATGACGATGATGGGACGCAACTATCAGGATTTGCTGACAGTGATCAATTTAGAGGACGGTTGGCGCGTGCTGACCAAGGTCTTCTCATTTGTCGAGAGAAAGGACTAGGACGATGCCTTACGTAAACATCAAGGTAACACAAGAGGGCGGACCTGAAGGCACAGGTCCGTCACCCGAAGATAAGGCGCAGTTGATTTCCGGCGTCACCGACCTGATGCACAAAGTGCTCAACAAAAACCCCGCAACGACATTCGTTGTGATTGACGAGGTGCCACTGGAAAATTGGGGAATCGCGGGTCGGAGGGTCAGTGATATCCGCGCGGAGGGCAACTGAGATTCTCTGATGAAACGCACTCGTTCGAAAAAGGCGTACCTAGAACCTAAGTGTTGTGAATGGTGGGTGATGAGAGACTCGAACTCCCGACATCTTCGGTGTAAACGAAGCGCTCTACCAACTGAGCTAATCACCCGTAGCGCTGCATTTAGACAAGCCTGTGGGCGGGTGCAAGAGGGTTGAGTGGATTTTATCGGATTGTTTTACTCTGATCAGTGAAACCGTCTGTACTGTCACCGGGTCTGAGGCCGGAGGGCAGGCAGGCGCCCACATTCGCAAGCGAGGTATAGCAGATATCACAAACACCACCTGATCGTGGGAAACATGCTTGCGGCTGACCCATTGCCTCCGATATTCCAGAACCAGACGGCCGTTTCCCGGCCCGGAGTTTGGATGGCTTTCTTAATGACCCGCCGCGCGGTATTGGCGGTTTTGGTACTGGCTACGCTCATTCTGGCTCCGATCCGGGCCGGAGCCGATGGTGTTTTGGTGTTTGCCGCTGCCAGCCTGAAAACGGCGCTGGATGAGCTTGCATCTGCCTACAGCACACAAACCGGGGTGAACATCACGGTTTCCTATGCAGCTTCATCCGTTCTGGCCCGCCAGATTCAGGCGGGTGCACCTGCGAATATTTTCATTTCGGCAAATTCCGATTGGATGGATTTCCTGCAGGATCAAGGATTGATTGATCCGGCTTCGCGTGTGGGTTTGCTGAGTAACGGGTTGGTTCTGATTGGGGCTTCAGATCAGGCACCAGTCGAACACATCAGCTCAGACTATGATATAGAGACCGAGCTGGCTGGCGGTTACCTGGCCATGGCGCTGGTTGATGTGGTGCCTGCCGGAATCTATGGCAAGTCAGCGCTGGAAAATCTTGGGCTTTGGAGCGCGGTTCGAGGGCAGGTGGCGCAGACGGATAATGTGCGCGCTGCGCTTGCGCTGGTGGCAACTGGGGCGGCACCTTTGGGCGTTGTTTATCGCTCGGACGCGATCGCAGACCGACGGGTAAGTGTTGTTAGTAAAATACCAGCCGAGACGCATCCCCCCATAGTCTACCCTGCAGCCTTGATGCGGGTTCCAACGCCTGAGGCTGCTTCATTTCTGGAGTTTCTTCAAACCAATGACGCTATGTCTGTTTTCCTGAAGCAGGGGTTTTCCCTGCCGGGCAGGTGATCGGGATGGAGTGGTTGGGCCCGGCTGAACTGGAAGCGCTTCGGCTGTCGCTGCGCGTGTCGGTATGGGCTACTCTGGCCACTTTGCCATTCGGGATATTTGTGGCCTACGCGCTAGCCCGATGGCGGTTTCCGGGGCGTCAGGTGTTGAACGGTTTGGTCCATCTGCCGCTTATCTTGCCGCCTGTTGTCACGGGGTACTTGCTGCTGCTGACATTTGGCGTTCAGGGACCAATGGGCCGGTTTCTGGCCGAACTTGGGATTGTTGTCGCTTTTCGGTGGACCGGCGCGGCACTGGCCGCAGGAATCATGGCGTTTCCCCTGATGGTCCGCGCCATTCGGCTGTCGATCGAAGCGGTGGATCCAAAGTTGGAACAGGCGGGTTCGACCCTTGGGGCATCGCGGCTGATGGTGTTTGCGACTGTGACCTTGCCGATGATCCTGCCCGGGATCATCGCCGGATCGATCCTGGCCTTTGCCAAAGCGATGGGAGAGTTCGGGGCGACGATCACGTTTGTCTCTAATATTCCCGGACAAACCCAGACGCTGCCATCGGCCGTTTATGCTTTCCTTCAAGTGCCAGGGGGCGAAGCGGCCGCCACCCGTTTGGTTGTGATCTCGATCATCATCGCAATGGGGGCTTTGCTTCTATCTGAATATGTGGGGCGCCGTGCGGCAGCAAGGGTGGCCGGGTCATGAGCTTATCTGTGCGCCTGAAACACCATTTGCCGGGAATCGATCTTGATCTGACCTTTGACGCGCCGCAGGGGGTAACTGTGCTGTTTGGGCGTTCGGGATCAGGCAAAACTACGGTTGTGAACGCAGTGGCTGGCCTGTTGCGGCCCGAAGCGGGGCGGGCGGTCGTGGATGACTGGGTTCTGTTTGATGCCGAAACACAGCACTGGCTGCCACCCCATAAGCGTCGCCTGGGTTACATCTTTCAGGAAGGGAGACTGTTCCCGCACCTGACCGTTCGCCAGAATCTGTCCTACGGTCGCTGGTTTGCGCCGCGTGGTGCGCGGCAAGAAAACCCCGATCGGATCATCGAGATGCTGGGCATCGGCCATTTGCTGAGCCGCCGACCGACCCTGTTATCGGGTGGGGAAAAGCAGCGTGTGGCGATCGGGCGTGCTTTGCTTGCCAGCCCCCGTTTGATCCTTGCAGATGAACCCTTGGCAGCGCTGGATGAGGCCCGAAAGGCCGAGATATTGCCCTATTTCGAACGGCTCAGAGATGAGGTTTCGGTCCCGATCCTATACGTCACGCATTCGGCCGCTGAGGTGGCGCGGCTTGCGACATCAGTTGTGGCTTTGCAGGATGGCAAGGTTGCCCGCCATGGTCTGGCCTCGGATGTCCTGTCTGATCCGTCAGTTGCACCTGCTGGCGTGCGCGCCATCGGAGCGGTCTTGCAAGTGCGAGTCAAAGAACATCACTCGGATGGGTTGACCGAGCTGGATGCCGGCGGGGAACGCCTGTTTCTGCCCCGCATCGCACATCAGGTGGGTGAGAGCTTGCGCATCCGCATCCCGGCGCAGGAGGTCATTCTATCAAGCCAGCCACCACAGGGGCTGTCGGCTTTGAATGTGCTCAGTGGACAGGTTGAGACGATCCGGTCAGGCGATGGACCGGGCGCGATTGTCTCGGTTAAAACACCTGCCGGAGTTGTTCTTGCGCGGGTGACACGACGCTCAGTCAACGCATTGGGCTTGCAGGCCGGGGCGACCTGTTATGCGGTGATCAAAACCGTGGCCTTGGCGCCGCAAGATGTCGGAGGACGCATCTTGTGACGCAGCCCAAGCGGCATCACACAAAGGGTCACGTTGCTGTTGGTCGGCTTTACTCGGAGCTTCAAGTATCTATTTTTAGGAGCAGACACGGGTTCTGGTTTGGAGCGTCTGCTATGTCATTGTTCAGAATATGTGCGCTTGGCGCGACCCTTTTGGCCCCAAGTTTGGCAGGGGCCGTTGGATTTGGATTGAATGTCACCCCGCAGTTTCGGACGGACATTACACCTCTGAAAGACGGAACATATGAGGTCAAAGCAATCGGTTCTTCCGCGCCGGTCAACTATTGGTGTGGAATCGGGGATTATGCGGTGCGTACACTTGGCGTGCCAAATAACCAGAGAATATACATCTCCAAGGCTTATGAGCCCGGCGTGCGAACAGTTCAGTTCTCGCTGACGCCACCGCCCGGCGCGGATACGAACCCGGGATACTCGATTACTGTTAAGCGCGTGGGCGAGAATATGTCGGCCTCTTCGGCGCAGAACTACTGCTACGACAACTTCATCGACTTTGGCTTTTGAGGGTCAAACCCATTTCGCCAACGGCGGTAAGCTCATCAACACCGCATCCGGATCGTGGCCTGTTTCAAGGCCAAATTTCGTGCCGCGATCGTAGACCAGATTGTATTCGGCGTAGAGGCCGCGATGTACCAGCTGGGTGTTCTTTTCACTATTACCAAAGGCCTGAACCCTGCGTTTTTCAACCAGCGGGACAAAGGAGGGTAGAAACGCGCGACCAATATCCTGTGTCAGTGCGAAATCGGTGTTCCAATCCCCGGCGCAGTGATCATCCATGAAGATGCCCCCGACACCCCGGGCGCGTTTTCGGTGCGGGATATAGAAATACTCATCCGCCCAGTCCTTCAGTCGTGGATAGTGTTCAGTGCCATGTGGGTCCAGATGCGCCTTTTGGGTCGCGTGAAAATGCGAAGTATCTTCATCATATTCGATGCATGGGTTCAGGTCAGACCCACCGCCAAACCACCAGGCATGAGGGGTCCAGAACATGCGTGTGTTCATATGGACCGCCGGAACATGCGGGTTCTGCATATGCGCAACCAGACTGATGCCCGAGGCCCAAAAACGCGGATCGTCTTTCATGCCGGGGATGCCTTTGCGGGCAGCCATCGCCCGCTGCGCCCGTGCGCCCAAAGTGCCGTACACGGTTGAGACGTTTACGCCGACCTTCTCAAACACACGCCCGCCGCGCATCACAGACATCAGCCCACCGCCCGCGTCCGAGCCATCTTCGGATTGACGCTTGGTTTCCTTGATCTCGAATTGGCCTGGCGTGGCATCCGAGAACGGGCCGATGTTGTGACTGTCTTCCAGGGTTTCGAACGCGGCAACAATATCGTCACGCAATTGACGGAACCATGCGGATGCGGTGGATTTTTCTCTTTCGAACATGGCGTGTTAATGAGCCGGGGCCGCGACAGGGTCCAGCAAGGTCCGGCCACCGTCAATTGTAAGGATTTGACCAGTGATAAAGCCCGCAGCGTCGGATGCCAGAAACTGGGCGGTCTCGGTCAGTTCGGTTGGGGCGGCGATGCGAGCCAGTGGTGTGTGTTTTTCGATATCGTCGCGAAAATCCCGGTTTTCCTTGAGTGTCGACTGGAGCGAGGCACTCATCACCGACCCCAAGGCAATTGAATTCACGCGAATCCGACTAGGGGCCAGCGCCACAGCCAGCGATCGTGTCATCTGATCCAAAGCCGCCGTGGAAACCGAATAGGCCATCAGATCAGGATGGGTTCGTCGTGCGGCGATAGATGATAGGTTGATGATTGAACCTGCCGGATCTTCGTCATCATCATTGTCTGATTGCTTGATCATACGCTTTGCCACCAGCTGGCTCAGCCGCAGTGCAGGCATCAGGTTCTGATTCAGCAACGTGCGAACGGAATCATCATCGGGGTCCAGCGGATCAGATGGGATGACCTGCCTTGCGCCGTTGATCAGAATGTCGACCTGATCGAAGGCGTCCAAAGTAGCTGACAGCAGGTTGGCAATGGTCAGCTTTTCACGCAGATCGCCCGCGAAATATCGAATATTGCTGTCATCGGCTTGTTCGCCCAGCTCCTCGACCAGACGCTTTTCGTCCATGTCCGCAAAGACAACATTGGCCCCGGCATCTGCAAAATGGCGGCCGATGGCCAACCCGATCCCGTTGGCCCCGCCTGTCACGATTGCTGTCTTGCCAGCTATGGAAAAGGACATCCGAATCCTCCTGATTAGGTGGGCAGGTTAACGGGCCTCAACGTCGAGGGCGAGAGGCATGAAACACCTTGAACAGATTATCACCGGCGACTTCATCAACCTTGATGAAATGCTCGGTCAACGCGGCTTCATAAGGCAGGTGGCGGTTGGCAACCATCCAAAGATCGCCATTGCGGGTCAGGTTGCGGGCGGCAGAGGCGATAAAGCCCTGACCAAGGGTCGGGTCGGCGCTGCGCGACGTATGAAACGGCGGGTTCATGATGATTGTATCCCTGGGATCGGCAACCCACGTGCCCGCATCGGCCCAGTGAAACATGGCCCGGTCGTCTTTAACATTAGCCCGCGCGCAGTTGAGCGCCGCATGATCTGCCTCGACAAGATCCAATGTCTTGATCTCGTCGCGTTTCAGAAGTTCGGCGGATAGATACCCCCATCCGGCGCCAAGGTCCGCGATGTGCCCCCCCAGTTTGGCAGGCAAGCTCTGCATCAACAGCGCCGAGGCGGGGTCCACGCCATCTGCTGAGAACACGCCGGGTGCAGTTTGATATCCATCGACACTCTGAGTTTCCGGCGCGGCCCAATCCGCAAACGCTGCAGGATCAGACTGAAACCAGAATATCTTGCCATGTGCTTTCGAAAGGGGCCCTTCAACAGCGACGCGCTTGCGAATGTCCTTCAACACGCTGTCTATACCGTTGGTCTTTGCGCCATCGACAACGATAACGCCTGTGGCTTGGCTGCAGGCGCGATGGATCAAGGCACGGGCCAGCGCCTTGGCGCGAGGCAGGTGGACAATTGCATCCTCACAGGGCCCGATGGCCTCGGGCACGGCGGTGAACCCAAGCGCTGCAAAACAATCGTGGAACGGTTTGAATGGTTGCACGATTTGCGTTTCACGAGGCAAACCCGACAAATCATCATCTGGCGTCGGGCCAAATACGGTCAGCGGCTGTGACAGCGTCAAACCGCTTTGCAAGGCAAGGTTTAGGCGAGGGGACATGGCCGAATATGTCGAACAGCAGCGCGGGGCTTACTCTTCACGTTCCATAGTGCATTGCAAAGGGTGCTGGTGCCTGCGGGCAAAATCCATGACCTGGCCCACCTTGGTTTCGGCGATCTCATGGCTGAACACACCCACGACAGCCACGCCTTTCTTGTGCACGGTCAACATGATCTCGAACGCTTGCGCATGGGTCATGCCAAAGAACCGCTCCAGCACGTGAACGACAAATTCCATCGGCGTGTAATCGTCGTTCAGCAGCAGCACCTTGTACAAAGGCGGGCGCTTGGTTTTTGGGCGCGTCTGGACCAGAACGGACGCATCACCGTCGTCGTCCGACTTGTCAGACATCATCCATTGGTTTTCCAGCATCGCGCGCAACTGTCCGATTCAGGGATTGGGTTTACTTGTGCGCTTATATAACGTCGTTCCCGTCAGAGGAAAGAGGCAGCAGGCGTATTCGGGATGACGCAAAAACTCACCACCATAGGCTTCGATGCTGACGACACCTTGTGGCACAACGAACGGTTCTTTCAGCTAACGCAGGCGCATTTTACATCGCTTTTGTCCGATCATGCCGAACATGACCATCTAATGGAGCGTCTTCTGGAGGCGGAAAAGCGCAATATCCGGCACTATGGCTATGGTATCAAAGGCTTTGTTCTGTCGATGATCGAAACCGCTATTGAAGTGACCGAAGATCGCGTTCCCGCCTCGGTGATCCGTCAATTAATCGAAGCCGGGCAGGAAATGCTGGCCCATCCAATCGAGCTTTTGCCGCATGCTCAGCACGCCATCGAAGAAGCTGCAAAAGCCCATCGCGTGGTATTGATCACCAAGGGCGATCTGATTGATCAGGAGCGCAAACTGGCCCAGTCAGGTCTGGGTGAATTGTTCGATGCGGTTGAGATTGTGTCGGAAAAGACCTCGGACACCTATCGAGCGATCTTTGAGGCCCATGGTGATGGCCCGGCTGCGGCGATGATGATCGGGAATTCAATGAGGTCCGATGTTGTCGCCCCGATACAGGCTGGTTGCTGGGGCGTTTACGTGCCGCACGGTCTGGTTTGGGAGGTCGAGCATGCGGATGCCCCCGTCGACGCCAAGAGATTCCGAGAGCTGCGTGATTTAGGCGGTCTGAGTGATTTGCTTAGCGCGATCTGTTGATGTTGCTGTTTGGCCTCAGTCAAAGAAAAATCCGCGAGTGGATTGCGGCGTTCCCCGAAATGCCCCCGATCTAGTGTTCAGGACGCATCGCACAGCTAGATATAGCACTCTTTTTGCACCGCAACGAAACCGCAAAAACCACAGCTTTCGGTTTATTTCAAAAGGCCTCTGTGTTAGCCTTGCCGCTAAGCAGAATAAAATCTAGCTGACCGGGAAAACCCGGCGGCGCGAGGCAGACAGAGGCAAAGATCGTGCAGGTTCGGCGGACAGTTCCGGCCCGAATGGGCTTATTTCTCATCGTATTGATGATGGTGCTTTCTTTTGCGCCGTTTAAATCTTTGGCGGCACCTTATGCGGCTATGGTGATCGACGCCCGGACCGGAGAGGTCCTTCATTCGCGCAACGCCGATACTCGGCTGCATCCGGCGTCACTGACCAAGATGATGACGCTGTATATAGCGTTTGAAGCGGTTCGGAATGGCGAGATCACGCTGGACACGCCGGTTCGTATCACCAAAGCAGCGGCAGCCGAGCCGCCGTCGAAGCTTGGGTTACGTTCCGGTCAAACGATTGCGTTTCGGTATCTCATCCGCGCAGCGGCTGTGAAATCGGCCAATGACGCAGCCACTGCCATTGGCATCGCGCTGAGCGGATCCGAGGCCGCGTTTGCGCGTCGCATGACCCGGACCGCCAAGGCGATGGGGATGAGCCGCACGACCTTCAAGAACGCTCATGGTCTGACCGAGGCGGGGCATTTGTCTACCGCGCGCGATATGACCACGCTGGGGCGTCACCTGCTGTATGATTATCCGCAATACTATAACCTGTTCTCGCGCCAATCGACCAATGCCGGGATCAAGACTGTTCCGAACACGAACCGCCGCCTGCTTGCCGCGTATCGCGGTGCGGACGGGATCAAGACGGGATATACCCGCGCTGCAGGCTTCAACCTCGTTGCGTCGGCCAAGCGCAAGGATGAGCGCATCATCGCAACCGTATTTGGTGGCAAGTCGGGCGCGTCTCGGAACGCGAAGGTTGCCGAGCTGTTGGATATGGGCTTCCGTCGCGCCCCGTCGCGTGCGCCCATTCGCAAACCCGGACGACCTGCTTATGCGGGCAACACGGGTCTTGGCGGCTCGACCCAGGTGGCGGCTGTCAGCGGTGCGCCCAAGGCAAGCCTGCGCCCAGTTATTCGTCCCGTTGCCACACAGGTCGCCAGCGCCGTTGTTGAAACCGCGAACCAGAACCGGGATCGCATCCAGGACGGTATTGCCGCAGCAATCGCCGAGGCCGACATAGCGCCAACAGCCCCTCCGGTCGAAAGCTCGGACACGCGCCCAGCCTTGCGGCCTGAGAACTTGACCGTGGCACAAGCTGAGCCCGCTGAGCAGCCGGAACCCGAACAAGAGGTTGTGACCCGTCTGTCCACATCTGGCGGGCATCTATGGGGCGTGAATGTGGGCCGCTACACCTCGCGCTATGAGGCCGAGAAAATCCTGCTGAAAACGGCGTTGTCAGAAATGACCACTTTGGAAGGCACGCTGCGCAAGGTCAGCCAAAGCTCGAAAGGGTTCGAGGCAACGTTTCAGGGCATGACCCGGGAACAGGCCGATCTGGCCTGCCGTCGCCTTCAGGCGCGCAATGTCACCTGTTTCATGATCGGGCCGTCATAAGATCCGACATTCTCTCTCCTGATGGGTCTGGGCTGCGGCGTTTCGCAGCCCTTTTTTCATCTCAGGCTCTCAGTCGAATACGTGACCATGTTCATATTGTTCGTCTTGTCCCGCCGCTGCGGTCAGGGCTGCCACGTTATCCTTGGTGAAGAACCCATCATAGTGGTGGCAGCGTTCGATATATTCGGTGATCAGCAGCGTGCATTTCGAATGCTTCGAGAAGATCTGTTTCAGGTTCGGGTCGTCTTTGCATTCCCCGACCACGTGCGCCAGGAACGGCACACCTTTGTCCTTCAGTGTATTGACGACAAAATCGACATTCTTTTTACCCGCGCCATGGTCCCCATCCTGAATCTCGACGGCCATATGATGTAGGCGGCGGCCAAAATTGCGCACAAAGTCTTCGGTTGGCATCGGCAGCTTCGCAAAAGAATTCACGAAAGACGGCGTGTTGTTTGCGGTGAACACTTTGGCCGGGGATTTCTTGTCATCATCCACATTGGCGTTGCGGTTCACATTGGTCGAGGAATTCATGTCAAAGATGTTGTATGCGCCCCAGAAATAGTAGGGTACCATCGTCAGAAATTCGAGGATCGCATCTTCTCGTTCACCCGCCAGAACCCGCGTGGCAAGGTGGTCAATGCCCAGCATCAATGGCGCGATGTTGCTGTCATTGCCGAATGCGGCTGCTTCCTCAAGCTTTGCCTTTTCAGCATCGCTGAGCAGCACTCGATCCCCAAGGCCAAGGCTGTCGGGGTCGTTGAAATCCAGCGTGGAGTATCCAACGCGATTGCAGGTGAAATCTGAAGGTGTGGTGAAACGGAAGCCATCCAGAGTGTAAAACGGGTTTTCGGTGTCGCCGGAATACTCAAACCGGATGTTCTGATCTTCGAGCGTCTTGGTCAGTGCGTTCAGATCGCTCGCGGCAAAGATCTCTCCGACGTAACGGGTTTGTGGGGTTTTGCGGGCGAGCGGATACATACGGTTGATCCGGGGAATGAAGTCTTCAAACCCATCGCTCAGCGGGGCCATCAGGATCAGCGCCGGGTAGTTGGCATGCGAATGCAGGACCGAGAATTTATGTGTCCGGCCCAGATGGCTGGCCGAATGGCGATAGGGGGTCATGACATAAAGTTCGAGCATCGTATCGAACAGGGCGGTGGTTTCGACCTGAATGACAATCGCACGCATCGGTCCGACCTGATCGGCGATGCCCGAGCTGGTTCGCCGCTCGTAGATCATCGGCAGATATTCGTGAAAGAAGTCCGAGTTCTTCTTGTCGCCTCGCGGTTCGTAAGACATCAGATCAAAAGACATGCGCGCCTCCTTGCGGGGTATCCGGCTGCATGCGCAATGGCCGGGCCAAATTGGCTGGAATAACAGTATTCAGAACATGCACTTGGATGCATGCTAGGCGCTGAACCCCGTTCGGGCAACATCCAGACTTTAGGTCTTCCGGATTACGCCCAGATGTCTATCGAGTGAATTTTGTCACCTCGACCCCGCCCGCGATCAGATTTTCGCGGACTGAACGGGCGATCTGCACTGCCGTTGGCCCGTCGCCGTGCAGACAGATCGTATCGATTGCGGTCTCAAGGTGTTTGCCAGATTCGGTGATAATCGCCCCTTCGCGGACCATGTTCAGGATGCGCGACCCGGCGATCTCGGGGTCATGAATCACCGCGCCGGGCAGG
This sequence comes from Ruegeria sp. SCP10, assembly GCF_040329495.1. Classification (NCBI taxonomy): domain Bacteria; kingdom Pseudomonadati; phylum Pseudomonadota; class Alphaproteobacteria; order Rhodobacterales; family Roseobacteraceae; genus Ruegeria; species Ruegeria sp. SCP10. The sequence goes on from NZ_JBDZYF010000004.1 coordinate 265,172, forward strand.
CTGCGATCGACCAGAGTGCCATCGTCGTTATAGCCACGGTCGGCGAAGATCTCGCCCACCCATTTGCAGCCAAGTTCGCGCACCGCCGCTTCCTGTTTTGTCACCGCCAGCACCATGATGATGATGTCCGGATCAACATCCAGCGCCCCCTGATAGCAGGCCCGCGCCATGTCGATATCGACCGAGCACATATTGGCCAGAGCGCCATGCAGTTTCAGGTGCCGCACTTTGGTGCCAACAGCTGCCGCCATGCCCATCGCCGCGCCCAGTTGATACCGCACCAGATTGCGCAGGCTGTCATGGGGCAGTTTCATATTGCGACGGCCAAAGCCCTGAAGATCGGGAAAGCCCGGATGCGCGCCGATGCCGACACCGTTCTCGGCCGCCAATGTCATCGTCTTGGCCATCACGTCCCAGTCGCCGGCGTGAAACCCGCAGGCGATATTGGCCGAGGTGATGATCTTCAGCAGGGTTGTGTCATCACCCATGTTCCAGGGGCCAAAGCTTTCGCCCATATCGGCATTCAGATCCACGCGCGGCATCAACAGGTCTCCTTAGTCGGTGGCAGAGATCACTCCGCCGATCAATTGGTAGGACAACAGGTCCGCAATGTCATGCGGGTCACGTATGAGTGGCTCGATACGCCCCGGCAACCGGGCCAGATCGGATCGAAAGGCGGCGTCTAACTGCATGGCCTCTTCCAGAGATACGAATTCGAAACGGATCATCCCGCCCGCCGGTACCTGCACCGCGCGCGGCATGTCGCAGGGCAGAACAGTGGCGATCCGAGGGTAGCCACCGGTTGTCTGGCATTCGGGCAGCAGGATGAACGGGTTGCCGGTTCCGGTCATCTGGACGTCGCCGGGGGTTATGACCTCTGACAGGATGTTCAGTTGATCCTTGGCAGCGAACCCTTCACCATTGCTTTCCAATTGCATTCCCATGCGGTTGGCGCGCGTTCCCCGTTTGAATTCGGTTCGAGTAAACCGGGTCAGAGTGTCCGTATCAAAGAGAGGGGTTTGAAAGCTTTCAAGAACGCGCAGCGTACAGCCATCAAAACGATCAGCAGGCGGCAGCTTAAATCCGGTCTCGCCCGTGTCTGGCCCGGCAGGCAGGGTATCGCCTGCCTTGACCGAGCGACCGACCTTGGCGGTCAGGTGGGTTGACCGAGAACCGAGGAACATCTCACTGTCGATCCCCCCCCCCAGATGCAGGTAGCCATAGCTGCCCTGCAATGCCGCGCCAACTGTCAGGCGCTGCCCCGGTTCCAGATGATGCGATGCATTCCAGACAATCGCAGCCCCGTCGATATTGGCTTGCATTGGCGCACCAGTTAGCGCAATCCGCACGGGTTGGGTGGCTTCGAATTCGCCACCCATGCCTGCCATTTCCAAGGCCGCAAAGTCTGGGCTTTGACCCAGTAACACCGCCCCTTCATGCAGCGCTAATATGTCAGCCACCCCGGATCGCGAAAGCCCCTGATCGAGATACCCCACGCGCCCTTGATCCTGAATGGTGCAGGCGGGGCCGATGCGTCGGACGATCAGGCTCATGGCGTGATCTCTTGGAAGGTCGCGCCACCAAGCCCGTCGTCATTGTTGGCGCGGATACGCTCCAGATCATCACGCGATACCGGTTCGAACAGCAGCTCATCTCCGGGTGCTAGGGTGAATGTCTCTGTCATATCGGGTCGAAAACAACGGAAAGCCGTCTGACCGATATGCCGCCATCCGGTTGGCGTGGGGCCGGAAAACAGAACGAACTGAGATATGGCCAGCACCAGGGCGCCTTCGGGGACCATGGGTGTCAAGTCTTGCAGTCTTGGGATGTTGAACTCGGGCCCGAGTGGCCCGAGATAGGGCTGGCCCGGCGCGAACCCGATTGTCAAAACACGTACCTTAGAATGACTCAGCCGCCGCACTGCTTCGGTGGGGCTCAGACCTGCCGCCTGTGCCGCATCCTCGAGTTGCGGAGCGAGGTCCGTGCCATAGACCGTAGGCACCCGCCATAGCTTTCGACCTGAGGGGAGGGGAGTATTGTACCAGTCCCTTGTCTTCAGCAGTTCCTTGAGGGTGCCTGCCATATCCGCGTGGGTCACCCGGGCCGGATCAAGCCGAAGATAAGCGGACCCAAGCGTGGCCGATGTCTCCAACACCCCATCGAGGTCCAGCCGCTCAACCTCGGCCCGGAACGACAGGGCTGCGCGGTTCGCGGGATCTGACATGGTTTCGGCAAAGGTGACCAGTACACCATCAAAGCCGACATTGCGTACCATCGGATAAGAAAGGGTGAGGGTCATATACACCACGTCTTGAATTGCACCTGCTCAGGCAGGAGCAGACCGTATCAGGCGCAAATGCGCAAGGTCTGTTCATATGCTGATCGTCCTATGGGGTTTTGCGAAGTATTTTCTCGCACCCATCGAGCCAGATTGATCTTTTTTGTGCAGCGCGCGTGATGAATCGGTGGTTCACAGAGTTTCGACTCGGTGTTTCGAGCCGCACCGTCTTGGGCCCGGATGCCGCTGAGCCCCAATATGTTGTGCCAAGCCATTGGCGAACAAAAGAGCTGCTTGGGGTTCAAGGCGACATACCCCTGGATTATGCCTGTATTTCAGTACGTCGATGGATGCTAACAATCTGTTATTTATAGTTTATTTTTGAATGTGCAAAAAAATGCGCCAAGATGTAATTTTCTGCTTGCGGCTTATGTTTGTTATGCTTAGAACCCCCTTCACCGGCGGCGCTGAGGTTGTTGTTGGGACGCTTTAGATGGCGGAGACGGGCCGGAGAGACGGTTGAGACGCTCAGGAGAGACTGGGGGCATCTGAGGTTGTTGA